>JAZKYX010000026.1:0-97863 GCA_045612405.1 Alistipes sp.
CCCAGCAGCCAATGACTGAGTAATTTACCCACCCATAAATAACGAACCCCCCCAGGCGATGCCTGGCGGGATTTTTCAAATATTATCATTCAGTGAGCCTCTTAAAAGCTAACTGCTTACCAGCTCTAACTCGCTGGATCTCCTTGGGGGAGAGAATACCTCGGAAGATATAGAGATCGTCAATTTTGCCTTTCCAATAATTGCGGTTGGTTTTGTGGCTGCCGATGCGGATGTCACCCAGACTCTTCTCGAATGGCGGAGCATATACTGTCGCATCGACCTTGCCATCGACATAATATGTTATGCTGCGGTCAGCGGGGTTGTAGGTGACTGCAATATGGTGCCACTCGCCGCGCTTTACCGCATTCACCGACGAGATGTTAGCTCGTCCGCCCAGAAAACTGCCATAGTGGGTCGTTTTCGCTTCGGGGTAGATATAGAGCAACATTCGTCCCGTTCCCTCCTTATCCTTCTGGGTTAGGATGACCTCCTCCTGCAAAGCATTAGATTGCGAAGGCTCATTATAAACCCACGCGCAGATGGTAAACTGTGTGTTTTGTGGGTTGATGACTCCATCTAATTTTAACTCGGCAAAGTCGCCGCTACCGTTGAACGAGAGCGCCATTCCCTTTTTACCCTCCGTAAATGAGCCGCCTTGCTGGGTCATTGTGGTGCGGTTAGTCGCATCCGCGATGGTCTCATCGAAGGTGTAGTGACAAACCCGCTCCTTGGGAGTGTCGGCAATCTTCTCGCCCGAACGCTGCAAGCCCACATCCTCTGCCCAGTCGTTCCACATCTTTTGCAGTTCGCTGACCTTTTCGGGGTGCTTGTCAGCCACATTTCGGGTCTCGGAGATATCATTCTCCATATCAAACAACTGCCACTCGCCATTGCGTAGCGCAGTCAGTTTCCACTTACCTTTACGCACCGCTTTGCCATTCTCGTGCTCCCAGAACAGAACGCGCTCCTCATTCCACTTCTTGCCATTGAGCAGAGGTATGAGGCTTCGCGCTTCATCAGCCAAAGGAAGCATCTCGCGACCCTTGTAGGTCTCGGGGTGTGAGGTCTCCGCCAACTCAAGGCAAGTAGGCATCACATCTATTTGGTGGCAAGGCTCGTGATTAATACCACCCTTTTTCGCCTTCAAGCCCGCTGGCCACTGAACGATTGCCGCCGATGCTATACCGCCGTGGAACGACTCCGCCTTCCAGTAGCGGTAGGGTGTATTCACAGCCGCTGCCCAACCGCGACCCAGGTAGTTATAAGTAAGATTCGATCCTGGTTGCTGCGCATTATGGACAACCTTTTCGCCATCGCGCGTCATATCGTTGCGATCAAACTCGCCTATACCGTAATTCTCGGGCGAAGCACCGTTGTCGGAGGTGAAGATGATAATGGTATTGTCATACTCGCCTATCTCTTTTAGTTTTTCCAGAATACGTCCCACACCTTGATCCACACAATCCACCATAGCGGCGTGCACCTCCATATTATTGGCCGACATCTCCTTATTCTGCTCCTCTGCCCAGCTTGAACTGCTCTCATTTGGCGCAAGCGGAGTCTTCTTGGGGTTGGCTATGCCGAGCTTCACCATTCGCTCATATCGCTGCTGCTGCATCTTCTCCCAGCCCTCATCGTAGACGCCATCATACTTGGCTATATCCTCTGGCTTGGCGTGCAGAGGCCAATGGGGCGCATTGTAAGCCACATACATAAAAAATGGCGCCTCCTGCTTCCCAAAATCATCAAGTAGGTCAATGGTCTTCTCAGTGATAAAGTCAGTAGAGTAGAAATCTTCGGGGATGGAGTCTTGATAGATAGCCTCCTCGTTGTGGATAAGCGAGAATGGGTCGAAGTGATCCACCACGCCCCATATCGTACCCCAATGCTCTTCGAATCCTCGGTTGCAAGGGTATGTCTCGATGGGAGCAAAAGGTCGATTGTTAAAATTATTTTGATGCGCCAGCCACGCAGCTTGATCCTCACGGTTGCCTATGGCTCGGGTGAGCGACAAATGCCACTTTCCCGTCATTGCAGTGCGGTATCCCGCCTCACGCAACACCTCTGGGATTGTGACACAATCCTGACTCAGGCTCACACCCATACCGTTGATTCCAGCCTGCTGGGCATAGAGTCCCGTCATAAGCGACGCTCGCGAAGGACAACTTCTACCACAATTAAAAAACTGCGTAAAACGCACTCCGTTTTGCGCCATTGCATCGAGGTTAGGCGTATGAATCTCTCCTCCGAAACATCCCAAATCGGAATATCCCATATCATCCACCAGGATAACCATTATATTTGGTCGCTCCGCCGTTTGCTGAGCCGCAGCCATTGCTGGCAATGTAGCAGCAAGTGGAATCATCCATCTCTTCAATTTCATATACGCTAAGTTTTAAGGTGTTATAGTTCTCGCCCACGCCATAACATTGGCAGGTGGACGTTGGTTTTCAAGTTCTTTTTTCATAAAGTCCATATATGGCGCCACGTGCTCAAAGATGCGCTTGTAACCCTCGCACATATAATTGAGCCCCACTTCGCCCGACTGGGTCGTGATAAAACGGTCCTTTGGACATCCTCCATTGCAGGCAAACAACCATTTACACTCCTTGCACTGCTGAGGCAAGGCATCTTTTTTATCCCTGCCAAAGAAGTATTGCTTGTCGCCGTTCATCAACTCACTGATGGGAGTCTTATGAATATTACCCAACAAATATTCAGGTGCCACAAAATGATCACAGGTATAGAGGTCACCATTATGTTCTATCACACCCGCGTGACCACAACTCTCGGCCATCGTACACACCCCAGGATTCTCACCCACCCATCGAGCCAAAATTGCATCAAATAGTTGAACAAATACACGCCCCACATCGTTACGCACCCACTCATCAAAAATCTTGCAGACAAAATTTCCATACTGCTCGGGCGTAACCGAGAAATCGGCAAGTTTGGCATCGGTATCGTTTACTGTGGCCAGATGGCAACCATCCGAATGGTTGCAAAGGCGCTCAATGATTGGCGTGAACTGAATATAGCGACACCCCATCGCCTTGTAAAAATGGTACACTTCCAATGGATGGTCGGCATTGAGATTATTCACCACTCCCATAGCGTTCCACTCCACGCCATATCTGTTCAATAGTTCTATTCCCCGCATCACCTTGGCAAAAGATGGTTGCCCTCCCTTGTTCTTTCGGTAAGCGTCGTGAAACTCCTGCGGGCCATCAATGGATATTCCTACCAACCAATGGTGGTTGGCAAAGAAGGCACACCACTCCTCGTTAAGTAACGTTCCGTTGGTCTGAATACAATTCTCGATTTGATAACGTCCGCGAGCATACTTCTGCTGCAAGCGCAACACCTTTTGATAGAAACTTATGGGGCGCATCAGCGGCTCTCCGCCGTGCCATACAAAGAGCACATAGGGCTGAGTCTGTGCTGCCAAATACTGACAGATGTACTCTTCGAGTGTTCTATCATTCATCAAAAAACGAGCTCGTTCCTCCTGTTGACTATACATACTCTCTTTCTCCAAATAATAGCAGTAGTCACAAGCCAAATTACAGAGGCTTCCCACCGGCTTGGCCATAATATATAGCGGACGTGCAAAAGGATAGAGCAAGTTCATTTTTATTCTATTTTTGTTGCATAAATCTTGTATCACAAATATAAAAGGAAAAATACTCACATCCAAATATTCATTTCTCATTTTCCAAATCCAAGTAGCCAACAGTCAAATACCGTTAATTTACTGAGAGTTGCAATTTTTGTTTTATTTCAAAGGGAAACAATTTGCATATTTATCGCCTATTGCATAACTTTGGGTATAAGAAATAATTTTGCAGACAATGAAGAAACTTTTATGTATGCTCTCTTGTACGGCAACAATGGCATACGCACAACAAGAAAAGCCCAATGTGATAGTGATTTTGGTGGATGATATGGGCATCGGAGATGTCAGCACCTATGGCCCTTCGGCCGTTCCCACGCCCAATCTCGACAAGTTTGCTCAGGAGGGTTTGCAAATCAACAACTTTTACTCAGCTGCACCGGTGAGCTCGCCTGCACGCGCTGGAATAACCACGGGTCGCTATCCCATCAAATATCAGATGAACACATTTCTCGACACCCGCGCCGCAAATAAACGAGTGGAGAATGCCAACTACCTCACATCAGACGCCCCCACAATGGCGCACGCCTTCCAGGATGCAGGATATGCAACAGGCCACTTCGGCAAATGGCATTTGGGTGGGGGTCGCGATGTGACCGATGCGCCACAAATCGAGGAGTATGGTTTCGACGAGTATGTATCAACCTACGAAAGTCCCTCGCCCGACCCTATGCTGACCTCCACAAATTGGATTTGGGCAAATAGCGACGAGGTAAAACGATGGAACCGCACAGCCTATTTCATCGACAAGGCCATAGCCTTTATGAAGGAGAATGCCGATAACGACAAGCCATTCTTCCTAAACCTATGGCCCGACGATATGCACACACCCTGGGTACCCGAGGCGATGGCTGACAAAAGAGGCAGATGGGAGTCAAAAGAGGCCTTTATGCCGGTAATGGAAGAGTTTGATAAACAGATGGGACGCCTCTTTGCGGCCATTGACGAGATGGGATTACGCGACAACACCATCGTCGTCTTCACATCCGACAACGGCCCTGCACCAAGTTTCCAACAGCAACGCACCTGCGGCAAGCGAGGGCAGAAGAACAGTCTATATGAGGGCGGTATCAATATGCCTTGCATTATTCGCTATCCCAAAGTCATCAAGGCCGGGAAGGTGAACGACAAGACTGTTCTTTCGACACTCGACCTCTATCCTTCGCTTTGCAAGATTTGCGACATCCCCGTACAGGAGGGTTACTCGGGCGATGGCGCAGATTACAGCCGCGCGTTCCTCGGCCTGGCAGAACCTAACCGCCGCGAAGCGCTGATGTGGGATTTCGGTCGCAACCAGCACTACAACCGCCCAGGCAACAAATATCATTCGAGCCCACACCTGGCAATCCGCAAAGGCAAATGGAAGTTGCTCTGCAACGGCGATGCTTCCGATGTGCAACTGTACGATATCGATGCCGACCCCAACGAGACCACCAACCTCGCAGCACAACACCCCGCACTTGTGCGCAAATTGAGCAAACAAGTATGCGATTGGTACGCGAAGTACCGCTTTGGTATGTAACACATCCCCAAAGGAGTTTGAAAATAGCTAAGTTTTGATTGTGCGGCCAAATTTTACTTTTGGGGCTAGATTTTTTCTGTCATTTTACTAATTTTGTGCTCTTAAATATTTATTTCAAATACGAGGTGTTGTTGCGGGTCTTTTCTTAGATAAAACTCTTACAAAAACGCCATTGCAACCTGGGCAAGGCGACGAGTTCTATCAAAGATGACAAACAACAGGTTCCCACACCTAACTTATTTAATGCCAAACGCAGGGAACAGCGAGGCGAGAATTATTATTTATGAAAAAGAGTTTTGCTAGTATCATCTATATACTATTTGTAGCTACTCTATTAATCTCTATGCCTTCGTGCGACAGTAACGACTCGCAGGAGGGTATCGTGCCCGAGTTCTCAATCCCATCGGGCGATAAAAACTACTTTGAAGAGGATTTAACTCTCAACACCGAGGCCACTGAGACCAAAATCACCTTCCAAATCAATGTAGATTGGACAATCGAGATCCTATCCAATGACGTGCGCTCAACCTCTTCGTGGTGCAGCGCAACACCATCTTCGGGTAGCGCCGGCTTGAATGAGGTATTGATTAAGGTCGAGAAAAATGACACAGGAGAAAACCGCAGTGCGATGGTGCGTCTAATGTCGGGCGAAAATCCATTGGCCGAAATCACAGTCAGTCAAGAGGCAGCAGCTACATTTTCGGCCATAGACCTCGGCCTGAGTGTAGAGTGGGCTCCTTGCCATATTGGCGCAACCACCCAGGAGGAGTGTGGCAAATATTATTCTTGGGGCGAAATCGAAGAGAAGGCCGATTATAGTTGGGAAACATACAAGTGGTGCAATGGCAGCAACGATAGTGTGACCAAATATTGCACCGATAGCAGCTATGGCACCATTGATGGCAAGACCACGCTCGAAGCTGAGGACGATGTTGCGACCGTGGAGTTAGGCGAGGATTGGCGTATACCCACCATCGCAGAGTTCCAGGAGTTGTTAAACAACTGCGCCTGGACGTGGTGCTCAGTGAATGGAATTTATGGTTACAAGGTCAGCGGCAATGGCAACACCATCTTCCTTCCTGCTGCGGGTTGCCGTTACTATGATGAGACCGAGGCACGCTACGTTAGCGAACTCGGCTGCTATTGGTCATCATCATCCACCGCCAGCGACCACCCTACGTCTTATGCATTCTCTTTTGAGGAGGATGACTTTATGGAAAGCGACAACGTGAGCCGCTACCCAGGCCTCACCATTCGCCCCGTAAAAGCCAAATAGAAGCAGATATCTAAAAACCAAACGCCCCATAATTCGATTATGAATTATGGGGCGTTTGATTAGGGCTGGCTACAACATTACGTGAACACCCGTTCAAGGCTCGCTAAAATTGCAAGTATGCAATGAGGCTATGAAATCATTTCCAAAAAGAGAGAAATATGTTTGTTTGCGCTATATTAATCTCACAATTATAGAGACTGCTCCGATACATATCGCGTAGTATAGCCTCTCCATAGATCATCAGCAACGTGTAGTATAACATCAAGCAATTGCAAATCCTTTTTAAAATAATCCGGAATAGCATCATATCCTATGGCAGCACCAAGGATATTTCCTGTAACCGATCCTGTTGAATCGCTATCTCCGCCGTGATTAACCGATGCGATGATTGCCTTCTTAAAGTCATCAAAATGCTTAGCACAACAATATATAGCAATAGCAAGCGTCTCTTCTGCAACCCATCCTTCACCAATTAACTTAATGGCTTCATATTCGGGCATATCATCATCAGCCAAGTCTAAGGCTTTATCTATCAGAATGCGTAAAATCCTCATCGCCTCTACATTAGATGCATACTTACCATCTGCCATTTCCATTGCTTCGTAAACATATTTACAAAAAGCATCTCTTGTCGGTGATTCATCAATTGCCAATCTATAAATGATATGTGCCATTACATAAGCAGGAATATACCCAAGTGGATGGTTATGAGTTAAGTTTGCTGCATCTGCGGCTAACTCATCCAATGCTGCAACATTAGAGATTCTATTTTGCGAAAACCCATATAATGGAATAGGGGCAATACGCATAATACCACCACAACCTTTACTATTATTAGTTACTTCGTATCCTTGGACAATACTCTCCAACGCACAAATACACGTATGACCAGGCGCACGACGAGCATTCAATTCTGGTAAACCTCCAATCCAACACTTATTCCAGCGTTTGCTACGAATGTTTTTTTGTGTAAATAGCCATTCAACATACGCCCAACATATTGAATGAACAGGAGCCATACCTGTTTCTTTGGCATTTAAAATGCCTAATGCTGTAAAAAGAGTCATCTGCGTATCATCGGAGATAATAGCTTTACCTGCATTATCGGCATCAGTCCACCACTGTTTGGTTGCTAACCTCGTAATCCCCTTTTCTCCATATCTTTTTTGTATATCTTTATAAGAGTAGATAAACTCAACAGGATATCCCAAAGCATCACCAATTGCACCTCCAATCATTGATCCTCTTACTCTGTTTTTTTGTTCATTGTCTTTCATATTCATCTAAGTTTAGTTATAATTCCTTATTTTATTACATAGAGTCAGACGTTTGCGATATCTATCACATTATGGCAATTTTCCTTAGGAATTAAGCTATCCAATACCGCATCCCAATCAGGAAACTTTTCCGACCCATAGTGAATCCATTCGCCCTCAAACTCATTTGTTCCATTCTCTTCTCTGCCTGCAATCAAGATATCCCCCTGACATAAATTTTTACAATGGGTTATCACGACTCGTTTGTGGAATACATCATCCATATATTTTTTTATCCACGAAATCTTGTCTCCCCACACCGAAGGATTCTTCCACGACGCCGTTGTTAGTATATAGCAGTCATAATGCTCATTCAAGCGACGAACAGCTTCTAAGGCACCAGATATAGGTCTCATAGTGCCAAACAGTCCAGGGATCTCATCGTAACGCCCTTCATACTCTTTAAGAGTCTGCTCATCCTGTTGTGCAATACCTGAGGCAAAATCAACAAGCACACCATCCATTTCGAAATATATACGCTTCATTTTCGTTGATAGTTCGTTTTTGCTTATGTTGTATGCATCACGTATTTCAGTAAGGATAGAACAGAACTCGGCCGCAGTCAGAATTGTTTTATAAGGGTTTTGCTCCCCACGACTATGATACAACTTCAACCCTCTGGTTGACATCAGTGCTACACGAAAACGCTCATTCTGCTCAAACATCGCTCTATAAGCTCGACGTATCAACGCTTGAAATTCACCACCTTGCCGGTTAATCGCAACTCCTCTCCACCAAACCACCTGATCAGTCTGCCAAGTAGTAGTTGTTTTTGTTTTAGCTTTGCGCCCCTTCATCGCGCATATTTGTCGCTGTCGGTTTGGATCTTTATATTTGAGCGATTGTAGAAAGCCCTCCATACTGTAACACAACACTCCATCAAGAAAGAATCTGTTACTACACAAATTCGACAAAACGTGAGAAGGATAGCCCCCAGATGACCATACATCCAAAGCCCTGCCTCGCCAAACCTCCCATTTTACATATAAATCCCATAGTTTCATAAGACCTTCATTCTTTGTTGTTTCATCTATTCTTATTATGGCGAGAAGATAGAGTTACTCCTCTCATCCCGCCATAAACGATGGCTATGTCCTGTTCCGCATTCTTTTTATTCTCGCTTTGAAGCCAACAACATATACTTGCCATCACCGCTGTAATAGAGAATTGGCAGCAAGATTTCGTCAATATCCTCGTGCACCATACAGAAGTTGAACACGTGATTGGTGCGAAATGCCTTCTGCATAACCTCCTCTGTAATAGGCTCAGCACGGAAGATATAGTTCTGATAGGTACGGTCATCCGACAAATCATAGCTATCAAAAACGGGGTAATTCTCCTTGAAATGACCCACGTGAACATCCTCACACATATCCGCAATCATCGGAGAATAACAATGTAGGCCATCATACCCCTGATAACCAACCAACTCAATATGACGTTTGATATCGCTCAGGCCATTGAACGTATGCCCAAGGATTGTCACCTTATCCTTGATATTGTAACACTGAATATCATAATCGGCGAGTTTCTCGTTCTCAGCCCACTCGCGCAAATGCAGCAACAACACCTTCTCATCTTTGAGCTGAGGAGCCTCCTCAATGAGTCGCGTGATGAGATCCTCCACGCCGTGACGGCGCAAATGATTACGATAACAAGTATTGTACTGCACGATTTCACACAACACATAACGCGAGATTGAATATGTTTCACGTTCCAAAAACTTCAACGCATCGGCAAGTGATGAAAATTCACCCTTCTTGTAGTGAGGAAAACAAATCTTTGTCATAATCTCCAAATTTTAAGTTGTTAATATTACTGAGAAAACTGCTTTGCAAATTTTCTCGGCCCATCTTGCGAGCCTTCAATAATACTGAGTAAAAAGCCGCTGTCAATCTATCATAATTTTCAGAAAAAAGTCAAAAAATATCCCCGCAAGTTATGACCTGCGGGGATATTTTATTCATTCAAGATAGTATCTACTCGAAGTCGATCAAACGGATATCGCTTCGTGCGCCAACACCGTTAGTTGTACCACCAGTATAAAGGTCAGAAGATACGTAGATGTGGAGTGGGTTCAATGGGTCAGCAGCGAATGTTGCAGCGTTCATAATGTTACCGCAATCGCCGAACGGGCCGTCTTTGATCTCAGCCTCCTTTTTGTCGTTCACTTCACCTACCACTGTGCGCACTCTCCACTGAGGTACCATCATTGCCTTGTAACTGAGCGTTGAGTCGTTTGTAGAAGTTGTAAAAGTACAATCTCGCCATTGTCGCCTATTGCGGTAGCTACACCTGTAGAAAGTGAAATCGTTGCCGAAGTCTTCACATCGCAAATCTTCACAGACTTGGTAGCCGCAGCCCAAGCTTCCTCAGTAAAGCCATCACCTGGCTTGATATCTACAAGAATACGGCTCAATGAATGATTGGTCTGAATGGGCACAGCATTAGGAGTTGGTGAAACCTTTATCGCCTTACCCCACAAGAAATCGCTCGCCCAAAAATCGGCTTCGTTACTCTGGTCTTGCTGAACTGAGAATACACTAGCAGAGATATTAGGTGATGAGATATATGGATAATAAACATAGAAATCTGCTGCCGTTATTACGTCCTTCCAAAATACGACTTCATCAGGAGTCCAAATTCCGTCACTATAAGTAAATTTCATATTATCAACTTGATTTCCTGATTCAGCAAGAGTTCCTGCTGTTAAACCATCGTAGTTGACAACATAGACACCAACCTCATCATTATTCTCATAAGTTGTGTCATTAGCGCGAGTCTGATTACCTACTGAAATATTGATTGGCAATATTGCAAATCGGGGATCAAACCCTCATTCTCAGAACAAGAGAATAGAATAGTAGCAAGAGCTACTAAGCTCAGTAATTTTTTCATAGCATAAATATTAAGATTACATTGTAGATACACAAGAATAGCATTTTTTTGAAATATAAACAATTATATGTATTTTTATCCAAAATTACCGACACTAAAAACACTACTTAATATGAAATTGTTTAGTCATTTTCTACTCTTTTTGGCGATATGGATACCGTTTTGCGGTTTCGCTCAGACTCCTCAAATGATGTATGGCGACACATCGCGCACGGGTATTCCGTTTAGCAAAGATCCCCACGTTGTAAAATTCAATGACCGCTATCTGATGTATTATTCCATCCCTCCTCACAAGGACACACCAGGCGCAGGCTGGAATATAGGCATCGCCGAGAGTCACGACCTGATTAATTGGAACAAGGTGGGCGAAATCACCCCTGCCCCAGGATGTGACTACGAGCGTAAGGGCTTGTGCGCCCCAGGAGCATTGGTACGCGATGGTAAGGTGCATCTCTTCTACCAAACCTATGGCAACGGCCCCAAAGATGCTATCTGCCACGCCTCATCCGAGGATGGTATCAATTTCCACCGCAACCCCACCAACCCGATTTTCGGCCCTACGGGCGACTGGAACTGCGGACGCGCCATCGACGCCGAAGTCTTTTTCTTCAAAAACCAATATTTCCTCTATTTCGCCACCCGCGACAAAGATTTCAAGATTCAGATGCAGGGCGTAGCCACAGCTCCCGCCGACACCGATTTCTCGCGCCAGGATTGGACCCAGGCGTGCGATGAGTCAATTCTTCGACCCGAACTTGATTGGGAGAAGAGTTGCATTGAGGGCGCATCAATCTGCCGCAAGGGCAACCGTTTGTTTATGTTCTATGCTGGCGCCTACAACAATGAGCCCCAGCAGATTGGCATTGCCACCAGCAAGGATGGCATCAAGTGGGAACGCATCAGCCAGGAGCCATTCCTCAAAAACGGCAAGCCAGGCGAGTGGAATGAATCAGAATCGGGCCATCCCCACATCTTCACCGACGAGGATGGTCGCACCTACCTGTTCTATCAAGGCAATAACACCCACGGTCGCAACTGGTTCCTCTCAAACATCGAGGTATTATGGAAGGGCAAGAAACCATACCTAAAAAGATAATGAAAAAGGCTGCAAATTTGCAGCCTTTTTCATTTAGAAATTGTTCAACAAGAGTGATTTTAAGGTTTACGGAGCAAAAAAAGCTGAGTTTTCTTGACATAATTAAACGTTTTAAGGGCAAGCATAACGTAAAAATCACCTTATTAGACAACTTCTTATTTAACGTTTGCCTTGCGAATATTCTTCACCGTTACGCCATCCAATCTAAAATCAATATCCTCAACCTTCAAACCTGGACGATAACTAATCATAGTACGTTGCCCTGCGATTTCGACATCCACAATCGAGCCTTGCAACTTGCTATCATTATATACCATCATTCTCACCTGGACCTTACCCTTTTGAGGCATACCTCCCGAGATGGCATAATTAAATGCTCCTGCGGCATCTCCACCCTCACGCAAAGTGCGCTCGTTAGGCGCAAAACCATCAGGCATAGCTGAAGCAAACTGCGCACGACAACGGTCAAACATCAACTGCCACTCGCACGCTTTCGCTTCATTATCGCCGCGCAACGTCACACCTACACGACCCTGATATGCCTTTTGTGGTTCGACATCAAAGGAAAGCATAAACGATGGTGATTCTGCACGAATATCATCATCCACAGAATAGCGCACAGCCGCATCAGTAGCAGGCACAATCTCCTCCATCCATTTGCTACCCAACGCACCATCGGGGAACTGCACCATCTCGTGAATAGCCAGCACACCACCCCAATTCTGAGTTTTCACCCATCCGGCCAAAAGCCTACGACCATCAGCAATCTCACTCACAGCAGGCACCGATAGGCCATTATACATATCGCGTCCCTCGGCTACCATATCCCACCAGCCATCATCGCCCTCACCGTGGCGACGACCATAAAGCTGACGGAAACCTCCTATAATATAATCATATTCACCCCACTCGAAGAAGAATGTGCAGTCACCACCCGGAGGGAAACTCTCATTCTCGCACACCCAACCGTCTGCAAGAGATTTTGCGCTCCACTCTCCGCGCGCTCCGTAATTGGCCAGCATTCGAAGATTACCCTCTTGATCTGTAAAAATACTTGGATTCTCGCAAGGATGGATAAGCAGATGACTCTTACTGAAATCCGACACGCCATCTGCACTTACGGAATAAGTAGACCCCGCTGGAACGAAGTCTGGGATTGTGGTGTAATCAACAGCCTGAGTCTGTTTATGCTCGTTGAAATAGTCCCACATCATCGGCAGCGTAGTCTTTTCGCGAGGATAGATGCGCGTGGTGTGGAGACCGTAAGCCAGACACAACTTTCCCTCATAAACAAATGGTGTACCCGTACCCAGCGTCTCCCACTGATGGTCAATCGGCACAGCAGACTTATGTTCAACCCACGTCTTGAAATCCGCAGTCGATAGATGCTCAAAGTAGTGACCGCCACGACCTAATTTGCTGGCGTGACCACGCCTATCAAAGAGATAGAAGATATGATAGCGACCATTGTGATAGATTGTCGCCACATCGCCCACCCACGCATTGTGGAACGGAGGTGTCCAATATTGGATATTGTTATCAGTCCTATGCTCCTCCACCAGAGTTGGATGCAAAGCTGGCGCATAAAACATAGTATAACCAACCTGCGCTACACTGTTCTCTTTGTGCCACCCACTCAAAGAATGATAACCTATCGCAAAATCGCTGTCATACAATCTACCATTGACATAGATACTAAACTCCACGCCAGTAAAGTGCAAAACCACTTCACACTCTCGATCAACACTCTCCAACAATGCCAAAGGAACACCAACCTTCAATTTATTATTTTGCTTGCCATCCTCCGACTGCAACATCAATTCAGCCTCAATCACAGACACCCATTCATCCCCCTCCTTACAATAAGCTGCGTAGTTCTGATGAGTCCATTCTTCTGGACTGCGAAGAGAATATGTCAACTTGACAACATCACTCACTTGAAACAGAGTCTGATGTGCAAAGGATTTATCCAATCTTGGCAAATCGAGATGTAGCGATATGGTAAAACCTTTGGTCGAATCTTCCAAGCAAGAAAACATTGTACCAACACCAATATCCATAGGTGTTTGCGTAGTTGAAAAATCGAACTTTCGACTGCGTAGCTTTACCACAACATCATCGTTAATATTACCGCTCGTACAAGCAGTCAAACAGAAGGTTAACACCACAAAAAACAACCTTTTCATCGCCTTATCTATCAAAAATTACTGACTACAATTTTGGATATACTTTTGGAGCCTGCACAGTAACGAAATCGGCACCGTTGCCACTCTCAGTGCATACTATACGCACTGCCTTGATTGGGCGTTCAGGGTTATCAATCACGCCACCGCCATTTTTCAAATTACACACTCGCTTGAATGTTTTACCATCCTCGCTAAACTCCATATAACCTGCGTTGAAAATATAGCGTGGCAACTGCAAATTACCCGTCGAAATCTCCATCCTGCGACACGCAATAGGTTTCTCGAACTCATACAGCAGCCAATCGCCCTCGCGACACACTCTTGCTGTACGAGCTATGCGACCATAACCTTCGGCGTTTGAGAATGGGAAACGCTCGTTGGGCTCCATCGACGAAGTTATTTTCACCGCTGGTTGCAACATTCGCCAATGAGCCTTCACTGCGGCCTCGGCACTCTTTGCCCCCGCCATTCGGGTAAAGAAAGAGTAGAACTGAGGCTTGTCTGTCGTGATTGCTCCATCGTAACGATGCTCACCTGGCTCGCCCACTATTTTATAAAAGATCTGCGAACTATCGCTCGTCCTGGCACTCAACACCCCGTCCTCATAACTCACCGTCGGTGGGAACAACCTGAAATCCACCCCCATTGCCACCATACGACTATAATGACTCTCGACCAATGTAGCATAAAACGAGTTCCACGCCTGCGCCCTGCCACTCCACGCCACCTCGCTCAGCGCACAGATGCGAGGATAGGTCTGATAGTAAATATAATCATTCTCATCTTCGCGGTGCGAGATATACAACTCGCTAAAAAACGAGGCCTGCACTCCCACGACATTCTTCATCTCCTCGGCCGTAAAACCTTGTGCCTGAAAATCAAACGAAAGAGGCCTCTTGGCATCAAATATCGCAGCCCAATCGTGACCTGGCTCGCGCTGAGTCTGTCGCATATCGAAGTAAAAGTAAGCACCCGGCATCACCACCGTTTTGTAGCCCGCCGCAGTCGCCTTACGACACTCCATCACACTCTCCCAGCCATAAACCATAGCTTTTTTAGAGAGTTCGCCATCACTTATCGCCTCGTTCCAGACACAAGGACTCTTGCCATATTTTTCGACAATCTTCGCCACTCGGTTCATAAACAACGCCTGCAACTTATCCACCGCAATGCCCTCTTCGGCCATCAGCGCCTGACAATCGGGACAACGCTCCCACTGCGCCGTATTCACCTCATCGCCACCGATATGAATCCACTCCGAATCAAACACTTGGGCCAACTCACGAACTACATCATCAAGCAAATCATAATTACTCTGCTTGGCCACACACATTACATTGCGCGTATCATATCCATCCGAAGATTTCAACCCAGGGGTATAGTTGCACAAAATTTCTGGCCTAACACGCGCCAAATTATGGCTGTGTCCTGGCAAATCAATCTCGGGGATAATCTCTATGTTGCGCACCGCAGCATAGGCCACCAACTCACACATCTGCTCCTGGGTGAAGAATCCTCCATAGCGCTCGTTCCACTTACCATAGCGTGCCGCCACGGGCGAACCCACACCACGATAGCCACCCACCTCCGTAAGATCGGGATGCGACTTAATCTCGATACGCCAACCCTCGTCATCCGAGAGGTGGATATGCAATTTATTGATTTTATGGTGTGCCAGACGCTCAATGAATAACTTCACCTCGTCCACCGACATCCACGTTCTACACACATCGAGCATAAATCCACGATATGCAAACTTGGGCTCATCCTCCACACTACAATACCCTACTGCCACAGGGAAAGACAAATCCCCGGAATAGACCATCGATGGCAAAAGTTGCAGAAAAGTCTCCACTCCATTATGCACACCTGCTGCCGAGCCTCCCTCAATGACAACGCCTTGCGCGCCAACCTGCAAACGATACTCCTCAAATGATAAATTTTTATTATCACGCAACACAATATTACCACTCTCCCCTACGTTATACTCGCGAACATCTAACGGAATATACTCCGCCAGACGTTCAGCTTGGGAACGGAGTCCAGGATAGTGTGTAATCTTAGTTGTTGTTAATATAGAAAACGCTCCGTTCCCTTTTTCAAATCTCTTGGGCGTAGGCACTACATTTTGAGCCACAGCCGAAAGCTGAAAAATTGCCATACATAGCACAGCTATTACCAAAAATCTTCTCATAGTCGCAAAAATATTACCTACAAATATACTATTTTAGCGTGGAAAATCATAACTTTGTAAAATATAATTATAGAATCTAACATAGTATGGAAAACAAACTTAAAGCCGCAGCACGCCTTTTGGAGGTGATGGATACCTTGCGCGAGAAGTGCCCCTGGGACCGCGAGCAGACATTCGAATCGCTGCGCAACAACACAATAGAGGAGACCTATGAGTTGGTAGATGCCATCGCCGAGGGCAATATGGAGGGTATCAAGGAGGAGTTGGGCGACCTGCTCCTGCACGTTATCTTCTACTCGAAACTTGGCGAGGAGGAGGGCAAGTTCGACTTTGCCGACGTAGCCGACGCCGAGTGCGACAAACTTATCTACCGCCATCCCCACGTTTATAGCGACATTCACGCCGACACTCCTACGGAGGTGATGAAAAACTGGGAGGAACTGAAACTGCGCAAGAAGAAGCGTCAGGGCGGTATTCTTGGCGGTGTACCTCGTTCATTGCCAGCGATGGTAAAGGCGTTCCGCGTGGGCGAGAAGGCTGCATCATCGGGATTCGACTGGGAACAGAAGGAAGATGTATGGGCAAAGGTCAAGGAGGAGATTGCTGAGATTGAGGTGGAGATGGCTGCGGGCAACCACGAACGCACCACAGACGAGATTGGCGACCTATTCTTTGCGCTGATTAATATGTGCCGTCTGTACGGCATCGATCCTGAATTGGCACTCGAAAAGACCAACAAGAAGTTTATCTCGCGCTTCCAGCATATGGAGGCAGAGGCTGGCGACCGCCTCTTCTCGGAGATGACCGCCGAGGAGTTAGATACCCTTTGGCGCAATGCAAAGAGAGAGGAGTAAACGATGAAACTAAAATCAAATATCGTTTGGGCGTTGGCACTACTCGCCATTTTGGGTGGTGCTTGCGGCAAGACTAAATCGGGAGAGGTTACGGCAGAGGATGAGATGCAGATTGAGCAGCCAAAGCCGTTGCCCGAAGGCGCGGTGGCATTTGACTATGCACGACATCTCTATTTTGATGTAATGCTCCACGACACGCTCCCCGCCACGATGGTGTTTGACACGGGTAATACCAACATTCTGCTCGATTTGGAGTTTTACAATAAATATTTCGACCCAGCAAACAACCTGCTTCGCACAATCATTCAGGGCGCGGGCAATAGTTTTCAGGCGGTCTACCGCGACACGCGCGATTGGAGATATAGCATCGGCAGCGAAAGCATCACCGAGCAGGGCGCAGTTGTGATGGACTTGCGAATGATTATCGGCAACGAGGTGGATGGAATGTTTGGTATGGAGTTTATGCGCGGCAAGAGGGTCGAAGTAAACTACACCGACCAATATATGCGCATTATGGCTGAGGGCGAGCAACCCACCGAGGGTTATGTGTGCGTAAAGTGCGAGTGGATGGATAGCAGACAATCGAGGATGCTGATGCCGATGAAAGTCACTTTCGCCGATGGCAGCACTCTGGATGGAAAATTCCTTGTCGATTTGGGCGCAGGCGATGCTTTGGCGTTCAATAGCGGTTTGGGAAGAAAGATAAATTTGAAGAGCGCCCTTAAGGATGTCCGCAAAAAAGTTTTCGACACGGGCGGAGTGGGAGGCTCGCGCACAGACTATATCTTCCGCGCCAAAAGTATATCGGTTGCTGGATATGAGATAAAGAATCTCTGCGCCTCATACTCTGGTAATACGCAGGGCTCGATGGCTGACAACCGCTACGATGGACTTATCGGTAATGCCCTGCTGGAGCAATTTGATGTTATCTTCGACTTTGCAAAGGGTGAGATTTGGCTTCGTAAGAGTGAAATCTTCGGAGTTTCAGCGGAGTATGATTCTGGAATGACCTTGACGCCACAGGCAGATTGCTGGGTGGTGAATGGTTTGATTGAGGACGGCAACGCCCACAAGGCGGGAGTTAAGAGAGGAGATGTAATTATCTCTATCAATGGACTTTCGGCTGAAAAGGTAAATCACAAACGCCTGAAACGAATGAACGCATCCGCCGATAAATGGGATGTTGTTGTAAAGCGCGACGATGCGACCAAAGAAATAACATTTGAAAAAGAAAAACTTTAGTTTACGAAAATAACGAAGTAATTTTGAATTTTGAATTCTAAATTTTGAATTAAAACTTATGGCACTAATTAGAAAAGTGAGGGGCTGCACACCCTCGATTGGAGAGAATACATTTTTGGCAGAGACTGCTACAATTATCGGAGATGTGACAATCGGTAAAGATTGCTCAATTTGGTATGGCGCAGTGTTGCGTGGCGATGTGAATAAAATCACCATCGGCGACCGCACCAACATCCAGGACGGCGCGGTCATCCACACCCTCTACGACAAGTCACCAAAGCCATCGCAGACCCACATCGGCAACGACGTATCGGTGGGTCACAACGCCACCATTCACGGCGCAATCATCGGCGACAGCGTGCTCATCGGTATGGGTGCAACCGTATTGGACAATGCCGTAGTGCCCGAGGGCTGTATTATTGCGGCCAACGCATTGGTGTTGTCGGGTGCGCAGTTGGAGCCAAACTCTGTCTATGCTGGCGTGCCAGCCAAGAAAGTCAAGGAGATTACTCCCGAGCAGCGTGAACATATCGTGAAGCGCACGGCGCGCGACTACCAACTCTACGCGTCGTGGTACAAGGAGGAGGAGTAACCCACCCCAAAACTACAACCACAACAACTGCCCAACAACGATGACATAAACTTCACCGATATGAATATTTTTAAACAAAAACGTTCAAACCTCGCTATCAACATCCTGATAGCCATTGTCATATCTTTGACGGTGAACTTCTCATACCTGCTTTCGATCATTGTCGCAGAGCGTGAGACCACCGACCAGCGTCAGCGTGCCGAGCAGTTGCAAATGCCCAAACCCGAGGCCGAAGGCGTCCTTCGACTCTCCCACGACGGCTACGGTTATCTGATTGTAACACCAAGCGAGGAGGTCTCTCTACCTGATTTTCCACACCTCGACAGCATCTTTGTGTCGAATCGCAAGGTGAGATGGTATAATCTGCAAGATGGCGACACTATTCTCTGCACATTCCTTCCACCCCGAGGCTTGGCCAATCCAAATCTCGACGAGGTGCGTATGCAGAATGGCAACGAGATTTCAGCCCCCATCATCTATGACCGCCCCAAGCGCGACCAGGATACGATGATACAGATGATCTACTACTTCCTGCTCTCGTGGATAATGCTCACCGTGATGACATTCCGCATCGAAACCCGAGGCAAGTATCTCTATCGTTGCGCCATCGTGTTGGCCATCTCTGTGGCGTGCTATTTCGTTGCTCCGACGGTGAGTTGGCCAACAGGTAAGACGATTATGATTTTCCAGCAGCAAAACCTCGAAATGATAAATTGGATGGTGATACTAAAATGCACCGTTGCATTGGTTGTAGCCATCCTCTATGGTCGCATCTACACCCTGCTCTACCAGCAACAGATGGTGCTGCTCGAAAACGAACACCTACGCACTGAGAACATCCAAAGCCGATACAATATGTTGGTGGGTCAGATTAACCCCCACTTCTTTTTCAATTCGCTCAACTCACTCTCGATGCTTGTGCGCAATAACGACCAGACCAAGGCGTTGGAGTATATCGACCAACTCTCCTACACATTCCGCTATATCCTTCAAAATGGCCAAAACACCAAAACATCACTTCAAGATGAGATGGAGTTTGCCAAGGCGTATGGCGAATTGTTCAAGGTGCGTTATGCCGATAAACTCTTCTTCGACATCAACATCGACCAGCGTTATAACGATTGGACTCTGCCAGCATTATCACTGCAACCTCTTATTGGTAACGCAGTGAAACACAACACCATCACTCGCAAGCAGCCATTCCACATATCAATCTTTACCGAGGGGGCGACCCTGGTGGTGAGCAACCGCAAGGCGCCAAAGCTCGAACCCGAGCCATCAACCGGCATCGGCTTGAAGAATTTACGCAGTCGCTGGCAGCTAATTACAGGTTCCGATATCGAAATCATCGACACCGAGACAGACTTCACCGTGCGTCTGCCATTGCAGCGACCTGAAAATTAACTCTAAACTCTAAAACAGATGAACGTACTAATCATAGAAGACGAAACGGCTGCTGCCGTAAACCTGCAAGCAATATTGCGCAAGGTGGCCCCATCCTATAACGTAATCACGGTATTGGAGAGCATCGAGGAGAGTGTCGAGTTTTTTGCCGACAACAACCAAACACGCCCCGACTTGGTGTTTATGGATATTCATCTGGCCGACGGCGAGTCGTTCCACATATTCGACCAGGTAGATATTTCCTCGCCCATTATCTTCACAACGGCGTACGATGAGTATGCGTTGCGTGCCTTCAAGGTCAATAGTATCGACTACATACTCAAACCCATCAAGGAGGAGGAGTTACGTCGTGCCATCGACAAACTCACCCACCTGAGTGGCCGCGAAAAGGAAGAGTACAACAATCGCGTGGAGAGTATGCTCGATGGAAATAAGCGCGAGAACCAGCGCGTATTTTTGGTACACTACAAGGATAAGATTATCCCGCTGTCGATTGATGATGTGGCCTTCTTCTACACCTCCAACGAAAAGGTTTCTGCCTTCACCTACTCTGGCGAGCGTTACATCATCGACCGCACATTGGAGGCTCTGCAAGCATTGCTCCCTACCGATGAGTTTTTCCGCGCCAACCGCCAATATATCGTTTCGCGCAAATCGGTCAAGGACATTGCCGTATGGTTTGGTAGCCGCCTGGCATTAAACCTCAACCAGGAGGTGCCCGAGAAAATCATCATCTCTAAGGCGCGTGTACCCGAATTCAAGCAGTGGCTAATGGCGATTCAACCCTCAAATTAGGCGATTCACCCTTTGATTCTGACATCTGACCGAGAATGTGGAACGTCATTACTCTAATATATATTAACTTTGCCACAACGGACAACGAATTTGATAAAAGAATTTTTAATAGAACAAAACAAATGAAAATCGTAAAATTATTTTTGGTAGCAGTAATGGCGATGGTTGCAACTGTCGTATCTGCTCAGGAGGGTGGTAACCAGCAGCAGCGTCCACAGCGTCAGCGAATGACTGTTGAGCAGCGCGCAAAGATGCAGACAGAGCGTATGACCAAGAGCTTGGAGCTCAACGAGGATCAGCAGACAAAGATGTATGAGTACTACCTCGGTAACCTCAAAAAGCAGGAGGCTGAGCGCGCAGAGCGTATGAAGGCTATGCAGGAGGGTCAGCAGAATGGCGCGCGTCCAGATTTTCGCAATATGAGCGAGGAGGATCGCGCTGAGTGGATGAAGAAGATGCAGGAGCAGCGTAAGGCTCAGGAGACTGCTGAGAACGAGGCTATTAAGAAGATTCTCACAGAGAAGCAATACAAGAAGTGGCAGATGCAGAAGAAGGCTCAGGAGCAGCGTATGCGTCAGATGATGCAGGAGCGTCAGCAGAATGGTCAGGGCGGTTTCGGCGGTCCTGGCGGTCAGGGTGGATTCGGTGGCCCTGGTGGCCCTGGCGGCTTCGGCGGTGGCGAGTTCTAAAAATGGAGGTTGGGGAGCTAACCATACTCAACTTTCCAAAGCCATCCATTAAGGGCAGTAATGGAAATTAGGTTGTTTTTCGGAGGGGTGTCAGCGTCAGTTGACACCCCGATTTTGTCTTTTTACCCCAAAATAAGTATTAATATCAAAGATATATTATATCTTTGTGCCCGCCGCAAAATAATATATCGAAAGCGGTCGTTTTTTTATAAGCGCAGAAACATAATAAACAAGACAAATATGAGAAAGTTATTAACGACAATTCTTTTTGCTTGCCTTGCCATTGCATCCTATGCTCAGAGTGGCAAACTCACGATGTCAGTCATCGATGCACAGAGCAAGCAGGCAGTGATTGGTGCTGTGGTGAGCATCGCTCCTAAGGCCGATCAGGAAAACTCTAAGCACTACACGACAGGCGAAGGCGGCAAGGTTGTGATTCCCGCACAGAAGTACGGCGATTACATCCTCGCTATCACATTCCTTGGCTATGACGACTTGCAGATGGAGGTTAAAATCAACTCAGGAAACAAGGATTTGGGTAAGATCGAGTTACACGAATCTACCACCAAAATCGATATGGTTGTCAAGGAGGTGCAGGCTATCCGCGCATCACAGAAGGGCGACACCGTGAGCTATAACGCTGATGCCTTCAAGGTAGCCAGCGACGCCGATGTCGAGGGTCTGTTGAAGAAGTTGCCAGGTATCACCATCAAGAATGGCTCGGTGGAGGCTCAGGGTGAAACAGTCAAGAAGATCTACGTCGATGGCAAGGAGTTCTTCGGCGATGACGTCTCTACGGCGCTCAACTCTCTTCCAGCTCAGGCCGTACGCAACATTGAGGTGTATAACAAGCTCAGCGACAATGCCGAGTTTTCGGGTATGGATGATGGCGACAGCTTCAAGGCCTTGAACATCGTCACTCAGCCAGGTATGCGCCAGGGTGTTTTCGGTAAGTTGTTTGCAGGCTACGGTTACCAGCCCGAGACCGACGACATCACCGACCACCACAAGTATTTGGCAGGCGGTAGCGTGAGCCACTTCAACGGTGCGAGCCGTTTGACTATACTCGGTCTATTCAACAACCTCAACAAGCAGAACTTCTCGTTCGAGGATATCGTGGGCGCAACAGGCTCTACTGGCGGCCAGGGCGGCGGTATGGGTCGCGGTGGCGTAGGCCAGTATATGGTACGTCCTCAGAGTGGTGTTGCCAAGGTTAGCGCCATTGGTCTTAACTACTCAAACTCGTGGGGCGAAAAGGATAAGGTTAAGTTGCAGGCCAACTATTTCTACAACGACTCAAAGACTCGCAACCTCTCAAAGTCTATCACTTGGTATGAGGCTCCTATGGCCGACCTCGGTACTTTGGAGCAGGAGGGTTATAGCTACAACCATAACTACAACCACCGCTTCGGTGCTCGCGTAGATTGGCGTATTTCTCAGACCCAGTCGTTTATGTCGCGCACTAATTTCAGCCTCCAATCTTACGACCCATTCAGCACAACTGATGGTACTCAGGTGGGCGATGCAATCAACAACCTTATCAAGAATGGTAGCAAGGGTGACAACGGAGGTTACAACCTCTCGGAGTTCTTGCAGTACCGTTTGTTGTTGGGCAAGACAGGCCGTTTCATCACTATTGATGGACGCATCAACTATCGCGATAATGACAACGCATCACGCAGCTACTCAAACCAGGCAACTGATGGCACAGAGTTATTGCGCTACCTTGCAAGCAACTCCACATCCGACAACTTGGGTATCGGCGCATCTATCAACTACGCTGAGCCAGTGTCGAAGTATGCGCAGGTTACAATGCGTTATGACTTCAACTTCACAGGTCAGGAGAGCAACAAGCGCACCTACAACTATGGCTCTGATGCATCTTACACCGTTGGTGAACTCGACCAAGCGCTCTCGAACATCTATTCGAGCGACTACACAACACATCGTGTAGGTCCTGGTTTCAGCTGGGCTAAGGAGAAGAATAACGTGGTTGTGAACCTAGCTTATCAGTATTCGACTCTCGATGGTCAGGTAGTGCAAAAGGAGTCTCAACCCGTGAAGCGTTCTTACAACGACTTTACATACTTTGCGATGGGTAACTTCCAGTTCAACAAGCAGAACTCAATGCGAGTATTCTTGATGTCAGGTACTGACAACCCACGCATTCAGCAGTTGCAGAACATTTTGGATATCTCTAACACCCAGTATGTGTCGAGCGGTAACGAGAAGCTCAACCCTGCATACTCTCACCGTTTGAATATGCACTACAACTACACCAACTTGGAGAAGGCTCGTACATTTATGTGGATGTTCTCATTCAACACTACACAGGATTACCTCGCTCAGAGTATCTACACTGGTGGCAACATTCCTCAGTGGGTGACAGACGAGGTGGGCTCTACCCCAATCCAGTACACTACAACAGAGAATGTGGATGGTTATATGCATATTCGCACCCACGTGAACTTTGGTTTGCCACTCAACTTTATGAAGTGTAACCTTAACCTTATGGGAGGCGTAAGCTACGAGGATCGCCCTACGCTTGTAAACGGAGAGAAGAATATGGCAAGCAATCTCGGTTACAATGCCAACATCGTATTGGGTAGCAACATTTCCGAGAATGTGGACTTCACTCTCTCTTGGGGCGGAGGCTTCAACCAGGCCAAGAACTCACTCGGCGCACAAGGCAAGAACGAGTACTTCAACCACAATGCCGAGGCTTCATTCAAGGCTGTATTCTTGGGCGGCTTCACCTTCACAGCAAGTGCTAACTACACCCAGTATATTGGTTACACCAACGACTACAATGACTCTTACACGCTCTGCAACGCCTTTATCGGCCACAAGCTCTTCAAGAATCAGTTAGGTGAGATTATGTTTGGTGTGAACGACATCTTGGGCCAGAACCAGTCATTTTCGCGTAGCACAGGTTCAGGTTATACTCAGAACTCTTGGAACAGCGTCATCGGTCGCTACTACACCGTTCAGTTCAACTACAACTTGCGTTTCTTCGGCAAGAAGGGTTCTAAGTCACTCTCTGACTATGGTATCTCGGACGGCAAGAGCCAGCGGCCAGGTATGATGGGTCCTCCAATGGGTGGCCCAATGGGAGGTCCTGGCGGTCCACGTTAATAGGATTCTGACTTTGGGTAATAAAACAGCCACCGACTCTTGATGTCGGTGGCTGTTTTTATTATGGGCAAAACATTGATTTACGGCGCAAAATTGCTAATTTTACACTACGTAAAACCAAGACCTATGAAAACATCTATACTGCGTACCCTGCTTGTCGCATTGCTCTCTACCCTATCGTTCAACCTGCTGGCTCAGAACTACGCTACGGGGCTACTCACCGACCTTGTTAGCGAGGCCGATGCACTCTACCAAAACGGTTACCGCACCGACAAGCAGATGGCCGACCTTACAGAATGTGAGTTTGCGGAGTATCAATATGCCGCCATACGCTCATCTCGCCCAACTTTTTCGTGGATAGTACCGCAGAGCGCTGGGCAAAACAATATCGTACAGAGATGGTATCGCATCGTGGTAGATGACAACCCAGCCGATGCCGCCCTTCACATAGGAAAGGTGTGGAATAGCGGTCGTGTGCGCAGCGCGCAATCTATTGCAGTGCCCTACTTAGGCGCAGACCTCGCGGCCAACAAGACCTATTATTGGAGTGTCCAGGTAGCAACTTCTGCCGCCAAAGGCGAGTGGTCGGAGTGCGTGGCGTTCCGCACAGCAGAGAAGCTACAAACCTACGGTTGCTCATTCCGCCCACAGGTACGAGAGAGAGAACTCCCCACCACTATGCGTAAGATTAATCCCACGACAACATTTATCGACTTTGGTCGAGCATCGTTCTGCTCGCTGGAACTCACGCTCGACTCACCTCGCAACAATGATACGATTTACATCTCCATTGGCGAGGACTGCAAGGATGGCCGAGTAAACAGCCGTCCTCACGGCACGGTGCGCTACTACCGCTACGCATTGCCTCTCCGCAAAGGTCGCCACACCTATCCCATCATCCCTGCCCACGACAGGCGCAACACAGGTCCGCAGGCAATCCTGATGCCCGACTACATCGGCGAAGTCGCACCTATGCGCTACTGCGAGGTGGAAGGTTACGCAGATAACATCGCGCGCGAGGACATCGTACGCCACACAGCAATCTACCCATTTGACTACTCATCGGCGCAGTTCCATAGCGACAACGAGATACTAAATGCCGTCTGGGAACTCAGCAAATACTCCATTAAGGCAACTTCAGCACTCGGCATCTATGTGGATGGTGACCGCGAACGCATCCCATACGAGGCTGATGCGCTGATAAATCAGTTGAGCCACTACACCACTGACCGTGAGTATGCGATGGCACGCCGCTCATCAGAGTATCTGCTCGACCATCCCACCTGGCCTACGGAGTGGATATTGCAGGCACTCATCATCGCGTGGAACGACTACCTCTATACAGGCGATAAGCGCTCAATCGAGGCGAACTACGACATCCTGAAAGCGCGCACGCTTGCCACTCTGCGCCGCGAGAATGGATTGATTTCGACCACCGATGATAAGGTATACAGCGACGAGTTCCGCTCATCAATTCGCTTCGGCGGCAACATCCGCGACATCGTGGACTGGCCTCGCTGCGGAGATTGGAAGCACGGCGAGGATGACAACTACTGCCTCACAGACTACAACACCGTAGTCAATGCGTTCCACTACCGCTCACTTGTCATCCTGCAACAGATGGCGCAACTGACTGGCCGTACCGACGAAGCAGAACAACTGATGGTGGAGTGCAAAAGACTCTACGCTGACTTCAACACCCACTTTTTCGACAACGAGAATGGACTCTACCGCGATGGCATCGGCTCAGACCACCACTCGCTTCACGCCAACCACTTCGCCCTTGCATTGGGCCTGGTGCCCGAGAAACACCGCCAGAGGGTGTTGGAGCACCTCCATTCAAAAGGAATGGCGTGCAGCGTATATGCCGCACAGTTCCTTATGGAGGCGCTCTACGAGCATAACGATGATGACTACGCCCTTGCGATGCTCACCAAACAAGATGAGCGCGGATGGTATAATATGGTACGCCACAACGCCACAATCACCTATGAGGCGTGGGACGATAAGTTCAAGCCAAATCAGGATTGGAATCACGCGTGGGGTGCCGCTCCCGCCAACATCATACCGCGCTATGTGGTGGGCGTAAGACCACTTGATGCGGGTTTTGGCAAGATGTTTATCGCTCCGCAGTCTTCTACGCTCAAACAGGTAGAGGCTGTTGTACCGACCATCCGTGGCAGCGTAGCTGTTGCAATCAATAACACCGAGCAGAGTTATACACTCTCGCTTAAAATTCCAGCCAACACCACCGCCGAGGTGTCATTGCCCACAACAAGAGATGTCGCCACAACGCGATTGAGCATTAACGGCCGCAACCGAAAAGTGCAGATTTTATCCAATGGGCGCATCGATTGTGGTACTTTGGGGTCGGGCGAGTGGCTCATCAAAGTAGATTATTAGGGAAATATTAAGATTTTTTACATTTAACTAAAAAAAAACACATTTTTTCTTTGCAGATTAGAAATAATGTTCTACTTTTGCAGTGTCAAAAACGACAACACATTATTGGGCTATGGTGTAATGGTAACACTACAGATTCTGGTCCTGTCATTCCAAGTTCGAATCTTGGTAGCCCAACAAAGAGCCGAGACATTAAGTCTTGGCTTTTTTGTTTATATTCCTTTACATATCCCCCATCAGAATTCCGATTCGCCCATCTCCTCATAAAGCCAATTACAGCAAGTATAAGAATTACAATCTTCAAAACTATTCATCTCCCATTCCTATTATTTTCTTCTGAATCTTGCATACTCACAACTATCTTTTGTATAGTCCCTATGTACAATAAGGTTTCGCTGCCTGAAGTCCGACACCCACTGCGTACCATTCCACATAGCTATATGCCCAAATCTACGACTACCTATTGGCTGAAACACCACGCTGTCGCCTACCATCAACTTGTCTTTTGAAGGTATTTGCTCAAATTTCTTGAATAGCTTCTTTATAAAAGATTCAATTTAATATGGATTTATTATAATTTGATTGCAAATTTCCCTCTTTCTAAGATAGGTTTTAAAACAAAAACTACCAATCTTCTCTACACCCCTC
The DNA here is from genome assembly GCA_045612405.1 of Alistipes sp. Classification (GTDB taxonomy): domain Bacteria; phylum Bacteroidota; class Bacteroidia; order Bacteroidales; family Rikenellaceae; genus Alistipes. The sequence goes on from JAZKYX010000026.1 coordinate 27,924, forward strand.
AGGGGCTCGAGCCGGCAAGCTATAAACAAAAAAGAGAAGAACTTTCGTTCTTCTCTTTCAGTACCCCCTCAGGGGCTCGAACCCTGGACCCCAACATTAAGAGTGTCGTGCTCTACCAACTGAGCTAAAGAGGCATCAATCTCATCGATTGCTGGTGCAAAGATAGGGCAGTTTTTCTTTTTCTGCAAATTTTTCCTTTATTTTTACAAAAAATATTATCTACGCCCCACTTTTGTGGGCTTTTCGCCCACCTTCTGCATCAAATTTCAGCCACTACAAATCGCTATTCCACTCGCCTTCTGAATCGCGATAAATAATAGGACGCGATTTCTCCAACGACTTCAATCTCAAATAGCTATCATATAGGTTGATACCATTTGCCGACTCCTCAGCTATCATATAGCCAATCACGCAGGCCTGACCACTCGTCGTACGATACGCAGTCTCTGCTCTGTCAAGATATGCGCTCTTCCATTCAGGATCGTTTGATGGATTACCACCCTTGCGGCGTGACACACCACTCGATTTGGTGTTAATTGGCACTTTGGCAACCACATACATACCCAAAGAATCACACATACGATATACATTCTGAGGCACTGCTCCCATCTTGAATCTCAACGCATTGCACTTTGACTCCTGAGCCTTGATAACATCCTTGTCGGTCACCTTCATTGGGTTAACATCACAATACTTCAATTCAACCTCCTCGCCATTGATCACATACTTCTCCTCGCCTTTATACTCAACCGTTCTAAAACCTATCATCTGCGATATATACTCTACGTAGCGACCCTCTATCTGAGTGCGCAAATTCAAACGATAACGCGATGGACTATCGGCGCTCCACATCTTTGAGCGAGGAATCTGAGCCATAAATTTAATGGTATCCTCCTGCTTCATTCCGATTGTGATATCACGATGACCATAGGTCACAACAGTTGTATCGGGCGACACCAATTCATAATGTATGCGGGCCTTCTTGGGATTGAGAGTCTCGGTCTTAACAACCACACCAACCTCGATGTTTGCAAAATCATTCTTCACATCAAGATTTGCCTTCTGCACCACATCTCTTACGCGAATCACAGGCTGCGACATAACAAACACCTCGCCCACGTGAGGTTCTGTTGCATCGTTAAAGCACTCCATCTGGCTACTTATATGCTCCCTGAGCACTCGAATTGATATGGTATTAACATCCTCCTTCGATGACTTTGTTACATCAAATTCAGCTGGTGAAAACGCATTGGCCGCATAACCCACTTTTTTTCCATTAATCAACACCTCGTAGGCTCCCGATGCCTCATCCACATAGAGAATTGCCATACGACTAAGCCACGAGAATGGCACCACATAGGTCGATGTAAAGACCACTGCATCAGCCTCTTCGCTACGACTCCACTTTGTCACCGGACGCACATATTTCGACGCCACGACACCTGCACCCAAAGCCTGTGCCTCCTCAGCCGTAGGATATGGCACCACCTTAGAACGTGGCATCTCACGACCCAACGAGATATACTCTGGCGAAGAATAATCCTGTGCGCGCAGCGCAAAACTAATAGATGTCAAAAGTGTTATGATTAATAGAACTCTTTTCATATTTCCTTATATTTGGTATATTTGTCGGTCAAAGTTACGAAAAATTTTATTTATACGATGAAATCGACACCAAAACTGAACTTCCCGAGCATAAATTTACGCGCCATAGAGGATAGTGGTCGCACACTTGTCTATGACCGCATACGCTCGACCTACATCGTACTGACTCCCGAGGAGTGGGTGCGACGCCATTTGGTGGAGTTTCTCATCTCGCATTGCCACGCCGCAGTACAATCCATCGTCGAGGAGTACCCCGTTGTGCTTAACACTATGAACCAGCGAGCCGACGTTGTCGTTATGGGCAACGACGCCAAGCCACTGCTTGTTGCCGAGTGTAAGGCTCCTGAGATTGATTTTGGAAATAAGACTATCCTCCAAGAGGTGTTTTTTCAGGCGACTCGTTACAATGCCATCATCGGAGCACAATATGTCATCCTGACCAACGGCCTACAACACTTCTGCTACGAATCCACCCCCTCTGGCTATATCCCTCTCGCCAAATTTCCTCTATTGGGATAGGTTTCCAGACGTTGGGCGCGTCTTTTCCAGATACTTGCGGAACAACTCCCGGTAATTTACGCTCAGCGGCACATCATCGCCGTTGTCCATATATATTTTACCGCGCGAATAGCTCGACACCCTATCTAGGTTCACAATATATGAGCGATGGACTCTCATAAAATTACCCGAAGGCAAGGCGCTCTCCATATTTTTCAATCTATACAACGTCACCACCTTCGACCCATCTGTCAAGTGCAGACGCAAATACTCACCCACACTCTCCACATATATAATCTCGGCATAACGCACCATCCTGACCTTGTAATCTGCCCTGATTGAGATGTAGTCCTGCTTTTCATTCTTCTCATCGTATGTTGGCTCCTCCGACAGTTCCGCTTCGGGCTGATTCTGCATCTCTCGCATCTTGTAGAGTTCGTATAATGAGCGCGCCTTCATCGATGCTCGCTTAAATTCATCATACGAGAATGGTTTCAGCAGATAATCCACCGCATCCAATCTAAAACCCTCGACAGCATACTCCGAATATGCCGTAGTGAAGATTATCAATGGCGGATTCTCCAATCCCCTAACTAGGTCAAGACCATTCACATCGGGCATATTGATATCGACAAACATCACATCCACCGACTGCTCTGCCAACACACGCTGCGCCTGAGTGGCACGGCTACACAGTGCCACGAGCTCCAACCCTTCGGTTCTATCAATATAACTCCTAATCTGACCCAAAGCCAATGGCTCATCATCAATGGCTAAACATCTCATCATTTTTATACAGGTATTGACAAATTAACACTATACTCGCTCTCTTTGCTATCGTCAATTACAAGCGAATAATTGCCCTCATAAATCAAATCCAGACGCTTCTTCACATTCTCCAATCCCACACCGCCTTGTGAATTAGAACTCTTCTTGTGGCGCGAGTTACGCACATAAAATTTCACTCGTCCATCCTCACACGACAAGTCCACATCCACATACGACGATTCCGTATAACTCACTCCGTGCTTGAAGGCATTTTCAACAAAGACGATAAGCAATAGAGGCGGGATCTTAACCCCCTCGGGGATTCTCTCGGGCTTATTGAAATTTATATCCACATCTTCTGTATATCGTATTCTCATCAATGCAATATAATGCTCCACAAATCTCACATCGCTACCCAAATCTGTCACTTGATTTTCAGAATCATACAACACATATCGCATCATCTTCGACAGCTCAATAACTGTGGTTTTTGCTGCTTCCGTATTGATATCTATCAAGGCGTGGATATTATTCAGCGTATTCATAAAGAAATGGGGGTTGATCTGATATTTCAGCGCCTCCATCTCGGCCTGCAAGTTCTGACGTTCCAGTGAGATAATTCTATGCTCATCGTGCATAGCCTTAAACATAACCTTAATGCCGCAGTTGGCCAACATCATAAGTACTCCGAGTAGCACGTTCCAATACCAAGCAAGGTCGGTAAACGACGCTCGACCCTGCATAACGTAAGTATCTGCTCCCGCATAGGGCAAGTGACGTATCGAGTCCATATGATACTCCAACGAGTAAAATACCATCACCAGCATCACCAAAATCGACATCACATAGGCTATGTAACGCCTACGGAAAAGCAGATAGGGTGCTAAAATAGAGTTATTGATGATAAAGATAAATATGTAGGGAAAGAGCTTGCTCCAAGGTATCAATACATCCACCAGCTGCACGTGCTCCTCCGACATCATTTTGGAGTTCAAGATAGGCACCAACAGCGCCATTGCCCACACTAAAAGATAGAGCAGACTCTCTCCAAAGATAGGTTTATCTATTTTTCGGGTCTTCATACCCTACAAATATAATAATTTTTCAAATAAACTCTCTCCTGCGATACTACATATCTCCTTTTTATTCACATTATGACCAAGAGCGTGGACTTCCAATATACACTTACACAAAAAGACCGAGAGTTCCACAAAATAGGGAACCCTCGGTTTAGTATCACGACCTAAAAATCGCCATCATAATGTTTTTACTTATCCTGATACAAATATCGCTTGATAGAACGCTTTGGAGTCTTCTCAAACTCACTATCCATCAACTCATAACGGCCCACCTTCTCGTACGAAGCAACCATCTTGTTGAGCTCTACGATATTATCGGCCATCATCTTATCCAAAGCCTCGCCCTGAATACCCTCCTGCTTAGCCTGGTCGTAATCAGGCACGATAAGCGCCGTCAGTACACCCTTACGCTCAATAACAAGCGACTCCAAAACAAGTGGCAGATTATTGAGTCTATCTTCAATCTCCTCAGGATAGATATTCTGACCCGAACCAGTAAGAATCATTGTCTTACAACGGCCCTTGATGTAGAGAGTACCATCTTCATCCATAATACCCATATCGCCCGTATGCAACCAACCATCCTTCTCCAACACGGCATTCGTTGCCTCCTCGTTCTTATAGTAACCCATCATCACATTCTCACCGTGAACCAGAATCTCACCTGGAATATTCTGAGGATCCTTCGACATAATCTTAGCCTCCATAATTCCTGGCAGGTAGCGACCACACGAATTTGCCTTAAACTCGGTTGGAGGTGCAAAGCTGATAAGCGGAGCACACTCGGTCATACCATAACCAATAGTCAATGGGAAGTTAATCTTACGCAAAAACGACTCAGTCTCCTGATTCATTGGCGCTCCACCTACGATGAAAATCTGAACCTCACCGCCAAACGATGCCATCAACTTAGATTTGATAATCGAGTAAAGTGCTGTGTTGATGAATGGAATCTTCATCGCAACACTCATAGGACCCTGCTCCAACATAGGCATAATCATCTTGCGATATACCTTTTCGAGTACCAAAGGCACCGAGCATACGATCGTTGGCTTCACATTCTGCATCGCATCTACCAAAATCTTTGGCGATGGCATTCTGCCGAGCAATGTAATGTGACCACCGGCAACCAATTGAGCCAAGAAATCAAACGCACAACCATAAGCGTGAGCCAATGGCAAGAATGAAAGCGAACGACCACCAGCGTGGAAATAACGGGTTCCAGTCTCTGGGTTAATCATATCACGAGCAAACACCATATTACCCGTGAGGTTGTTCACCGACAACATCACACCCTTTGACGAACCTGTCGTACCCGATGTGTAGTTGAGCAAAATCATCTGCTCGTTTGGCACATCACCATACTTAATATCCTCGACAGAGAATCCTGCTGGATACTTCGCCTTGAAATCCTCATTCCAAGTTACCAAAAGCTGCGCGAGCTTATCGCCCTCCTTCTCGTAAACAATGCTATAATCATTCACAAGCATTGCAGCCTCCAACTCAGGCATACGGTCGCTATCCAATGTCTGCCAGTAGGTATCACCAGCAAAAAGTAGACGGCTCTCAGAGTGAGTTATGATATTCTCAACATCAAATGGGTTGAAATCTTGAAGAATTGGCACAATAACTGCACCATACGTAATTGCAGCAATGTATATCACGCACCAATTCACATTGTTGCGGCCAATCAATGCAATCTTGTCGCCCTGCTTCACTCCATACTTCTCAAAGAGAAGGTGAAGACGAGCAACCTGTTCTGACATTTCAAAATAGGTGAGCGAAACCTTTGAGAAATAGTCAGACAATGCAGGCAAGTCGTGATGCTCACGAAAACTCGCCTCATACATCTTAATTAAATTATCCTGTAACATATCTAATTTGAGTTATTCTTTCTTTTCGTGCGGCGGACGTCCCCAAATATAAATTTTCGACTCCGTACCATTCTTCAATCGTTCAATATTCTTGCGGTGTGACCACAACAGCAGAGCTGCAATCACAAATGAAAATACCACAAATGTAACCGAGATATCATTCTCGCGCGACCACTCGGTTGTCGAATAAAATATAACCAGAGCAGGGAACGAGCATCCTGCAATCATCGAAGCCAGCGACACATAGTTCGTAAAGATGAACACCAACAACCACACTGCAAAACATATAAACACAATCGAAGGATAGATACCCGTAATGGCACCCACCAAAGTTGCGACACCCTTACCGCCCTTGAAATTTGCAAATATAGGGAAGATATGACCCAGCACTGCGGCAAACACACCCAAAATCTTCAAGTTAATCAACCACGCTGAACTGATATCGGCATCGTAGCGCAACATACCAATCAACGTAACGGCCAAAAAGCCCTTGAAAAAGTCAAGCACAAACACGGGGATCGCGGCACGCTTGCCCAACACACGCAACATATTTGTCGTTCCCGCATTCTTACTACCGTGCTCACGAATATCAATTCCATAGTATCGCTTACCAATCCAAACCGCACTCGGAATTGAGCCCAAGATGTAAGCAAAGATAAGCATACTGAAAACACAATAATATGTAATAAATCCCCAACCAGCCATAATGTTCACGCTTTAAGTGGTGAATGAAATGAACCTCCACCTGTTAATAATTTGTAGTATATTCTCTACAAAGATATACTTTTTTTCTTAAAAACACCAACAAAGCCGCTAAAAATTGAATCCACCAAGCGACTTATTTCCAAATTTCCGCAACAAAAATCCCCTATTTTTGTCAATATTCAAAATATATGTGGTTAAGGTTCCCCAAATGCCATAAATAGCTGCCGAAGTTGACGGAATTGCCTATTTTGTGGCGAAATGCACCCTATTTTCGCTATTTTATCCGCTTTTTTCAACACGCCCCACCTCAATGTTTACAAACTCCACGGTCACTTCTCCACGCCTTAACTTCACATTTGACTAATCCCCCCCCTGCCCCAAACGCCAACTCACCTGAATCCATAACCCACTCCCCAGCACAACCCGTTTGAAGCAATATTTAACTTTGATTTATTACGGCCACAAAACATTAAATTTCAAAAAAAATATTATCTTTACGCCGTAATTAAAACTTAGAGAATATTATGGCATTAAAACAGACTCTCACAGAGAGAATTTCTAATCTTGGTTGGTGGCGCGATATGATTACCATCATCATCGGTTGCGCGATGGTTGCAGCGGGTTTTGTTTTCTTCATCAACCCATACAACATTGTACCAGGAGGTGTGTATGGCGCAGGTATCGTCCTTCACAACATCTTCCCAGCAATTCAGGTGGGTACGTTTGGTTATATGTTTGATATTCCTCTGCTCATCATCGCCATCCTCATCTTTGGTAAGCAGTTTGGTGGTCGCACACTCTTTGCAGCCTGCATCACGCCAGGTTTGATGAACCTCATTTCATCGCTCGCCTACCCCACCAAGGAGGCACTCCACTCACTCGACCCTGCACAGTTGCTGGGCGGTGCGATTAACCTCTCCGACCACCTGATGCTCACCTGTATTTTGGGCGGTACTATTCTGGGTGCTGGTCTTGGTCTGGTTGTACGCAGCAACGCCACTACGGGCGGAACTGATATTGTAGCAATGCTTTTGAACAAATATTTCCACGTACCATTCTCACGAGGCGTATTGCTCGCCGACTCCTGCGTAGTATTGGCAGGTCTTTTGGTCATCGGCTTCGGTATTGGTCTGGAGGATAACGGTGCAAGCGGTGGCTGGCTGTTGTCACTCTACTCACTCATCTGCATCTTCGTGTCGTCACGCGTGATTGACTACGTTATTGATGGTGCGTCGTACGACAAGCTGCTCTTCATCATCAGCAACGAGAACGAGAAGCTCCGCCAGTTCATCATCCACGATATGGAGCGTGGTGCTACAATTCTCAAGGCTTCGGGTATGTACACCAAGGAGGATAAGGAGATGATTTTCTTGGTTGTGAGCCGACGCGAGGTGGCACAGGTACAGCGCAAGGTTAAGTCCATCGACCCCAAGGCATTCCTTGTTGTGACCGATGCTTACGACACCTACGGCGAGGGCTTCAAGGCATTCCCCGAGGATGACTCAATACTTAATGACTAATTATATAATATGATTAACGTAAACTCTTTACGCCCACTCTCAGGCGACGGCAAAAAGCTGTTCATTGAGACCTACGGTTGCCAGATGAATGTTGGCGACAGCGAGATTGTAGTCTCTATTATGCAGGGAGAGGGTTACTTCTATACCGACAACATCGAGGAGGCTGATGTCATCCTCATCAACACCTGCTCTATCCGCGACAACGCCGAGCAGCGCATTTGGGGACGCCTCACAGAGATGCGTCGCCTGCGCAAAAAGAAGCCATCACTGCTCATCGGTATCATCGGTTGTATGGCCGAGCGCTTGAAGGAGCAGCTCACCGAGGGCGAATTGGCTGTCGATATTGTAGCGGGTCCCGACACCTATCGCGATCTTCCACGCCTTGTGCGCGAGGCCGAGAGCGGCGGCAAGGGCGTCAATACCCTGCTCTCGCAGGAGGAGACCTACGCCGAGATTGCCCCTGTTCGCTTGGACAAAAACGGCGTGAGCGCCTACATTGCCATTATGCGTGGGTGCAACAACTTCTGCTCATACTGCGTGGTGCCTTACACTCGTGGTCGCGAGCGTAGCCGCGAGGCTTCGACCATCATCGCCGAGGCCCGTTCGCTTTTCGAGAACGGCTACCGCGAAATAACTCTGTTGGGTCAAAACGTGAATTCATACCGTACGGGCGATGTTGATTTCCCAGCGCTTTTGAAGGCCGTTGCCGAGATTTCGCCTCTGCTCCGCGTTCGCTTTGCAACATCACACCCCAAGGATATGAGCGACCAGCTTTTGGAGGTTATGGCTTCAATGCCTAACATCTGTCGCGCAATCCATCTCCCAGCGCAGTCTGGCTCTACGGTTATGCTCGATAGAATGAACCGCAAATACACCCGCGAATGGTATCTCGACCGTGTGGCTGCCATCCGTCGCTATATGCCCGATTGCGCCATCACCACCGACCTCATTGCAGGTTTTACTGGCGAGACCGAGGAGGATCATATGCAGACGCTCTCGCTTATGCGCGAGGTTGGTTACGAGTTCGCATTTATGTTTAAGTATTCCGAGCGCCCAGGCACCTTTGCCCAGCGCAACTTGGGCGACGATATTCCAGAGGATGTTAAAACAGCTCGCCTCACCGAGATTATTAACCTCCAAAACAAACTCTCCGAGGAGAGTAACAAGCGCGACGTAGGCAAGACTTTTGAGGTTTTAGTTGAGGGTGTTTCAAAGCGCCGCGAAGACCAACTCTTCGGCCGCACATCACAAAACAAAGTTGTGGTCTTTGACCGCGGCGACCACCAGATTGGCGACTATGTTACCTGTCACATCACTGGCTGCTCGTCAGCTACACTCTTTGGCGAAGAGGTGAAGTAGTAAGCTATTCACTTAACCACAAATAAAAACTCGTGGCAGTCTTTACTACCACGAGTTTTCGTTTTCTTCGCCGAGGCACTCAATATCCTCAGCCTTAACACTTTCGCATTAGAACATATAGGCTCCGCCGATATAAAAGTTGAGAGGGTGCACCTTATCCTTTTCTCCCTCCAACTCGTTCTTATAAGCATTGATTAGGCCGTGCTCAAAACCCATAAACACCTGCCATTTGTCATACAACTCCACTCCCAACGTGTAGTTCAGACCAAAATCAAAGCGCTTATATATTTTACCATACACATCGGTCTTGGTTTTGGTATCATTACTCTTCACAATAGTCTTTCCACCCATACCGAGCGCCACATAAGGACCAAAACCTGCCATCAACTTCACATCCTGGTTGAGCATAAACTTATAACCAAAGTTAAACGGCATCTCCAAATAACCCAAATTACGATGAAAATTCTGCCAGCTGCCGCCTTTCAACGTATAAACCAGACGTCCATCAGCATAAAATCCCTCAGCAATCTTATCTTTAAGATCCATCTCAGCCTTCACACCACCGTGCAAACCCAAATGACAATCCGAAGAATTTTGTGCAGCATAACGTATATTTGCAAAGTTCAAACCCGCAGTCACACCCCATCTCAACTCCTGAGCCGACAGGGTAAATGTAGCTACCAAAGCCACCAACGCAAGAATAAGTTTTTTCATAAATTTCCAAATAATTAAACATTTACTCTCTACAAAAGTAACATTTTTTCGTTCATTTGCAAAATATCGCCTCTCATATCTCACATAAGCACCAAAAAAATGCTTAAATTAACCAGCAAAATCTTATCTTTGCAGAATAAGAGTAGATTACAATAATAAACACTATAAAATTATGACACGTATTATCTCACCTTCGATGTTGTCGGCCGATTTCGGCAACCTTGAACGCGACACCAAAATGATTGACCGCAGCGCTGCTGAGTGGGTACACATCGACGTAATGGACGGAGTATTCGTTCCCAACATCTCGTTCGGTTTTCCCGTGATGAAGCCCATCCGCAAAGCCACATCAAAGGTTTTGGATGTTCACTTGATGATTGTCGAGCCCGAGAAGTATGTCAAGCGCTTCGTCGAGGCAGGTGCCGACTATGTCACCTTCCACTACGAAGCGACCAACGACATCGACGGTTGCATCTCGGCCATCCACGAGGCGGGAGCCAAGGCTGGTATCTCAATCAAGCCAGCAACACCAGCATCGGTGTTGAAGGATATCGTAAGCAAGGTTGAACTCGTATTGGTAATGAGCGTCGAGCCAGGCTTTGGTGGTCAGTCGTTTATGCCAGCATCGCTCGACAAGGTGCGCGAGTTGGCTCAGATGCGCCAGGAGATGGGTCTTGACTTCATTATCGAGATTGACGGTGGCATCTCAGCAAAGAACGCTGGCGAGGTGTTCTCGGCTGGCGTTGATGCAGCAGTCGCTGGTAGCGCAGTATTTGGCGCAGCCGACCCCGAGGCCGAGATTGTGAAGATGCTTAATGCATAAACCCCAGACGATTACCAAAATGAGATTTTCCAGAAGTGACTTTTCTCATTTTGATTTTTGAAAATTGAACTTTGAATTGAAATTGTGATTTCACTTGATAACCTATCGGTCAGCTACGGTGGCTGGACCCTTTTTGACAACATTTCATTCCTCATTAACGAGAAGGACCGCATTGGTCTGGTCGGCAAAAATGGAGCTGGCAAGACCACCCTTTTGCGTATTATAACAGGTGAGCAACAGCCCACCGAAGGTGCCGTTAGCATAAATGGAGAGTGCTCAATTGGCTATCTTCCCCAGCAGATGCGCGTAGCCGACACCACTACACTCAAAGCCGAGACCGAAAAGGCTTTCGACGAGGTACTTCGTTTAGAGGCTGAGATTGCCCATTTTACCACCCAGATTGCCGAGCGTACAGACTACGAATCTGAGTCCTATACCGAGCTCCTACATCACCTAAACGATGCTCAGGACCGCTACCACATCTTGGGTGGCGACACCCGCGAAGCCGACATCGAAAAGACACTGCTCGGTTTGGGATTCAAACGCACCGATTTTGATCGTGCGACATCGGAGTTTTCGGGCGGTTGGCGTATGCGTATTGAGTTAGCAAAATTGTTGCTGCGCCGCCCCTCGATATTTCTGCTCGATGAGCCCACCAACCACCTCGATATCGAGAGTATTCAGTGGTTGGAGGAGTATCTGAAAAACTACAACGGAGCTGTGCTGCTCATCTCCCACGACCGCGCCTTTTTGGATAATGTAACAACACGCACCGTGGAACTCTCATTGGGTCACATATACGATTACAAAGTTCCCTACTCAAAGTTTGTAGAGCTTCGTGCCGAGCGTCGCGCCCAGCAAATGGCAGCCTACGAGAACCAGCAGAAACTCATCGAAAAGACCGAAGAGTTTATCGAGAAGTTCCGCTACAAACCCACCAAGAGCAACCAGGTGCAGTCGCGCATCAAGCAGCTCGAAAAGCTGGAACGTATCGAGGTCGAGGAGGAGGATTTGGCTACACTCAACATTAAGTTTCCACCAGCACCCCGCTCGGGCCAGATTGTAGCCGAAATTAAGGAGGTAGGCAAGGCCTTCGGCGAAAAGCGCATCTTCTCGGATGCGACATTCACCATTGAGCGAGGTCAGAAAATCGCATTGGTGGGCCGAAACGGCGAGGGTAAGACCACTATGGCCAGAATGATTATTGGTGAATTAGAGCAAACCGAAGGAACAATACGCCTCGGCGCCAACGTAAATATTGGTTACTACGCCCAGAATCAAGACGATTTGATGGATGGCGAATTTACCGTTTTCGACACTCTCGACAGAGTAGCCGTTGGCGACATCCGTACACGTCTGCGCGACATCCTTGGAGCATTTTTGTTCCGTGGCGAGGATATCGACAAGAAGGTAAAGGTTCTATCGGGCGGTGAGCGCAGCCGCTTGGCTATGGCGCGCCTGATGCTCGAACCATACAACCTCCTGGTGCTCGATGAGCCTACCAACCATATGGATATGCGCTCGAAGGACATCCTCAAACGCGCCATTCAGAAATACGATGGCACAGTCATCGTCGTTTCTCACGACCGTGACTTCCTGGACGGAATGGTCGAGAAGATTTACGAGTTCCGCGACGGAGGCGTGAAGGAGTATTTGGGCGGCATCTACTACTTCCTTGAAAAGCGCAAGGTGGAGTCATTGCAGGAGATTGAACGCAAAGATACTCCATCGCCAAGCACATCCCCCAAGGAGAACTCCTCGGGCAAGTTAAGTTACGAGCAGCGCAAGGAGCAGGAGAAGCAGATTCGCAAGTTGCGTAAAGTTGTAGAGGGTATCGAGACCGAATTGTCAAAAATCGAGAGCGAGATTGCAGCTTATGATGAAAAATTCGCCACCGCTACCGAATACAACGAGGCCGACTACGCTGCCTACAACGACTTAAAAACTCGCTATGACCACCAGATGCACGAGTGGGAGAAGGCGAGCTACGAATTGGAGATAACTGAAAATCAATAAACTACATATATGAGTGATATAGTATTTGGCATTCGCCCCGTTGCCGAGGCAATACAGACAGGCAAACAGATTGAGCGCCTCTTCATCCGCAAAGGTGCCGAGGGTCAGTTGATGACCGAGTTGCGCGACCTCGCATTCCGTCATCGCATCCGCATCCAGGAGGTTCCTGTTGAAAAACTCAACCGCCTCACCAAACTCAACCACCAGGGCGTGGTAGCACAGATTGCCCCTATTGAGTATGTCGAGCTAAACGACATTTTGGAGCGCGTTCCCGAGGATGAGACTCCTCTTATCGTGTTGTTCGACGGTGTGACCGACATCCGCAACTTTGGCGGCATTGCCCGTTCAGCCGAGTGTGCTGGTGCTCACGGTCTGATTACCCCATTGAAGAACTCAGCTCCGGTTAATTCCGACGCTATGCGTTCTTCGGCAGGAGCGCTTAACCGCATCCCCGTTTGTCGCGTGGGCTCAATCCGCAACACCATCAAGGCTCTCCAAGCCGAAGGTTTCCAAGCTGTTGCCGCGACTGAGAAAAGCCAGAAGCTCATCTACGATGCAGATTTCACCAAGCCTACACTCCTCATTATGGGTGCCGAAGACACAGGCATTTCAAAGGAGGTCTTAAAACTCTGCGACGAGCAGTTGGCCATCCCTATGATTGGTGCCATTGAGTCTCTCAATGTGGCTGCCGCAGCGGCTGTAATGCTCTTTGAGGTTGTTCGCCAACGCATTGGCTAATCCCTCATCAGGAGTTTCTGCTAAAACAAAGACGATGAAAGGCACGCTCCTCCATCCTTACTTGGGCCAGATTACCATCTCCTCGACCCGACGTTCAAGTCGCATATCACTCAGTGTGCGACCTTCGGGTGAGGTGAGGTTAAGTTTTCCACCCCACATCTCGCAGAAGCTAGCGTTGGAGTTCTTGGAGAGCAAAGCGCAGTGGATCGAGAGTGCCAAGGCTCGTTATGCCTCACACCCACACCAACAGCCTCTGTCGCCCGCCGAAATTGAGCAGCTGCGCACCAAAGCCAAGGCCTACCTCCCCGAGCGCGTGGCTCAAATTGCCGCAAACATAGGGTTGAGTTATGGTCGGCTGACAATACGTTCAGCCCGCACCAAATGGGGCTCTTGTACCGCGCAGAATAATATTTCGCTGAGCCTTTATCTTATGCTACTGCCTTGCCACTTGCAGGACTATGTAATCGTTCACGAGCTGTGCCACACAGTACACCACGACCATTCTGCAAAATTCCACGCATTGGTGAATAGGCTTTTGGGTGGCAAAGAGCAGGAGTATGCACTCGAATTAAGACAACACAACATTCCCTAATGGAGAAGATGATTGAGATATTTTCCGAGCTTGACAAACGCTTGGAGCACTTCGGCGAGGAACACTCCTCGCAGGAGGTTATGCGTCGTGCCATCGAGGAGAATGAGTGGTTTACCCGCAAGGATATCCTATTGGCTATCAAAGCTATTAGGGAGGAATTTCTCGACACAGATAAGCTCCGTCAATGGGCAACAAATTACCATCCGCACTTCCCACGCAGGGTGGCTATCATTATGGCTGGCAACATTCCGCTGGTGGGTTTCTACGACCTTATGTGTGTACTGATGGCAGGCCACACAGCGCTTGTCAAGCCTTCGAGCAAAGATCGGGTTCTCACCCAGTATATCATCGAGCAACTACTCAGCATTGAGCCTTCGATGCCTATCCTTGACTACACCGAAGAGTCTGCCATAGATATAGCCATAGCCACTGGCGGCGACCAAGCAGCAAGGCATTTCAGTACTCGTTACGCCAATCTACCGACCATCATACGCGGTTCACGCCACTCGCTGGCTCTGCTCAATGGCAACGAAAACGAGGAGGAGATTGAGGCTCTTTGCAGAGATATTAGCTCCTACAACGGCTTGGGATGCAGAAGCATATCACTAATTATGCTCCCCACGGGCGTAGCACTTCCCCAGGCTCTATTACAAGGAGTATCCTCTCCGAGTGATATGCACCGCGCTAACTATCGCCACACCAAGGCTATGCGCACAATGCTATCTCAACCATTTCAGGATGCCGATGGATATATCTTTATCGAGGAGCCCAATTTCTCGGACTGCATCAGTCAAATCAACATCCTGCGCTATGATTCCCTCAGCGAAGCTGAGCAATGGATTCTCAGCAACGACAACAAGATACAGTGCATAGTCACCAACCTCATCCACCATCCCCGACGTGTAGATTTCGGCAAAGCCCAATACCCCACACTCTGGGATGTAGCAGATGGAATAGATGTAATGAACTTTTTAACCCAACAATAAATGAGCAAGATTTACGATTTTGACAGCTACATAGAGCGTCGCGGCACACACTGCGTCAAGCACGATGCGCTGAAAGAGAATTTCGGCCGCGATGACCTCATTCCACTCTGGGTGGCAGATATGGATTTCCCTACGCCCGACTTCATCCGCGAGGCTTTGCGCGAGAGAATCGACCACCCTATTCTCGGTTATACTATCGAGTACGACGGCTATTGGCAGAGCATCCAGAATTGGCTCCTTAACCGCCACGACTGGCAGGTTGAGCGCGAGTGGATGCGCTATATTCCTGGCATCGTAAAGGGCATAGGAATGGTCATCAACCGTTTCACTTCACCTGGCGACAAGATCATCATCCAACCTCCCGTATATCACCCATTCCGCCGCGTTCCTGAGCTCAACGACCGCGAAGTGGTTCTTAATCCATTGCGCCTCACCGAGTCGGGATACGAGATGGATTTCGATAATTTGGAGCAGGTCATCGACCCAAAGTGCAAGGTGATGGTATTGGCTAACCCACACAATCCTGTGGGCATTACTTGGAGTCGCGAGACGTTAGCTCGTTTGGCCGAGATTGCTTGCAAGCATAATATTGTGGTCATCTCAGATGAGATTCATTGCGATATGCCACTTTATGGCAATCGTCACATTCCTTTTGCTACCGTTTCCGAGGAGGCAGCACGTTGCAGCATTACCTTTGGTGCGCCATCCAAGACATTCAATATCGCCGGCATAGTAAGTTCATATTGCATCATTCCAAACGAGGAACTGCGCAAGCATTTCTTCGACTGGCTGGTGGCCAACGAATTTGATATGGCTACCATCTTTGCGATGACTGCCACCGAGGCGGCATTTACCAAGGGTGAGGAGTGGCGCCAGCAGATGATTGCCTACATCGAGGGCAACATCGACTTTGTGGAGGAGTACTTAAAGGAGAATATCCCCGCTGTAAAGATTATGAAGCCTCAGGCATCCTACCTGGTGTGGATGGATTTTTCGGGCCTTGGAATGGAGCACAGCGCAGTGGTCGATATGCTCATCAACAAGGCTCACCTGGCGATGAACGACGGAGCGATGTTTGGCGTGGAGGGCGAGCAGCATATGCGCCTCAACGTCGGCACCACACGCACCGTATTGAAGCAGGCTCTCGACCAATTAAAAGATGCTATTAACGAAATTTAACACTTGACTATATGATTTACAGATTCAGAATGCTCAGCGACGAGAACGACAACTTCGTACGCGACTTCGAGGTTGATGCAACCACAACACTTCTCGACCTCCATAACTTCCTAATCAAGATGCTTCGCTACGACGAGTGTATGGCTTCCTTCTTTACGGCCGACGACCGTTGGGAGAAGTTGCAGGAGTACACCTATATGGATATGGGCGGCGGTATGGGCGACGGCGGAGATGGTATGCCATTGCCTATGGAGTTTGCCATTTTAGAGGATGTATTGACTCACCTTCACGCGCGCCTTATCTACGTTTTTGACCCATTCTCGCAGCGTGCATATTACATCGAACTCATCGAGGCAAAGAAGGCTGAGAAGGGAATGGAGTACCCACGATTGCAGTTTGCCCACGCCTCAACTCCCGACCAGTATGACCCCGAGGCAAACGACGAGAGCGGCTCAATTTTCGATGAGATGATGGGTGATTACAACGACTTTGACGGGGACGATAATTACGACGACGAGTATTAATCTTTCACATTAGATAATGATGGGTAAAACATTGATAGTCATAGCAGGTGCTACGGGGTCAGGCAAGACTGACCTCTCGATTTACATAGCTCAACACTATGGCTCACCAATCATTTCGACCGACTCGCGACAGTTCTATCGTGGCATTCCAATAGGCACTGCACAGCCTGACTCAGAGCAACTGCAAGCTGTTGATCATCACTTTATTGCATCGCACGACCTACAACAAGACTTCAATTGCGGAGCCTATGAACAAGCCGCTTTGGAGCGTTTGGAGGAGCTGTTTAAGACCAATGATGTGGTGGTAGCAGTAGGTGGTTCAGGTCTGTATATCAAAGCATTATGCGAAGGAATGGATGTATTACCTGAGGTAGATCCCGAGCTCCGCGCATCGCTTGCAGAGGAGCTCAAACTCGTCGGCATAGATGCAATGGCCGAACGACTCAAAGCGTTGGACCCAGAGTTTTATGAGGTGATTGATAGAAAGAATCCAGCTCGCGTTTTAAGAGCTTTGGAGGTCTGCATTGGCACGGGTAAACCCTACTCTTCACTGCGCACAGGTCAGAAGCACGAGCGTCCGTTTGGTATTGTAAAGATTGCAACGGATATGGACCGAGCTGTGCTCTATGAGCGCATCGACCGAAGAGTGGATATTATGATTGAGCAGGGATTGGAGCAGGAGGCTCGAAGCGTATATCACCTGCGTCATCTCAACTCGTTGCAGACCGTCGGCTACCGCGAGATGTTCGATTATTTCGATGGCACAATCTCACGCGAGGAGGCTATCGAACTCATCAAGCGCAACTCGCGCCGATACGCAAAACGCCAATTCACCTGGCTACGCCGCGATGAGGAGTTTGCCTGGTTCTCGCCTTTTGACAAAGAGAAGATTATCGAATATATAGATGCAAAGATTTGCGAATTGAAATAATTTTGCTACTTTTGTGGCGTCTTACCGAAAAGTAGGCGGTTGCTCGAATGGTGGAATAGGTAGACACGCCGGACTTAAAATCCTGTGGACAGCAATGTCCGTGCCGGTTCGATCCCGGCTTCGAGTACGAAAAAAGGGCTATCCAACTTATGTTGTGATAGCCCTTTCTGTTTCCTATTATTCTACCATTAGGCAATTTCGTTCAAAAACTCAGCCAATTTACGCACTGCACGACCTCGGTGGGAGATAGCATTCTTCTCATCGGCGCTCATCTCAGCAAACGAGCAATCGTAACCCTCGGGAGCAAACATCGGATCGTAACCAAAGCCTCCCTCACCACGCTGCTCCGTTAATATTTCGCCTCGCACAATACCCTCAAAAAGATACTCCTGACCATCAATTATAAGCGCCATAGCGGTACGGAACTGCGCCGAGCGATTCTCCTTACCCTCCATACGCTCTAATAATAGACGTTTATTAGCCTCGTCGTCGTGGCCATCGGTTGCGTAGCGTGCCGAACGTACCCCTGGCTCACCATTCAGGGCATCAACCTCCAAACCTGTATCATCAGCAAAACAATTCAGCCCAGTGCGAGCATAGATATATCGCGCCTTGGCAAACGCATTACCTTCGAGCGTGGGCTCATTTTCGGGAATATCTTCTGTAATGCCGCACTCTCTGAGCGACACCAACTCAAATGCCTCGCCCACAGTCTGCTGTACCTCGCGCAACTTATGGGCATTATTTGTAGCAAAAACAAGTTTCATAACCTTATTTAACTCTATTAAAACGATTTATAATCAACGCCAACGCGCCGTCGCCCGTCACATTACAAGCCGTACCAAAACTATCCATAGCAATGTAGAGCGAAATCATCAGCGCCTGATCGGCAGGCGAGAATCCAAGCATCGAGGTCAGCACACCCAACGCCGCCATAATGGCTCCGCCAGGCACCCCTGGGGCTGCGACCATAGTAATACCGAGCATACATATAAAGCCTGCAATCTGAGCAAAGTCGTACTCCAAACCCTGCATCATCATAAGAGCTATAGCACACGCCACAATTTTGAGCATACTGCCCGAGAGATGGATTGTAGCACACAATGGGATAACAAAACCCGCAACACCATCGCTCACACCCATCTTCTTGACCTGAGCGAGCGACACCGGGATTGTAGCCGCTGAGGACTGCGTACCGAGGGCTGTAAAGTAGGCTGGCATCATCGCAGCAAGCATCTTGAATGGATTCTTACCTGCCACACCGCCCGCTACCAAATAGAGTGCAACGAGCCACAAAACGTGCAAGACAAAAATGACTACAATAATCTTCACAAAGACGCCCATCACGCGAAAAACCTCGCCCGAAGCGGTCATATTATAGAAGATGCCGAAGATATAAATCGGCAACAAAGGGATAACTACCTTATTAATGGACATCTCGACCACTTCTCGCAATTCAAACGAGGCGCGACGCAACAAATCACCCTTCATATAGGCCAACGCCAAGCCGAACATAAAGGCCACCACGAGGGCCGTCATAACATCCATAAATGGCGGAATATGGATGGTGAAATATGGCGTTAGAGACTCGCTTTGGGCCGAGAGGCTGGTCGCAGCCGACGAGTCAATAAGCGAAGGAAAGAGCGTCGCACTCGTAAAATAGGAGGCAAAGCCCGCCACCACCGTAGAGCCATAGGCCAGCAACGCCGTAAAGGCCAACATACGTCCCGCGCCAGAGCCTATCTCTGCGATAGAAGGAGTGACCAAGCCCACGATGAGGATAGGAATAAAAAAGCCCAAGAATTGGCTAAAAAGCTCGTTAAAAGTAAGCACCAGGCGCGACTCTGGCATAAAACTTCCAGCCAACACACCCACTGCTATCGCCAACAACACTCGCGGCAGAAGGCCTAATTTAATTGGTTTCAATGCTTTATCGTTTTGTGTTAAAAACTATTTATTCAACTCTACAACACCCTTAACCCTTTGTTGGTTCCAGACGCTCCAATCGCATATCTGCTGCAATTTTGTCAATAATGGTCTTAACCAAAGTATCCATCTCGGAGCCAGCCGTATAATCGGCCGCACAGACAAAGTTCACACGATTGTCACGAATAAGAGCGTTCATATCGCGGCGCTTGCTCGGATTCTCGGGATTATAGACCGCAATGGAGTGACCGCCATAATTCTTCACCAGGCGCATACAAGGGATATCAGTCAAGCCGTCGCCCACATAGATCATACGTTTGAAAGGCACAGGGCGCAGATTCTCCTCCATATATTCGTTCACCTTGAAAGTATCATACACCGACTCCACACCCTTGTTAATCTTGAAAATAAACTGAGTCTTGTTGGTGTAGTTTACAGCCACAGCAGGCCAGTAGGCTATACCATCGACATTATACAAGAACGAGCAAGCATAAATATGCTTGAACTCGGGGGCGATGGATGTGCCCTCGATAATCTCTTTCATACCCGACGAGTTGATGTAATGCAACAGACGTATGCCGCGCTCGGCAGCATAGGCATTCATACGCGGAAACCAACCCTCGACACCGTTATAATAGACAATCTTACGGCCCGACTCTTGGAACGCTTCACGTCTAAGCGACAGGCCCTTACTCTGGGCCTCCTGAATCATACGGGCCATATAGGTCAGCACCGGATCTGCATCCTGGGTCTCAGCGAGGATGTTAGCATCATTCCAAAACTCCTTGTTGCTTTTACCCACAGCTGGGATAAAATCATACTCCTGCATATTTCCAGGCGAAAGAGTGCCATCGAAATCGTATATCAACGCTACGGTCTGTTCCATAATTTCAAAGTTTTAAGTTGTAATTAACAAATATACATTTTTTAATTCATAATTCAAAAAAAACAGGGTGCTAAACCCGAAAGCTAGCACCCTTGTTTGTTAAAAGTTGTAAGGCTCAATCGAGGAGGCATAATTCTTCCAACCGTTAGCGGCTTTGTAGGCATCAACCGAAGCTGTTGGGACATAAATTTTGCGATCAGATGCATTGTTATTGAACATGCCATAATATCCCGTTGGTGGTGTTGTGGGTTGGCAATATACACTTGTCAAACTGTAGCAACGTAAGAATGCATAATACTTAATCGAAGTAACACTGTCGGGAATAGTTACACTTGTCAAACTAGCGCAATTTTGGAATGCGTACTCTCCAATTGATGTGACACCATTAGGAATGGTAATACTTGTTAATCCGGTGCAAGCATTGAATGCATAATCTCCAATTGAGGTAACGCCATTAGGAATAGTCACATTTATTAAACTATTGCAACCCCAAAATGCACCATATCCAATCGTAGTAACATCACCATCAAATGTAATAACCCAATGTTCTTTTTCGGCATCATATTCATTAGAGACTATTTTTGCACCAAAAACACCTTTAGCATATGGTGTTGTAGCCTCTGCCGTACTGCCATTGGTATACCAAATCTGATTTTTCGGTTGAGATGGTACTCCATCTACCACAATAACATCGGCATAATTTTTCCAACCATTAGCAACCCTATAAGCATCGGCAGCATCAGCAGGAACATAAATTCTACGACCAACGGCATTATTTTCAAATACATAGTTTCCTGATGTCGGTGGAGTTGTAGATTTGCAATATACACGTACCAAATTACCGCAATCATAGAATGCCAAACCTCCAATCGAAGTAACGCTATCGTGAATAGTAACACTTGTCAAACTACTGCAACCTCGGAATGCATAATTCTTTATAACAGTAATATCTGATGGAATGGTTAATTCGGTAATTAATTCGCCATCAAGATATATATTACCTGCATATTCTAGAGGATTTGCATACTGTTCTTCAAAATCGATTTTGCACCAAGCGGACAAATCAGACACATAAACACCAGTCAAATTGCCGCAACCGAAAAACGCATTCCTTCCTATCTTTGTGACACTATTAGAAATAGTCACACTTTCCAAACGGCTGCAACTGTAGAATGCACCATATCCAATCTCTGTAACGCTATTGGGGATTATCACACTCGTCAAACGGTCACATTCACTGAAAGCACTACTTTTAATCGAGATAACGCCATTACCAATAGTCACATTTGTCAGGCTACTACAATTTGCGAATACGGAAGCTTCAATCGAAGTAACGCTATCGGGGATAGTTACGCTTTTCAAACTACTACAATTATCGAACGCTCTCTCTCCAATCGTAGCAACGCCATTAGGGATATTAACACTGGTCAAACCGACACAATTAAGGAATACATATTTTCTAATCGATGTTATGCTATTAGGAATAGTAATACTTGTCAAACTACCACAAGATTGAAATACTCCATCTGCAATCGAAGTAATGCCATCGGGTATAGTATATTCCGTCAATGCTAAGGGTGCAAAACCTTTTAACACTCCATCTGCTATTAAACAACGGTTATCCGCCGAAGCAAACTTGCCATAAAAACTCGTCAGACTACTGCATAGCCCGAATACCCGCCCGCCAACTGAGGTAACGTTGTCGGGGATAGTAACACTTTCTAAACTACTACAACCAAAGAACGCATAAGTTCCAATAGAAGTAACGCTTTCGGGAATAGTAATACTTGTCAAACTGCTACAATCATAGAACGCATAATCTCCAATCGAAGTAACATCTCCATCAAATGTAATAACTCCCTTACCATTCTCGTAAACATTAGAAACTATCTTTGCTCCAAAAGCAGCCGTTTGATAAGGCACTACTATTTTCCCATCGCTTGATGTGTAAGCAATCTTATTAGTTGGAGCACTCTGCGTTACAGATATTTCCTGCGAGATAGCACCATCTTTCGATATAAATGTAATTAAACCACTGCGCTCTGCGCATGTATCATTCTCTGTCACAACAAATGTAAGGTTGCTCGTTTCGAGTGCGCGAGTCTGCTTTTGAGCAATCCAATCTCCGTCAATCTCGATATCGAAGTCGATATTATGTCCAACCGCAATCTCAATCTCGCCACCTTCGCTATCTATTGTGTAACTACCCTCGGCAATTACAATAGCATCTTTCTGCGCTTGGTTGATAGTGATTATTTCGCTGAGATTATTATCTTTGTTTATGAATTTTACCTCAGCAGAGCGAGCATCATACTCCTCGTTTGATGCAATATCGAAATAGTAGATATTGGTTGAGACGCCACGAGTTGTATTCTCCGAAATCCAAGTTACGTCAGCGGATATTTCAACCGTAACATCAACATTACTCTTTACCTCTACGGCAATAGTTTCGCCTACAGAGGTTATTGTGTACTCATTCTGTAAAATAGTAATAGAGGGTTTGACTCCATTTTGATAGATGGAAATTATCTCTGTTAAACTACCTGCTGTCATAGAGATATCAGCCTTGCGCTTCTCTAATTCATCATTCTTATCAACCTCCAGAACTATCGTTGATGTTTTCATTGCTCGTGTAGAACGATGTGTCACCCAACTCTTGGCAGACTCCTCGATAGCAACGCTGAAATCAATATTTGCCTTAACCTCGATTTCTACCTCACCTCCTTCGGCAGAAATTTCATCCATTGAAACTGTTACAAGTTCTATTTTGGGAACTATATTGTCAGTTGTATCTGAACAAGCGACAAATGCCATAATGGCCAATAATGAGAAAAGAAGTTTCTTCATTGTATTATTTACTGATGTATTAACTAACAAATTTAGCAAATCGGATTATTGATTACAAATAATTTGGGCGATATTTATAAAAAATGAGTTTCATAGGTATGAAATCAAAAGAGGGTTTCCATTTCTGAAAACCCTCTTGAACATATAAGAATAATATATTTCCACTTTACTTGCTCTTTACATACTCATCAATAGCCTTGGCGGCCTTACGACCAGCACCCATAGCCAAGATAACCGTAGCGGCACCCGTCACAGCATCACCACCAGCAAACACGCCCGCGCGCGATGTTGCGCCATCCTCCGTAGCCACGATACAACCACGACGGTTGGTCTCTAAGCCCTCAGTGGTGCGCTTCAACAACGGATTAGGCGACGTACCAAGCGCCATAATCACCACATCGCACTCGACAGTAAAGTCCGAGCCAGCCTTCTCAATTGGCGAACGGCGACCACTCTCATCAGGCTCACCCAACTCCATCTCCACACAGCTAAGGCCCGTAACCCAACCCTTATCGTTACCAATAACGCTCGTAGGATTGGTGAGCATCTTAAACTCAATGCCCTCCTCCTTGGCGTGGTGTACCTCCTCGCGGCGAGCAGGAAGCTCTGCCTCAGAACGGCGATAGACGATGGTAGCCTCGGCGCCAAGACGCTTAGCCGTACGCACAGCATCCATCGCAACATTACCACCACCCACAACAACTACTCGCTTACCGACATAGATTGGGGTATCGTACTCTTCGTCATAAGCACGCATCAAGTTTGCGCGTGTGAGGAACTCATTTGCCGACACTACACCATTAAGGTTCTCACCCTCGATGCCCATAAAGCGTGGCAGACCCGCACCAGAGCCGATAAATACAGCATCAAAGCCCTCATCCTCCATCAAAGCGTCGATGGTAATGGTACGACCCACAACAACATCGGTCTCGAACTTAACGCCCAACTTACTGAGTGTAGCAATCTCGCGAGCAACAATCTTCTCCTTAGGCAAGCGGAACTCAGGAATACCATAAACCAACACTCCGCCCAACTTATGCAACGCCTCGAATACGGTCACATCGTAACCCATCTTAGCCAAATCACTGGCACACGCCAAACCCGCAGGACCACTACCGATAACGGCCACCTTGCGACCATTAGCCTCGGCCTTGGCTACGCTCTTGGCATCGTTCTCCAAGCTCCAATCACCCACAAAACGCTCCAACTTACCGATAGCCACCGACTCACCCTTGATACCCAAGATACAAGAGCCCTCGCACTGGTTCTCCTGGGGACATACACGTCCACAGATACTTGGCAGTGAGCTATCCTCAGAGATAACATCCGATGCCGCCTTAAAGTCGCCCTCGGCAATATGGCGGATAAACCCAGGGATATTGATATTTACGGGACACGCTGCAACACAGCGTGGATTCTTACAATTCAAGCAACGAGAAGCCTCCAACTGAGCCTCCTCGACATTGTAACCATAGCACACCTCTTCGAAATTGGTGGCACGCACCTGAGCATCCTGCTCACGCACAGCTACACGTGGAATTTTATTTGCCATAGTCCTAAAAACAGTTACATTTATGGTTATGTCTCTCATTTGCCTCGGCCTCCTGACCACGATACATCGCCTGGCGACGCATAGCCTCATCGAAGTCCACCTGATGACCATCAAACTCAGGGCCATCAACACAAGTAAAGTAGGTCTTGCCACCCACGCTCACGCGACACGCGCCACACATACCCGTACCATCGACCATCAAAGCGTTGAGCGACACGGTAGTTGGGAGCGAATACTCGCGAGTTGTGAGCGTCACGAACTTCATCATAATCATAGGACCAATGGCTATACACTCGTCATAACCCTTGCCCTCGTTGTCGATAAGGTCCTTAATCTTGGCAGTCACCATACCCTTGAAGCCATAAGAGCCATCGTCAGTAGCAACATATACATTACCTGCCACCTTGACCATCTCGTCGGTATAGATGAGCATAGAGGCAGTCTTTGAGCCAATGATAACATCAGCCTTCACGCCGTGCTCCCACAACCACTTCACCTGAGGATACACAGGGGCTGTACCCACACCTCCCGCTACAAAGAGATAGCGGCGTGAGCGGAGCTCCTCCTCTGAAAGATGAACAAACTCAGAAGGATTACCCAATGGACCTGCAAAATCTGCTATCGAATCGCCCTCGTTCAAGGCGCACAACTTCTTGGTTGAAGCTCCAATTGTCTGGATTACTATTGTCACTGTACCCTGCTCCTTGTCGAAATCGGCAATCGTCAAAGGTACGCGCTCGCCCTGCTCGTCCACACGAACGATGACGAACTGACCAGGCAGCGCACTCTGCGCTACACGTGGTGCCTCGATTCGCAGTTTATAGATATTCTCTGCGAGAAGGCTCTTTTCTACAATCTTAAACATAATATTTTTCCTAACTAACTTTTGCACACTTAATTAAGTTCTCACTTCTCCGCCGCAGGTGTCATCCCGCCGCAATGCGTAGCGCAAATGCTACTCCACCACTATGGCCGTAAGACGCACCGAGACCATAGGTCGCTCGACATCGTTGGTTATAAGGGTCAATCTATCGACCCACACACCATATTCACACCCCGCGGTCGAGAGTTTAAGCTCTACTCTACGGCTCTGGCCCGGCGCAATCTTCTCGCCCTCCACCAGAGAACACTTCAAAGCCTGAGATTTCCACTCCACAGCACGGATAATTAACTCCGATTCACCCTCATTAATAATCTCAATAGAGTGATTTTCGACCTCGGAGCCGTGTTTTATGTCGCCAAATTTAATAAAATTTTTCGATAACTTACAACTCGGACGCGACATATCATCAATTGCAGGGTCGAATTTATCCACAGCAATGGCGTGAGTAGAGAGCCAAGTCTTTGACTCTTTGCCATTCACCACCACCGCAAAGACATCATCCAGCGAACCATAGCGCTTGCTGTCGGCTGGTATCACATAGCTCAGTTTGACAACAGCCAACCCGCCAGCCTTTACCACGCTGGGCGACTCCACTTTGAGCAGACCGCTTTCGCGTGTAGCACGCAACTTAAACTTAGCATCACGCGAGGAGGTGTTATACACAACAAACTCCTCCTGAGCACTATCACCACGACCCAGAAATGAAAAGGCGTGGAAATTAGAACTCATACGCAAGCCCTCTCCCAAATCGAAAGGATAACTCTCCTCGACGGTAAGTTTTCGGGGCAAGACATTACCCTCGACTGTGAGCGTATAGCGTTCGTTGGTCGATGTTATCACCACCACACCCTTGGTAAAACGCCCAGGTCGATTCATAGGATCAAAGACAACCTTTACCTCACCTTCTGCGCCAGGTAACACCGGCTTACGCGAAAATGATGGGGTCGTACACCCGCAACCCGACGAGACATCAAGAATCACAACGGGCTTCGAAGAGGCATTTTTGAATGAAAAAAGATGTTCGACCTCGCCTCCGTCCTCCTGAACGTCGCCAAAATTCCATTTTTTTTCATCGAAAACCAACACCGTTGTATCATTTTTTTCATAACAAGAGGTTAAATCCTCTCTTTTTTGTGAGTATTCTGCACCCGGATATGGCATTTTCTCCCCAGCCGAACCAACGCAGGAGAACTCACAATGAGCAGTTGCATCAATATTAAGATGCAAAAAAACTGCTGCCGCTGCTATATAAATATAATGTATATTCTTCATTTCGGGTACAAAGTTACACTTTTTTCACTTTTTTTTGATTTTTTTTTTAAAATTTCTTGCACAGTAAAAAAAGTCGCCTTATATTTGCACTCGCAAAACGAAAGGTAATAGTTCTGAAAGTTTTGAAAACAAAAAGCCTGAATAGCTCAGTCGGTTAGAGCACATGACTGTTAATCATGGGGTCCTAGGTTCAAGTCCTTGTTCAGGCGCTTTTTGGGAGTTTAGCTCAGCTGGTTCAGAGCATCTGCCTTACAAGCAGAGGGTCGGCGGTTCGAATCCGTCAACTCCCACACGAGAAGCAATCCAAAAAGGTTGCTTCTTTTTTTTGTTTTATACCACATAGCAAGCTTGCTTGTAGATGCAATATGAAAAACAAGATGAGGCGACTTGCCAGTTTTTGCTTGGATGGGGTTTCCGTCGCCTCCGCGGCGAGCGCAACGAAAAGGCGCTAAGTAGAGCCGATTTTATTTGCGCAGTAGCCAATATGCCCCACAATACGAGAAGCAACCCAAACGGGATTGCTTTTTTTGTTTTTATGACAGAAGATCAAGAATCGCAAACAGGGCGTAATTATCATAAAAACAGTTGAAGCGAAACAAAATCTCTTCAAAAATTTGTTTTTTAAAAATTTTAGATTACCTTTGCACTCGCAATCCGCAAGAAGGGAGTTTAGCTCAGCTGGTTCAGAGCATCTGCCTTACAAGCAGAGGGTCGGCGGTTCGAATCCGTCAACTCCCACACAAGAAGCAATCCATAAAGGTTGCTTCTTTTTTTTTGTTTTATATCACAGCAACAAACAACCATAGTAGCGTATGTCAGAAACGAGTACCCAATCTTTTGACATTGGCCCAACGAGGTGCCAACACCCAGCAGCTTGGTGCAAGATATAGGCGTATTTTGGTCCTAAATGCACAAAAACAACAAATTATATAAAAATTATCTTCGGATATTTGGCACTATGATTTTTTTTACCTACATTTGCATCGCTCTTTCGCAGGGTAAATATTAAGGTTTGGAAGGATGGGTGAGTGGCTGAAACCACCAGTTTGCTAAACTGACGTACTCGATTAGGGTACCGGGGGTTCGAATCCCCCTCCTTCCGCAAAAGAAACTATATTAAAAGGATAATAACCGCTCAAAAGGCGGTTATTATTTTTTTAACACTCTGGTATTGACTCCTTTTCCTCGTTAAAATATTTGCCGACCATTTATTCTATCTTGTCCACATCGGGGACATAGACCACAAAAGTATGATCGGAGATAGTCCTCTATCATATCATAAATCTCGGACATTTTCTTATCAAATCTTGTGGCACAATCCACCATCACAAACCAATCAACATTTGAAATCACAGCCAACCCCGACTCTCGTATATGAATCTGGCCCGCATCATCAACATAATCGACGGCGTAGATGTTGCCATTCATTTGTGTAGCTTGATGGTCTGCGCCATTGTAATCCTCCATTTGCAGAACTCTTATTTTATCTCTTTTTTTCATAAATCAAAAGTTTAACAATTCTCTTTTGACTTTATATAACAAGAGATTAAGCAAACTTGCGACAGAGCGTGATTATGTGACAAACATTTTTTAATGTTAAAACGAATTTTTGGCGTAAAAAAAACGATATTTCTACCACACAATTCAGCCAAATTCCCCAAAAAATCGACACTGAATCTTAACAATATTATCCCTCGCCCAGGCTGCGTTAATTCAGCCAAAAGCTAAACAGATCCAATTGAATTAAGACAATCTAACCAACAAAAGATATCATCGTCCTACAAACTCACGAAAGGTTCCAACAACCCTCTTAAAAAGCCATTTTTAGCCACTATAAGCAACCTAAAACTTCTCAGCACAAATTTAGTCGCGCTTTTCTTAAAACAAAAAAAACAGGCTATCCCGAAGGATAGCCTGCAATTATAAGAAAGGTAGATTACTCCAAAACCTTAACCTTGATGTTACGGAACCAAACGTCATCACCGTGATCCTGGAAACCGATGTAACCCTCGTGCTCCTCGCCACCGCAGTTGTTCAACAAAGCGAATGCATCTGGCCACTTCTCCTCAGAGAACTTAGACTTCTGCAACATCTCTGTCCACTGTGGAGTCCACAAGTGATACTCTACAACTGGCTCGTCGTTCTGGAAGTGAACAACAGTACCCTTGTAGCAAAGAATCTTAACCTTGTTCCACTCGCCAGCAGGCTTAGAGTTCTGTGGCTTAGCTGGAATCATATCATACAATGAAGATGACTGACGGTTACCATCAACGCCCAAACGTGCATCTGGATGGTTCTCGTTATCCAACACCTGGCACTCAGGAGCTGAGATATAGATAGGCTTACCAGGAATCTCCTGAGCCAAATAGAAGATACCAGAGTTACCACCCTTAGAAACCTTCCACTCGAGCTCCAACTCAAAGTTCTTGAACTTCTGAGCAGCAAAGATGATGTCACCACCCTCACCT
Organism: Alistipes sp.; assembly: GCA_045612405.1. Classification (GTDB taxonomy): domain Bacteria; phylum Bacteroidota; class Bacteroidia; order Bacteroidales; family Rikenellaceae; genus Alistipes. The sequence goes on from JAZKYX010000026.1 coordinate 57,669, forward strand.
GTCTGAGCCTCACCACCGCCTGAACCAGAGAACTTCAAGCAACCGTCCTCGATAGTCCAACGTGATGGAACGTGATCCTTGTTGTAACCTCTCCAACCCTCCAAAGAAGTACCGTCAAAGAGTGTGATTGTGTTAGGATCCTCCTCCTTTGTTCCGCAGCTTGCAAGCATAGCAACCATTGCAGCCATCATTAAAATCTTTTTCATTTTATTTACTTAAATTTGTGTTATTATCAATTATTTAGGCATTTCTGGAAGTGCCCAACCAGCACGGTAGTTATGCTTAATCATCTCGTTAGCAAACTCCAATGCGCTCATTGGCTCAGTGTATGTCTTATTGAATGTTGGGTGGCCATCGTGTACTGAGAAGCCGTCCTCAATCATAATGCGGAGCTTCTCGTCTGCGCCGATGTTAGTGAACTGCATATTAGCACCGTCCCACTTCAAAGTCTTGTTCAAAGCCTGCAAGCGAACTGCCAATACACCCATTACTACCATCTCGTTGAATGGACCAGCCTCTGAGAAGTCAGAGTTAGTCATCTGACGGTTCTCCTTGTTCTCCTTACAAGCGCGAACCCAATCCTTACCGTGAGAGAGCTCGACGTGGCGCGCACGCTTTGGAGTCTCAGGAACACGACCTGACAACAAATATGGGTTACGGCCGTAGCAACCGCAGATCAATACATCCTTAGTACCGTAGAAGATAGCACCACCACCAGCATCGTTGAGGCTCTTACCTGGCTCCAAGCCCTCTGGACGTGGAGGAGTCAAACCACCGTCATACCAGTTTACAGTTACCTCTGGCATCTTAGTCTTATACATCTTTGAACGTGCAGGGAACTTATACTTAACAATCTGAGCCTGAGGAGCGCAGTCTGTCAAGAGTGAAGTTGAAGAACCCTGAACCTCTGTTGGATAACCCAAGTTCAAAGCCTTGAACACAGGGTGCAAGATGTGGCAAGCCATATCACCCAATGCGCCTGTACCATAATCCCACCAACCACGCCAGTTCCAAGGCTGGTAAATCTTGTTGTAAGGACGATACTTAGCAGGACCGAGGAACAAATCCCAGTTCAATGTATCAGGAATTGGATCAACCTCAGTTGGAACCATCAAGCCCTGTGGCCAAATTGGACGGTCGGTGAAAGCGTCAACGTGAGTAATCTCACCAATCTCACCATTCCAAATCCAGTTACATACAGTCTCAACACCCTCGCCAGATGAACCCTGGTTACCCATCTGAGTAGCCACACCGTTCTTAGCTGCAAGGTTAGTCAAAAGACGTGACTCATATACAGAGTGAGTCAAAGGCTTCTCGCAATATACGTGCTTTCCCATCTCCATAGCGTGAGCAGCTACCAATGCGTGAGTATGATCAGGAGTTGCACACATAACGGCATCAATCTCGTTGCCCATCTTGTCGTACATCTCGCGCCAATCCCAGAAACGCTTAGCCTTGCCATACTTGTTAAATGTACCCTGTGCATACTTCCAATCTGTATCACACAAAGCTACAATATTCTCCTCAGAAAGATCAGCCAATACGCTTGCGCCACGTCCACCGACACCAACACCAGCGATATTCAACTTATCAGACGGAGCCTTATGTCCGAATGCTGCTCCCATTACGTTGCCAGGAACAACTGTCATAGCTGCCAAACCTGCACCTGAGGTCTTCAAAAAGTCAGCTCTTGAGATTTTCTTTGACATTGTAGTAAATTTTAAGGTTAATAAATTATGTTAATAAAATTCTTATTCTAAATTAATGTTTTATGCTCGGCAGCGACATCACATTCTGGATGCTGCGCTCGATGCAGTTCATCGGAGGCAATGTAAAATGGCGCTGCTCGATGATTACATTGTCAATACCACACTTTGATGCGGTCTTTACAACCTGCTCAAAATCAATATCACCGCTATCGCCAACTATCGCCCTATCGTGAAGGTGGATTGATGCAATACGACCCTTGTAGCGCTCAATCAAGAATTGGAAATCAACACCCGCCGACAAAGCCTCGAAGGTATCTAACTGCAACCAGAGCCCCACTGAGGCATCACTCTGCATTACCAAATCAAGGAACGACTTATCCTCCACCACCTTTAACTCCTGAGCCATCGGATGGTAACAAAACTTCATACCACGCTGCTCGGCCAACTGGGCAATGCGAGCAAAGTACTCAGCATAAGTTTGAGTCATCTGCTCCATCTGCTCCAAAGGGAAAGCTGGCACCTTGGACATCACCACGAATTTGCAGTCTAAGCTCTTCACCGCATCAAGTGCCTCGCTCCACCACCTCTGTTCGGCAGTTATTTTCTCTGGTGTTTCTGAGTTAGTTGAATCATCAGCCTGCTGAGAACTATCTTCCTCCACAACTACCTCTTCCACCTCAGGCTTATACTCACGATTGAGATGTGCCGCCACAACCTTTAAGCCCGCCTTTCGCGCCATATCACGAAAAACTGCCACCTTCTGGTCGTGAATCGTATCGCCATAATACGCACCCACTTCGAGTTGAGTGTAACCCATCAGGGCAAGCTCCGAGAGGGTATTTTCAGCATCTTCATACATCTTGGCTTCGAGCGATGGCAGATGTAGACACATATCGGTCTTTATATTGCTCAACGCCTCATCGACCGCCTCCGTCATCGACTCCACAGCCTTTTTCATCCCCACAACCGAGGTTGCAGCATCAAACAATGCCGACAAACTGTGTTTGAAAAAACCGAGACGATCCATACCAATTCAAAACTTATTCTTCATCCTGCTCCTGCGGCTCGACAATCTCGCCAGCAGCCTTACGAGCCTCATATTCAGCCTCCTCCTTTGCTCGACGTGTCTCAATACGCTGGGTAATACCAATACCATACTCATACAGAGCATAGCAAGGAACAAAAATCAACACCTGGCTAATCACATCGGGCGGAGTAATAACTGCTGCGAAAATAAGCAATGCCACCACAGCAACCTTACGATACTGGCGCATTCCCTCGGCTGTGACGATGCCCATATTGGCCAACAAACGAATAAGCAGAGGGAGCTGGAAAGCAATAGCACCAGCAAACGACACGCTAATCACGGTACTCATAAATGAGCTCACGTCGATGATGTTGCTAATCTGGTCACTTACCTGGTAATTACCCAAGAAGTTGATAGCCAGAGGCGATATGATGTAGTATCCAAACAAAAGACCCACAACAAACCACAGAGGGGTCTCAATCACATAGCGGATACTTCTTCTACGCTGACGAGGTGAGATAGCAGGCTTAACAAAGAGCCACAACTCCCAAATTAGGTAAGGGAATGCCACGATAAATGCTCCCACGATGGAACTCTTGATATGCAACATAAACTGTCCCGCCATCTTGTTGTTAAACAACTCGACATTATCGGGATGGATACGCAACACCTCGGAGTTCATCACTGTCGCCAGCCAATTAAACAGGCGATTAGTAGGGAAAGTCTCACTAATAGGGGCAAATACGACATCAAGCACAATTCCTTTGAATGCAAACAAAACACAAAAAAGAACTGCAAACACAAGAGCTACACGGATAAGTATCTTGCGCACCTCATCGAGGTGTTCGCCAAATGTCATCTCCGCCTCGTCGTGGACCAACTGTTTCTCACTCATCTATTTGAAAGAATTACTCCTTATCCTCCTTCTTAACCTCAGGCTTCTTATCATCCTCAGGAGCTGTCACATTATTCACAGCATCCTTGAACTCGCGAATACCACGACCTGCACCACGCATCAACTCTGGCAACTTTTTACCGCCAAACAAAAGCAAAAGTGCAATTACGATGAGAATAATCTCGCTTGTTCCCAAGCCACCAATAAGCAAAAAATCCATAGTTATAAAATTCTATTTTAGGTTATTTGATATAATTTCACAATTTCATTCCGAAAGATAGAAAAAAAAACACTAACCAACAAAAAAAACAACATTTTTCACCAAACAAAATATCGCACCGGCCAACGATGGAAACAAAAGAATCGGGCATCCACCGCTGTGAACGCCCGAAGCCACATAAAACTTTGTCTTTTCTATTTCAAATAATCCTCGAAATATTTCGAAATCTTGTTGTAGAGGTGAACGGCATCCTTGCCCATCACATTGTGCTCGTGACAAGGATATGGATAGTAATCCACTGTGTAGATGTTGTTCTTAACACACTCACGCACAAAGCTCAACGAGTGCTCCCACACCACAACAGGGTCGATAGCACCCTGGCAGATCAACAACTGACCCTTCAAATCCTTGGCCTTCTCCAAAAGGCTGGTCTTAGCAAAACCCTCAGGGTTATTGTGAACGTTATCCATATAGCGCTCGCCATACATTACCTCATACCACTTCCAGTCAATCACAGGACCACCCGCAACCGCCACCTTGAAGATGTCGGGATAGTTGGTAATGAGCGAGATGGTCATAAAGCCACCATAGCTCCAACCGTGAACACCGATGCGATCCTTATCAACCCACTCGTGCGACATTAACCACTTCATACCCTCCATCTGGTCAGCCATCTCAACCTGACCACACTGACGGTGAATAGCCTTCTCAAACTCAGCACCACGATTTGATGTACCTCGGTTATCCATAGCAAAAACGACATATCCACGCTGTGCCATATACATCTCCCAGCGACGCAACGATGCAAGATAGTTGTTCCTAACCATCTGCGAGTGAGGACCGCCATAGACATACATAATGACAGGATATTTCTTCGTTGGGTCGAAATCCAGCGGCTTCATCAAGCGATAGTAGTTGTCGTACTTGCCATCGGCACTCTTCACGCTACCCAACTCAATAGGCACATAGTTGTAACCTACGGTAGGATCCTCGGCACGGAAAAGCTCTGTAGCAGACTTGCCATCAGTACGGCCAAGCTCCACAACACGAGGAACATTCAAAGAAGAGTAAGTATCCAAGAAGTACTTTCCGCTCTTGCTCACCACCACATCGTGCCAACCCTCAGCTGGAGTCAAACGAGTCTGCTTACCCGACTTCAAATCAACTTTATAGAGGTGATTATCAACAGGCGACACCTCTGCCGAAGTATAATACACCGACTTAGCATCCTGCGCAACATACTGCACGCTTGCATCGGTCTTTGTAAGACGCTGCACATTACCCTCATCATCGCAAAGATAGAGGTTCCAATAACCATCACGGTTGTCTGTCGCATAGATAAACTTCGTAGGGTCGCTCTCCAAGAACACCAATGGGTGCTGTGGCTCAACCCAGCGGTCATTATGCTCCGAAAGAATGTTTTTAATCATCTTACCGCTTGTCGCGCAATAAGAATTTAGGTGAACATTCTTCTGCGCACGATCCAAAACCTGAATGTAAATACGCTGAGAATCTGGCGACCAAGTGACGTTTGTAAGATAACGCTCCTTGTCGAAATCGGTCACCTGCAAATAGATTGTACTCTGCGTAGTCACATCATACACTCCCAAGCTAACCTGCTCGGAAGGCATACCATTCATCGGATACTTAATGTTTTTCAACGAGCCTGTACGAGTAGTGATATCGAGCAAAGGGAAATCCGTAACGGCCGACTCATCCTTCTTGTAGAAGGCAATCTTCTGAGCATTAGGCGAGATGAAAATTCCGCCATCAATACCAAACTCATTACGGCTAACAGTCTGACCACAAACGATATTCTTATCCTCAAAGTTGGTGATAGCATACTCCTTCTCGCCATCAAAGCAATAGAGGTTATTCTCTTTGGTATAGGCATACAGACCACCCTTACCACTCTGGCGTGTGAGGTTTTCACCCACAGGGACCTTATACTGAGCCACCACCTTACGCTGCTTCAAATCAATGGTATTACGCTTGCCGTGGGCGCCGATAACCAACGAATTGGCATCATCGAACATATATGCAGGGAATCCCTTGAAATTGGTCGAGAGCAGAGAGTTAATCTCATCGAGCGAGATAATCACGCTACTCTTGCCACTCTTGGCGTCAATAGCCACAAGCGAAGTACCATCAACCTTTGAATAGCTATCACTCTCACCCACCCACTTAACAGGATAAGACTTTGGATTGAGCTCGCGGTTAAGCACCACATCCTCAATCGTCAAGAGCTTGCGCTCTGCCTCTTGTGCCGAAGCCATAGATGTTGCCATAAGCACAGTTGCCACTAATAATAAAACTCGATTTTTCATTATGTTATAACCTTTATCTTTCCTTATAAAACCTGTCAGATGAAGTACTAAACCCCCTCTAACTCAACCACCACACCCTCAACAAGCGAACGCTTAACATCGATAATGCGCTGGTTGCGACTACCCCTAAAATGGAGCGACGTATCGCGCTCGGACTCCACATAGCGACCATCAACCAACACATCACACTCTTCGAGTAGCGCCTTGCGAGCCGTATGTTGCACCAAATCCTCAAAGCGATAACCCGTATAACACCAAATATTCTTGCGAGTTCGCGCCTTAATCATCTGTGCCAAGTAAGTAAAACCCTCGGGATGCAACATAGGGTCTCCACCCGTAAATGTTACATTCATATCGGCATCCTCAACCTGACGAAACAACTCCTCGACATCCATCTCAACGCCACCCTGATCGTCCCACGACTGGGGGTTATGACACCCAGGGCAACGATTCTCACATCCAGCACAATAGATCGATGTACGAAGTCCTACCCCATCAACCGATGTACCGAACTTAATGTCGAGAACACGGATGCTATTTGTGGATAACGCGGTCATTGAGCTCTGCCAATTTAGCCTTGTTCCAACGCTCGGTTGTACCTACCAAATAGCCTGTGATACGCTGCAAGCGGTCGATATTATCGCTACCGCACTTTGGACACACATTCAACTCAGGCTGAGCGTCCTCGTAGCCACACATCATACAACGATTACGGTTGTGATTCACCGAGCAGTAACCGATGTTATACTTATCGAGCAAATCGACAATATCCATAATCGCCTGAGGGTTGTGAGTTGCATCACCGTCAATCTCCACATAGAAGATGTGACCACCACCAGTCAATTCGTGATATGGGGCCTCAATCTCGGCCTTATGCTTAGGCGAACACTTGTAATAAACGGGGATATGGTTAGAGTTGGTATAATAAATCTTATCTGTGATACCAGGAATCTTGCCAAACTCCTTGCAATCGATACGAGTGAAACGACCCGACAAGCCCTCAGCAGGTGTCGCCAACACACTGAAATTATGCTGGTAACGCTCCGAGAACTCAGCTACACGATCACGCATATAACCAACAATTTTCAAGCCCAACGCCTGAGCCTCATCACTCTCGCCGTGGTGCTTACCCACAAGAGCAATCAAACACTCGGCCAAACCGATGAAGCCAATACCCAAAGTACCCTGATTGATTACACGCTCGATGGTGTCGGTAGGCTTCAAATTCTCACTACCACTCCACAAAGCCGACATCAGCAATGGAAACTGCTTTGCAAGAGCCGTTTTCTGGAAATTGAAACGATCGCACAACTGCTTGGCTGTAATCTCCAACAACTCATCCAACTTAGCAAAGAAGCGATCAATACGCACCTGCTTATCCTCAATACCCATACACTCGATAGCCAAACGCACGATGTTGATTGTCGAGAACGAGAGATTACCACGCGCGATAGAGGTCTTTTCGCCAAAACGATTCTCAAAAACTCGTGTACGGCATCCCATCGTCGCAACCTCATAGAGATAACGTTTAGGATCATCCTCACGCCATTTCTCGTGGAAATTATATGTAGCATCAAGGTTTACAAAGTTAGGGAAGAAACGACGCGCCGCCACCTTGCAGGCAAAGCAATAGAGATCGTAGTTACGATCCTCGGGTAAGTAGCTCACACCGCGCTTCTTCTTCCAAATCTGGATTGGGAAGATGGCAGTAGAACCACCACCTACACCCTCGTAGGTTGATTGCAACAACTCACGAATGATACAACGACCCTCGGCCGAGGTATCAGTTCCGTAGTTGATTGACGAGAACACCACCTGATTACCACCGCGAGAGTGGATTGTATTCATATTGTGGATAAATGCCTCCATCGACTGGTGAACTCGGTTGATGGTGCGGTTGATGGCGTGCTGCTTGAAGCGCTCATCACCCTGCAAGAAATCCAAATCACGAGTCACATAATCATCAATAGGAGCATCATAGAGATGTGACAAATCAATACCCGACAACTGCTCGATGGTCTTAACCTCCTCGACATAGCTTGTACGTACATAAGGAGCCAAATAGAAGTCAAAAGCTGGGATAGCCTGACCTCCGTGCATCTCGTTCTGGACTGTCTCCATCGAGATACAAGCCATCACCGCCGCAGTTTCAATTCTGCGTGCTGGGCGTGACTCACCGTGACCTGCTACAAATCCGCCATCGAGAATTCTATCCAGCGGGTGCTGGATACAAGTGAGCGACTTGGTTGGATAGTAATCCTTGTCGTGGATATGGAGGTAGTTGTTACGTACCGCCCACAAAGTCTGCTCCGAGAGAAGATAATCATCAACGAAAGGTTTGGTCGTCTCCGACGCAAACTTCATCATCATACCCGCAGGAGTGTCGGCATTCATAATGGCATTCTCGCGAGTGACATCGTTGGATTTCGCCTCAACAATCTCCAAAAACATCTCACGAGTCTTAGCCTTACGCGCAATGCTACGACGGTTACGATAGGCAATGTAGCTCTTAGCCACCTCCTTGCGGGGCGACTTCATAAGCTCCATCTCGACCATATCTTGAATCTCCTCCACCGACGACTGCTCGGCGCCTCGATACTCGATTCGATCAACAATCTTATTAACGAGGATTTCATCCTCGCCGTGCTCGGTCGTAAGCATTGCTTTGCGGATGGCAGCAGCAATCTTCTCGCGGTTGAAGCCCACGATACGACCATCTCTCTTTACTACGGTTTGTATCATATCTATTTCTCTTGTTATATTCTCGACGGATTATGACCTCACCAAAACAAGCGTGTGTAGCAAGAGCCATAAATGGGATTGCAATATTACAAAAAATATCACCGCCACAAGTGTCAATGAACGATTTATTTATTATCCATTTATCAACAAATATCCGACATCGGCCCCAGAACCTCATACAAGCCCATTTTTTCATCATTTTCTTGTCATTATCGAAAAAATACCGAAAATTTTATCTCTTTCCTCAAATTTTAACTATATTTGCACTGCAATTGGGTCCTTGGATGGTAGCAACCATCCCGAGGATAATAGGGAATACGGTGAGAATCCGTAACAATGCCTGTTGCTGTGAGTTCCAATTCCGAAGAGGAATTTTTCATCTGTTGCACTCTTTGCCACTGGCTTTTAAGCTGGGAAGGCGCAACAGAGGGAGCAAGTCAGAAGACCTACCCTTTGCATTAGAGATTTACAACCTTGCAGGACTACGGGGCTGAATCAAAACTAATTTTATCCGTATAAATTTAGATTTTGCCCCTGGTTTGAGAGGTGGCTTTATGTTATGCACTATATGTGTGCGCATACGATTGATTTAAGGTAACTGCGGCAATGATGTTTTGATTGAGTTGTTCTGCACCAAAACGAAGAACACTTTTTATTAATTAAAACATAATTTGCTATGAAAAAGTTCTTTATTTTTTTCGCTATGGCGTGTGCCGCAGCGATGTTCTCAGGATGTGAGTATGATGACTCAGATTTATGGAACAAGGTAAACGATTTGGAGCAACAGGTGGAAGACAACACTGCCGATATCGCTGCATTATCAGCCTTGGTTGATGCACTCAACAAGGGCAAGGTTATCGTAAATGTAGAGCAGACAGATCAGGGTTACACCCTCACGTTCAGCGATGGCAGCACGGTAACACTTCGCAATGGAGCAAAGGGAGAGAAAGGCGACAAGGGAGATAAAGGTGATAAAGGTGACAAAGGCGATCAGGGTGACGGCGGCGCAAGTGGCGAATCTTTGTTTAAGTCAATCGAGGAGACCGACGACGAAGTTATCATCACACTCTCGGATGGCAGAGTGATTATCCTGCCAAAGAAACAACAGAAGGCCGAATATGAACTCCGAGTTCTCACATTCGAGGATGAGGATTACTTAGGCTCGGAGGGAAATTCTTATTGGAGCGACTTCATCCCATCGAATCAATATGGTGGCGGTCACGCTTCATACTCGTGGTACGATGAGGGTAACACCGAATTGTTGTTCTATCCCGTGATGGGCGATTATGGTTACTTTGCTGGGCACGCAGGCATATCGAACTATGTAGGCTCAAATTGGGAGAATGAGGGTGATTATATGTACGACTTGCAGGCCTATAACGTCGAGGGTGGTCATAGTGGTTCAAACTTCAACACCCACTTTGGCTATGTGGATGATAGCGGTTACGGAATGAATAACACGCGGCCTTCGTTTGAGTTTGACGACGGCGTAGCACGCGTATTCGACCATATGTGGGTAACCAACACGACCTATGTGTACAACCAATTGCACGCCGCAGGTTTCGGCTCAACATACGTCTTGGGCGAGAAATCTACATACAAGATTGTAGCGTATGGCTACGCTTCGGTATTTGACGAGGAGCCAACATCTTCAACCGAGTTCTACCTCCTGAGCGAGGGCAAGCAGTTCGTAACAGAGTGGACCAAATGGGACCTCACACCACTCGGCGAGGTAGCAAAGGTGGCTTTCAACTTGGTAGGTTCTGAGGATATGATTGGCGATTACGGACTTTCAGTGCCTGGATATTTTGCTTACGACGATGTTGCCGTAAGATTTAAGATAGAAGATTAATGAATAGGAAATTTATTTTATTGTATGTGTTAATGATCGTGATGATGGCTTCGTCTTGCAACAAAGACGAAGTCATCACTGACGATTTTGGCAATCAGAGCGGAACGGGTTCTGAGTCTTCGCACTACCGCCCCAAAAGCAAGCAGTCGAAGGCCAAATGTGACTGCGTATTTGAATACACTCCTGCGCCTGGCCAATTCATAAACGAAGATAAATCGGGCTTTAAGAACGAGAGTACACCTGCTGAGGCTGCTGCCTATGCCAAAGGTCGCATCGACGCCGAGAAGTATGTATCGCTCGGAGGATTTGGCGGTTACATCGTGGTGGGATTCGACCACAGCATAGACAACTATGGAGGCTATGACTTTGCCATCAAAGGAAACTCATTTGACGGTTCATCAGAGCCTGGCATCGTGTGGGTTATGCAGGACGAGAACGGCAATGGCAAACCCGATGACACCTGGTATGAGTTAAAAGGCTCAGAGGTGGACGCAGAGGGAACTATCAGCAACTATTCTGTTACATATTTCCGCCCGACTGAGGCAGATATGGCAGTAGAATGGGAGGATAACCAGGGTAATACGGGCGAGATTAGCCGAGTACCATCTCACAAGCAGGATTACTACTACCCAATGTGGATTAAGGAGGATAGTTACACTCTAACGGGCACTTGTTTAGAGGCTCGCAACTACGACAAATCGGACAACGGAACGATGTGGGTAAATCCATACTACGATTGGGGATATGCCGATAATCTCAGCCCCATCGACCGCCTGACAGATGATGACAACCAAACAGCAGAGGCCTCGCCCAACCACTTCCGCATCAGCGACGCCATTGACAACAAAGGCCGAAAGGTGGAGTTGCAGTATATTGATTTTGTAAAGATTCAGACTGGCGTTAATTCCCAAAGTGGTTGGTTGGGAGAGATATCGACCGAGATATTCTCGGTTTATGACTGCAATATGATGTAATAGATGCGCACCTATCGCTACATAATATATATATTACTACTCTTTACAACGACGCTCCTAGCGGGCTGTATGGAGTGGGACTATGGTTATACCGAGGATTTCAAATTCAGCGGAAGGGGGCTTTACATCACCAACGAGGGTAATTTCCAATATGGAAACGCATCGCTATCGTACTACGACCCCGAAAAGATGCGTATCGAGAACGAGGTATTCTACCGCGCAAATGCAATGAAACTCGGCGATGTAGCGCAGTCGATCACTGTGCGTGATGGCATAGGATGGGTGGCAGTAAACAACTCTCACGTTGTCTTTGCCATCGACCTGGCAACAGCCAAGGAGGTGGGACGCATAACAAATCTCACATCTCCGCGATACATCCATTTCCTATCGGACGAAAAGGCCTATGTGAGCCAGTTATGGGATAATCGCATATTCGTTGTCAACCCAAAAACTTACAAAATTACGGGTTACATCGACTGCCCCAAGATGACGATGGAAAACGGCTCGACTGAACAGATGGTGCAGAAGGGAAAGTATGTCTATGTGAATTGCTGGTCATATCAGAATCGCATCCTAAAAATCGACACAACCACGGACAAAGTTATAGATGAATTGGAGGTGGGATTGCAGCCCACATCGTTAAAATTGGACTGCAACGGTAAGTTGTGGACCATAACAGATGGCGGATACGAAGGCTCGCCATACGGATACGAAGCGCCTGCGTTATATCGCATTAACCCCGACAGTTTCACCATCGAAAAGAAGTTTAGCTTCCAAAAGGGCGACTCCCCATCGGAGCTCGCGCTCAACAGCTCAGGCGACACACTATATTGGATTAACAACGACATTTGGAAGATGAATGTCAATGCCAGCCATTTGCCTACACGTCCATTCCTGGCATATAACGACACCATCTATTATGGTCTAACAATCGATCCTGAATCGGACGATGTATATGTAGCTGATGCCATTGATTATCAACAACAAGGCAAGATATATCGTTTCTCTTCACAAGGCGAATTGATAGACGAATTCTATGTCGGAATTATACCCGGAGCTTTTGGTTGGAAATAAAGTGCGACAATATGAAAACAAGAGTATTCTACATATTTGCATTGCTCGCACTGCTTCCTTGCGCGCTCTATGGCCAGCATAATTGGTCACGCCGCACAATCGACATTGATGAGGTGACGGTCTTGGGTAACCGCCCGATGAAGGAGATTGGTATTCAGCAGACAAAACTCGATTCAGCCATACTGAAAGAGAATATTGCGCTTTCGATTGCCGATGTGCTGACGTTCAACTCTTCGATTTTTGTAAAGAGTTATGGACGTGCTACACTCTCAACGGTTGCGTTCCGCGGCACCGAGGCATCTCACACCCAGGTCACCTGGAACGGTATGCGCATCAACAACCCGATGCTCGGAATGGTCGATTTCTCGATGATTCCTTCTTATTTTATTGATGATGCTGCACTTCTACACGGTTCATCGTCGCTCAACGAGACAGGTGGCGGATTGGGCGGAGCCGTAAAGCTCTTGACAAAGGCGGCCAATGCCGACGGATTTGGGCTGCAATATATCCAAGGCGTAGGTTCGTTCAACACCTTTGACGAGTTTCTGCGTCTGACCTATGGCAACGCGCATTGGCAGACATCCACGCGTGTGGCTTACTCCTCATCGCCAAACGATTACAAGTTTGTAAACCGCGAGAAGAAGGAGAACATCTATGATGAAAACAACAATATCATAGGACAATACTATCCCACACAACGCAATCGAAGTGGCGCCTACAAAGATTTACATATCCTGCAAGAGATATACTACAACACCGGCTCGGGCGACCGTTTTGGATTGAGTGCCTGGTATATAAACTCCAACCGAGAACTGCCCACGCTGACGGTGGACTATGGAGATGAAAAGGCTTTCGAGAATAGGCAACGTGAGCAGACTTTTCGAGGAATCATATCGTGGGATCATCTGCGCAGCAATTGGAAGGTTGGTGCCAAAGCAGGTTATACCTACACCTGGATGCCATACGACTATCGCCGCGACGTAGGTAACGGCATTATGGCCTCGATGATACGCGCCCGCAACCGAGTGAGTACAATCTACGGTCAGGCCGATGCAGAATATTACATTAGCAAAAAATGGTTGTTCACATCAACCCTCGCGGCATACCAGCATTTTGCTTACAACCACGACAAAAACATTATCTCGACCGAGGGAGATAGCCGAGTGGTGGGATACGACAAGGCGCGCGTGGAGTTATCGGGAAGCATATCAGCAAAATGGAAACCCATAGAGCGCTTCGGCGTGGCTCTGACGCTACGCGAGGAGATGTTTGGCAACGACTTCTCACCACTAACGCCTGCGCTGTTTCTGGATGGTATGGTGTCGAAACGAGGCAACATTGTAGCCAAGGCGTCCATATCGCGCAACTTCCGATTCCCTACGCTCAACGACCTATACTTTCTGCCAGGAGGTAACGAAAACCTAAGAAAAGAGCGAGGATGGAGCTACGATGCAGGACTATCGTTTGCCATCGCCAAGCAAAAGCGATTTTCATTGTCGGGTTCGGCCACTTGGTTCGAATCCCACATCAAGGATTGGATTATATGGCTACCTTCGCCTATGGGCTACTACAAGCCCGAGAATATCGAGTTGGTACACTCCTACGGCGTGGAGCTAAAAAGCAACCTCTCGTGGCAACTTGGTACGGATATGATGCTAAGCCTGGATGCGTCGTACTCGTGGACCCCATCAATTGATTATGGAAAGAATCTCTCGGAGGCTGACCGTTCATACGGTAAGCAGCTGGTCTACATCCCTTTACACTCAGCTGCCGCTACTCCATCGCTACATTGGAGGGATTGGAGTCTGCTCTACAAATGGTGCTATTACAGCGAGCGTTACACGATGACCAGCAACGATATTATGCTCACGGGCAAACTCCCAGCATACTTTATGAGCAACATAACATTGGAGCGACGCATCGCTGCCCGCTGGGCCGATTTCTCATTGAAAGGTTCAATCAACAACCTCTTCAACGAAGAGTATCTGGCCGTTCTCTCGCGCCCGATGCCAGGCATTAATTTCGAAATTTTCGTGGGCATAACTCCAAAATGGGGCAAGAATTAGAATTCTTTATTGCCATATAGAAAAAAACAATTACAGTTTTGACTATTTTTATTGATTTTTCTACGAAAAAATAGTACTTTTGTGGCATAAAATCGAATAATTCTAATCACAAATAGATTTCACTATGGAACTTAAAGAAATTTTCAAGGATGGTCTTTGGAGTCAGGAGGTCAATGTTACAAGTTTCGTACAGACCAACATCACCCCTTATACTGGTGATGCCTCATTCCTCGTAGGCCCAACCGAGCGTACAACCCACTTGTGGGAGTTGTGTCTTAAAGCATTGGAGGAGGAGCGTCAGAACAACGGCGTTCGCTCTCTTGACAATAAGACAGTATCAACTATCACATCTCACAAGGCTGGTTACATCGACAAGGAGAACGAGCTTATCGTAGGTTTGCAGACTGACGAGCTTTTGAAGCGCGCAATCAAGCCTTTCGGTGGTATCAACGTAGTATCTCGCGCTTGCCGTGAGCACGGTGTGGAGGTTGACGAGAAGGTAAAGGATATCTTCACTAACTACCGCAAGACTCACAACGACGGTGTATTTGATGTTTACACTGAGGAGATTCGTACATTCCGTTCTCTCGGATTCTTGACAGGTCTTCCAGATAACTACGCTCGTGGTCGTATCATCGGTGACTACCGCCGTTTGGCTCTCTACGGTACAGACCGTTTGATTGAGGCAAAGCAGAACGACTTGAAGTATATGGTAGGTCCTATGACCGATGCTCGTATCCGTTTGCGCGAGGAAATCGCAGAGCAGATCAAGGCTTTGACTGAGATTCGCACAATGGGTGAGTACTACGGTTTGGATCTCAGCCGTCCAGCTTACACCGCTCAGGAGGCTGTTCAGTGGGTATATATGGCTTACTTGGCAGCAGTTAAGGAGCAGGATGGTGCTGCGATGTCACTCGGTAACGTATCTTCATTCCTCGATATCTACATTGAGCACGATTTGCAGACTGGCGCTATCGACGAGACTTTCGCTCAGGAGCTCATCGACCAGTTCGTAATCAAGTTGCGTATGGTTCGCCACTTGCGTATGCAGTCTTACAACGATATCTTCGCTGGTGACCCAACTTGGGTAACTGAGGCTATCGGTGGTCGCTTCAACGACGGTCGCACAAAGGTTACTAAGACTTCATTCCGTTTCTTGCAGACACTCTACAACCTCGGTCCTTCACCAGAGCCAAATATGACTGTACTTTGGAGCCCACAGCTCCCACAGGGCTTCAAGGAGTTCTGTGCAAAGGTTTCAGTTGACACAAGCTCTGTACAGTACGAGAACGACGAGTTGATGCGTGAGGTACGTCACTCAGATGACTATGGTATCGCTTGCTGTGTATCTTACCAGGATATCGGTCGCCAGATTCAGTTCTTTGGTGCGCGTACTAACCTTGCTAAGGCTTTGCTTTTGGCCCTCAACGGTGGTCGTTGCGAAAACACAGGCACTTTAATGGTTAAGGACATTCCTGCTTTGAAGAGCGATGTTTTGCAGTTCGAGGAGGTAATGGCTAACTACAAGAAGGTATTGCACGAGATCGCACGCGTGTACAACGAGTCGATGAACATCATCCACTTTATGCACGATAAGTACTACTACGAGAAGGCTCAGATGGCATTCGTAGATACTGATCCTCGTATCAACCTTGCTTATGGTGTTGCAGGTCTTTCAATCGCATTGGACTCACTCTCTGCAATCCGCTACGCTAAGGTTACTGCACGTCGTAACGAGCAAGGCCTCACTTGCGGCTTCGACATCGAGGGCGACTTCCCTTGCTTCGGTAACAACGATGACCGCGTTGACCACTTGGGTGTTGACTTGGTTTACTTCTTCTCTGAGGAGCTCAAGAAGTTGCCAGTTTACAAGAACGCACGTCCTACACTCTCATTGCTTACAATTACTTCAAACGTAATGTACGGTAAGAAGACAGGTGCTACTCCTGATGGTCGTGAGGCTGGTGTTGCTTTCGCACCAGGTGCGAACCCAATGCACGGTCGTGATAAGAGCGGTGCTATCGCATCTTTGGCATCAGTTGCTAAGTTGCGTTACCGTGACTCACAGGACGGTATCTCTAACACATTCTCTATCGTACCAAAGTCACTCGGTCCAACTGAGGAGGAGCGTATCGAGAACTTGGTTACAATGATGGACGGTTACTTCACAAAGGGTGCACACCACCTCAACGTGAACGTATTGAACCGCGAGATGTTGGAGGACGCTATGGAGCACCCAGAGAAGTATCCACAGCTTACAATCCGTGTTTCTGGTTACGCTGTAAACTTCATCAAGCTCAGCCGTGAGCACCAGTTGGAGGTAATCAGCCGTAGCTTCCACGAGAAGATGTAATAACCGCCCCTACGGGCTAAAACATAGATAGTATGATAAGGGTTCACTCTTATGAATCTATGGGAACATTCGACGGACCGGGTCTCCGGTTCGTCGTTTTCCTTCAAGGATGTAACTTCCGTTGCCTCTACTGCGCTAATCCCGACACGATTGATGCCGAGGGTGAGAGTAAACCTACATCGGAGTACGACATCTTGAAACAGGCCACCGATATGAAGCCTTTCTTTGGCAAGCGTGGAGGTGTGACGTTTTCGGGCGGAGAGCCTACATTCCAGGCAGCAGCTTTGCTTCCGTTGGTGAAGGCTATCCGTGAGCAGGGTATTCACGTCTGCATCGACTCAAACGGCGGCATCTGGAATCCAGCTGTCGAGGAGCTTTTGAAAGAGGTAGATTTGGTACTATTGGACGTGAAGCAGGCCAACTGCTCACACCACGAGGCTCTCACAGCGCGTAGCAATGCTCAGACACTACGCACTGCGGCGTGGCTCGAAGAGAATGGTAAGCCATTCTGGTTACGATATGTTCTCGTACCAGGATATAGCGACCAAGAGGAGGATATCCGTTTGTTGGGCGAGACACTCGGCAAGTACAAGATGATTGAGCGAGTGGAGCTACTCCCCTACCACACCTTAGGCGTTCACAAGTACGAGGCTATGGGTCAGGAGTACCAGCTCAAAGGCGTGAAGGAGAACACCCCAGAGCAGATTGACCGCGCGGCAGAGTTATTGCGCGAGTACTTCCCATTGGTGATAGTAAACTAACACCTTATATAAATATTAAAGGGCTGTCCAACGAAAGTTGCGACAGCCCTTTTTGTATTATACGGATAAGCTACATCTTGTAGAACTCCTCCCAACCCTTGCGAGGTGGATTGCCCACAAGCAATGCGTTGGCAAATGGATTATCGACGATAATCTTCTTCTCGCGGTCGAAGACAATCTTCTGGTTAAGACGCTGAGCCATAACACCCAAGCAGAACATCTGACACAAAGGACCAAACACCTCGAATGGTGAACGAGCCTTCTCCTCGCCCATACAAGCCAAGAGGAAATTCTCGTAGTGATTCGATGGGCTCTTTGGCACCTCGGGCAACTTATCCTTCATAGCCTCTGCCTTCTCGCGAGGAATAATCTCCAATGTAGAGCCGTGAGAGCCGCCTTTGAAGATCAAATCCTTAGAATAGATAATCTTACCAGGGTTGAGTGCCACCGAGTGAGCTGACGCCTTCTGCCCACCAATTGAAGGCACGTCGCTACCCATCTTCGACACGCCATAACCATCTGGCAACTGAGGATAGTTGCCTATTCCATCATACCAAGTAATCTGCACGGGAGGCATCTCGCCACGACGTGGGAACTTAAAACGAAGAGTCGATGACATTGGGAAGAAATAGGTGTTCCAGCCCTCCAACTTGATTGGCTCCACCTCGTAAGGCAAGCCCAAATCCAGGAACTCGTGAACTGTATCAAGAATATGAGCACCCCAATCACCCAATGCTCCCATACCGAAATCGTACCAGCTACGCCAGTTGCCTGGATGATACTTCGAGCTGAACTCGTGGTGCTGCTGTGTGGTGTGCCACAAATCCCAATCCATACCATCAGGAATCTGCTCCTCCTGAGGATAGCGGTTGATATTCACATCGTAGCCGTGCCAGCGACGCGAGTTGTTCATATGTGCATCAATAGCCGTAACATCCTTGATGATGCCTGCCTCCTTCCACGCCTTAAACTGAAAGTAGTTAGCCTCGGAGTGGCCCTGGTTACCGCCCTGGGTGACAAGCTGAGGATTGCGACGCGCAGCATCCATCATCAACTGACACTCATAGAATGTGCGAGCCATTGGCTTCTCGACATAGACGTGCTTACCCTGGTTCAGAGCCAACATTACACAAGCGAAATGCGAGAAGTCGGGAGTCTCGACCACAACAGCCTCGAACTCGTTACCCATCTGGTCGAACATCTTGCGGAAGTCGGTAAACACCTTGGCCTCGGGATGTGCAGCGATAGCCTCCTGGCAACCGCGCTGATTCAAATCCACGTCGCACATTGCCACAATATTAGCCAAACCTGTGCGCTCAAAATCCTTCATCACCTCACGACCTCGGTTGGCCATACCGATCCAGGCAACATTGACCTTACCAAGTTTTGCGAAACGCTCCTTTTTACTCTGCTGTGGGGCAAATAGTTCTGTGCCATTTGCCACGCCGCCCATCATCACGCCTGCCGCTGCAAGGCCCGAACGCTTCAAAAAATCTCCTCTCGAAATCTTACTGCTCATAATATTGTAGTTTTGGTTATTGTCATAATTCAACTCTTAAAGATAGTGAAAAAATTGTGATTTATAGGATTTTTATGCATAAAATTGAAAATAAGTATAAATATTAGGTACAAAAATTAGTTGTAAAATTACTACTACTATGTATTGCAAAGTAGCGGAAAATGTATATATTTGCATTGGCAAACGGAAATAAAGTGGAAATAAAGTGTGGCAGAGCAGATTTTATTTTTGTTGAGGTGTAATTTTTAATGGGTTTTTGCGACTAACTAATTGCGCAGGAGGACCCAATAGCAAAAACGGAAATAAAATTTGCATAATTGAATAGAGATGTCTATCTTTGTTATCGTAAAACATAAAAGAAATAAAAAAAAACGATAAATACTGCAAGCGAAAGAGAAGAAAACAACCAAACCGAACTCAACTATTTTTATATAAACAAACAACTTAACTATTATGAAAAATCTTTATCGACTAATGTTTCTGCTCACAGTGGTTGTGGCTACATCAGCCACAGCCTGGGGCAGAGAAAACGACTCGCTCAAAGGGCGAGTAATCAACTCAAAGGGTGAGCCTATTGGCTATGCTACCGTTGTAGCTATGCAGAACAACAATCAGGTGGCGGGTACAACCACTGACGAGAAGGGCTTATTTGTGATGACCCTCGCGGCGGGCGAATACCGCTTGGTGGTGGACTTTGTGGGCTACAAGAGCATCGACCGCACAATCAAGGTTGCGGGCGTAACCGATCTTGGCACGCTCACAATGCAGGAGGAAGCAACCGAGATTGGCGAGGTGGTTGTCAAGGCGCAGATGATACGTCGCGAGGCGGATCGTTTTGTGGTGGATGTCGCCAACTCCGACTCGGCTATTGGTAAGGATGGCGAGGAGTTGCTGCGTCAGTCGCCAGGCGTGTGGATTCAGGATGACAACATCTCGGTGAATGGTGCAAGCGGCACGAAGCTCTATGTAAATGAACGCGAGATGAAACTCTCGGGAGCAGACCTCCTGAACTACATCCGTTCCCTCAAAGCCGAGGATATTGCCAAGATTGAGATTGTGCCACAGACTGGTGCCGACCACGACGCCAACTCTTCGGGCGGAGCTATCAAGATTACCCTGCGCCGCCGACTGGAGAATGGAGTGATGGGTACGGTGGGCATTTACAGCGGATTGGGCAAGTATGGTCACGACCCTTATCCCTATGCTCGCATCAATGCCAATGTGGGTAAGTTCACGCTGAGCGGTGCGGTGAGTTACTACAGAAGCAAGCACGTTTTTCTTGCCGACGAGCAGACCGACTACCTCTCCACATCCTCAAGGATGACCTCCTCGACCGACGACGAGATGCGAAGCAATGAATTTGCAACAAACTTCTCGGTGGTCTATCAGGCTAATCCAAAGCATAGCATTGGCTTTGATTACAGTTGGTTTAATAACAAGGAAAACGACTACAATGTATCCTCAACCCGCTTTGATACACCAACCGATACTCGGTTGAGCAATAGTATCTATGACGGCAACAGCGACCGCACAACTCACTACGCCACATTTAACTACATCTTCAAGACCGACTCTCTGGGCTCTATGTTTAAGGTACTTGCCGACTACCACAGCCGCGATGGTCTGGATACTCACTCTAACAGCACAACTATAAATGCTGACGGTGGCGATATTGACTCACTCTACAACGACCGCACCAAGACATTCTTCCGCGTGGCGACAGCCTCGGTGGCTCGTGAGAGAGTCTTTTCGCAGGAGTGGCAGCTGAAGTATGGTGCAAAATATACCTACAACGAGATAAATTCCGCTGCGCAGTACCGTTACCTGCTGGGGCTGGAGTGGGTGCCATCGGTAGTGAGCGACCACGACATCAGCTACACCGAAAATATCTCGGCGGCGTATGCCATTGCATCTTTCCGTAAGGGTCGCTGGAGTGCGGTGATGGGTCTGCGAGGTGAATATACCAAGGCTCTGGGTAAGGGTAGTGATGTGAGTCAGGAGTATTTCTCGCTATTCCCCAATGCAAATCTTTCGTATGCTTTAGATAAGCAGGGCAAGCACTCTCTGGTGGCGCAATACTCACGCTCTATCTCACGCCCCAGTTTCTGGAATCTCACGCCTACACGCACACAGATTTCCGATTACACCTATCAGACAGGTAACGCACTGCTTGATCCATCATACAATAATAGAATTTCGCTGACTGGCGTATTCGCATACAAATATAGTATCACGTTCGCGGCGGCTATCCAGACCGATGCCATCCAGCAGATGGTGGTGGCGGATGAGAATGACCCTCGTATGCTGAACCTCACCTATGTGAACCTGCCCAAGCTCAATAACTATACTGCAAGCATTTATCTGCCCTTTGCGGTGACAAAGTGGTGGGACTGGAATTTCAATCTTACAGGCATCCTCGCCGAGCAGCAACTCACGCTGGGCGCACCGATTGAGTTTAATAAGTACGCGCAGGTAACATCCAATATGACCTTCAAACTGCCCAAAAATTTCTTTGTTGATTTGGGTTATTGGGGTAGGACCCGCGTGAAGGTGAGCAACGCCATTGTCAATCCTGGGCACAACTTGAGTGTATCTCTCAAAAAGCGAGTAAAGGATAGCTGGACTTTTGTTTGTGAGGCTGTCAATGTCATCGCCCCAGTGCAGGATCTGGACTTTGTGCAGGATGATTTCACCCGCAACATCATAACCGACGGCTATGGCTCACGCTTTAGAATTCGTTTGGGTGCCACCTGGTCATTCAAGAGTGGCAAGGCGTTCAACACCAAGCAGGTGGAGAAGGCTGGCGACGAGAACAGAATGTAAAAAAAGCAGTTTATATAAAGATTTAACACCGAATAAACAGCATAAAATTTTCTATTCAACCAATTATTTATTATATTTGCGCCGATAAAGGGGGCAAATCGTGAGGTTGCACCCAAGAATAAGAGATATATTCACTAATTCAATAAAAATAGAACTATGATTTCTTACAAAGATCTTGGTCTTGTGAACACTCGCGAGATGTTCGCTAAGGCAATCGAGGGTGGCTACGCTATCCCAGCATTCAATTTCAACAATATGGAGCAGATGCAGGCTATCATCTCTGCTTGTGTTGAGTGCTCTTCTCCTGTAATCTTGCAGGTTTCTTCTGGCGCACGTAACTACGCTAACCAGACACTTTTGCGCTATATGGCTCAGGGTGCTGTTGAGTTCGCGAAGGAGATGGGTAAGAACATTCCTATCGTTCTTCACCTCGACCACGGTAACTCATTCGAGCTTTGCAAGAGCTGTATCGATATGGGCTTCTCTTCAGTTATGATCGATGGCTCACACCTCCCATACGAGGAGAACGTAGCTCTCACAAAGAAGGTTGTTGAGTATGCACACCAGTTCGACGTAACAGTTGAGGGTGAGCTCGGCGTATTGGCAGGTGTTGAGGATGAGGTTTCATCTGAGGTTGCTCACTATACACGTCCTGAGGAGGTAGTTGACTTCGTAACTAAGACTGGTTGCGACTCACTCGCTATCTCAATCGGTACTTCACACGGTGCTAACAAGTTCAAGCCAGAGCAGTGCACACGCAACGCTGACGGTATCTTGGTTCCACCACCATTGCGTTTCGACATCTTGGCTGAGATCGAGAAGCAGCTTCCTGGTTTCCCAATCGTTCTTCACGGTTCTTCTTCAGTTCCACAGGAGTATGTTAAGATCATCAACACTCACGGTGGTGCATTGAAGGATGCAGTAGGTATTCCAGAGGAGGAGTTGCGTAAGGCAGCTAAGTCAGCAGTATGTAAGATCAACATCGACTCTGACGGTCGTTTGGCTATGACTGCAATGGTTCGTAAGATCTTCGTTGACAACCCAGCAGAGTTCGACCCACGTAAGTACTTGGGCCCAGCTCGTGAGGAGTTGAAGAAGCTCTACAAGCACAAGTGCGAGAACGTTTTGGGTTCAGCTGGCACAGTTGAGTAATTGAAACGATTCACTCGATAAGGAAAGCGACATCCGTTGGGTGTCGCTTTTTTGTTGGGAGATCTCGCACTTGTGATTGGTATAGACATTCCCCCTAAATCCCCCTTTGACAAAGGGGGACTTGGGTCGCATATGCTCCTTGGGCGAGAACGTTTTGGGTTCAGCTGGCACAGTTGAGTAATTGAAACGATTCATTCGATAAGGAAAGCGACATCCGTTGGGTGTCGCTTTTTTGTTTGACATCAACGTGACTTATTGGTATGAATGCCTATTGATATAATGATTAGAGATAGTGCAAAATGTTCTATAATTCCATCAAAACAAACATTCAGTACTCTAATGGGTGCAAAATACTCTTGATTTCACAAAAAAACACTATATTTGCGAGATGATAGATTTTTGACCAGAGTCAGAAGGCTATCAACCGAATCAATAACAAAAAAAATAAAAGTTGCGTGAATAGTTCACCCCTTTTTACATATATCGACAGTAAAGAGTACAACTCGATCATAAACGAGAATAATATTCCTCGCAAATTTGGTCGAGGAGGTATCTTTATATGCTTGAAAGGTGAGGGTTATGTAATTATCAATGAGAATAAATACAACCTGACACCTGGCACTCTATGTATAGCATTTCCTGGCACAATCATTCAGGGATTTAAGCAAGGCGAGGGTTTTGAGAGTTACACACTGCGTATTGCCACAGATTTTTTGCGTGACCTCAACCTCCCAGATGCAAGTTCAATCCATCTGATGATGCGCGAGAACCCTTGTATGGTGCTTAACCCTGAGCAATTGAAAGGCATTATCGACATCTGCTATATGATGCAGGAGAAAGATGCGCGCGAGAATCATCCATTCCGCGACCATATGAATGCCCAGATGCTGCACCTGCTCTGCTTGGAGCTGGCGGGATTGTATGCCCAGCACATCCCAGTGAAGCGCGAGCCTTGCACACGTCAGGATATGACTTTCAGGCGTTTCCTATCTCTGCTCGCGACCGACATCACCATCTCGCGCGAGGTGCAATATTATGCCGACAAGTTGGAGATTACGCCCAAATACCTGACCATCATCACGCGCCAGATTTCAGGACGCAGCGCCGCAAATTGGATTACCCACTCGGTAATTCTCAATGCCAAAGCGCTTCTCTCGACAACACAGCTGACGGTACACGAAGTGTCGGAAAGGCTTAACTTCCCTAATCCTTCGTTTTTTGGACAATACTTTTTACGTCACACAGGTATGACTCCCAAGGAGTTCCGCCGTTCGAAAATGTAAGATTATGACATCCCTATACGATAATATAATATTTGGTCCGATACGTTCACGCCGTTTGGGCCTTTCGCTCGGAGTAAATCTGCTGCCCATCGAGTCGAAGTTGTGTAATTTCGACTGTATATATTGCGAGTGTGGATGGAATGCCGACAACACTGGCAAGAAGAGATTTAACTCGCGCGAGGATGTGAGAAATATGCTTCGCCAGACACTCTCGAAGATGGTCGTGGATGGCACTCCTCCCGATGTGATTACATTTGCTGGCAACGGAGAGCCTACGATGCACCCAGACTTTGAAAATATCATAGACGACACTATCGCCCTGCGCAATGAGTTATGTCCGACAGCAAAAGTTTCGGTTTTGAGTAATGCTACCCAAATTCATCGTGCCGATGTGCGTAACGCCCTGCTCAAAGTTGATAACAACATTTTGAAGTTGGATTCGGCCTTTGACCAAACTGTTCAACTTATGAATAAGCCTGTGGGCAATTATTCGGTTGAGAAAATCGTTAGTGATATGAAGCTCTTTGAGGGCAGGATGATTCTGCAAACAATGTTCCTCAGGGGCGAATACCAGGGTTGCACGATAGACAACACCTCGGAAGCTGAGGTTACGGCTTGGTTGAAATTGGTAGAGGAGATTCGTCCAAGCAAGGTGATGGTTTACTCCATCGACCGCGACACACCTTGCCAGACATTGCAGAAAGTCGGCAAAGAGGAGTTGATGGCCATAGCCAAGCGCGTGGAGGCCATCGGCATCGATTGCTCGGTTGCTTAATAATTCAACCAGGCAAAATGTAATTAGTTTTTGAAGATTTATTCATTTCCACAATGCAGTATAATCTGTTATATAAGGTAAATTCACCTGCCGAGCTCAAACAGCTGAGTTTGTCGCAACTGCCACAATATTGCGCCGAACTCAGACACTATATAATCGAAGAGTGCTCTAAAAACCCAGGACACTTGGCTTCGAGTTTGGGAACTATTGAACTTACCGTAGCAATTCATTACGTTTACGACCTGCCACAAGATAAGTTGGTGTGGGACGTGGGTCATCAGGCCTATGCCCATAAAATCATTACGGGCCGACGCGACCTATTCCCAACAAATCGCAAATTGGGAGGCATAAGCGGTTTTCCACGTATGGCCGAAAGTGAATATGATTCGTTTGGTGCAGGTCACTCTTCAACGTCAATCTCTGCGGCCTATGGTCTTGTGAAAGCTGCCGAGTTGCAGGGTAAGGATAACCACGTCATTGCCGTGATTGGCGATGGCGCAATGACGGGCGGTCTGGCATTCGAGGGAATGAACAATGCAGGCGACAAGAAAAACGGACGCCTGCTGGTCATCTTCAACGACAACGAGATGGCTATCGACCAAGCCACAGGAGCGCTGGATGGATATTTAGCAAGAATGTCCACTTCGAAGTTCTATAATAAATTCAAACGAAGCCTATGGCGCATACTTGCTCACGTTCCGCCAGTACTTCGCTTTTGCCAGACTGTTGGCAATGCCATCAAGCAGGGATTGTTAAAGAATAGCAACCTCTTCGAGAGCCTAAACTTCCGTTACTTCGGTCAGTTGGATGGCCACGATGTGGGCGAGTTGGTGAGAATGCTCAATGCGTTGAAAGATGTCGATGAGCCTAAACTCCTGCACGTCATCACCACCAAAGGTAAGGGCTACTCCCCTGCCGAGGACAATCAGGCCGTATGGCACGCCCCAGGCCGCTTCAACCCCGAAACAGGAGAGCGCATACCTGCCACTTCGTCGGCTTCGAGGTATCAAGATGTATTTGGCACTACTCTTTTGGAATTAGCTCGCACAAACGATAAGATTGTGGGTATTACACCCGCAATGCCTTCGGGATGTTCGCTCAATATTATGATGCGCGAGATGCCCAACCGTTGCTTCGACGTAGGTATAGCCGAGGGTCACGCCGTAACATTCTCGGCTGGACTGGCCGCAGATGGAATGCACCCCGTATGCAACATCTACTCCTCGTTTATGCAGCGCGCCTACGACAATGTGATTCACGACGTGGCGTTACAAAACCTACCCGTCACCTTCTGCATCGACCGAGGCGGATTGGTCGGCGAGGATGGAGCTACGCACCACGGAGCATTCGATTTGGCATACTTTGCGTGTGTGCCTAATATGATTGTAGCTGCTCCGATGAACGAGTTGGAGTTGCGCAATATGCTTTATACCGCCACCACTACCCCATCGCCCTATTCGATTCGTTACCCACGAGGTTGTGGCGAAGGTGTAGAGTGGGAGAATCAGGAATTTGAGGCAATCCCCACAGGCAAAGGTAGAATATTGAAAGAGGGTAACGACATTGCTATCCTGACAATCGGAACGGCGGGTAACTTCGCCAGCAAGGCCATTGAGGAGATTGAGACCGAGGGGCAATTCACCATTGCCCACTACGACCTGCGCTTTGCCAAGCCATTGGACGAAGAGTTGATTAAGCAGGCAGGCAAGAGATTCTCGAAAATCATCACTGTCGAGGATGGCATCCTGCGAGGTGGCGTAGGTGAGGCAGTAAGCAAGGTTTTAATGAGTGATGGCTACAAGGGCGAGGTGCGCAGCCTGGGTATTGACGACAAGTTCATAGAGCACGGCACACCCGATGAGTTATACGCAATATGCGGCTACGACAAGGAGGGTATTAAAAAGACAATCAACAACTTGCTGCGATGAGACGATTTTTAACACTCCTCGGCGCAATGCTTTTGCTCACAGTCTCAGTCACAGCGCAAAACTCCATAATGGGAAAGGTGCGCAGGGTGGAGAAGGTATGCGACGTGAATGATATCATACCAGCACATATCGAAATCAATGGCTCGACACAAGGTTTTGCCATTTATCGCAATTATGCCTTTTCGATGCACGACAAGGGGCAGTGCGTGATATTCGATTTGAAGAAGCAGCGTTTTATCAACACCTTTGTTTTGGAGGGAAACACCGGCCACTGCAACAACGCATCATTTGGCGTGGAACGATACTCCAACGATTCGCAATTTCCGCTATTTTATGTCACCGAGTGCCGCGGCGACAGGGCCTGCTATGTGAACGATATATCGACATCGGGCTCACGTCTGGTGCAGACAATATATTACGATGGCTTAGAGATTGAGGGACCTTGCGATTGGGCTGTTGATGCAAAGAAAAAGCACATATATCTTTACTGCACCATCAACAAAGTGCGCACATTGAAGTGGTTTCCGTTGCCAAAGTTGAGCGACTCAGACCATCGTTCAGAGGTGCACCTTAGACCCGAAGATGCACTCGGCAGCGTTCCCGCTGGCAATATTCAGATTCCTCAAGGTAGCCTTATAACCAAGCGCCACATACTACTGGCCGAGGGTATTCCCCCACGTCATACGGCACTAAATGCCATTGACAAGGCATCAGGCATCAAAATAGCTGACATAGATTTCGACTACACAGGACTCGAACCCGAGGGAATTGCCACGCGACGAGCCTGGATTTATCTATCATTCCACACCCCACGCCAACCGCGCCACAACATCATCTATCGTATGCGTCTTAGACGTTAATGCTTGACATAGATTAATTTATCAACATCGTAACCTCGCTGAGCAGCCAGGGAGACAACGTATTGCAGTTGCTTCTCGGGCATAGAGGGCGTACGCGACAAAATCCACAGATAACGTGGCGAATGGCTACCGACAAGCATCCACTCTCCTCTATCGCCCATAGCCAAGATATTGTAGTCGGAATAGAACTTCCAGAAAAATGAGACGCGCAGGCGACCCTCATCGTCGGAGCGTTTGGCGTGACCTACGGCCAGCTGCTCCTTGCCATCACGCACACCTCGATTCTCAACCAACACAGTGCCATCGGATTGCAGAGTATAATTGGCCGTCACAGCCTCCATTCCTCGCTCGAAGCGATGATCGAAACGTGCTATCTCGTACCATTGACCCATTATGCTATTCAAATCAAGTTTGTCGATGGTTCTACGATTGATTCCATCACGACCAGCTCCATAACCACACGCAGTGATGAGCATCAACAAAAGGGCAATTCCTATAAACATAGACTTTTTCATATCAAAAAATAGGTTACCCCAGTCTGGCTTCACATTTTGTGCCAAAAAAAAGCGACTGCCCGACTCAAAAGCCAGGAAGTCGCTTGTTGCAAACTATACTAAAAGATCTATCGCACCTTAAACTCAGGATCGGCCTTCATCGGCACAGGCATCGACGCATAGACACCTGCATCGAACTTCTCGCGCACAGCCTTAAACGCCGAGATTGTACGCTCGACATCCTCTAACGTGTGGGCCGCGGTTGGGATGATTCGCAGGATAATCTCACCCTTAGGAATCACAGGATAGACCACGATTGAACAGAAGATTCCGTAGTTCTCGCGCAAATCTACAATTAGGTTGGTGCCCTCCTCAACACCACCCTTCATATAGACAGGTGTCACAGGCGACTGCGTAACGCCAATATCGAAACCATTCTCGATAAAACCACTCTGGAGAGCGCGCGTAATCTCCCACAACTTCTCCTGATATTCAGGATGGTTGCGAATAAGATCCAAGCGCTTCAACGCACCAATCACCATAGGCATTGGCAACGACTTAGCATAAAGCTGAGAACGCATATTGTAGCGGAACAGATTGATAAGCCAGCGTGGACCACACACGAATGCACCGATACCTGCCATAGACTTGGCAAATGTATTAAACAACACATCGACGCCATCTACACATCCAAAGTGAGCTGCCGTACCTTTTCCGCCTGGGCCCATAGTACCAAAGCCGTGAGCATCATCCACCAATAGGCGGAAGCTAAAATCCTGCTTTGCCTTGACCACTACATCCAAGAATCCGAGGTCGCCCTTCATTCCGAACACTCCTTCGGTAATCACAAGCACACCTCCGCGCTGTGACTCTGCAAGTTCGGTCGCGTGTCGAAGTTGCAGACGCAATGACTCCTCGTTGTTGTGAGCATAGACAAAACGCTTACCCTTATGCATACGCAAACCATCGATAATACAAGCGTGGCACTCGGCATCATAAACTACCACATCGCGTGGAGTAAGCAAACAATCAATAATAGATATCATTCCCTGGTAGCCAAAGTTCAGAAGGAAGGCATCCTCCTTGCCCACAAACTCGGCCAATTCACGCTCTAACTGTTCGTGATATTTAGTCTGGCCACTCATCATACGGGCACCCATAGGTGCTGCCATACCAAACTGGGCTGCGCCTTCGGTGTCGGCCTGACGCACCTGGGGATGATTAGCCAAACCCAAATAGTTGTTAAGGCTCCAATTGAGCACAGGCTTTCCACGGAAATTCATATGAGGACCCAACTCTCCCTCCAACTTTGGGAATGCAAAATAACCGTGAACCAACTGCATATATTGACCAATAGGGCCACCAGTATTTTTCTCTAATCTCTCAAAAATATCTACCATAACTCTGTATTTGAATAGTGATTTAAGTTTCAAAAAAATACGTTCCTGCATCTTTGATGTCTAAGGCAAAGGTATAGAAAAAAATATGATAGATTTGTCATAGCATCGCAAAATGGTGAACCTCAGATGGCAAAATAGGTATTTATACTTACGCCTGAACAAAAAACATAGCACTATTTGACTCAATGAATTGCGAGAAATGAGATTTTTTCTTATCTTCGCATATATATTAATTGGCCCAAATATGAAATACAACAGAATTCTACTCAAACTCAGTGGCGAATCATTACAGGGAGAGCAAAAGTATGGACTCTCGACTGCTGTATTGCAATCTTACGCCGAACAAATCAAGGCAGCCTCAGCGACAGGTGTACAAATCGGTATCGTGATAGGCGGTGGTAATATATTTAGAGGTTTACAGGGCGCCAAAAAGGGTTTCGACCGAGTAAAGGGTGACCAGATGGGTATGCTCGCTACAATCATCAACTCGCTCGCTCTACAATCAGCTTTGGAGGATAACGGTGTCAAGGCAAAGGTTCTCACCTCAATCCGTATGGAACCTATCGGAGAGTACTACTCAAAGGCTAAGGCTATTGAGTACTTGGAGGCAGGATATGTAGTCATCATTGGTGGCGGCACATCTAACCCCTATTTCTCGACCGATACGGCATCTGCTTTGCGAGGAATCGAAATTGAGGCTGAGGTGATGTTCAAGGGTACGCGCGTGGACGGCGTATATACTGCCGACCCAGAGAAAGATCCAACAGCGACAAAGTTTGATAAGATTACTTTCGACGAGGTATATAACCGCAATTTGAAGGTTATGGATATGACAGCCTTTACTCTGTGCAAGGAGAACGGTTTGGATATTATCGTATTTGATATGGATACCGAGGGTAATTTGGCAAAGGTTTTGAATGGAGAGACAATCGGCACATTGGTGTGCAAGGAGTAATTAATTTATTAAAGTGAGTATGAATATGAAGATGGTTTTTCGCAAGGCTTGCCTTATCGTAGCGGCACTTGTAGTAATGCTAACTGTGATTCCAGAGATGGCTAAGGCACAATCTAAGGAGGA
Organism: Alistipes sp.; assembly: GCA_045612405.1. Taxonomy (GTDB): domain Bacteria; phylum Bacteroidota; class Bacteroidia; order Bacteroidales; family Rikenellaceae; genus Alistipes. The sequence goes on from JAZKYX010000026.1 coordinate 88,981, forward strand.
TGATATCGCAGCAACGACCCTTGTCAAAGAGGGCGACAAGGCACCCAACTTCACGGTGGAGATGATTGATGGCAAAAAGATTACCCTCTCTGAGCTTAAAGGCAAGGTGGTGGTAGTGAACTTCTGGGCAACGTGGTGTCCTCCCTGCCGCCAGGAGTTGAAGGTTGTGGAGAAGGAACTTATCAACCGTTTCAAGGGCAAGGATTTCGTATTCCTTCCTATCTCTCGTGGCGAGCAGGCCAAGACGGTTGAAGCATTCCGTAAGCAGAATGGCTACACCTCCCCTATGGGACTCGACCCAATGCAGGAGATTTACAAGAAGTATGCGTCAAACTACATCCCTCGCAACTTTGTCGTGGGCAAGGATGGCAAGATTATCTACGTCTCAGTAGGCTACACACCCGAGGAGTTTGGCCAGATGGTAAAGACTATCGAGAAAGCACTCAAATAAGAGATTAACAAAATAATTATAGACTACTATGGATACAACAACAATCATTAATGAAGCAACCGACCGTATGAAGCGTACGGTGGACCACTTGGATGAGGAGCTTTTGAACATCCGTGCTGGTAAGGCATCAACAAACGTTCTCAACAGCGTATTTGTTGATTATTATGGCTCACAGACTCCTGTGTCAGGTGTAGCAAGCGTCACAGTACCCGATGCTCGCACAATCCTCATTCAGCCTTGGGATAAGAACTTTATTCGTCCTATCGAGAAGGCTATTATCGACTCTAACATCGGTCTTACTCCATCTAACAATGGTGAGACTATCCGTTTGACTATCCCGCCTCTTACAGAGGATCGTCGTAAGGATTTGGTTAAGCAGGTGAAGGGTGTGGGCGAGAATGCTCGCATCAGTTTGCGTAACGCACGCCGCGACGCTGTGGAGGCTTTCAAGAAGGCTCAGAAAGAGGGTATGCCTGAGGATGAGGCTAAGGACGGCGAGACAAGAGCTCAGAAGCTGTTGGAGAAGTACTCGAAGAAGATCGACGAGTTGATGGCAGCTAAGGAGAAAGAGATTATGACTGTATAGCCGGCGAGTTGCTCGCTAAAATATTATTTATGGCGGGTTGTGAAAACGACCCGCCTTTTTATCACAAGCTCAATGAAGAAGATTATGATTTTGGCTCTCGCCCTGATGGTAGGAGCATCCGTTGAGGCGCAGCAACCACGTGCAGTGCAACACTTTGCACACCGTGCAAGCCGCTATGAATTCGAGGAGAATACCTTGGCAGCCTTTCAGGGTACTTTCGACAAGGGAATCCGCGGCTACGAAACCGATATTCGTATGACAGCCGACGGGGAGCTGGTCATCTCACACGATGAGACCCTTTCGCGCCTTACGCCCAGCGATGGTAATGTCGAGAAGATGACACGCAAGGAGATTAGCAAGGTGCGCACCGACGGCGGCAACAAGATTTTGTTTGCCGATGAGTTGGCTAAATGGCTCAGCAAACGCGACAGCATATACGTGGAGTGGGAGATGAAGTCGGGAGGCTACGATGACGAGAAGTTGCGCCTCTACTGCGACAAACTCTACAACACAGCGATGAAGAATAAGCCTGCGAACTCAACCTACCTCTTCACATCGTTTGACAAGCGCACGCTTCTTACGATGCGCGAGTTGCATCCTGATGCCGACCTGATGCTCATCATAGGCAAGCCAATGAGCGACGACTGCATCCAGCAGGCGTTGGATTTGGGCGTGAAGCGTCTTGCGTGCACGATGGGTGGCACAAGCCGCGATATGGTGATGAAGGCAAAGAGGGCGGGGCTTATCGTGTCTCTCTGGCCTGGTGGCGGAATCGAAGATTTCCAACTCGGCGTAGCGCTTGGAGCCGACGCCCTATGCTGCGACAAAGCCGTAGAGGTGATGGAATTCGCCAAGAAGAATATGCCTTGGGTGACTCTTACAAAGCACAAGTAACAACAACAGCGGACCAAATCAAAGTCCGCTGTTTATTTTTAACAGAGTATCGCCTCGCTACACAAACTCAATCTCATAGGCTGCACCTTGATATCCTGCACCGACGATATATTGCACGGCCGTAGGCGAGAACTGCTCCTCATAGAAATGATGACAATGGCCACACAATATAGCCTTTAATTCGGGTTGTTTTTTGAGCCAATCTATGAATTCAAGAGTGGTATCGGTTGAATACTGCTGCTTACGACACTGCTTCCAATGGTCTGCGGGATAATTGGGGTTAAGTCGGAAATTCGAAGTAATCTCTCGTGGTGCACCCATCACATAACTTGCGTAATTATTATTACTTCTAAGGTTGCTCTCGCAATGCTTAGGCGTATATAGCGGTACGTGACACATCAAAACAATAGGCAACCCTCGCTTGACTTCTCTTTTCATTCGCTTAAACTGATACTCCGTCACATAATAATATCCATTCATCAGCGAGACAAAGTTCACTCCATTTACGACTCGCGAGGCAAAGGTCAAATCATTAGGGAACACCTTCTGCACAGAGTCATAGGCCTGCGCCTTGTAGGCCTCATCCTCCCAGGCCTCACCCACAAAGAGCGAAAAGTCGTGATTACCCGGAGCCACAATCCAATCGGCACACTTCATCTGCGACTTGACGTGGGCAAGATTGGCGTCGCTCACAAAGTCGTTCATATCGCCCGTATGAATAATCATTAAATCGTTATGGATGGCATAGTCCATCTGCATATTAAATATTTCCTCGGCATTTGCAAATAATCTTTTACGCGCAGCAGCCAACGTCCTCTTACGCTCCGACTCGTGCTCGGCAGCACGGGTGAAATGGGTATCCGAAAAGTGGAGAGCCTTGAATGGCTTCTTCGCCCCAACGCTTAGCTTTAATGGGCGGATGTCGAGTTTCAGACCTGCCTTAGGGTCAGCGCTAACACTCTTCAAAGCCGCAACAGCCTTACCAGACAACCCAGCGGCCAGCACAAAGCCACCACACAATTTCAAAAATTCACTTCTTTTCATAATCATTTAGGTTTTGCTGCTACGAATATACAAAAAAAAGACTACCAATCATAGATTAGTAGTCTTTCTATTATAGCTTTTTACTATTTATGCTGAAACAACCTCCTTCTTACGGCTCTTCTTCGCAGCCAAGGCCTTATCAACCTCAATCTCAAAGTCTGCCAAAACGTTCATATAGTTAATGAATGCCTCGTAAGATGAACCATAAGGGTTGAAGTATGAGTGAACATCACCATCTGAGAGCCACTTTGTTGCCATATAGTAGAAGTGGTCAGATGTCTGCATAAAGTTCCATACATACTCAAAGTCAGCACTCTTCAAAGCCTTAACCTTATCCTTCAAGCCATAGAGCTTAGAGAATGCCTCATTCTGAAGCTCGTTACCCAACCAAGCTGTAACGTCGCGCTCCTCATCTGCCCAAGACATAACGTGAGGACAGTGCAATACGCCAACAGGCTGTGCAGCCTTAGCAGACTCGCTAACAGTTGCGAACTTCATATCGCCCTGTGAAAGAATTGCTGCTGGCAATGCCTTCATAAAGTCGAAGATTCCTGTTGTAGCCTTCTGGTGCTCACCGAATGTCTCGTAGTCCATAAAGAGGTTTACAACCTCACCAGCGCTCTCCTTAACCCAGCCAGCAAACTTATCTGCTGTCAATGGATACTGATCCCAACCCTGGTTAGAGAAACGGAATGCGATATCGTCAGAGAGCTTGTAGTTACGCAACAATACGCGCAAACGGTTGTCGATAGCGTTAGTATAAACGTAGTCTGGTGACTTCCAACCCAAAACGTGCTTTGCACCCTCAGCCAAGATAGTCTTGAAGCCCAAAGCTGATACCATCTCACCAATCTCGTCAGAGTAGATGAGCTCAGTGTTACGGAATGCTACTGGCTTCTTACCGAACTCCTCCTTGATCATCTTTGTGTGGAGCTTAACCTGCTCAACCAAGTCCTCCTTTGATGTGAGGGCTGCCAAAGAGTGAGAGTAAGTCTCAGCTAAGAACTCAACACAACCTGTCTCAGCCAAAGCGCGGAATGAATCCAACACCTCAGGAGCGTAAATGCGGAACTGCTCAACAGCAGTACCTGTGATTGAGAATGAGCACTTGAAAGCACCCTTATGCTCCTTGATGAGGTTCAACAAAAGTGCATTCATTGGAAGGTAGCACTGACGAGCAACCTTCTGCATAATTGCACGGTTGGTGAAATCGTCAAGGTAATTGTGGTCCTTACCGATATTGAAGAATCGATAAACCTTCAAACGCCAAGGCTGGTGTACCTGAAAATATAAATTTACTGTTTTCATATCTATTTACTTTTATTATTTACACTCATTTATCGCATCTTCATATACGGTCTTAATCTTGGCAGCAGCGTTGTTCCACTTCAAACCAATTACCTCTTCAAGACCCTTCTTTGCAAACATCTTTGACAAAGCAGGATACTTAACGAAGCCGTAGATAGCATCTGCCATTGCATCAACATCCCAGTAGTCAACCTTAACAGCATAGTCCAAAACCTCTGCCACACCACTCTGCTTTGAGATGATAACAGGCACGTTTGAACGCATAGCCTCCAATGGCGAGATACCGAATGGCTCTGATACTGATGGCATAATATACAAATCCGAGAGCTGGAACATCTTGTGAACATCGTCACCCTTCAAGAAACCTGTGAAGTGGAAACGGTCAGCGATACCCAAGCGAGCAACACGACGAATAACGTGGTTCATCATATCACCCGAACCTGCCATTACAAAACGTACATTTGGGACACGCTTCAAAACCTTGGCAGCAGCCTCAACGAAATAATCAGGACCCTTCTGGTAGGTGATACGGCCCAAGAATGTAACAATCTTGTCCTCTACACCACGCTCAGGAGCCTCGTTCTCCTTCTCGGCGAAACGCACAGCATTGTGAACTGTAACAACCCGCTCAGCAGGAATATTATACTTCTCGATACAGATGTTACGAGTCAAGTTAGACACCGCGATAACACGGTCAGCAGCAGCCATACCTGCGCGCTCTATCTCGTAAACACGAGTATCGATATTATCACCCGACGAACGGTCGAATGATGTTGCGTGCATATGTACTACCAATGGCTTGCCCGATACACGCTTTGCAGCGATACCAGCAAAATATGTAAGCCAATCGTGGGCGTGGATAACGTCAAACTGACCCTCCAACTGACGAGCAACCTCAGCTGCCACAACAGCATAGCGAGCAACCTCCTCCATAAGGTTGGCACCATACTTACCAGAGAAAGTGTAACGCTGAGTCCAGCTATCGCCCTCACGCTCCCAGAACTTCTTACCTGTGCGCTCATAGCTCTCACGGTAGGTCTGGAACTCCTCAGGCGAGATATAGGGAACCATATTCGAGTCGATATGGATAAACGAAATCTTGCGCATAATGTCATCCGAGCCCGACTCACCGCCACTGCAATAGCGAGCCTCAACATCACTTGCATTCACTACCTTAACAAATCGCTCATCCTCGTCGCCCGAAGCACGAGGCATCACAAAGATAACCTCCACATCGTTGCGTGCCAAACCTCGGGTCATACCGTAACAAGCCGTACCCAAGCCACCGGCAATATGTGGTGGGAACTCCCAACCAAACATTAATACTCTCATCCTATAACTCTTTTTATCTTATTTTTTGCGTACACATTTTCTCTTTGGCTTTACTTCCTCTGTAACCTCGGCAACGGTCTGCTCCTCAGCAGTAGCCTTAGCAGACTTTGAAGCGCTCTTCTTTGCTGTACTCTTCGTTGCAGGCTTCTCCTCAACAACCTCTGCCTTAGCTGCCTTAGTAGCCTTAGCCTTGGTTGTCTTCTTAGACTTCTCCCACTGCGAAATTACATCGCTAATGTAGAGCAAACCGCCAACACTTGATGCCTGTGACAAGCAACCGTGAGCACGGAATGGAGGATCTCCCTCGAAGCACTCGCTAATTGAACCAATACAAGATGTCTGAATCTCATCGTCGAACGCAGCCAAAATCTCCTTTGCCTCAGGCAAGAAACGCTCTCCCGCGATTGCGAAACCTGTCTTTACATAGAACATCAAAGGCCAAATCCAGATAGCACCATTACGGCTCGCCTTATCCTCAGAACGCTGATCCTCACCATAAGATGGCTCATAGAAAGGATTGCGTGGTGAGAGTGAGCGAACACCGCGTGGTGTGAGCAGGTGCTGACGTACTACGCCCAACACATCCAGAATCTGCTCCTCAGAAAGCATCGTGTAGTCCAAGCCACACGCTACCAACATATTTGAACGGCGGAAATCGTTAGTCTCGTAATCGTTCACATAGTCTGCCAAATAACCATCGGCAAGCCAGAACTTCTCAACAAACGACTTTTTTGTAAGTTCTGGGACATTAGCCCAAGACTCAACAAACGCCTTATCCTTCATTTTGCGAGCCAATGCAAGAGTATAGCTTACAGCGTTATACCACAAAGCCTGAATCTCTACTGCATAACCGGCACGCTGTGCTACGGGCTGACCATCAAGCTTGGTATCCATCCAAGTGAGTGACTCTCCATAAGCAGCAGCCCATACCAAACCATTGTCGTGCATCTTCACCTTATCGCCAAACCCGCGGCGGTAAGCCTCCAATACAGACTTCATCACCTCGCCATAACGCTCCCAAAGAGCCTTAGCTGTGATGTGCTTTTCGAGATTCTGCAAAGTCCAGAAGAACCACAGCGGAGCGTCGGCAGCAACCCACGCTGAAGCTGAACCTGCAAAATCACCATCCTTCATCTGGCTAACCATCGTATCGAGAACCTCCAAGCAATCCTCCTTATACTTCTGTTCGAGCACAATACCTGGCAACGACATCAATGTATCGCGACCCACAGTGCCATACCAAGGATAACCTGCGATCATCTCGGTACGACCACCTGGACGGCGCACGATAAATTGACGTGCCGAGTGGTGCAAACAGCTAATAAAATCAATCTTGTGAGTACGACGTGCCAAAGAAGCCTCATACATCTCTGAAATAGCATCAGCAGATGCAATCTCATCTGTTGCGGCTGAGAAGATAATACTCTCACCCTTCTTAATCGGCATCTCGAAATAACCCGTAGTCATCAAATCCTCGTAACCATCGTAGCCACGCTTGATCTCCTCGGGATACTCGAAACCATAATACCAATCGGGAGCAGCAACGAACTCCGCATCACTCTTATTTGTCTGCAAATAGAGCCAAGGGAAGCCCTCATAGAGTTTGCTCTTAACACCACAAGTCGCTGGATATGCTCTACCATCAGCCTCCATATTAGCCTTCGACAACGAGTGCTTGTTACGGAACGCAAAGAATGGACGCAAACGAAGTGTGGTATCTGAATGGGCATCAACAAGAGTATAGCGAATCATAAGTTGCGTGCGCTTGTGAATCCACAACAACTCCTTACGCAAAATCACACCACCCACGCGATATGTAATCGTTGGGGTTGGAGTGTATTTGAAATCTGTAATATACTTGTGACCACGAGGCTCATAAACACCCTTATAACGGTGTAAAGCCAAATTAAACGACTGATCGTGCTGGATAATTGTCTCGTCCAAAGATGAGAGCAATACATAAGCCTCGTCAGTCTGGTCGATGGGAGCTACCATCAAACCGTGGTACTTGCGAGTATTGCAGCATACGATTGTGGTGCTCATATAACCGCCCTTACGGTCGGTAGCAAGCATCTCTCGTTGCAGAGCATACTCCAAATTTCCCAATTCCCTCTTGTCAAATGTTAATGCCGACATATTAATATTTTTGAAAAATTATTTAACTTAGGTAAAGTTAATAAAAATTTTCGATTCTTCATCTCTTTTTTGCAAAATAAAACACCTATTGCAAAAAAAATGACTAGATCTAATTAAAATTGGCCTTTGGGTTCAGGCAGAGCATCTCTGCCCGAACCTTAGACCTATGTGTGCGTTGCCCGTAGAATTAAGCCCACTTAACGAGAGCGAAATCCATACGATATGGCAAACGATCGTTCTTTGGATATACACGCAATGCTACATCGAATGAACCGGTGCGCTCAGGAGTGTAATCGATTGCGAATGTAACCTCGCTGCCGTTTACAGACTTAATAGCGAGAGCCTTTGTAGCAACTACATTTACAGACTCGCCAGACTCAATCTGCTTAGCAACAACCAACTCAACACCCAAATCATCAGATGACAAGTTAGCCATATCGAGAGTTACCTCATACTGATACTTCTTATCTACGAAGATAGCCTCATTGTTGAGCTCAACGCGCTGAACATCAAGGATCTTAACATTGTCCCAAGCGGCAGAAACCTTACGCTTCCAAGCTGCGATCTCGCGGGCCATACGGTAGTTATTATCAACAACCTGAGCCTTGCGTGTAGCGAGCTTGTTGTAGAAACGCTCCTCGTAGTCGATAAGCATACGGTTAGTTGTGAAGTTAGATGCAATATCAGCAACACACTTCTTGACAGCATCACACCAGCGGTGTGGAATACCATCCTCAGCACGGTCGTAATACATTGGTACGATCTGATCCTCGATAGTGTTGTAGATCATCTCGGCATCCAACTCATTCTGGTAGCCCTGGTCAGCGTAGGTGCGCTCCATAGGAAGCATCCAACCAGCGCCCTCCTTGTAGCCCTCAACCCACCAGCCGTCGAGTACAGAGAACTGCATTACACCGTTCATCACACACTTCTCGCCTGATGTACCAGAAGCCTCCAATGGACGTGTAGGAGTATTCAACCAAACATCAACACCCTGAACCATACGACGAGCAAGCTCCATATCGTAGTTCTGCAAGAATACAATCTTACCCAAGAACTCAGGCATCTTAGATACCTCAACGATACGCTTGATCAAATCCTGACCTGGGATATCGTGTGGGTGAGCCTTACC
>JAZKYX010000027.1:0-7766 GCA_045612405.1 Alistipes sp.
AAGATGGACGAGGTTATTTTCGAGGAGTTCAAGGGAACGGGTAATATGGAGTTGCAACTCGATCGTAAGTTGGCCGACAAGCGTGTATATCCAGCTGTGAATGTCATTTCATCGGGCACTCGCCGCGAGGATTTGTTGCTCTCACGCGATGTGATGAACCGCACTTGGGTTATGCGCAAATATCTCTCTGAGATGACTACCGTCGAGGCGATGGAGTTCTTGCAGAAGCAGATGGGACTCACCGCTTCAAACGAGGAGTTCCTCGCTACGATGAACCAGTAGAAACTATACTTAACAATAGAGATGAGGTTTTCACAATTGTCGAAAACCTCATTTTTTTGTTATAATACACCCTTTTTACCACATAAGGGCGGGTTTTAACATCACGGAAATCATATATACAACATTGTAACGCAGTAACTTTGCAAAAAAAATAGACAACTTTTTATGAAAACTATTTTCTCGATTATCTTTCTATGCTTTACCTTGGCTATGGGATGCACCAATATTGAGTCACACAAAGAGTTATTACCCGAGTGCAATATTGCATATAACGCCTACAACATACCATTGTCTGAGCTCTTGCAGAATGGTCGTCCAAAGGTGGTAACAAACAACAATATGCTTGCTGGATGCATTAGCAAGGAGACGTTATTTAACGATGTTGAACTACTCAAAAAGCAGATTGCAGAGTATCCCCAATTTGATTTTATCTTTTATTTTACCACCGCGACTGACAATGTGCAACAGATAGCCGCCATCGCAAATGAGTGTGACCTAAATATTGTTGCTATTGTTGATGCAAAAGGGGAATTTCGCCAAAAGAATGAATTAAGCGACAAAATGATTTTATCGACACTGATATTTGACAAAGAACTAAAACCCCACTTTTCAGCCATCCCTGGAACAAGATTATCACCATTCGATAGTGTGATAAAGAAGTTTATAAATAATTCTTTGAGAAAGTTATAAATAAAGCCTGTCGAACAAATATTCGGCAGGCTTCTTTTTGGAGATTGAATTTTAGATTCTTGGGCGGCGCACGGTATCGGCAATGGTAATTATCACATACACGATGATACTGTAAATTGGTGCAATCAAGGCAATCTTAAAGCCGCTGCAATAGACCGAGAATGGTATTTCACTACCCACTTTTGCACAACAGTCTGCCATATCTTGCACACCCATCAAGAATGACAGAATTCCGATAGCAATAGCAACCTTGCCCAAAGGCTTGACCCAGGCAGGCGCTTTCCACGCTGCAAACAACGCGCATACCAGCGCCAATGTAATAAGTGTCATAAAGTGCCAGCCGCCAGCCATAAATGTCTGCGAAAGGGTCATCCCTGGTTCAGGCTCCAACATTACGGGCTCTGCTACTTGTAATAAATTAAGTGACATAACTAATCAATTTTTAGGTTTAACATTCAGTTTTACATTTCTGTTGGAATTCCAATGCAAATATAACAACACACCGACCCAAACCCATAATTTTTGCGTTGTTAAAACCCTCTCTGCATCGGTCAAAAGGGGCTTTAACGCCAACAAAGGGATTTGACACTCCTACGAGTGGTTGTAGATGCAGATTTTTGCGTATTTTTGCGTAAAGAAACTTTTTTATTATGCGTTACTTGGCGATTATCGGATATTGGTGTGTGGCAATTGTGGTCATAGCGACAATCTTTGTCGGCTTCGACTACACATTCTCGCATACTCTCTTTATGGGGTCACTCTATCTGCCCGCCCTGCTATGCCTGCGCATAATGATGCCACAAGTAGATTTTAGCAACAAAAAAGAGGGCGTCCGCAATGCTATATTTATAATATTAGGTGTTTTGATACTCACCATACTTCTTATGTTGCTTGCCAATATGAAAACCGAGGGTTACGCGGTTTGTAACGTGCATAGTGTGATGATCAACCCTATATTTATAGCCCTCGTCCTCACCGCCATCTCGCTTCCGCAGATATATCTTGAGCGATGGTTCGCCGAGCGGGAGAAGCTACATCCACAAACCATTGACTTCATCTCTGACCGTCATCGTGTGAGTCTTGAAATGAGTGAGATTGCATTTGTTGAGAGCAACGATTCTGAGGTATGGATTCACACCCTTGCACAAGAAAAACACCGCACCAAGACCTCCATATCGCAGTGGGAGTCAATCCTCGACAACGGCGATTTCATTCGTATCCACAGAGCCTATCTTGTGAACACGCTCCATATAGAGTCCTACAACTCCTCTCAGGTTAAGATTCTTGGCACCGAACTCCCTATCTCGCGCAAATATCGCGAGATAGTAAAGCAGAGGTTAGATAACGATGTGCAGTAATATTTTGCCAACAGCATCCATTTTTTTCATATTTTCAATCCCCACGATGAACAATCTCTGCGAATAAATACTATATTTGCACTATTAATTTTGAGAATATGGATTTTATACCTTTTTCAATAATCGACCTGATTGACATCGTACTGGTGGCAACCATTGTTTTTGGTCTCTACCGTATGACACGCGGCACCAATGCCCCCTACATCCTGACGGGCATTGTCGTTGTATATGTTTTGTGGGTCGTGGTCAAGGCTCTTAATATGGAGCTTTTGCAGACAATCCTCGGTCAGATAATCAACGTGGGTGTGATTGCCATCATCATCCTTTTCCAGCCCGAGTTAAGAAACTTTTTGCAAATGATTGGCCGCCGCCAGGGTGGATTCAGTTTTTTGGGTCGCATCTTCAATTCCCACGGAGATCAGGAGCCAGCACTCCAACCCATCATCACCGCTTGCTCTGAGATGTCAGCAACAAAGACTGGTGCACTGATAGTTATTTCCCAGCGTAGCAACCTGAGCGACATTATCGAGGGTGGTATTACCGTTGATGCGCGCCTCTCGGTTGCGCTGCTGGAAAACATTTTCTTTAAGAATGCTCCACTACACGACGGCGCCGTTGTCGTTGAGAATGACCGCGTTGTGGCTGCCAAGTGCATCTTACCCGTTACTCAATCACCCGTACCTAAGGCCTACGGAACACGCCACCGCGCTGCCATCGGAATCACCGAGACATCCGACGCAATCGTCGTGGTAGTATCAGAGGAGACAGGCGGTATATCAGTCGCTTTCGGAGGTAAGATTGAGCGCGACATCGCCCCACGCGATCTTCACGTAGCAATTTCAAAACACTTCATCCACAAGCGAATGGAGAAGGCTCGTCGTGATAGCAAGAACAACTAAACAGAATTTAGCAATGAAAATAGCACTTCCTACACGCGACGGCCGCATAGACAACCATTTCGGCCATTGCCACCACTATACCATCTACACCATTGAGGGCAAGCAGATTATCTCCATAGAAGAGTTTCCGTCCCCCCAGGGTTGTGGTTGCAAATCGAGCATCGCTGCCGATTTGGAGAGAATGGGTGTCGAGGTTATGCTCGCAGGTAATATGGGAGAAGGAGCACTAAACAAGCTCTCGTCACACGGCATCAAGGTCATCAGAGGATGTAGCGGCGAGATTGAAAATGTCATCAAGAGCTACCTTGCAGGATTCATCCTCGACTCAGGAATAGCCTGCTCCCACCACGAATGTGGAGAACATTAATAAAAAAGGATTTTGCCCGAAAGCAAAATCCTTTTCTTTTATAATTCAAAAATATAATCCGTCACCTCACTTAGCTTCTCAGCCTGCTCTCGCTTAGCAAATAGGCCGAAGACCGTTGAGCCACTTCCCGACATCGAAGCATAAACCGCCCCAGCATCCAACAACTGTTGCTTGATTTTGGCAATATTAGGATGCGCAGCAAATACCGACCTCTCGAAATCATTTTTCACGCTACCTTGCCACATCTCAATCGGCTCAGATAGTCGCTCCACGAGTGTCCGTTCTGGTTCCTGAGGCTTCACACCAGCATAGGCTTCACGTGTTGAGACACCCTCATCAGGCTTTACAAGAACAAGCCACAAACCCCTCAAATTCAAATCAATCGGAGTCATCACTTCGCCCCTACCCTCGCATAACTGTGGAGAATTGCGCACAAAAAAGGCTGTATCGCTACCGATCTCGGCCGCAAGGGCAATTAATGTGGATTCGTCTAATGAGAGCGAGAAAATATCATTCATCGCCACAATCACAGCCGTAGCATCCGACGATCCGCCACCCAATCCTGCTCCAAATGGCACACGCTTATCGAGCGTGATACTCACTCTGCCCACTCCATATCGTTGCTGCATCAATCGCGCAGCCTTAATACACAGATTCTGCTCAGCAAGGCAATCAACCACCAGGCCCAATGAATGAAACTCATTCTCCGCACCCTCGCTCGGCTCGACCTCCACTACATCATAGAGTCCATCAACGGGCACCATCACGGTCGATAGGTCGTGATATCCATCCTCGCGACGACGCAATACATCGAGGCCGATATTTATCTTACAATTTGCTTTAATCTTCATTTTCAATCTCCGCTATCTGCTTGTTCAACGCCTCCCAAAGCATCGGACGCAATGCCTCGATGCGCTCGCTCCAATCGCCAATGGTGGCATCTGCACCATCAGATACGATTTTCATCATATACACCTCAGGCATAGGCTCCCCCGAGAGCTTAGCGTGCAATTTTATGGCCCTCATTACTGCGTATGACTCCATATCCATACAATCAAAGGACTCTATCAACTTGCACTGCGACAAGGGCGTATCCTCGCCAATGAAATTATCCGACGTCACAATTCTCACACCCTCATCTCCCGTCGCAACCATCTCGGGTTTAGATGCAAATATCGAATCCAAATAAATATCACCTTGCGCCACCTCAGCTGGACGCAACAACGTAGCGTAAGGGTGGCGGAACGAGCCGCAAGTACCCAGGTTAATGACAACATCAAATTTTTGCTCACTTAGAGCCGACAACGTAGCCTCAAAGGCACGCAATTTGCCCACCCCAGTCAAACGAAGTGTGCACAAAGAGGGTATGGCTGCAATGTTTTCAGCACCCAACTCCTCCTCCACAGCAAGCAAAATGAGTATTTTTTTATTACTTTTCATTCTTTGGAGATTTTTATCTGCCAAATTTACAAAATCTCAGCGAAAGAAGCAATAACATTATGCAACTTATCGACATCGAGGCAATCCTCCGACACTACCACTACCAACTCCCCCATTGGTTAATCCCGCCATTGCGCAGACTTATCCACGAAAGGGAACTCAACACATTACTTTGCGAAGGCCACAATCTTTCGCCCCAAAATTTCCTTCGTCATATACTCCAAAAACTCAACATTTCCTACACCATCCACGGCACCCCTCCCTCGGCCTCGCAACCCTATCTTTTCGTTGCCAACCACCCCTTTGGCGGCATCGATGGGATAATCCTGGCCGAGGTGCTGCTGCACCATTATTCCGATGTGGGCGTTATCGTAAACGATATGCTGATGCATATTGCCCCACTCAGGCCGCTATGGATTCCTGTAAACAAATATGGGGCCCAATCCTCCTCCGTAACCCGCAACTATTATCAGGCATTATCTTCGCATTCAAAACAGATTCTCACCTTTCCTGCGGGCGTATGCTCGCGCTGGCGTAATGGGCGCGTGTGCGACCTTGATTGGAGTGACCGTTTTGTCAAGGACGCGCTGCGCTACAATCGCCAAATCATCCCCGTATTCATATCTGGAGAACTATCATCCCGCTTTTACCTAATCTACCGACTTCGCAAACTATTGAGAATAAAAACTAATTTGGAACTGCCGCTACTTGTCGATGAACTTTTCCGACAAATAGGCGACACTGTCGATATCCATTTCGGTACCCCAATCGACATTTGCCAAATCGAAGGCGACAGCACAACCATCAGCAACGCCATCCGCCACGAGGTGGAATCGCTAGCTCAGTGAAACAATTTTCCGCCATCACAGATGCTCTTTTTTTAAACAATTCCATCGCGAAAATTTGCCGTTGATGAAAAATATATTATATTTGCGTTGGATTTATGCGACCATACCTCAACGGTGGTCGGGAATGAATTTGAAAGATTGTTAATAGTAACAAATAAACTCTTCTAAATTATGATTTATTCACACGAAGTGCAGCAGATGTGCTGCGTTAAAAAGGGTGCTAATCACGCATCTGCACCAATCCCTCAGGAGGGTAAGTGGGTTGTAGCTAAGGAGATTAAGGACATTTCTGGTCTTACACACGGTGTGGGCTGGTGTGCTCCTCAGCAGGGTGCCTGCAAGCTCACTCTCAACGTTAAGGAGGGTATCATCCAGGAGGCTTTGGTTGAGACTATCGGTTGTTCTGGTATGACTCACTCAGCAGCTATGGCATCTGAGATTCTCCCAGGTAAGACTATCTTGGAGGCATTGAACACTGACCTCGTATGCGACGCTATCAACACAGCTATGCGCGAGCTCTTCAAGCAGATTGTTTACGGTCGTACTCAATCAGCTTTCTCTGAGGGCGGTCTTCCTATCGGCGCTGGCTTGGAGGACTTGGGTAAGGGTCTTCGTTCTCAGGTTGGTACTATGTTCGGCACAGTTGCTAAGGGTGTTCGTTACCTCGAAATGGCTGAGGGTTACTGCACTCGTATGGCATTGGACGCTAACGACGAGGTTATCGGCTACGAGTTCGTTCACCTTGGCAAGATGATGGAGTTCATCAAGAAGGGTATCGAGCCAGCTGAGGCTTTGGAGAAGTCAAAGGGTTCTTATGGCCGCTTCAAGGATGCAGTGAAGTACATTGATCCACGTCAGGAGTAAACCACATTGTATAATCGAAAAATAAGAGAAACAAAATATGGCAAATTTATTTGAGAGCTACGAGCGCCGAATCGACCACATCAACGAGGTGCTCGCACAGTACGGAATTGGTAGCATCGAGGAGGCTAAGGCTATCTGCGACGCTAAGGGTATTGATCCTTACAAGATGTGTGAGGAGACACAGCCAATCTGCTTCGAGAATGCAAAGTGGGCTTACGTTGTAGGTGCTGCTATCGCAATCAAGAAGGGTTGCACTAACGCTGCTGACGCTGCCGAGGCTATCGGTGAGGGTTTGCAGGCATTCTGCATCGCAGGTTCAGTAGCTGACGACCGTAAGGTAGGTATCGGCCACGGTAACTTGGCTGCACGTTTGTTGCGCGAGGAGACTCAGTGCTTTGCTTTCTTGGCTGGTCACGAGTCATTCGCTGCCGCTGAGGGTGCTATCAAGATCGCAGAGATGGCAAACAAGGTTCGCCAGAACCCATTGCGCGTTATCTTGAACGGTTTGGGTAAGGACGCTGCGAAGATCATCTCTCGTATCAACGGCTTTACTTATGTTCAGACACAGTTCGACTACTACACTGGCGAGGTTGCAATCGTTGAGGAGACTCCATATTCAGATGGTTTGCGTGCTAAGGTACGTTGCTATGGTGTTGACGACGTTCGCGAGGGCGTTGCAGTTATGTGGAAGGAGGACGTTGATGTATCTATCACAGGTAACTCAACTAACCCAACACGTTTCCAGCACCCAGTAGCAGGTACTTACAAGAAGGAGCGCGTATTGGCTGGTAAGAAGTACTTCTCTGTAGCATCAGGTGGTGGTACAGGCCGTACATTGCACCCCGATAATATGGGTGCGGGCCCAGCTTCATACGGAATGACCGATACTTTGGGTCGTATGCACTCTGACGCTCAGTTTGCAGGTTCTTCATCAGTTCCCGCACACGTTGAGATGATGGGCTTCTTGGGTATGGGTAACAACCCGATGGTAGGTGCTACAGTTGCTGTTGCCGTTGCT
>JAZKYX010000028.1:0-9382 GCA_045612405.1 Alistipes sp.
TGCTTGTTCCCATTGCTCAATGTGCTCTACCCATCGGAGAACCTGAAGATGCAGGAGGGCTTTGTGAATGTATATAAGGAGAGCGCCTTCTTCCCAGAGTGGTCAAGTCCAGGTCACAGAGGTTGTATGGTTGGTAACAAATCGGCTTCTGTATTGGCTGACGCATACCTCAAGGGTGTGAAGGTTGAGGATGTAGAGACAATGTACGAGGGTATGATTCACGGCACAAAGAATGTACACCCACGCGTTGCTTCGTCGGGTCGTATGGGTCACGAGTGGTACAACACGCTCGGTTATGTGCCTTACGATGTGGGTATCAACGAGAACGCAGCCCGCACATTGGAGTATGCTTACGATGACTGGTGTATCTATAAGATGGCGAAGGAGTTGAAGCGCCCACAGGAGGAGATTGACCTCTTCGCAAAGCGCTCACAGAACTACCGCAACATCTTCGACAAGGAGACTAAGTTGATGCGTGGCCGCTTGAAGAATGGCGAATTCCAGAAACCATTCTCACCACTGAAATGGGGAGATGCCTTCACCGAGGGTAACAGCTGGCACTACACTTGGTCGGTATTCCACGACCCTCAAGGTCTTATCGATCTGATGGGTGGCGACGATGAGTTTGTGGGTATGCTTGACTCAGTATTCATCGTACCTCCAATCTACGACGAGAGCTACTACGGTGGCGTGATCCACGAGATTCGCGAGATGACCGTTATGAACACAGGTAACTACGCCCACGGTAACCAGCCAATCCAGCATATGATCTATATGTACAACTACGCTGGTCAGCCTTGGAAGGCTCAGTATTGGTTGCGCGAAGTTATGAACCGCTTCTACTCGGCTGCACCAGATGGATATTGCGGTGACGAGGACAACGGCCAGACATCGGCTTGGTATGTATTCTCGGCTCTTGGTTTCTACCCTGTATGCCCTGCTTCTGACCAATACGTTATGGGTGCTCCTCTCTTCAAGAAGGCTACAATCCACTTGGAGAACGGCAAAAAGTTCGTGATTGAGGCGCCAGAGAACAGCGACAAGAACATATATATCGACCGCTTGAAACTCAATGGCAAGACTTACTCTCGTAATTACATTACTCACTCTGATTTGATGAAGGGAGGTAAGATGGAGGCAACGATGAGCTCACAGCCTAACACCAAGCGAGGTACAGGCCAGAACGACCGTCCATACTCATTCTCTCGCGATGAGAAATAATGAGTCGCAATGACAAACAAAAAACTCTCGGATATTCTCCGAGAGTTTTTTCTTATTCCAGATTCGCTACTTAATAATCTTATCCAACTCATCAATTGCTCGACGAATCTCCTCCTGAGGCAACTCGTGATCAACAAGGTTACCCGCAAAGTACTGCTCGAAAGCATAGAGGTCAATCATTCCGTGACCCGAGAGGTTGAACAAAATGGTCTTCTCCTTACCCTCCTCCTTGGCTTGCAACGCCTCACGCACAGCCGCAGCAATGGCGTGACACGACTCTGGTGCGGGGACTATACCCTCGCTATTGGCGAACATCATACCTGCCTTGAAGGTCTCTATTTGTTGTACCGACATTGCCTCCATCAAACCATCCTTATAGAGTTGGCTCACGATTGGGCCTGCACCGTGGTAACGCAAACCTCCGGCGTGAATATCAGAAGGCTGGAAGGTGTGGCCTAGTGTAAACATCGGCATCATCGGAGTCATACCCGACGTATCGCCATAATCATACTGGAATTCGCCTCGCGTAAGTTTTGGGCACGATGCTGGCTCGACGGCCACCACACGCGTCTTCTTACCCTCACACAAATTGCGGCGAATAAATGGGAAGCCGATTCCCGCAAAGTTGGAGCCACCACCAAAGCAACCAATCACCACATCAGGCTCATCGCCCGCCATCTCCATCTGACGAATAGCCTCCTCGCCGATGATGGTCTGGTGCAACAAAACGTGATTCATCACACTGCCCAAGCAGTAACGCGTACTATCGCCGTGATCCAAAGCGCTCTCCACAGCCTCCGAAATTGCGATACCAAGATTTCCCGAGCAATCGGGGTCGGCTGCTAAAATAGCACGTCCGCAACGAGTTGTATCGCTAGGCGAATGAATCACATTTGCGCCCCACGCATTCATCAACAATTTACGATATGGCTTCTGTTGGCAGCTCACCTTCACCATATAGACACGCAAATCAATATTGAAGTATTGACACGCGAGCGACATTGCGCTACCCCACTGGCCACCACCGGTCTCCGTTGCCAGGTACTTTATACCCTGCTTGGCGTTGTAGTAGGCCTGAGGAATGGCTGTATTGGGTTTATGTGATCCCGCAGGAGAGGTACCCTCATTCTTGAAATATATCTTGGCCGGGGTGTCCAGCATACGCTCCAAATTATAGGCTCTCACCACGGGCGTAGGGCGCCATATCTTATACAACTCCTGCACCTGCTCAGGAATCTCAATCCAACGCTCGGTTGATAGTTCCTGCTTGACCAACTCCTCGCCAAAGATTCTACACATTGCCTCCTGGGTAATGGGTTGCTTGGTCTGAGGGTCAAGCATTGGCATTGGTTTGTTGGGCATATCGGCCACTATGTTATACCACGCTGTCGGCATCTCTCTTTCGGAGAGCATAAATTTCTTTGTTTTCATATCTTCTTTCGTTTTATGTCAGGGTTTATAAAAAAAGAGCCATCGTTCTTGCTGAACAATGACTCAATCTTAAATTATATTCAACTCTATTACAGAATACATAAGTTCGCAACGGCATTGTTCTACACTTCACAATGACGCCACCACAACAAATTATGCAAATTCTGTCTCATTCTTATCTCAATTACAATACGAATATAAGCATAAATTTCTATCGTTATACCTCAAAACGACATTTTTTTTGCATATTATTTCGCACCTACACTCTCTTTCCTACTTTGTGTGAAACTTCACACCCTGCAATTTGTTCCATTCGCCGCGCGTAAAGTCGGGCACAGCCACCGGCATACTATTATGCTTTGCCGACGTTGCCGACAACTCGCCAATGCACGACCACTCGGCAGCATCATACACATCCTGATCGAGAGGCAAGCCATTGCGCAAGCAATAGATAAGACGGTAATCCATCACAAAGTCCATACCTCCGTGGCCACCTACCTGCTTAGCCTTCTCCTCAATCTCCTGATGGATTGGATGCTTATAGGCCGCCAAAGCAGCATTCTTCACCTCCTCTGACACAAAGCCGTGGGGATTCAGGCGAGCACCCTCAGGCAAAACACCCTCTTTGAGCATACCCTCGGTAAAGGTAAATCCCTGAATAGGATACTTATTAGCAAAGCCCTTTGTACCTGTAAGCTGATAGAGGCGATTGTATGGGCGAGGTGTATATACGTTATGCTGAATCTCGATAGTCTGACCCTGTTCTGTTCTAAGCAAGGTGGTCGTATGGTCACCGTTAGCAAACTCCTCGACACCCATCTTCTCCTTAGCAATAGCAAGACCATTGACAGACTTGGTATCCATCGACACTAAATGAGTGAGGCGATTACCACGGTGAATATTCAAGGCCAAGCACACTGGGCCAAAACCGTGAGTAGCATAGACATCACCACGGTGTTTATGGTTGAAGTCCAGACGCCAATTATTATGGTAGTCATTCCAATAATCCGACAAGTTGTGAATATAAGCACCCTCGGCGTGAAGAATCTCACCGAAGAGCCCCTGCTGAGCCATATTCAGGCAAGTGAGCTCAAAGAAATCATAGACACAGTTCTCCAACATCATACAATGGCGACGTGTACGCTCCGATGTATCAACCAATTGCCAGCACTCATCAACCGATACAGCCGCAGGCACCTCGATAGCCACGTGCTTGCCGTGCTCCATAGCATACAACGCAATGGGAGTGTGGTTGAGCCAATCGGTGGCAATATACACAAGGTCGATATCCTCACGCTGGCACAACACCTTGTAGGCCTCGCCACCCACATACTCATCTGCCTTGGGCATTGAAGCACGCTCCAACATAGGCTGACACTTCGATACATTGCTCTGCTCCAAGTCGCACAAAGCCTTAATCTCTACACCCTCGATATGGGTAAAGCGACTCACAGCTCCTGGGCCTCGCATACCCAAGCCGACAAAACCAACCCTCACAACAGGTATAGGCTCGGCTGCAAAACCAAGCATCGACTCCTGACCAGCCTCGCGTGCTGGCTCATCAAAGACAATCATTCCATCCTTGCTTCTATAATTATCCCCCTTGGGTGACTGACCGCAAGCAACCATCAAGAGTGACAAGCAAAGTGAAAAACCAATCAAAATAGATTTCAATTTCATATCATTTAAGTTTTAGTTTACTCATTAGTTACGCCATCAGGCGAAATCTATATCAAAATTAACGATTTTTGCGCTTTCTACAAATTTTCGTCATTCAATCTGCTACTCCATTACGATTAAGACCGGCAAATGGTCACTCACACCACCCAGATAATCCACACCCCGATACGTCGGTAGAGGATGGCGGTTTTTGTCCAACAAATTATCTCGTTTGAAAACTTCGCCCAGGCCACGAAGCCTTATGCCCTTGTCATCAAGAAAATGGCTCGACACTATAATCTGATCGTAGCAATTCCATCTTCCTTCATAGACCGAGCTACCTCGGCACCCAGCAAACGGATTATATAAATCTGTCGGCGATAACCTACGAGGATTTGTCAGCGCTCCCAAATGCAAGGCAATAGATTTATTGCGAGGCTCATCATTCATATCGCCCATAACAATCACTCCGCGCTGAGGATCGGACTGAGCCAACGAATCGACCATCTTACGCATCTGGCGACAGCAGGCCTCACGATTGGGTGCAGTGAATTTCTCTCCACGAATTCGCGATGGCAGATGCGCCACCACAACAAACACCTTCTCGCCACACAGCTCACCCTTCACAGCAAGCATATCGCGCGTCGAGAAATCGACATTGGCCCTCACCACAAAGCTCTCCTCAACTCGAAACATATCGCTCCTGTACAGCAAGGCGACATCAATTCCTCGCGCATCAGAAGAATCATAATGGCAGATGGCATAATTACGCCCAAGCAAAGGCTGCTGGCACAATAAATCCTCCAACACGCCACGAGTCTCAACCTCCGCCAAACCCACAAGGGATGGGTAGTCATAACTCTGAGCAATATCGCCCATCACGCGCGCTATTGCGCCTAACTTGGCACGATAACGCTCATTGCCCCACTCCTTATCCGAGAGTGGCAACATATCTTCATCTCTAAAATTAGGTGTATCGCAGGTATCCATCATATTCTCAACATTGTAAAACGCCACAACCCTCGGCCGCTGAGCATAACCCAGGACCACAATATTCATCGCCACAACAATGAGAATATATCTACACCACACCATCCTACTACTTAATCCATTATGCGAAACATACTTACAGGAGCGCCACTATCAAGCATATCTACCGAGCGCAACACATCGCTTGTGGCACGCTGAGAAAAGATGAGTTTAGCCTCGATCTCACCCAGCTGTCGCAACACAAAACCGCCATCGTTATGCTGTTCAAATGCCCACACCGCCATAGGCTCCGCTGTGAAACACAAAGCCCCCGCCTGCGGTGCAGTTGCTGCCAGATATTGCTGATCTCCAAAGCAGAGATAATATCCTCCTTCGGCCTCGATTAATTCGATGCCAGCGGCCTTTGTCTTATCTCTATTCTGCGGCACACCATCTCCATCGAACGAAAATATCTCAGTACAACAATGACCCACATCACTTATGCCGCCCGTTGCCAAATGCAGTTCGCCATCCCGACGACCACCCATATAGTAGCGTCCAGCGCTAATAGCTGCCAAATTCAGGGCTTCGCCATTTGCTCCATATTGTGCCTTGGAGTCATCATTGCCATTATCATCGCCTACATCTTCGCCATTGTCATCATCGTCATCGCCGTTTGAGCCGCCACCATTGTCATCATCGTCTCCCGAATCGTCATTGGATTTCACCCACTGAATAATATCCAACGTACGATAGATTGGTTTTTGCCCCTCTCCTCTGACCGTCACCGCCACACTACGCGATGTTTCGGCAGGTTGAACCTCGACTACCACTTCCGCATCGCCATACCCCTCCTTGGATAAGACTCTAATCCACTCGGCATCGGCCACAACCTCCCACTTGATGTTTGACTTGACACAAAACCTCAACTCGCCGCCCTCAGCGCCAATAGTCAAAGCTCCACCTTGCAGATTAATGCCCACCACATCATATATTTCAAGCGTAGGCAATAGTACCTCCTCGGAATCACAACCCCAAAATAGCACACAGCACATCAGCAACAAATATCGTCTTATCGAACTCATCATAAAAGCTAAATTAGATATAAAAAACAGAAAACCCGACTATATATCGGGTTTCTCTGCTCATTCTGCTACTATTATCGGATACGGTCCAACGAACGCACCAACATCTCATCGTGGAAGATAGCACGCATAGCCAGATAATCCAGCACAAGGGCCACCAATGGGAATATTATAGCGATGCGGAAACCCTGGGTACTAAACTCCAAATTCGCAAACATACGACTACCCAAATAGTAATATATCGCCATAAACACCACAGAGCCAATCAAAAGCACCAACTCCACGGCACACAATCTAATCTGCAACACTCGATTTTTATACAAAAATATTGTCACGAAAGGGAGGATAGCAGCCAAGGCGACAATCACACCCATATAGAGTGTTGAATATGAAACCTCTCCCCCTTTGAGTGCAAAAGCATAGAGCAAATACTCCTCAGCACCAGCTACGAAATAAGCCAAAGGAGTCAAAACAGCCGTCACCATCAAAGCGACGATAGCCAATAAATAAAGTGATTGAATACGTTGAATCATATTGAATTGTTTATTTAATTTTCTTATCTATTAAATATGTATTACGCTCCGACGAATTGCGGTTGATAAGTTCGCCCAAGAAACCCGCCAGGAAGAGCTGTACACCGAGGATGATGGCCAAAATCGCCACAAAGAACAATGGCTGATCGGTCACAGCACGCAACGGCAGACCATTAATCTGCTTATAAAGTTTGTCGGCAATAACCCAAATCGTAGTACCGCCACCCAAAAGGAACATTATCGTACCGAGGCTACCGAAGAAATACATCGGCGAGCGACCAAAATGCGACATAAACGACACTGTGATAAGGTCCAAATAACCCTTCACCATTCGCTCCATACCAAATTTCGACACTCCATATTTTCTCTCCTGGTGCTGTACTACCTTCTCGCCAATACGCTTGAATCCAGCGTGCTTGGCTAGGATTGGGATATAACGGTGCATCTCGCCATATACCTCAATGGACTTCACCACTCGGCGACGATAAGCCTTCAAACCGCAGTTGAAATCGTGCAACTTAATACCCGACACGATTCGCGCAGTCCAGTTAAAAAACTTACTTGGCAAACGCTTTCCCACTGGGTCATAGCGTTTCTTTTTCCAGCCCGACACCAAGTCGTAGCCCTCCTCCATAATCATTCGATAGAGAGCTGGAATCTCGTCAGGCGAGTCCTGCAAATCGGCATCCATAGTGATGACCACTTCGCCCTCGGCCTCGGCAAATCCACAATACAAGGCAGCCGACTTACCATAATTACGAGCAAAGCGCAGCGCCTTGATGGCTGGATACCCACACTTCAAACGCTCGACCTCGGCCCACGAACCATCCGACGAACCATCGTCAATCATCAATATCTCATACGAGAGTGTGTTTTGAGTCGCCACGCAATCAATCCAGGCCACAAGTTCCGAGAGCGACTCCTCTTCGTTATAGAGAGGAACGACAACCGATATGTTTAATTTCTGCTCCATATTTACTCCTCGTCTGAGGTTGAGTTATTGAAAATATCAGCCTCACGTTTTGTACCAATCGAGATAAACAAACCATAGAAGCCATAAGTAAAGATTGAAGCCAACACATTGGAAATCAAAGCTGGGATAGGCGAGAAGATATAAGAGCGCATTGTCGAAGTAAGCATATCCATCATATTATTATCAAATTTACCATACTGAGCATACATCGCTATTACAGCCTGATACTTCTCCTCATATACCTCCGCAAACAAGAAGTTGCTTGCCAGAATCTGGAAGGCTCCCAGTATAATACCAGCAAAGACACCCATTGCTACCATAAATCCCAAACTCTGGGCGTAGGTATAACCCTGCTTTGGGAACTTATCAGCACGCTGCTTGGTATAATAAAACAACAGATATAGCGTCACAACAAAACTTGCCAACTCCATTACAAAACCTGCACTCTGAGGCAAGAACAAACTTGCGCAAGTAAACGCAACACTCGCAGCACCCAATATTGCTCCGCCACGCGAAGCCTCATTCCAAAATGTATTTTTCATAATTTTCTAAATTTGATTTCCCTTTTTATCAATGCCCAACAAAGCACAAACCTATATATTATTTACAAATTTATGCAAAAACACTCAATTATTGCAACCTTACCCCAAATATTTTACCTTAGAGCACAAAAAAAACTCCCCACCCGATGGGTGAGGAGTCTGGAAATATTATCGTCGAAACGATTACTTCTGATTCAATGCTGCGTGAGCCGCTGCCAAACGTGCAATAGGCACACGGAATGGAGAACAACTTACGTAGTTCAAACCTGCGTAGTGGCAGAACTCTACTGATGATGGCTCACCACCGTGCTCACCGCAGATACCGCACTTCAAATCAGGACGAGTACCACGACCCTTGAACACAGCCTCGCGTACCAACTGACCAACACCGTTGCGGTCCAATACCTGGAATGGGTCTGCCTTCAAGATGTTCTTCTCCAAGTAAACTGGCAAGAACTTAGCGATATCGTCACGAGAGAAACCAAGTGTCATCTGAGTCAAGTCGTTAGTACCGAATGAGAAGAACTCAGCAACCTCAGCAATCTGATTAGCTGTAACAGCAGCACGAGGAACCTCGATCATTGTACCTACCAAGTAGTCGATCTTGTCGTTACGCTCAGCAAATACCTGCTTAGCAACCTCGTCGATGATGTTCTTCTGGTAACGCAACTCCTTGTGGTTACCTACCAATGGAACCATAATCCCAACCTTAACGTCGATGCCAGTAGCCTTTACGTTCATTGCAGCCTCGATGATAGCGCGTGCCTGCATCTCAGTGATCTCTGGGTAAGTGTTACCCAAACGGCAACCACGGTGACCAAGCATTGGGTTCACCTCGTGCAAGTACTCAACCTTAGCTACAACCTCCTCGTAAGAGATGCCCATAACCTCAGCCATCTCGCGCTGCTCCTTCTCTGTGTTAGGGGCAAACTCGTGCAATGGTGGATCGAGCAAACGAACGATAACTGG
>JAZKYX010000029.1:0-109060 GCA_045612405.1 Alistipes sp.
GGAATAGCCTATTTTCGTTTTAGTCAAGGAGGTTATTTGATAACAGCGATTGACACATAAGGATAATTACCCGACTTAACAGTGTGACCATTGAAATAGAAATGATGTTTCACGCCTATTTTGCCATCTTGGGTATTGCGGTAAGTGAAGTTATCACGTGTACCATCACCCCAACTTATAGCAAACGAACCACCTTCAAACCAAGGTGAGCCCTCAAACTCCCCGACATAAATGCGATATTTGCCATCAATCTTCTGCAACTCCATTCCCTTGAAGTGTGGATGATAGGCGCGCGTTACCGGCTCAGCTTTGGAGTTTAGCGTATAGGTATTTCCGTCGTAATAGAGTTCGATAGCATCCACATCAACCGCCCCCTCATTTTCGGCATTAAGCAGATCGACACCCTTGTTAGTCTCTAACGAGATGTAGAACTCAACAGGATAATAATCTACAATAAAGTAGTCATCGTCGTTTTTATCGCTACACGATGCCAAAGCAAGCGACAAACAAAATGCAAATAACAAGTAAATCCTTTTCATAGTTCTGTGTTTTTCAGGTTAATACTCCCTCAAAATTAAAAAAAAAAAATTAACTCTTGCAAATATTTTATTGCATATTAAACTCCCCATCAGCAAATTATCTCACCTCGGGAGCCGAACGACTATAAGGCGCGTGGCTTAGCCCAGCATCTGACGCAGGGCGCAGGCCAACTGGTCGGGGCAAGAGGTACCCTTTCCGCGGCAACTGATACCCGACAAGCGAGAGATAACCTCCTCGGCCTTCATTCCGCGCACGAGTTGAGCAATACCCTGGGTGTTGCCATTGCAACCGCCAAAGAACTCAACGCTCTTAACCACATCATCGTCCAACAAAATCTCAATTGCCTGAGAGCAGACACCACGAGTGGGATATATCAACTTCTTTTCCATAGTAAAAATCTGTTTTGAATTTTTAAAATAACTCTATTTTCTACACAAAGATAGAAAATTTACCATAAACCGCCCCATTTCATCCTCCAAAAGCATCCTTTTTAACTACAATTTTGTACATTTGTAGAAAATTTGGTCAAAAGATGTACGACGTTATAGTTATTGGAGCTGGTGCAGCCGGTTTGATGGCTGCGGCAACAGCAGCAAGAAGTGGAAAAAAGGTACTCCTGATGGAGAAGATGGAGAAGGCGGGTCGCAAGATTCGCATTACGGGTAAGGGTCGTTGTAACCTTACCAATGCCCGTCCACCCGAGGAGTTCAAGGAGGCAATTCGCACAAATGCCGACTTCTTCGATGTGGCATTTGCCGAGTTCAACAACAAAGCCACAATCCGCTTTTTTGAGCGTCAGGGCGTGAAGCTCGACATTGAGCGCGGTCAGCGTGTGTTCCCCAAGAGCGGCAAGGCGTGGGATATCGCCAATGCATTGGTGGACTACTGCCTCGACAACGAGGTGGAGATTGCATACAACACCCGCGTAACGGAGATTCTGGCAATCGACAACAAAGTATATGGCGTGATGTTCCAAAACAAGCGCGGATTCTTGCGCAAGGAGGAGGCCGAGAATGTAATCATCGCTACGGGCGGCGTGAGCTATCCTGGCACAGGCTCTACGGGCGACGGCTATCTGTTTGCCGACAAGTTGGGCCACTCGATTGAGGAGGTTCGTCCTTCACTCACTCCACTGCGCACATCGCATCCCCAGAAGAAGTTTTTGGACGGACTATTGTTGAAGAATATCAACGCTAAATTGTTTATCGACAACGAGATGATACGCGAGGAGTTTGGCGAAATCAGCTTCTCGGAGCGTGGCATCGAGGGTGCTGTGGCGTTGCGTTTGAGTCGTGGTGCTGTCGGTGCACTCTTGGAGGAGAAGCGTGTGAAGATTGTACTCGATATGAAGCCTGCACTCACAGAAGAGGTTTTGTTTGAGCGCATCAAGCGCGAGATTGCCGAGATGCAGCCTGATGAGTTCTTCTCGGAGTTGTTGCGCAAGTTGGTGCCAAAGCATTTTGTGATTCCGATTGCTCACGAGTTGGACATCCACTCAAAGAATTACATCCGTAAGGTGACCGACACCGAGATTCACCGCTTAATCAAGGTATTAAAGGGTATGGTATTCCCAATCACTGACTACGCTCCGTTTGAGTACGCCATCGTAACAGCCGGAGGTGTGAAATGTGACGAGGTGAACAAATACACTATGGAGTCATTGAAGGTCAAGGGCTTGTACTTTGCGGGCGAGGTACTCGACATCGACGCCAACACGGGTGGTTATAATATGCAGATTGCTTTCTCGACAGGTCGTCTGGCGGGTCAGTTAAAGAAGTAGAAATCAGGTGAAAACAACAGGCAGAAACTTGAAAGATCGCTTGTATGGATTGCGCAACCTACCAAGCAACATCAAACGCAGACGCTATTGGCGCGGGCACGGCGTGCACTCTCCGTTTGTCTATGCCATCGTGCGCCAAGTGTTTATGTGCAAAACGCTCTTTGAGGGCGACACCTCACTATACGAGGCATTGGCAAGAATCGGAGTACCCGAGCGCCGTGCGGTGGAGCTTCAAAACCTGCTCACACACTGCAAATACGAGAGTTTCGGCATAGATTGTGAGGTGGAGCAGATGGAGTGTAAGGATATAGTGATTGCCTCGCTGGCTGTGGGTGGTGACCAACTGCGCCAGATGGCACAACGCGCCACCGAGTTACGCTCAACACTCTGCATTATCGCGCCTGCCTTCAACCAAGAACGAGATATACTCTGCAAGGATTTGATTGCACAGCACAAATGCACAAGCGTAGATAACAGAGGCTATCTCCTGCTGTTCAACAACCATTTACCAAAACAGGATTTCAGATTATGAAAATATATACCAAATGTGGCGACAAGGGTCACACCTCGCTCATAGGCGGCGAGCGCGTGGCGAAGTACGATTTGCGAGTGGAGGCCTACGGCACTGTGGATGAATTGACATCCTTTGTGGCACTGCTCGCTGATAAAATCGCCGGCGAGGAGAAATTCTCGCTCTACGAGCAGCAGTTGCGCCGCATCGAGTGTCACCTAATGAGTGTTGCAGCATTGCTGGCTGTGGGAGAAGGTGGCAAGGACAAGGTAGCAAAGTTAAAATGCAATGCCACGCAAGATCTTGAAAAAGAGATTGATGCAATACAAGACACTCTACCCGCTATAACCAAATTCACAATCCCAGGCGGAGATGAGCGCGCATCGCTTTGTCATATATGCCGCACAGTATGCCGCAGAGCCGAAAGAGCAGCGTTAAGGGCTGAGGCGAAGTATGAGATGGAGTGCGAAGCAATAGTCTATCTTAATAGACTGTCGGACTACTTCTATGTTTTGGGACGCAAAATCACACAACTTTGCAACATTGAAGAGATTGAGTGGCGACCATAAGTGATCAAAACAAAAAGGAGCAAAAAAACAATCTAATCAGCACATAGCCAAACTGCTGGAAGTAAGAAAGTTTATCAAAACTATTGCTTTTATCATTTTTTAGTTATCTTTGCGCCGCAAAACTTCGGAAGAGGATTTTCACCAACCAAAAATAAATTTTAATTAACTAAATATCAGTAATATGTATTGGACTTTGGAGTTAGCATCTAAGTTAGAGGATGCACCTTGGCCAGCAACAAAGGAGGAGCTTATTGACTACGCAATCCGTTCTGGCGCACCTTTGGAGGTATTGGAAAATTTGCAGGAGATTGAGGACGAAGGCGACATCTACGAGTCAATCGAGGATATTTGGCCTGACTACCCATCAAAGGATGATTTCTTCTTCAACGAGGAGGAGTATTAATATTCAATCCCCAAAAGAATTATTCTAAAAAAACGAGAGAGCCAGGATTATATCTTGTATCTCTCGTTTTCTCTTTTATGTAAGGCAGCTATGGATTATTTGCAAATATTAGAGAATATTTACCAGGCGATTTTGCCATACGCCAAGGATGGCAAACAGGCTGACTACATCCCCGAATTAGCCAAAGTCAATCCCGACCAGTTCGGTATGTGTATCCACACTATTTATGGCGAAACAGCCGCGATTGAGCAGGCTGACACACGTTTTTCAATCCAGAGTATCTCGAAGGTGTTCACCCTGGCTATGTGCCTTTCAATCAAGGGAGATGACTTGTGGAAAAGAGTGGGTAAGGAGCCATCGGGAACGGCCTTTAATTCACTCATTCAGTTGGAGGTCGAGAAGGGTGTGCCACGCAATCCGTTCATCAACGCAGGAGCAATCGTGATGGCCGACATCTTGCTCTCCCACCTTGACGATCCCGAGACTGACTTTCTGAGTTTCGTGCGCGCCGTATCGGGCAACGGCACCATCAACTACAACAAAGATGTGGCTCTGTCGGAGCGCGAAAATGGCTATTTGAATGCTGCCATAGCCAATCTTTTGAAGTACCACGGCACCATTGAAAACGACATCGAAAAGGTGCTGCACTTCTACTTTATGATGTGTTCCATCGAGATGAGTTGCCGCGAATTGTCGCTTGCATTTTTGGCTTTTGCCAACCACCGCCGCAAGTTTGATTACGCAGGATTTACACTCACATCGTCGCAAGTAAAGCGAATCAACGCCATAATGCAGACCTGCGGATTCTACGACGAGGCAGGTGAGTTTGCCTACCTGGTGGGATTGCCAGGCAAGAGCGGCGTAGGAGGAGGTATCGTGGCAATTTACCCTTTGCAATACTCTGTGGCGGTGTGGAGTCCACGCCTGAATCCTAAGGGTAACTCAGTGATGGGAATCAAGGCTTTGGAGCTGCTCACAACCGAGACCAAGGAGTCGATTTTCTAATCTCCACGGCTACACACCAACGATTAGCATCAAAATTGCGAAACTCAAATATAAACATTTTAAGACAAGGTCTCTGAGCCTTGTCTTTTTTTGCGGTTAATTTATTCAACGCACTCAAAATGTAGGCGTTGACCATTGCTATATCATCAAAAAAATTATTACCTTTGTTCGTTAGAAACTAAAACAAATAACTCAAATAAAATGAAAAAGTTTTTTCTTTTGATTGCAGCAACTCTCGTATGTTGCTCGGCGTGGTCATTCTCACGCGAGACTATCGCCATCCACAGCAAGTCTATGGACAAAAATGTAATGGTCAGAGTGGTATTGCCTGAGGGTTATCACCAAATGAAGGATCTCCCTGTTGTTTATCTTCTCCACGGCCACAGCGGCAAGTTTGAGGAGTGGGATGCTTGGGGAAAAGCATCAGATTGGGTGGACCGCTACGGCATTATGCTCGTGTTGCCTGATGGCGGCTACGACAGCTGGTATTTCGACAGCCCTGTGGACCCAACATACAAGTACGAGACATTTGTAACCAAGGAGCTCATTGAGTACATCGACTCACACTACAGAACTGACGCACGCCGCGAGGCTCGCGCCATTTCGGGTCTATCGATGGGTGGCCACGGTGCGCTCTACCTGGCATTCCGCAACCCTGAGTTGTATGGCGCAGCAGGTAGCACATCGGGCGGTGTGGATATCCGTCCATTCCCCAATAATTGGGGTCTCAAAAAGCGTTTGGGCACAATCGAGGAGCACCCTGAGAATTGGGAGCAGCACACAGTAATCAACCTCGTTGAGCGCATCAAGCCTGGCCAGTTAAGACTTATCATCGACTGCGGTTACGACGATTTCTTCTTCGGTGTAAACTGCGATCTCCACGAGAAGCTCTTGAAGGCTGGCATCAAGCACGATTTCTATGTTCGTGAGGGTGTTCACAACTGGGACTACTGGCGTAACTCAATCCAGTATCAGCTCCTCTATTTCAGCAACTACTTTAAGTCACAGCAAAACAAACAATAATTAAAGAATGAAGAGATTTATATTATCAGTCATCTGCGCGGCATCGATTTTTAGCGCCGTAGCAGACAACCGAAACTCGGAGCGTGAGAATACTCGCACGCGCAACCGCTATGAGTTGGCCGAGCGTTTCACAGCTGGCAAGCTGCAAAATATGTTATTCTCGACATCGGTGGACCCACATTGGTTCCTATCGGGCGAGAAGTTCTGGTATAGCTACAAGACCAGCAAGGGTACATCGTGGTATGTGGTTGATCCTGCAACACGCAAGCGCACCCCACTTTTCGACAACGACAAGATGGCTTCACAGCTTACTGAAATCGTAAAGGATCCATTCATCGGTACACAGCTTCCTATCTACAATTTAGAGGTAGCAGAGGATGGCCGCACATTCACATTCGAGGTGATGTCT
Organism: Alistipes sp.; assembly: GCA_045612405.1. Lineage (GTDB taxonomy): Bacteria > Bacteroidota > Bacteroidia > Bacteroidales > Rikenellaceae > Alistipes. The sequence goes on from JAZKYX010000029.1 coordinate 6,241, forward strand.
TCACAGGATGCCAAGCCAAAGCCACTCTCAAAAGAGGACTCATTGGCAGGCAAGAAACCTAAGAAGGTTAGCGGCAAGGAGATCTTCTACTTCTCTTACGATATGCAGACTCAGCAACTCACCCACCTCAAAGACAAGGAGAAGGAGACCAAGCAGTTCTATTGGGCATCTGTATCTCCCGATGGCAAGACTGTGGTTTATGCCAAGGATATGGACCTCTACCGTATGTCACGCGAGGATTATGAGAAACTTAAAAAGGACGAGAAGGATACCACAATCGTTGAGACTCAGATTACAACCGATGGCGAGCCTCATTTCGGTTATGGTCAGGGTTATAGCACCTTGAACACCGATAAGATTCTGGATGGCAAGCGCAAGGGCGTAAGCGGTGTATGGTCACCCGACTCTCGCCACTTTGCTACTATTGTAGCAGACCAGCGCGAGGTGAAGGAGTTGTGGGTAATCAACGCATTAGCAAACCCACGTCCAACTCTTGAAACATACAAGTATCAGATGCCAGGCGAGAAGGAGGCTCCTCAGTACCACCTCTATGTGTTCGATATGGAGGATAACTCACGCAAGGAGATCACAACAGGCCGTTTCAAGGACCAGACTCTCTCGATTGCATCTGCGCCACGCGAGCAGAAGCAGCGTCATATGTACGACCAGCCACGCGTATGGTTGGGTAACGACAACCGCTTCTTTGTGACTCGTTCAAGCCGCGATTTGCACCGCATTGACATCTGCTCTTACACTATTGGCGCCGACACATTGTGTCCTATCATCGAGGAGCGTTTAAACACCTACATCGAGGTACGCCCACTCTCGGCATTGAACGGTGGCAAGGAGCTTATCCAGTGGAGCGAGCGTGACGGCTGGGCGCACCTCTACCTCTACGACGACGAGGGTAACCTCAAACGCAAGCTCACCGAGGGCGCTTGGCACGTTCACAACATCTTGAAGGTGGACGAAAAGGCTCGCAAAGTATATTTCACTGCGATGGGCCGCGAGCAGGGTGAGAATCCATACTACCAGCACCTATACTCAGTGAGCCTCGATGGTGGAGAGGTGAAGCTCTTGAACAAGGGTGACCACTTCCACTCACCAATAGTTGACGACGCTTGCCGTTACTTTGTAGACAACTACTCACGCGTGGATACAATCCCAGTTACAGCACTTTACGACTGCGCGGGTAACCGTTTGATGACACTCGAAGAGAGCGACTTCTCACAGCTTTTGGCCAACGGTTATAAGTTCCCTGAGACCTTCACCGTGAAGGCTGCTGACGGCGTGACCGACCTCTATGGCGTGATGTACAAGCCATTTGATTTCGACTCTACAAAGCACTACCCTATCGTAGATTATGTATATCCAGGTCCTCAGACCGAGGCAACTAACTACCCATACACTCGTATGAGCGTTCGCACGGACCGTTTGGCTCAGGCGGGATTCATCGTCATTTCAGTAGGTAACCGCGGTGGTCACCCAGATCGCTCGAAGTGGTACCACAACTACGGCTACGGTAACTTGCGCGACTATGGTTTGCTCGACCAGAAGGTAGCCATCGAGCAGTTGGCTGCGCGCCACAGCTACATCGACGTAAACCGCGTGGGTATCCACGGTCACTCAGGTGGTGGTTTTATGTCAACAGCGGCTATGTTGCAGTATCCTGACTTCTTCAAGGCTGCGGTATCGTGCGCGGGTAACCACGACAACAAGATTTACAACCGCTGGTGGAGCGAGACTCACCACGGTGTGAAGGAGCAGGTGAGCGACAAGGGCGACACTACATTCCTTTACAGCATCAAGAGCAACCCTGAGATTGCACGCAACTTGAAGGGTCACCTGATGCTCGTTCACGGCGAGATTGACAACAACGTACACCCAGGTAACACATCACGCGTGGTGGATGCGTTGATTCGTGCCAACAAGCGTTTCGATATGCTCTACTTACCAACACAGCGTCACGGCTTTGGCGATATGAACGAGTATTTCTACTGGCGTTTGGTTGATTATTTCACCGAGCACCTCATCGACGAGCGTGAGACTCCACCAGTGGATATTCCAAACAGATAATTAGATTCTTATATAGAATAGAAATCGGCTATTTAACTTCATTTGGTTAGATAGCCGATTTTTTACTCCCATAGAGAGTTCATTTATTAACTTAATCATAACATAGTTTATTGAATTTTCACTATCTTTATAACTACATTTGCCAAAGGAAATGAAACAAGGGGTCAAAATAATACTATTAACACTTCTACTCGGAGTGATATGGGTGACAGGTTTAACAAATGCTGACATCCATAATAGTGACACCGTTGAGAATTATTGCATTTCCAACTACACACAGGCAGAAAGTTTTGAGGAGTATCTTCACGATGCTAACGACAATTCTCAACTACACATCTCCAATCAAAGACGAACAAACTCGTCGTCACAAAGTCGTAGTTTCAAAAAAAACCACCGCAGAAGTTCTCATACAAAAACTTCGTGTTTTTCCATTGCATTTAATCAAACATTGGATAGAGACCAGCTCTCATCTTATCTTGCGAACTGCGGATGGAGGCAATTGACCTCCCGTTTCGGCTGCACCTTAATTGCAAGACTGCACCAATTCAGAATTTAGCCAATAGTATTCCTTGATTCGTCGCGACCCGACGGGTTACATTGCGCACATCCATCATTGTTGCGCAGGCACGCACATTGTATTATATTATTAAATCTATGGAATACATTATATTAGTTATTTCGTTATTGGCAATTGTTTTTGGTGCCGATAACTTAGTGAACGGCTCGGTAGCAATAGCTCGTCGTTTCAAAATATCAGACTTTGTAATTGGAGCCGTCATTGTCGGCATAGGAACATCTTGTCCCGAATTAATAGTCAGCGCATCTGGTGCGCTCAAAGGAAATATAGATGTCGCCATTGGCAATGTTGTTGGCTCAAATATTTTCAACATTTTAGGCATATTAGGCATCACCACTTTGATACATTCTGTTAAGGTAAGCCACGAAAACAAACGCTTTGACCTTCCGATTTGCATCTTCGTTTCTATTTTGGCTACACTAATGGCATTCAATTTCTTCCACGGAGATGACATCTCAATCGGCCGCGTGGATGGTGCAATACTGCTCGCAATATTCGTTGCATTCATCTACATATCATTCCTGCGCGATAAACGCTCAGTTCAAAAGAATGAAGAGCAATCTGCGGAGGTCAATGAGCGACTGATTCTATCAATTTTAAAGGTTATTGGTGGTTTAGGAGTATTGGTTGGTGGTTGTCATTTCTTTGTAGAGGAAGCTGTTATTATCGCTACAAAATGGGGTGTGAACGAAGCATTCATATCAATCACACTCATAGCTTGTGGCACATCACTGCCCGAACTCGCAGCATCAATCACTGCCGCAATAAAGAAAAACACACAACTTGCGCTTGGAAACGTTGTAGGGTCAAACATTTTCAATATTACATTCATTCTTGGCGTAAGTTCGCAGATTTCTCCACTATTGGGCGGAGGCATCACTATGGTGGACTATCTTGTAATGATAGCCGCCGCTTGTCTGCCCCTGGTGCTGGGTATGCGAGGAAAGATAACACGCTTGGCGGGCGGAGTGTTGTTTGCCTGCTTTGTGGCCTACAACGCGTGGTTGATATATGCACAAGGCCTTTAACGAGAACTTCCATAACCTAAAAACTTCATAACACGCAATGTGTAGCATTTTGATATTTGTCCTCTATCTCTACTTTCGCAGACGAAGAGGTGTATAAACTTAAGAACGAATAATACAAACTAAAGAAGATTATGATTTTACAGATTTTCACCCTCCTGGGTGCGCTCGGAATGTTCCTCTACGGAATGAATCTTATGAGCGAAGGGTTACAGAAGGCCGCAGGTGATCGCCTGCGCCGATTCCTCGAAGCGATGACCTCTAACCGTTTTAAGAGCGTCGCTACGGGACTTACAATCACATCTATCATCCAGTCGTCGAGTGCCACCACCGTTATGGTCGTGGGCTTCGTGAACGCAGGCCTGCTGGCTCTGCATCAGGCCATCGGCGTGATTATGGGTGCCAACATCGGTACCACGGTTACCGCGTGGCTTATCTCGCTGCTCGGCTTTAAGGCCGACATCTCAATCCTCGCCGTACCTCTTATGGCGTTGGGCTTTGTGATGAGCATATCGAAGAAAGAGCGCTACAAGAACCTGAGCGAGTGTGTTATCGGCTTTGCTCTCTTGTTCCTCGGCCTGTCGCTGATGAAGGAGTCGGTGCCCGATTTACGTGAAACGCCCGAGGTGTTATCCTTCATTCAGAACTGGGCCGATATGGGCTTTGGCTCGGTATTGATATTCTTGGTTTTTGGTACCGTGCTGACGCTCGTATTGCAGTCGTCGAGTGCTACGATGGCCCTTACTCTGATTATGATGAGTATGGGTTGGATACCATTCCAGATGGGTGCTGCAATGGTGTTGGGCGAGAATATAGGTACAACCATCACGGCCAATATCGCGGCTGCGGTTGCTAATCCCAATGCAAAGCGTGCTGCGTTGGCGCATACTCTCTTCAATGTGTTTGGTGTTATCTGGGCGTTGATTTTGTTCAAGCCGTTTGTAAATCTTATTGGTTGGATAATTGCGGGTATGGGTTATCCTAATCCTGCCGATATGAGTTTCACTTCGACCATCGACCCCGCATCGGCAGAATCTACCGCAATGCTCTATGGCTTGTCGATGTTCCATACACTATTTAATACATTCAACACCTGCATCCTTATCTGGTTTGTGCCGCAGTTAGTGAAGATCGTAACAACCGTAATTAAAGATAAGCCTAAGAGCGAGGAGGATACCATCCGCTTGAAGTATATTTCGGCAGGACACACCTCTACGGGCGAGCTATCAATCAGCCAGGCACAAAAAGAGATTGTACATTTTGCCCAAATCTCGCGCAACGGGTTGGAGTATATACGTTCGGCCATCCACTCAAAATCGCTTGACGAGTTTGAAGTCTATCGCCAGAAATTGGTTAAGTATGAGGAGATTGCCGACCGAATAGAGTTTGAGATTGCGGCATTTTTGAGGGAGATTCCACAAGAGAGCGTCAGCGAACACACACGCGAGAGTATTAACTCGATGTATAAGATTGTCAATGAGTTGGAGAGCCTGGGCGATTCTGGTGAAGCCATAAGTCGCATACTCTCGCGTCGCAACAAACACGAAAAAGAGTTCGACCAGGAGAGTATTCGTAAGATAGACTCACTGCTAAATCTTGTGGACAAGGCATACGGCATTATGATTGAGAATTTAAGGCGAGGCAATGTGGGTATGCTGGCTTTGCAAAAAGCCATCGACTGCGAGATTGAAATCAACGAATTGCGCAACATCCTGCGCGAGGATGAGATTCGAAGCATCGAGGACAATGACTCGAACTATCTTTCAAGTGTCTATTATATGGATGTGATTTCTGAGATTGAACGTATGGGAGATTTCATTATCAACATCTCGCAGGCATTGGGAAAGAAGTAGTTGTGCTTTTCCGAAAACAAAGAAGGCTGTTTAACCGAAATTGGCTAAACAGCCTTTTCTTTGATTGAATCTCTTGCGCGGAAATTGTTTTGAGGCGCGCGAAATCCGAGAAACCACAGTTTACTGGAGCGTAAATGAGGATTTCGAGGATGAACGCAACGCAGAAAACACCTTCTTTGACAATTCCTAAATGTCGTGAGAGAGTGATGGTGGCACCGCCCCACTCATATCGTAATCGCCCCAACGCTCGGCGATGAAATCCAGCGTTGCATTAATCTCGTCAACATCGTAGAGAGTCACCAACTTCAAACGTGTGGATTTGAAATCGGGTAGACCCTTGAAATAGTTCGACAGATGGCGGCGCATCTCCAAAATTCCTACCTTCTCGCCCTTGATTTCCAATGATTTCAACAGATGCTCCTTGGCTATGGCAACACGCTCTACAACCGAAGGCTGAGGCATCACCTCGCCCGTCTTCATAAAGTGTTTTACCTCCTTGAAAATCCAAGGACGGCCATACGTCGCACGACCAATCATCACACCATCCACACCATAGGTATCAAACATCTGCTTAGCCTTTGGGCCCGAATCCACATCGCCATTACCGATGATTGGAATCTCTATTGATGGGTGGTTTTTCACCTCACCAATCAGAGTCCAGTCGGCCTCGCCACGATACATCTGAGAACGTGTACGACCGTGGATTGTTAGAGCCTTGATGCCCGTATCCTGCAAGCGTAGGGCTATCTCCATAATATTCTTTGAGTCCTCATCCCAACCAAGGCGCGTCTTGACCGTCACAGGAGTGTTGACAGCCTCGACAGTCTGGCGCGTCATCTCGACCATCAACGGCACATCACGCATCATACCCGAACCAGCTCCTCGGCCTGCAATCTTCTTCACCGGGCAACCAAAGTTGATGTCGATAAAATCGGGGCGAGCTGTCTCTGCAATGCGCGCTGCCTCGACCATAGGCTCGATGAGATGACCATAAATCTGAATACCCACGGGACGCTCGGCCTCGTCGATATTGAGTTTAGCACGCGACTTCCACGCATCACGAATCAGGCCATCAGACGAGATGAACTCGGTGGTCACAACATCTGCGCCAAAACGCTTACACATATAGCGGAACGAAGGATCAGTGACATCCTCCATCGGAGCTAAAAACAGGGGCTTGTCGCCCAAATCTATATTTCCAATCTTCATAAAATATCGCTTGATGCCGACAAAATTACAAAAAAGAGTTAAAAGTAAAGCATATCCCTGGCATTATTACCTGCGAAAGCCAATTTATAGATGAATAGAATGAAAAAAATGTGTATCTTTGCGCTATTAGAGAATACAAAAACACATTATATGAATACAGAAACTTTTATCGCTCAAATTGCGACCTCGTCTATCGAGGCTTTGTATGGCGCAGTAGATGCATCTCAGATTCAAATCCAGAAGACTCGCAAGGAATTTGAGGGCGACTACACATTGGTCACCTTCCCACTTTTGAAACTCAGCCGCAAGGCTCCCGAGGCTACGGCTAACGAGATTGGCGAGTACATCGTGGCAAACAATCCTCAGATTAGCTCATTCAACGTAATCAAGGGTTTCTTGAACCTCTCGATTGCCCCTTCATATTGGGCTGAGCGCTTCACCGAGGAGGTTGCTGACGAGAACTATGGTCAGGCAGCTCCATCGGGTCGCACAATGATGATTGAGTACTCATCACCAAATACCAACAAACCACTCCACTTGGGCCATATCCGTAACAATTTGTTGGGTTACTCTGTTGCCCAGATCTTGAAGGCCAATGGTCACAACGTCATTAAGGTGAACTTGGTAAACGACCGCGGTATCCACATCTGTAAGTCTATGCTCGCTTGGCAGCTCTACGGCAACGGCGCAACACCTGAATCAACAGGTTTGAAGGGCGACCACTTGGTGGGTGATTACTATGTGGAGTTCGACAAGCACTACAAGGCCGAAGTTAAGGAGTTGGTTGCCGGTGGTATGAGCGAGGAGGAGGCCAAGAAGAAGGCTCCTATTATGCTCGCTGCACAGGAGATGTTGCGTAAGTGGGAGGCTAAGGACCCTGAGGTTTATGAGTTGTGGCAGACAATGAATGGCTGGGTATATGATGGCTTTGACGTGACATACAAGGCTTTGGGCGTTGATTTCGACAAGGTATATTACGAGTCTCAGACCTATCTTTTGGGTAAGAGTCTTGTGCAGGATGGTCTCGACAAGGGTGTATTCTTCCGCAAGGAGGACAACTCTGTATGGATCGACCTCGAAGCTGATGGTTTGGACCAGAAGCTCCTGCTCCGCGGCGATGGCACATCGGTATATATGACCCAGGACTTGGGTACCGCATTGAGCCGCTTCGAGGAGAATAAACTCGACGATATGGTATATGTTGTGGGTAACGAGCAGAACTACCACTTCCAGGTGTTGAAGCTCGTATTGAAGAAGCTCGGCTACGAGTGGAGCGACAACATCTACCACCTCTCTTACGGTATGGTTGAGTTGCCAGAGGGTAAGATGAAGTCTCGCGAGGGAACTGTTGTCGATGCCGACGACTTGATTGAGAATATGGTTGATACTGCTCGCGATATGTCAAACGAGTTGGGTAAGCTCGATGGTTGCAGCGAGGAGGAGGCCAACGCCGTTTGTACAATGGTAGGTTTGGGTGCGCTCAAATATTTCATCTTGAAGGTGGATCCTAAGAAGACTATGCTCTTCGACCCACGCGAGTCTATCGACTTCAATGGTAACACAGGTCCATTCATTCAGTATACCCACGCCCGCATCTGCTCTATCCTCCGCAAGGCCGACGAGGCAGGCATCGACTACAAGTCAGCCTCAATTGGCGAGTTGTTGCCAGCCGAGATTGAGCTTATTAAGTCGCTCAACGACTTCCCATCGGTGGTGGCTAATGCAGGTGAGAACTTTGCACCATCAGTCATTGCTGCTTATGCTTATGACTTGGCAAAGAGTTTCAACGGCTACTACCACGACCACTCAATCCTTCGTGAGGAGAATGCCGAGATTCGCAAGATGCGCGTTATGCTCGCAGCTGAGGTGGCTCGCGTAATTAGCCGCGCAATGAAGCTCTTGGGCATTGATGTTCCACAGCGAATGTAATACTTAAACCGACCTAAAACTAAGCCAAAATGAAGAAGCATTTATTTTCACTTTTAGCATTCGCCTCGCTCGTGGCAGCTCTAATGTGCGCCTGCTCATCAAGCGAGGATGAGGTAATTGAAGATGAGGAGGAAGAAGAAGAGGAGATTGTGATTGAACACTACACCAATGCAGTGATAAATAACGATGCTCCCGACCCTACTGTTATCAGAGGAAAAGATGGCAAGTTCTATGCCTTCTCGACAATGATAAATGGCAACGTTCCCGTATATTGCTCTGATGATATGATGAATTGGAGCAGATATGGCGACGCCTACACTTCGGCTAACGTACCTAAGTTTGTGACCTACGCTGGCATCTGGGCTCCCGACATCAATTTGATTGAGGGTAAGTATGTTCTCTACTTCTCGATGTCCACCTGGGGTGGCGAGTGGGAAGCAGGTATTGGTCGCTCGGTGGCTATGAAACCTGGAGGTTTTTACACCGACTCTAAACTTCTATTCAACTCGCGCGAAATTGGCGTCCAAAACTCTATCGACCCTGTCATTTTCCAGGAGGATGGTCGTAAGTATTTGATTTGGGGAAGTTTCCGCGGCATCTACATCACAGAGCTTACCGAGGATGGATTAGAGTTTATTGATCCTAATGACAAGGAGCGTATTGCCGGCACAGCTTACGAGGGCATCTACATCCACAAGCGTGGCGACTACTACTATATGTTCGGCGCGTGGGGCTCTTGTTGTAACGGTGTAAACAGTACGTACCGCGTTGTTGTAGGTCGAAGCAAGTCGCTATTTGGTCCTTATGTAAACAAGAACGGAGGTCGAATGTTGGACAACCAGCACGAGACAATCCTTTTGGGTAATGATTATGTCAAGGGCCCTGGCCACACTTCGCAGATTATCACCGACGATAACGGCAAGGATTGGATTCTTTATCACGGCTACGATGTCAACGAGCCAAATGCAGGTCGTAAGATGTACCTCGACCGTGTGAATTGGGACTCTGATGGCTGGCCTACAATCGGCAAGGGATATCCATCTACGGCCAAGACTGTTGGTCCATATTTCAAGTCAGAGAAGAAAGATAAATAAGCGAGAGAGAATTAACCACTTAAAATATTAACCAAATGAGGTATCTATTTTTGTTGGCAATTGCGGCATTTCTTGCCTCTTGCTCGGGTGCAAGAAACGAGTCAAAGATCGCAACATACACCAACCCCGTAATTAACAACAACGCTCCCGACCCAACGGTAATCCGCGCCAAGGATGGCACATTCTACGCCTACTCGACAATGATGTATGGCAATGTTCCAGTCTACAAATCGCAGGATATGATAAATTGGGAGTACATTGGCGGAGCATTCCGCAAGGGCGAAGTGCCTAAGTTCGTGCCAAAAGCAAACATCTGGGCACCAGATATCAACTACATCGAGGGTAAATATGTGCTCTACTTCTCAATGTCCACTTGGGGTGGCGAGTGGGAAGCAGGTATTGGTCGCGCTGTGGCAGACTCGCCAGAGGGCCCATTTACCAATGCTAAGTTGTTGTTTAACTCAAAGCAGATAGGTGTACAGAACTCTATCGATCCCGTCGTTTTCCAGGAGGATGGACGCAAATACCTCATCTGGGGTAGCTTCCGTGGCATCTATCTCACAGAGCTTACCGAGGATGGTTTGGAACTTATTGATTCTAAGGATTTGCTCAAAATTGCAGGTACAGCCTACGAGGGTACGTATATCCTCAAACGCAAGGGTTATTACTACCTATTTGCATCTATCGGATCTTGCTGCAATGGTTTGAATAGCACCTACCAAACCGTAGTCGGTCGCAGTAAATCGTTGTTTGGTCCTTATGTCGATAAGCAAGGTCGCAAGATGTTGGATAACTACCACGAGATATTACTCTCGGGCGACGACGCTGTGAAAGGTCCTGGTCACGACTCTCAGATTTTGACCGACGACAAGGGTCAGGATTGGATCTACTATCACGGTGTTGATGTGAACGAGGTGAAAGCTGGTCGCAAGATGTATCTCGATCAGGTGAACTGGGGCAAGGATGGTTGGCCAACAATCGGCAACGGTTCCTCAGCCAAGGAGGGCATCGCACCAAGCATCAAGATTAAGAAATAAGGCCCATTCGACGGATGACAAAAAAAAAGAGTTCAGCGTTTTGCTGAACTCTTTTTTATTAGGCTATGACAACCTTACTCCTCGGTCTGCTCCTCGGTCTGCTCTGGCAACTTGAACTCGGTCAAACCAGCTGCCACCAAGATATTAAACCAAGACAAAGCCTTCTTGATATCTGATACGTGAACACGCTCACGATCCCACTCAGGCAACACCTCACCAAAATAAGCCTTCATCTTATCTGCTGACTCCTTGTGAGACATACCCTCCTTGCCCTCAGTGTGAGCATACATACGAGAGAATACATCAGCCAAAGGAATATCCTCACCCTCGGTGAACATTGAAATCTCTGACAAAGCGCTCACACGTGATGTTGCAGAAGCATTCATACGACGACCATCAGCCAACGACTCCACGATGATACCATTCTTTGACTGTGCTACATACTTATACAGACCAGGCATTCCTGAGATTGCCAAAACATCTTTAAATTCCATAATTACAATTGTGTTTTAAGTTTTAATCGGCACAAATATAGTGAAAAATCGCTATTATTTCAATTTTTGTAATCTAATCTTATTTTGAGAGTTCAATACCGTTGCGCTGGCAGCAAATTTACCATTTGCGTCGCCCTCGAACATCTACTCTTTCTTGATGTGAACATCCAACTGAGGGAATGGGAAATTGGCACCATATTCGGGCAACTCCTTATAAAAAGCCTCGGTGATGTCATCATACAAACCCCAATAATCGTCATTCTTTACCCACGCACGCGCCTCGACAACCACTGCACTATCGGCCAATGAGTCGATGCGCACATAGGGAGCAGGATTCTCCAACGCACGACCATCGCGCTTGATTATCATCAACATTGCATCGCGAATCTTGTCATAATCATCACCATAGGCCACCGACACCTTCCAACTGCATCGACGCGTAGTTGAGGTGGAATAGTTGTTGATGATGGATGTAGAGATTGAGTTATTTGGGATGTAGATAGTCTTTTTATCACTTGTCAATACCACCGTATTAAACAGATTGATGCTCGCCACTGTTCCGCTCACATCCTGAGCCTCGATGTAATCTCCCACGCGGTATGGGCGAAGCACAAGAATCATCACACCTCCTGCAAAGTTCTGCAACGTACCGCTCAGAGCCATACCGATAGCCAAACCCAACGAAGCCAACACGGCAAGGAACGACGAGGAGTTAAATCCAAGCACAGAGACTATTATCAGGATGATGAGCACATAGCCCAACACTTTGACAGCTGTGAGTATAAACGTATGCAACGACACCTCGACCTCGCGGCGGGTCATAATAGCATCAACCAACTTGACGAGTCGGTGCAACAACCAACGACCGACGTAATAGATAGCAAGAGATATCATTGTCTTGACACCTGTCCACACCAACCATTGGAGCATATCCATCCATATATCCTTCACAAATGAGGCATCGCTAATTCGTTGTACAGCCTCGACAAAACGCGCCTTTTGGATACTATCAGGCACTATCAACTGTTCTACTTGATCTGTCTGCAAAAAGTTCAACATAACATAACCAGATTTAATTTCACACACAAAATTAACTATTTTATCCAAAAAAGCACTATCTTTATGATAATAAACCAACCCCCGACTTCAATTAGTAGCCACAATGAAACAGACCCGCTCACAAAGTCTAAAATTTCGACTGATTGCCCTTGTTGCAATCTGGTTGTGTATTGCGATATTTTCAGGTTGCAGGGATTATGACGAGTTAGGCAAGAAGGATGATCCAACGCCCACAACAAACCTATCGCTGGGTGAGTTACGCCGCCTGGTGGCCGACAAAACCATCACAATCAATCAAGATATAGTTGTAGGTGGCTATGTCACAACAAGCGACCGAGAGGAGAACTTCTACCGCACATTCTGCATTGAGGACCAGACAGCCGGTGCCGAGATTATGGCTGGGCTATACGATTTACATAACATCTTTCCCGAAGGGTATTACGTTACAGTATCACTAAAAGGATGCACCGTAGCACTCCACAACGGAATTCTACAAATCGGACGTCAGGCTCAACCTTACAGCGCCTACCCCACCGAATATTTTGCCTCACGCGCTATACTCGACAAATACATCAGGTGTCACGACTCTCATCAACCCGTATCGCCAAAGCCTCAGACTATCGAGGCTCTAAACCAAGAGCTGTGCGGATGTCTGATTGTCATCAATGAGTTATCTCTGCAAAGTGAGCAATACGCCGATAACTGGCTCGTAAACCACGAAGGCCAATGGCAGGGCTACAATATTTTCAGCAACAGCGAAGGAGATATCATAGCTACCTACACATCTGACTACGCCACATTTGCCCACCACTTCATACCCCAGGGCACGCTATCGATGACGGGCATACTGCAATATGGCAAGATAGCCGACATCCAATGCTACATAATCAAGATACGCGATGAAAACGATTGCAAAATATCTCGTTAGTCTGTTGATTGCGCTGTGTTGTGCTTGCGCAGACCAGGATCACGAAGATTTTGGTCATACGTCACAATCAACCGTCAGCATTGCGCATCTTAAAACACTTTGCAGGCAAAACTCAGTCACCATCACTGATGACATATACATAGAAGCATACGTTGTCGCCAACGACCTCTATGAAGAGTACACCAAAGCCATAGTCGTTGGTGATGACCAAGCGGGAATAGAAATCGCAATAGATAGCAACAACACAGCCAAGTATTTTCCCATCGCGGCACGCGTTGTGGTGAATTGTTGCGGGCTCACATTGGGAAGTCGCGGAGGCACCATCATCCTTGGAACAGCGCCAAATTCCACCTACACAGTTGGGCGTATCAAGGAGCAGGAGATTTCGCGTTACTTCCACATAGAGCGCCACAACACCAAAGAGATCATCCCCAAAGAGGTGACCATTACATCACTCAGCCCTTCACTCATTGGCTCACTGGTGGCCCTTAGAGATGTAACTTTTCGCCCTACCCAGGGACAGACTTGGTGCGAGAAGGATTCAGCATCTGACAAGTGGCTTGATACTTCTCTTACGCTCTACGATTTGGAAGAGAACAGTTTAGAGGTGCGCATCAACGCTGACTGCGAATACCGTAACGAAAACATCCCGGAAGGATATGGCACGGTGTGGGGCGTAATAGAATACTTCAACGGCACATACTCTTTACGCATCGTAAACCATCGGATAGAATTTCCAGCTAACACCTAAAAATAAAGTCCTCGCCATAGTTATATGACGAGGACTAATTCTATCATTTATTTTGGGGCTTACTGCTGCAAAGCCTCCCACAACATATCCTTCAAGCGTGTGATGTTCATATTCGCCACCGAAGAGATAAACACAGAAGGGATACCCTCAGGAAGTGATGGACGCATCTGCTCAATAAGTTCATCATCCAACATATCACACTTGGTGATAGCGAGCAGGCGCTGCTTATCCAACAACTCCGGGTTATACTGAGTGAGCTCACCGAGCAAAATCTCATAATCCTTGGCGATATCATCGCTATCAGCTGGCACCATAAAGAGCAATACCGAATTACGCTCAATGTGACGCAAGAATCGTGTTCCCAGACCTCGACCCTCGTGAGCACCCTCGATAATACCTGGGATGTCGGCCATCACAAATGACTTGTGGTCACGCACCTCAACAATACCCAAGTTTGGCTCCAATGTGGTGAAGGCATAGTTGGCAATCTTAGGCTTCGCAGCCGACACAACCGACAAAAGCGTACTCTTACCAGCATTAGGGAAGCCCACCAATCCTACATCTGCCAACACCTTCAATTCAAGCACAAACGCGCCCTCGTCGCCATCCTCGCCTGGCTGAGCATAACGTGGAGCCTGATTTGTTGGACTCTTGAAATGCCAGTTACCCAAGCCACCACGACCGCCTTTCAACAGAACGAGCTGCTCGCCGTGCTCGGTAACCTCGCCAACATTCACCAGCTCGGTAGTACCATCCTCATTCTCCACCAAACGGCGTGCTACGGTACCCAGGGGCACTGGAATGATAATATCGGCAGCATCCTTACCCGTTGAACGTGCGCCGTGGCCACACTCACCATCCTCAGCAAATTGGTGACGCTGATATTTGAGGTGAATGAGAGTCCAATACTGACGATCTCCCTGCAAAATAATGCTACCGCCCTTACCACCATCTCCACCATCGGGTCCGCCAAAAGCTACGAACTTCTCTCTACGGAAGTGGCACGAACCTGCACCACCGTGGCCCGAACGGGCAAATATCTTCACATAGTCCACGAAATTAGAACCTGCCATACAATCTCTTTTTATTTAGATTTTCTACCTTTTTGCTTGCAAAGATAAGAGTTTTAGAGCAAAACGCCAAATGTTAAAATTTCCACGACACAACTCCATAGAACGTGCGAGCGTAAGCATAGCTCAAAACATCACTCTGAGGAGCATAAACTCGCTGTGCACCACTACGATAGTTTCTTATGCGCGAAACTTCGTATCCTCCATAAACTATATCTTTTTTATTGAAAATATTTTTCACCGACAAAGTAGCCGACAATCTCGACTTACCAACCTTGAACCATTTCGATAAAGAAGCATCTACCGTCATAGCATCATCTAATCTCTGCTGTGCGAGGAATTTATCATACATCTGTTGCGACACCGCGCCTTGACGCACCACTCGCTCCGTACGACGCATAAACGAAGGTTTAACATAACGTCCGCCAGCATAATTCACACCCAGCGAAGCACTCCACGAACGATAATTGAAATAGTGCAGCATAGCCGTTGCCATATAGTGAGGCACCCCACCAACACGACAACCATCCATATAGCTCTCACTTCCAGAGCAGACCACACTATTATCGGCATCCTGATAATGGCTCACGACTGGATTGCGAGAATAGATATAACGACCAACCGATGCCGCCACCTCGCCACGCAACGACGATGTAAGCCATACCCTCGCGGCTGCCTCCACACCACAACGCAGGATACCTATGCCACGAACATCCACATCGCAATATGTCGCCGACAAATCATCATACGCCCTTACAACCTCACGTCCACCATCACTAAGCAACATATACGAGCTTATATCCAGCTCCAAGTTCTTTGAATTGTATCTATAATTTATCTCGGCAGCCAGGTTACGTTCGAGTTCGAGATTATCCAGTATTCTATTGTTATACAATGGATTGAGAAACAAATCTTTTGCAAGAGGCGATTGTGTAGCAACAGTTGCAGCCGCCTCCAAATAGTGTTGCGCCGAAAAAGCATAACCGCCCTTAAACCTGACGACGTAGGGAGAAAACTTACACATACGAGAACGGCCATACGACCCTACCCCAGGAAATAGTTCCTTTTCGTAATATCCACGGCGATAGATTCGCTCACCACCCAGAGTCAAATCGAAATCCATCTGCCATCTATCACGATGATAACGCACTCCAACATCGGCCGTCACACATTGCGTCACAAGGGCATAATCATACGAGAAGCGATCACCCTCTCCCACCCGTCGGTTTGGCTGACGCAAATCGTTCTGCATATTTCGTGAGAAGGTATCATCATCCAGGAGATAATAATCCACATCCAGGCAATAAGCCGCGCCCAGCAAATCAGCCATCTGCTTATAATGACGCGAGGAGTTGAGACTTGCCCTGATTCCATAATTGAATTTAAGATTCGGGCTCACATCGCTACTAAATCTTGCCACAGCCTCGGCCCTTGCCACACGCTCAACACGCTCTTCAAGGGCATAGACAGCGCCACGCGACGAGCGACGATTTTGGGCATACATATCTGCCCAATTAACCTGAGTGACATCCCTATTGCCAAAACGCCACTCATCGGCCACCTCCATTGCCAAATCCTCATCAGCAAAATAGCTCGGCATATAGCGATAGTTGTCAGGCTGTGGCGTCATCGCATCATACCAACCGAGTGCAGAGTATGACCATTTACCACATTCTCCACCAATGGCAAGGAGCATAGTCGTTCGTTCGCCCAACCGTTTTTCGTAAGACGACATCACAAATGGCAGCAAATCACGACGATAGCGAGAATTACGCACCCGGCCGTCATACTCACCCCACGATGGATTATACATCCTGTTTCCGGTCAATGTAAATGCCTCCTCGGTTGAGCCCGAACGCAGGCCCTTGTCGCCCACCTCGCACAACGCCATAACAGAGAGCTTACCACCCCACACTCCCTCTTTTGAGAGGCGTACGCCCGCATCAATTGCATCGTTATAGACTCCCTTCACATAGCAATCATTGCCCGCCTTGGCAGTCAAATGGAGCGACATACTCCACCCATCATCCATCAGATAGTTGAGCGTACTCCTCACACCACCCAAATAGCCTCGACCAGATAGAAACAGCCCGACATTGCCACCCGACACAGGAGCACCTTCCATCGTTGAAAAACAATCCTCGCCCGCAACTCCGCCCAAGCCCATATCGCCACCGCCCAATCCAGCATAGGCTCTATGCGACAAACCCAAACGATTCAGGGTTGATATGTGGCTACGCCTCAGTCCCAAACCATCAACCAACAGATTACGCTCCGAATAGCTCAATCCGCGACGCGAATACCCCAAAAAGCCAAAACGGAAGCCTACGATATCTTCATAAATATCTTGCCTATGCTGTACCGCCCTGTAAAAAAGGAGCGTGTCGGTGGCTACCGAAAACTCGGCAACCTCCTCACCCTCTAATTTATATAGTTAGTAATCCTCAGCTGTCTGTTGTCCAAATACGCAGACCGCAGAAATCACCATCACCATTGTCAGCCACAGGCGACGCATAGGATTAAACGTGCTTTAATACCTCCTTCAAGTGAAGCCAGAACTTCTCCACAGTGGCAATGTTGATTCTCTCGTCTGGCGAGTGAACACCCAACACTGTTGGACCAAACGACACCATCTCCAAGTGAGGATACTTCTCCATAAACAAACCGCACTCCAAACCAGCGTGTACGGCTCTCACCTTTGGCTTCACGCCGAACAGACGCTCATAGCTATCGACCGTAACCGACAATAACCTGGACTCAGGGTTTGGAGCCCAGCCAGGATAGCCATCCGAGTGGCTTACCTCAGCACCCGCCAACACAAACACCGACTCAACGGCACACTTGGCATATAATTTAGCGCTTTCTATTGATGAGCGTTGCGATGTAGTCACCACAATCTCCTCACCCACAAACTTCACAGACGCAAGGTTTGTCGAAGTCTCGACCAATCCTGGCACCGCAAACGACATTGCCAACACACCATTAGGCACTCCAACCAAAGCCGACAGCAATCGCTTCTGCAACCCCTCGGTCAAGCACTCGGCCTGCGACGCAATAGCCGACACTTCCACTTTCATATCTGGCTCTGTCACTGCAAATTCAGCCTTAACAGCCGACGCAAACTCCGCAGCAAGCGACTCAAATTCAGCCGAATGAGAAGTCGAAACACCCAACTCAACATAAGCCTCACGGGGGATGGCATTTCTAAGATTTCCGCCCTCCAAACGACACACCTTAGCGCCAACGCTCTCCTGAGCCAACATCGCCAGGCGTACCACTATTTTATTGGAGTTGGCGCGACCCTTGTTGATATCATCACCCGAGTGACCTCCTACCAAATCTTTAACCTCCACACGATAGTAGCAATAATCCTGCGGCGCAGGCTCCTGCTCCAATGCAAAATTGGCAACGGTATCCACACCACCTGCGCAACCGATGAAGATCTCGCCCTCATCTTCGGAATCGAGGTTAATGAGGTACTTTCCCGTCAGCATACCTTCACCAAGGTTGAACGCACCAGTCAGGCCTGTCTCCTCATCAACAGTAAACAACACCTCCAATGGTCCGTGCTCGGCCTCATTATCAAGCAACAGAGCCATCGAAGCAGCCATTCCTATTCCATCGTCGGCACCAAGTGTCGTACCCTCGGCCTTAACCCAGCCATTATCTACAACGGCACGAATGGCATCTCGCTCGAAATCAAACTCCACGTCGCTATTCTTCTCGCACACCATATCCATATGCGACTGCAAGATGGTAGTTGGACGATCCTCATAACCCGCCGTTGCAGGCTTACGCATCACCACATTTCCTATCTCATCGCGCTGCCACTCGATATTATGGCGCTTAGCAAAATCAATCAAAAACTCAATCACACGCTCCTCCTTCTTGGATGGGCGTGGCACGCGTGTCAGAGCATCAAACTGCTCCCACACCGCCTGGGGTTGTAAATCTTTAATCTGCATATATTCAAATTTTAGCAAAAATACGAAATCAAATGTATATTATCAATACCAACCTTATTTTTATCAACTTTAAGCCATACAAATCTCTCATTTACATCGAGACATAAAAAATTTTAATTATCTTTGCGTGATTTTCACTCTCTCGACGCCCCGATTGGCCAAAATTAAGAGAAGCGAAACAGATAAGAAGATAAGAAACTAAAAAATATACCGATGTTTGAAAATTTAACCGACAAACTTGAACGCTCGTTCAAAATATTGAAGGGTGAGGGCAAAATCACCGAAATTAACGTTGCCGAGACCCTGAAAGAGATTCGTCGCGCGCTTATCGACGCCGACGTAAACTACAAGGTTGCCAAGAACTTCACCGACGAGGTTAAGCAGAAGGCGTTGGGTCAGGATGTACTCACAGCCGTTAAGCCTGGTCAGATGATGACCAAGATCGTGCGCGATGAGTTAGCTCAGTTGATGGGTGGTACAGCAACCGACATCAAGTTGGAGGGCAACCCAGCAGTGATCCTTATCGCAGGTTTGCAGGGTTCTGGTAAGACCACATTCTCTGGCAAACTCGCCTCATTGCTCAAAACCAAGAAGAACCGTAAGGTGTTGCTCGTAGCGGGCGACGTTTATCGTCCTGCGGCTATCGACCAGTTGAAGGTATTGGGTGGCCAGATTGGTGTTGAGGTTTATACCGAGGATGGCAATATGAACCCTGTGCAGATTGCCCAGAACGCCATCGCTTACGCTCGCCAGAACTCTTACAATGTAGTGATTGTCGATACAGCGGGTCGTTTGGCTGTGGATGAGGCTATGATGCAGGAAATCACCGCAATCAAGGCTGCCGTAAACCCATCGGAGACACTCTTCGTTGTGGACTCAATGACAGGTCAGGACGCGGTAAATACAGCCAAGGAGTTCAACGACCGCTTGGATTTCGATGGCGTTGTATTGACCAAGCTCGATGGTGATACTCGTGGTGGTGCCGCAATCTCAATCCGTTCGGTTGTAAACAAGCCTTTGAAGTTCATTTCAAGTGGCGAGAAGATGGACGCATTGCAGGTATTCCACCCAGAGCGTATGGCCGACCGTATCTTGGGTATGGGTGATGTGGTTTCTCTTGTTGAGCGTGCTCAGGAGCAGTATGACGAGGAGGCTGCACGTCGCTTGAAGAAGAAGCTCGTGAAGAACCAGTTCAACTTCAACGACTTCATCGACCAGATCAACCAGATTAAGAAGATGGGTAACTTGAAGGATATCGCTTCGATGATTCCAGGTATGGGTAAGATGTTGAAGGATGTGGATATCCCAGATGACGCATTCAAGCAGGTGGAGGCTATCATCGGCTCAATGACCCCAGCCGAGCGCGAGAACCCAGAGATTATCAACGCTAAGCGTCGCGAGCGTATCGCCAAGGGTTCAGGTACAACCTTGGCTGACGTAAACCGCTTGATGAAGCAGTTTGACGACACTCGCAAGATGATGAAGATGGTAGCAGGCGGCAACTTGAAAATGCCTCGTATGCCACGCGGCGGTTTCCGCAGATAGTGTAATGCTTCATTAATCAATATGAACTGCCAAGCCCTCTGAGGTTTGGCAGTTTTTTATGCTCTCAACCCTACTCTTCTAATACTTTTTTGTATATTAGCTTACTTCAAAATCAAACTAATTACAACAATGAAGAAGTTTTTCATTTTATTGACATTCCTGCTCGCATCGACAAGCATCTGGGCGCAAAATCCCGACTATAAAGTACGCCGTTTCGAAATTGAGCCAAGTTTCGGCTTAGGCCAGGGTTTTACGTTGGCATTGGAGGCTCGCGCCAACATCAATGCTTATTGGGACGTCGGCCTTCAAGGAAGCATAGCCAATTTAGGCAGTGGCGTGAGCGTAGTGTCGGACTATAATTTCGCAAGACCCAACAAGAAGTTCCTCTGGTTTGTGGGTGCAGGTGTAGGTATAGGTGAACACGATCCCTCATATTTCACAGATGGCCCAGCAGGCGTATCCACCGAATTTTGCATTGTACCTCGTGCAGGAATTGAATTGTTTCAACATCTCCGCCTTACGCTAAGCGTTAATACTTACAACTTCTCGGCGGCATATCCTTTCCTATCGTTGGGAGTCGTATTTGGCGGCGGAAGACGTGAATAATAATCATAGATTATTGGTTTTTGACCCATACATTTGTATGGGTCTATTTTTTGGCGTATCTTTGACGGTTGTATTCTAAATTAGACCAAAAAGATATGCACAAGTCAGGTTTTGTAAATATTATCGGTAACCCAAACGTGGGTAAATCGACATTGATGAACGCCTTAGTGGGCGAGCGTTTGTCTATAATCACTTCAAAAGCTCAGACCACCCGCCATCGTATTATGGGCATTGTTAATGGCGAAGATTTCCAGATTGTATATTCCGACACCCCTGGTATTTTGAAGCCAGCATACAAGTTGCAGGAGTCAATGATGAACTTCGTCCACGGTGCTGTGGATGATGCCGACGTAATTCTCTACGTCACCGATACCGTTGAGCAGAGCGACCGCCAGGAGGCTATCGTTGAGCGTATTAACCGTAGCGGCATCCCTACAATTGTGGTTATCAACAAGATTGACCTAACAACACCCGACAAGTTGGAGGCATTGGCCGCAGAGTGGCAGGAGCGCCTGCCCGAGGCTGTAATTATCCCCGTATCGGCAAAGGAAAAGATTGGTATGGCAGGTGTACTGAACGCCATCTTGCAGCGTCTGCCCGAGGGCGAAGCCTTCTATCCAAAGGATACTCTCACCGACAAGACCTTGCGTTTCTTTGCCTCGGAGATTATTCGCGAGAAGATTCTCTTGAACTATGAAAAGGAGATACCCTATTGCTGCGAGATTGAGATTGACACCTACAAGGAGGAGCCAACCATCGACCGCATCTCGGCCACTATCTACGTTGCCCGCACATCGCAGAAGGGCATCATCATCGGCCACAAGGGCGAGCGTTTGAAGCGCGTGGGTCAGCAGGCCCGCGAGGATATGGAGCACTTCTTGCAGAAGAAAGTCTTTTTGCAGCTCTTTGTCAAGGTGCAGGAGGATTGGCGTAACAACGAGCGTCAGTTGCGCCGTTTTGGTTACGACCAGCAATAAAATGTTGCGATTATCGTTCATTTAAGGCAACACACATTTTAGGAGGTCGGTTAATGCAGAAGAAGTTTCTAAAAATATTACTTACACTCGCACTCATCATCAGTGCGTGGTGCGCTCACACACAGTATAACAAGACTTACTTCTTCAATATGGGACGTAAGCTGATGACCAACAACGATTACCAGGAGGCCATCCGTGTACTGAACGTATTGCTCAGATTTGATGCCGATGCCTACGAGGGTTACTTCCTGAGAGGCATCGCCAAATACAATCTCGACGACCTATTGGGTGCCGACACCGACTTTTCGATTGCTATTGAGAAGAATCCTGTGTTCACCAATGCCTACACTTACCGCGCCATAACACGCTCACGCTTGGGAAATTACGACGACGCGCTGAGGGATTTCCACGAAGCCATCGACCTACGCCCCGATCTTCCAGGTCCATATTACAGCCGAGGCGTGACACGTCTGCTGAATCAGCAATACCGCGATGCAATCTCGGATTTTGATATGTTCATCCGCCAGGAGAAGAAGGTGGCAGACGCCTACATCAACCGCGGCGTGAGTTATCTCAACCTCAAAGATACAATCAAGGCTTACGAAGATTTTGAGACTGCCATCCGTACCAACCGAGAGGATCCCAACGGCTACAACCGCCGTAGTATGTTGCTGATGCAACAGAGTCGTTTCAAGGAGGCCGAGGAGGATCTCAACATCGCCATCGGTCACGACTCGACCTATCTGATGTCGTTCTTCAACCGTGCCTTGGTTTATTCCGACACCAAACGTCCGATGTTGGCATTGAGTGATTTGGATCACGTCATCAAGCTGGATTCCACCAACTCCCTCTCGTTTTTCAACCGAGCCATCATTCGTACCCAGATTGGTGACTATAACCGTGCTTTGGAGGACTATAACCACGTCGTGAGATACTCGCCAAACAACGTATTGGTTTACTACAACCGTGCTTCGTTGCTGGCACAAACAGGAGAACTCGAACAGGCTATCGAGGACTACACCCACGCCATCAAGCTCTACCCCGACTTCGCCAACGCCTATCTGCATCGCAGTCAGCTACGACTCATTATGGGCGATAGCAAGGGAGCGCGCCACGACCGCCAGACGGCCGAGCGCAAGATTGCCGAGTACAAATCACGCCTGAGCGATTCAACCTACTCGATTTACGCCGACACGACACAAAAGTTCGACAAATTGTTGGCCTTCGACACCAAAACCAAGGGTAGCGACTTTGAGAAGATTGTAAATAATTCAGCCTCTAAGGGTGCCAATATCAACCTGCTGCCACTGTTTAAGTTTACACTATTAAAGGCCGACTCGGCAACAATGGCTCGTGACGAGTTGTACTACGTTCAGCGTATGGTGGACTTCAAGCAAAAGATTAAGCAGCCCTATTTGTTTATCTCCAACACCGAGAGCAACATCACTACCGACTCGCTCATAGTTATCGACCGCGCCATAAGCGATGAGTTGCGAATCAATGACAACGACTGGACGTTATTGTTCCAGCGAGGTGTCACACAGTCACTCATCAAGCAATACACCAACGCGGTGAGCACCCTCACCCAGGCCATTACGCACAATCCGTCGAATCCGTTCCTCTACATCAACCGTTCGACTACGCGTGCCGAGATGATTGACTTCATTTCGTCAATTGAGAACTCCTACCAACGCATTACCATCGACTCCGACCCTGCCAACCGTTTGCAGAACAAGAGTTCTCGCACATATAACTATGACGAAGCAATCGAAGATATCAATAAAGCAATAAAGCTCTATCCCGACTTTGCGTATAGTTATTACAACAGAGCCAACCTTCGCACCATATCGGGAGAGTTGCCCGAAGCCTATGAGGATTACACCAAGGCCATTGAGCTCAATCCTTCGTTTGGCGAGGCCTACTTCAACCGAGGATTGGTGCAAATCTATATGAAAGATACACGCAAGGGTTATCTCGACCTCTCGAAGGCGGGTGAGTTAGGAATCCTGAGCGCTTATGAGGCATTGAAGAACTATACCACTGATTAAGGAAGATGATGTCTGCCCAACCTAAGGGATGAGTAAAACCGACTACAACAAAACTTAAATAAATTATGACAACAGTTACAAAAAAATTGAATGATTCAGCGGCAGCCCGTTGGTTGGCGCTTATCATCGTGTCGTTCACGATGATGTGTGGTTATTTCATCACCGACGTGATGGCTCCATTGGAGGACTTGCTTACCAAACTCCCAGCCGAGGGTGGCTTGGGTTGGTCGAGCGATGACTATGGATTCTTCTCTGGCGCCTATGGCTACATCAACGTATTCCTCTTGATGCTCTTCTTCGGTGGTATCATCCTCGACAAGTGTGGTGTGCGCTTCACTGGTGCTATGTGCAGCGGTTTGATGTTGGTCGGCACACTCATCAAGTGGTATGCATTAAGCTCTGATTTCGGCGATGCAGTATTGTTTGGCTACCCTGTTCAGGTACTCCTCGCAGCACTCGGCTTTGCAGTGTTCGGTATGGGTGCCGAGATTACAGGTATCACCGTGACGAAGGTTATTGCCAAGTGGTTTACAGGTCACGAGTTGGCTCTCGCGATGGGCTTGCAGGTGGCTATGGCACGTATCGGTACTGCGGCAGCATTAGCTTGCAGCCTCCCATTTGCTAACGCTATGGGCGATGTATCGGCTCCCGTATTGCTCGGCGCAGCATTGTTGTGCATCGGCTTCGTTTCATATATGGTATATTGCGTAATGGATAAGAAGCTCGACGCTTCGGTTGCAGCCACAGAGCCAGCAGCAGAGGAGGAGGGTTTCAAGTTCGGCGACTTGAAGGTCATCTTCACAAATACAGGCTTTTGGCTTATCGCCATTCTCTGCGTATTATTCTACTCTGGCGTATTCCCATTCTTGAAGTTTGCCACTAAGTTGATGATATATAAGTATGGTGTTGAGCCAGGTTTGGCAGGTCTTATCCCTGCGATGTTGCCATTCGGTACAATCCTTTTGACCCCAATCTTCGGCTCGCTCTACGACCGTATTGGTAAGGGTGCAACGCTGATGATTATAGGTTCGGCTATGCTCACATTGGTTCACGTTCTCTTTGCGTTGCCAATCCTTAACATCTGGTGGTTTGCCATCATCATTATGATTTTGCTCGGTATCTCATTCTCGTTAGTACCATCAGCTATGTGGCCATCTGTTCCAAAGATTATCCCTATGAAGCAGCTTGGCTCAGCTTATGCCATCATCTTCTACATCCAGAACATCGGCCTTTCGATGGTACCTGTGATGATTGGTAAGGTTATCCAGAACTACGCAACTATCGAGACTGCTGAGGGTACAACTTACGATTACACTATTCCAATGGCCATCTTCGCTGTGTTTGGCATCGTATCAATCCTCGTTTCATTGATTTTGAAGCGTGTTGATAAGCGCAATAACTACGGTTTGGAGAAGCCAAACATTGAGAAATAACAATGAAACGCTTTATTCTACTCTTCGCACTTCTGCTCCCCACTCTTTGTGGGGCGCAGGGCGTTGAGGAACTTACAAACACTCTCTGGTACAAAACCTCTTATCGCGCCATCAGCCCAGAGCGCAAGGAGGCTATGACCAAGATGCAAAGCTATGCCGACATCCTGACCGACACCCAATTTGTCGAGTACTACCGCACAAGCGAAGGCTGCGAAAAGGAGAAGAGTCTGGAAGGTTGGGGTATTCTGCAATTCTATAATATAGCATTGGAGAAGCTCCTACACGAGATTCCTGCCACAGAGGTTGGCAAAGATGAGATTGTCGTATGGCAACTCTATAATATGGGTTATGTAGTAAAGACTTCAGATCAGTGTTTTGGTGTGGATATCCATCATAAGCACGCCGAGCGCATCGCACCACTCATTGAC
Organism: Alistipes sp.; assembly: GCA_045612405.1. GTDB lineage: Bacteria > Bacteroidota > Bacteroidia > Bacteroidales > Rikenellaceae > Alistipes. The sequence continues at coordinate 32,345 of JAZKYX010000029.1, forward strand.
TTCCTCTGCATTACCCACAATCACAGCGACCATCAATGGAAACCCCTCACCGAGGAGATGACCCGCCAGGGCAAGGCGGTATATTCCAACTTTTTGAACAATGGCCATAAGCTCCAAGGTGGCGAGAAAATAAAGATTGGTCGTATCGAGATCGAGAATTGGTTGGGCGACCACAATGCCGCCACACCAAAGTTTGTGACAAGCTACCAAATTTCGTGCCTCTCGACCGAGGGTAAACCTTTCACATTCCTCTTTACGGGCGACTCATATAGCCACAAGCAAATGAACCCGACACGCCACATTGATGTCTTTGTACCTCACTTAGCTGTGGGTTTAAAGATGGATAAGGCGGTCGAGAAGTTCAACCCCGACGTGGTCTTGATGTCGCATATTTTGGAGCTTGCTCACCACATCAACAAGTGGCGCTGGTCCTATGCCTACGGAATCAAAGAGTGCGAAAAACTCAACCGCGAGGGAGTCTATCTCCCAGTCTGGGGCGAGAAGATTCTTTTCAAGCGATAAGCAATTTCACAACAATAAAAAACTCGCCCTTCGTAAGGCGAGTTTTCTATTTTATAATCAGCGCTCCGTTACTCAATAACGATATCAAACTCATCGTAGTCTGCTCTGCGCCACGCCCACTGCTGGGTGCGACGCGACATTGCAAACAGAGGCGAGAAGGTGCGAATACTAATGGTCTTACCATCGGGACGGAACTCCATAATTCTCAGCCAGCAGTCGCCGCCATTGCCGTTCCAATCGCCATCACCCTGCTGAGAGTTGAACATCATCTGGGGAATATTGCGGCCATCCATAGCCTTATCAACCCTATATGAGCAAGTAGGCTTGTAGTTGATCTCCTCCTGGCCAGCCTTGATTGCAGGCGCATCTCCCGTATGGCCGCACAACACCAAGCAGATATTCTTCGACGGATAAACCAACTTCTGCCATATAGCCTCCGACCAATTGCAAGGCGAGAGCGTATAACCCTCGTTTGCTATGCGGTTACCCGCAGTGTCGAGCCACGAGTGAAGTAGAATTATCACCTTGTGATTCTTATACTTCGCCGACTCGGTGAGTTGCTTTGCCCACTCAATAGCCTCATCGCGCGGAGCGAACTCAAACGTCACAACGAGCAACTTACCCCACTTTTCGTCCTCGAACTCATAAGCCGAGTTCTCCATTGTGTGAACACCCTCAAAGTTAGGGCAAGTAGAGACCAAACTCTTCTCCCACTTTATATTGCGCTCGGGACGGATATACTCGGGCATAATCGTATGACGGTCGGTAGCAGTGATATGGCCAATATCGTGATTACCCTGCGCCACAACATAAGCCACGCGATTATCCAAACGACTCAACGCTCGCGACACAGCCTCCCACTGCTGACGGCCCGTCTGGTCGCCATTATACTCATTGGGCAGAGGTCCCGAAATAAGTTTTCCCGTCTGCTCAACCATATCGCCCGTAAAGAGTGCGGCCTTGATATTCAGGTGCTCAATATTTTGAGCAATCCAGGCAGTCTGCAAATCAAACAGAGGCTGATTGGCTGCAAACTTGGTATAACTCTGGGGGTCGGGCACAAGAATCATCGAAAACGACCCTTCGTCCTGCAAGTCGGCATAGACTGGCAACTGAGGGATACCCTTACGACTCTGAGCCATAAGCGAACTCGCCATAAGGATGGCAACAGCAAGCATTACAATTCGTTTCATATCATTCAAAGGTTAAAATAAACATCCTTCGTCGGGCTTAGGTGCAAAACCCAGGTGGCGATACGCCAACTCGGTGGCTTCACGACCACGCGGAGTACGCTTGATAAACCCCTCCTTAATCAGGAATGGTTCATAGACATCCTCGATCGTTCCAGCCTCCTCGCCTACGGCGGTGGCAATGGTATTCAGGCCCACAGGACCACCCTTAAACTTCTCGATGATGGTCGAGAGAATCTTATTATCCATCTGGTCCAGGCCGCGCGAGTCAATATTGAGAGCTTGCAAAGCTATGCGAGTTATGGCGAGGTCTATATGTCCCTCACCCTTGACCATAGCAAAATCTCTCACACGGCGCAACAAGGCATTGGCAATACGGGGCGTACCGCGCGAACGCAGAGCCACCTCGTGAGCTGCATCATCATCAATCGAGATATCGAGAATACGCGACGAACGCTTCACGATGCCAGCCAAAACGGGGGTGTCGTAATACTCCAAGTGGCAATTTATACCAAATCGTGCGCGCAGAGGCGAGGTGAGCAGACCGCTACGCGTAGTGGCTCCCACCAACGTAAAGGGTGCCAGCTCAATCTGAATCGAGCGAGCCGAAGGGCCCTTATCGAGCACGATATCAATCTTATAGTCCTCCATCGCAGAGTATAGATACTCCTCAACGATTGGACTCAAACGGTGAATCTCATCAATAAACAACACATCGCCTGCATCAAGATTTGTCAGCAGGCCAGCCAAATCGCCAGGCTTATCTAACACAGGGCCCGAGGTCACTTTCAACTGCGCACCCATCTCGTGGGCAATAATGTTTGCCAGAGTGGTCTTACCCAATCCCGGAGGTCCGTGCAGCAAGACGTGGTCGAGCGAGTCGCCACGCATAAGTGCCGCCTGAATAAACACCTTCAAGTTATCAACAATCTTATCCTGTCCAGAAAAGGTCGATAATTCCTGAGGGCGTATGCGGTTTTCAAATTCGAGATCACTCTCGATATTTCTCATATTTCTATCTTTTGCCATAATCTTTCAAAGCAATCTTTTTACAAAGATATGCAAATATAGCTTATAAATCCACATTACATCCACAAAAAAAGCGGCCGCCCGACAATTTATGTCAGCCGACCGCCAAGTAATAAAATTTCATTTTGTGAAATGATTCAAGTCATCAAGTCCTCCTGCTTCAAGCTATTCCTACTTGATTATTCGACCTGAGCTATCCAACAAATGCTCGCCATAGACACCCGCTTCGCTCACCTCGAACACATTGGCCGAAATCATATCCACATCGTCATATATGGCTGGCGTCAAAGGCTCACCCGTGAGGCGATTCAAAATACCATACTTGCAAGAGACCGTATATTTAGCATAGTTTGACAGGTTGTAGGTATAACCACAATCTTCATCAGCCAAAGCCTCAGGATAATGAAGCAACTCGCACTCTTCGTACATAAAGGGTATCACAACATTACCCTCATAATCCTCCTGCCACATCCTACCATCCTTCATCAGGACAAAACCAGGCGTACCGTCACTGGAAGAGATATAATCATAGGCTATATCATAAACCAAGTTTAGTGCTGAGTCATAGAGTCCATATTTACCATCCTTGATTACCACTCGATGACCACTCTTCATAGGTCGCCAAATCTCGTCATACGCAGGCTCCATAACCCAATTTCCAGCCGCGTCAATCAAGCCTAATTTTCCCTCCAAATTGGTCATAATGCAGTATCCGTTATGGAACGCATAGCCAAAATCCCACATATCGCAATCGTCGGAATAATCAAACTGGAATGGAATCACAACCTCATTCTCGGCATTGATAAATCCCACCTTTTTATCCACCACAACTGCGGCCAGACCCTCGGAAAAGATCCAAGCCTTTCGGTAATCATTCGCCAGGGCATCGACCACTACTTCGCCGGTCTTGGTGTCGATATATCCACGCCTATCCTGCTGAGCATAGACCGCAAACGAATTATCGTCGCCAGCATCCGAGAGCCAATCTATCTTCGAGGTTATATATTCTCCCGCAATATTATCATAGACTCTCCACTGATTGTCGGCATACGAATGTAGGTATATTCCATCTGCAAGTTCCCTATCCCAATAATCGCGGCCATAGTGATCATTATATGCAGCATAGGCCATCAAACCCGCAATGGCCACTACACCAACCAAAGCCATCATCACAATCAAGCGACGCAACCACTTCGCGCGATTTGTCCACCAATTACGAATCCCACGCCACACTAAGCGACCTACAGCAACAATAGCCGTAGCAACAAGCGCCACTACACCAAGCAGCGCCTGGAAAATTTGAGTTAATCGTTTCATAATCATTTTTTGTTACCATTCATCACTATCATTACCAAAGAAATCCGCATTTGCATCCTCTGCCGAGAACATCTTAGTCGCAATGTTTCTATACAATTCACCGCGCGCGGAGCTTAACTTCTTGCCCATAGCCGCTACACCCGCACTCGTAGCCGTAAAGTTCAGGGTATTGGTAATAGATATTTGCGCTGCACTACTCTCTACATCGTGATTTGCTCCAATGTAGGCAAACACCCAACCCTTGGCTTTGAGTTCATTGACAAGTGACTTGATTACATCACCACGGTACTCCTTCGAGGCATTCTCGTAGCCATCGGTCACAATCGTCACAAGCACATTATCCGCATCGGCGACCTTGGGACGAAGTGCACCAAGCGAAAGTCCCATAGCATCATACAGAGCCGTCAGGTAAGATGGGCAATAGTCATCCTCATTGAGTTCCTTTACCTCACACACTGGCACACAATCATAGATGGTCTTCACTTCGCAGTTGAAGCTCACCAGGCTAACAAAATGTTCCTGGTCCTCATACTTCTTCTGCGCCAGGCGAATGGTCTGGATGGTTTCGTTCACGCTGTTGATAGCCTCGGTCTTGATGCTCTGCATTGAGCCACTCTCATCAATGATGATAAGATTAAAAATTCTTTTCTTCATAACTTTAATAAATTTAAGTTTGTCACTCAATCTTATTGAGAACATACAAGCCCAACTTCTATCACTTTTGCGCAAAAAAAAATCCACAAAAAGTTGATTTTTCTTTACTCCTTATATCCAATCACAGCAATAATACTCACATCATCTGTGCTTTCAGAGTTTTCACCCACACCCCACATAATATTGCAATTTTCACCCATCTGCACAGCCCTTAACAGCTCCATCACCTGGCCGTAACCTACCGAATCCATATCTTCTCGCACGGTAACGCCAAGCATCAACATCTTCGCTTTGTCGCGTCCAGCCTCGGTAAGTTCATCAACCAATGTAGTGTTCAGCTCCGCATTCCAGCTATTGCCCACCACCTTGACGGCTTTAATCTGGTCTGATGAGTGTTTCAACAACGCGTAATCATTCATATCAAGGGCCACCAATGCTGATGTGTAAACCAATGACTGCTCAACCATCTGGTCAATCTTCTGAATTTGTGTAAGAATCATAATTTTTAGTTTTTAAGTTTTAATATTTTCAATGTCATATCGCATCTCTCGCCTTGATAAAAGGCATCGAGTACCTGAGCAAAAATATCGTCTGGCGACAAGGCGTCAAACAGAGTCATCGAAGAGCGCAGCTTCAAAGCATCCGCACAACCAAGGATTGTCTCCACCTGCTTCTGCTTATGACACAGCAACGCACCACATATCTCACGCAGACGCTCCACGAGCAGAGGGTGCTGCAAATAGCTCAACGCCTCGGCCCTATCCTCAATTCCGTAATAGATAGCAATATCGCTGCGCGACAACATCCTCAACTGAGGAAAAATATACCATATCCAATGGCTTCGTTTCTCACCTCCACGAATCTCGCTCAGCGCCTGAACATAACTACCATAATAGGGTGCGTTTTGCGCCTCTACAAATCTCTCAATCTCATTTGCCGCAAACTTTTTCATAAGCGTTTTTATTTGTTAGAGTTTACGACTCTTGGATTTCTATCACTTTTCTCGAAAAAAAAGCGACTCTCAGAATTTTCAGAGAGTCGCTATTATAAAATTTACTGTTGAAACTTCATTGTGAAATTGCGTAACCATCGCATAATCGGGCCGCTAACAAGCATCGCAAACGGTATAAATAGGCGAAACCACCAATCAGGCACCTTGCAACGCTGACCTCTAAACATTCCATTCAATGAACGACGGGCACAACTTTCGGGAGTCATCAGAATACCCGTTTTGACACCAAACTTCTGCAATTCCTTGCTCAATCCATACAAATCTGTAGCAATACCCGCCGGACATATAGCCGTCACGGTCACGCCCTTATCCTCAACCTCCTTCGAGAAGGCCACCGAAAAACTCTTCAAATAGGCCTTACTTGCACTATACAGCGACAATCCAGGGTAAGGCATCCAAATCGAATATGACGACATATTGAGGATTCTTCCTCCGCCTCTTTGAATCATATCCTGAGCATAGACTCTACACATCAAGGTCGAAGTAATGTCGTGGAGGTAAATCATTCGCTGAATTCTCTCAACAGGCGTATTGAGAATATCACAGAACGAGAATATTCCTGCATTGTTAATCAGCACATCAACTTTGATTCCCTCCTGCTCGGTCCAGGCAAACATCTCCTCAGCCGCCGTAGGTGACGCCATATCCTTGGCATAGGCTCTCACCCACACCCCTTGGTTGATTTTCGCTACTTCCTGGGCGCTCTCTTCCAGAGCCTCAGCTTCGTCGGCTACCATCAACACATTATATCCCAGCATAGCCAATCGCTGGGCATAGCACTTGCCAATACCCTTCGATGCGCCTGTTACCAGGGCTGTCTTTGTTCCTGCTACAACTTCTCCTCTACGCATCCTACAATCCAAGTTCTTTTCGTATAACCTTAGGCAAGTTTTCGCAATGGTGACAGCACTTCATATCCACCGAGTACATACGTGCAATGCAGTAATCCTTGTGGTCACAACCCGAACGGGTAGCAATATCACCAGCCTTCATCTTATTGACAAAACCTGGGTCGTTAATCAATGCACGCGCCATCTGCAACATCTCAAAGCCCTCGTCCAAAGCCTTCTCGCAACCCTCGCGCGACACCAATCCGCCCACATATACCAACGGGCCCTTCAATGCTGCACGGAACTTTTTGGCATTCTCCAAGAAGAAACACTCCTCAAAGTCATACTGTTTAATCATCCACTGACCAAACAACGACACCACAATCTTCTGCAACCACTCGTTCCAGCCCATATAGTACCCCATTGTCTTGGTAGGGATTCTACCGCGCATCACCGCCATAGGAGCGCGCGACACAAAACCCGACGAAAGGACAATACCGTGAACGCCAAATGACTCAATCTGCTTGGCGATCTCGATTGACTCTGGCACCTGAATTCCGCCACGGAATCCATCCTCCATATTATGTTTAACCAACACAGCCATATTACACTTGGCAGCCTGCTCCATAACCTCCTCCAAACACATATTCATAAATCGCATACGATTTTGGAGCGAGCCACCAAATTCGTCTCTACGACGATTGGTCCAAGGCGAGAGGAACTGTGAAATCAAATATCCGTGACCTGCGTGCACCTCCACACTATCAAAGCCAGCATCGTGAGCCGTCTTGACAGCCTGACCAAAATCCTTGGCCATAGTGACCAACTCCGCAGGCTTTAATTTGCGGTGGAACGTAGGTGAATAGAGGTTAAAGCCATTAGACGCTGACACGGGGAAACAACCCGCCGTATCCCAGTGAGTCATATTTCCGCAGTGGCCAATCTGAATACCCACAGCGGCGCCCTCACGATGCACTGCATCGGTAATGTCACGCAACTGAGGCACAATCTCATCGCGCAACCACAACTGAGAGTTGAACGAAATACCGCTACGATTTACCGAAGCATAAGCCAGAGTTGTCATACCAACTCCACCACGCGCAACACTGACGTGATAATCCTTCAAAGCCTGAGTAGGCGAAAAATCCTTACCCATAGACTCAAATGCGGCAGAGCGTATCGTACGATTACGCAATGTCACAGGACCCATCTGATATGGGGTGAACAATAATGATTCCTTGATAACCTTCATTCCTAATGATATTTCTAATAAACAAACGGTATGATACGCTTTCTACCGAGCGATGTGAATTCCTGACCGAACTCCTTCTCATAACGCTTATATAGCGACGAGGAGCGTGGTGCGAGATTTGCAAACGTCCACCACACAAAGACAACACCTGCCCACGACCACGAGGCAATAGCGAAGCCCGTCCACTCCAAAATCTCACCAAAATAGTTTGCCGACGATACAAACTTAAACATTCCGCCACGAGGAATATAATGATTCTTATCTCCTGGCTTTCGCAGATTGCGGATAATATAATCGGAGTGAAGGTTCACAGCCATACCAGCCACAAACACCGCAGCACCAATCCAGATAAAAGGCTTAGAGAACCAATCGGCATAATAGTTCTCGGGCGCCAAGTAGAAGATCCAACCACCCTGCATCAAGGCGTTGAGTGTATTAAATACCATACCCATCACCACAATACCCAATGGCATCTTCGAATTACCACGCATCAGGAGCGGGAAGATAAACGAACGCTGGAAATAGTGAATCTGGAACAGAGAAAACAGCACCAAAGGTACGGCATCCCACTGGCGTGGCGACATAGCCCACAACACACACATCAAAATGAATACGGGCGACTCCATCATCACCCAACCAACCTTGTTTGGTATTGGTCGGCCATAGCGTCTATCGAACAAATAACCATAACCAGCCTCGAAGAATTGCAATCCCACGAAGACAAATAGTGCGACCACAGCCATCACTATCAAAAAAATATTATACGTCGAAACTAAATTTTCCATTGCTACACATTTAATATAAAGTTTGGATAAACGCGCAAAGGTAGCAAAATTTCGCCACTCTGACCCACTATTTTCTCGATTTTAATCATTATTCACAATTATTGGTCAAAATAGTCCAATGAGAGAGCGACTCAAACGAGGATTTTAACAAAGTGTTGATAAATTACTCACCGAAATAACTTGCCGTTGTCAAAAAAATATGTATCTTTGGGTGCAAAAAATGTCTTTTGCATAAATTGCTAACTTGATTATAATGAAAAAAGTTGATGTAGTTCTCGGATTACAATGGGGTGATGAGGGTAAAGGTAAGGTAGTTGATGTATTGACTCCTAACTATACCGTTGTAGCCCGTTTCCAGGGTGGACCTAATGCTGGTCACTCGTTGCATTTTGGCGACAAGAGTTTTGTATTGCGTACAGTACCTTCTGGTATCTTCCGCGAGGGTTCGATTAATGTCATCGGTAATGGCGTAGTGGTTGATCCTGTATCTTTGGCTGAGGAGTTGAAGAATATCGCCGAGCAGGGTATTCCTGTTAAGGAGAAGCTCTTAATCTCAAAGAAAGCTCATATCATTTTGCCTACTCACCGTATGTTGGACGCTGCAAGCGAGGCTGCCAAGGGCAAATCTAAGATTGGCTCTACATTGAAGGGTATCGGCCCTACATATATGGACAAGACAGGCCGTAACGGTTTGCGTTTCGGTGATGTTATCTCGTCTGACTTTATTGAGCGTTACAATAAGCTCAAATCAAAGCACGAGGAGATGCTCAGCCAGTACAAGGGCTTTGAGTACGACGTTACAGAGTACGAGAAGACTTGGATGGAGGGTATTGAGTACTTGCGCGACTTTAAGTTCATCGACTCAGAGCAGGTTGTAAACGATTTCATCAACGACGACGTAGCCATCTTGGCTGAGGGTGCTCAGGGCTCACTTTTGGACGTTGATTTCGGCACATATCCATTCGTTACATCATCTAATACAGTTTGCGCTGGCGTCTGCACCGGTTTGGGCGTTGCTCCTACCAAGATTGGTGATGTATATGGTATCTTCAAGGCTTACTGTACTCGCGTAGGTAGCGGTCCATTCCCAACAGAGCTCTTCGATGAGACTGGTAAGGAGCTTGGTCGCATTGGTCACGAGTTTGGTGCCGTTACAGGTCGTCCACGCCGTTGCGGTTGGTTGGATTTGGTAGCGTTGAAGTATGCTGTGATGGTTGATGGCGTTACTCAGCTCATAATGATGAAGTCTGACGTAATGAACGACTTTGACACTATCAAAGTTGCTACTGCATACAAGATTAATGGCGAAGTTGTTGATCACTTCCCATACGAACTTACCGACGACTTGGAGCCAGTATATACTGAGTTCAAGGGCTGGAAGTGCGACATCTGCAAGGTGCGCAAGTATGAGGATTTCCCAGTAGAGTTCAAGGAGTATGTTGAGTTCATCGAGAAGGAGACAGGTTGTCCTATCAAGATTATCTCAGTAGGTCCAGACCGCGAGGAGACTATCGTTCGTTAATTTCTAATTAACATAAATAAAAAACCGAAGGTTTTCACCTTCGGTTTTTTTTGTTGTTTGTATTAAATTACTTCTTGAAGTAGCGGTTATAAAGGCCCTGGAAACCAGCACCGTGGCGAGCCTCATCCTTTGCCATCTCGTGGATTGTATCGTGGATAGCATCGTGGTTCTCCTTCTTAGCCATCACTGCCAAGCGGAACTTATCCTCGCAAGCACCCTCCTCGGCATTCATACGCTTGAAAAGGTTAGTCTTTGTATCCCATACAACCTCACCGATGAGCTCAGCAATCTTAGCAGCGTGCTCAGCCTCCTCCCAAGCGTAACGCTTGAAAGCCTCAGCAACCTCAGGATAACCCTCACGGTCAGCCTGGCGACTCATAGCCAAGTACATACCTACCTCAGTGCACTCACCCATAAAATGCTCCTGCAAACCAGCCCAAAGCTCCTCGCTTGCGCCCTTGCCGTCACCAAGCTTATGCTCTGTCACGAACTCCAACGCGCCTGACTTCTCCTCTACCTCTACGAACTTCTCAGCTGGAACCTTACAAAGTGGACACTTCTCAGGAGCTGAATCACCCTCGTGAATAAAACCGCATACTGTACAACGAAATTTCTTTGCCATAATAGTAAAATTTTTAAGTTTGTTCTATGTTTTAGTTTTTCTTATTTTTCCTGATGCAAAGATAGATGGAAAATCAATTTTTGCAATAGGTTATTGATAACACTTTTTTATAGTTTAATAATCTTGACTTATACCACTCTACTCCGACAACAACCTCTCGATATACTCCACATCAGCGCAATCCTTGGCCATCACTCGCTTATCCTTATCCAGGAGATATAGAGCAGGGATAGCTCTCAAATCATAGAGTCTTTCGCTCTCGATACGTTGTCCTGCATCATAACCATTAATCCACGACTTTGGATAATCATCCAACTTATCGCGCCAAGCCTCAATGTCCTTATCGGGATAGATAACCACAACCTTCAAATCCCCTCGTTCGATCAACTCCTGCAACATTGGCGAGGCAATAATCTGTTCCTTCACATCACGACACATCGGACAGCCAGGGTTACTTATAAATATAAGTGTATAATCGGCCTTAATCTGATATAGTCTTCCCTCCTTACCCGAAGCAAGCGTAAATTTAAAATCATTCGCAAGGCGATTAATACGATTCTGTCGTGCTATCTCCAAATCAAACTCATAAGGCATACGCTCATATTCATCCAACCACTCGCTCTGAACAATACTCTCTAAAACGGGAATATATCTCTCGTCGCTTCGCAAATGTGAGTTCGGATCGTTCAACACCGTCTGTGCAAGCCACATAAAATACTCATACATCCGCTTCGAGGTTGAGGCTCGCTGCATCAAACGTGGCATATATTTATAAGCCAACGTATCAGGAACATAGCCCACCGCATATACTGCAAAAGCTGTCAACATACGCGCAGAATCAATCTCGGCAATAAAAGTAGTATCGGCAAAATCAAACTTATCCCAATAGTGCTCACGCATATACTCTCCCTTGTGCTCCTCGGTCATAGTCGATGGCGGCAAAGCAGGGATAAAGACCCTTGGTGACTTTACCTCCCCTTGATTCAAGGCTACCACTGATCCAGCCTCAGCCGGTATATTCTTAGGCGTATTGCGACATCCAGTAATCATCGCCAACACAAAAATCAAAACTACGATTACTCTAAAACTCATAACATTAGCTATTTGTAATTACAACGTCAATTCAGACTCTCAAATTACATTTCATCTCCAAAATCTATCATCGAGAACAAATCCACCTCCCGTGGATAGATATTCTCAACCGTTACATATTGACGCTTAGCGTAACCCACCGTATAGGCCGTACCGCTACCCTTCTCTCGATTCCACCACGCCACCAAGTGCGAGGCGTTATCCACCAGATAGCGATTACGCTCCATCAAGCTCTTGACGCCAGACACCTCTCCGACCACCACTCTATCATCGGCCGCCGCCAGAATATCATCATACATCACCGCATCGTCACCCTTAAACAGCAAGCGAAACCCACAATAAGGTTCCACAGCAACCAATTCAACATCTGGCTTACAAGATTTTAACCTCACAACTAACCGCGCCGCCGCCAAATCAAAGCCCCACGCCATACCCACAAGGAAACGGCGAAATCCTACATCGTAGAGTTGCTCGATTATGGCATAGAGTTTTTCATCATCTCTACCATCATAGCTTCGATGACCACTAAACGCTGCCGTAATATTTTTTTCATCATTCATATCATACAAAAATAATATTATGGCTCGTAATTTGCAACATAACTCCACGAATTAATACTAATAATATTATGAAACACACAGGTATTTGCAGCCTCATCTCATTCTTCGGAGGCATTTTGGTTGGCTCGGTTGCCGCTATGCTCACAACCCCACAATCAGGTGCTGAATTGCGCAACAAGATTCGTGATTATGTAGATCAGGAGGCTGAGAAAATGCGTTGTCACTGCAACGACGGTAAGTAAAATTTCCGACCTATGGCCAACGATAAGACGCTTTATAAAAAGAGATTGCTGCTGCCCCTGCTTAGCTTTGGCTCAACCATCCTCGCCGCCATCATTTTGTTGATGACAGCATTGGTGATTTGGCTCACCGAACTAATCGGCTCAGCCTCATTGGCAGCCCTCATCCTGGCCTGTGGATTTTTGGCTATCTCGTGGATTATCTACTCCATCTGGACACGCGATGTGGTGGAGTATATCGACAACAAACTAAACACAATCTACGACGTCGCCTACACCGCACGCTCAGGCTATGAAGCCCTACGCTCGTTCGCCGTCAAGCTCTTTTTCAGCTTGGTCAAGCACCCTCAATAGGGTGCTTTTCTTTTGCCCAAAACATTTGGAGCCAATATTTTGAAATTAACAATTTTTTGCTAAATTTGTATGATGTAAATTATTAACCTACTAAAACTATAATCAAATGAGAAAATTAATCTATTTTGTTGCCACAATGTTGGCTGTTGCTACATTGGCAAGTTGCGCCTGCAATAAGAAGGTAGGTTTGCAGCTCTATTCTGTTCATCAAGATATGAACGATGTGGCAGCCTCGTTGCAAAAGGTCGCTGACGCTGGTTACAATGTTGTCGAGACACTTGGCAGTCCTATTTGCTTTGGTATGTCGGCCGAGGATTTCAAGGCCTTGTGTGACGAGAAAGGTTTGCAGATTATCTCGACCCACACATCCATCGGCAAGGATGATCCCGAAGCCACCCAGAAGTGGCACGACATCTTCGCTGGTTTGAAGACTATGGGTGCAAAATATTGCGTTATCCCAGGCTTTAACTTGGGCAGTAATTTGCAGGAGTTGAAGGAGGTATGCGATTACTTCAACGAGGTGGGCAAAATCGGCCAGGAGTACGGCATCAAGCTCGGCTACCACAACCACTCGCACGAATACCGCGAGATGGAGGGTCAGGTGATGTGGGAGTATATGATCGAGAACACCGACCCTGAGTTAGTATTCTACCAGATGGACGTATATTGGACAACACGCGGCGGCAAAGACCCTGTTGAGTATTTAAAGAAGTACCCCAACCGTATCCAGATGCTCCACATCAAGGATGAATTGGTAATCGGCGACAGTGGCAAGATTGATTTCGAGGCTATCTTCAAGCAGTTCTACAAGAACGGTTGGAAGGATTATGTTGTAGAGCAGGAGATGCCATTCAACCGCGAGGCAAGCCGGGAGCAAAATTTTGCCACAATGTGGGACGGCGTTGCTAAATCGGCTGCTTACCTTAACAACGCAAAGTTCGTAAAGTAATAAAAAGTTGTTATTATAGCAGAAATTTATTAACTTTGCCAAGAATTGAGAAACATTAACTCACTAAATAAGTAAAACATTATGACACAGGCTATTGCTATCCTTACTGGTGGCGGTCCAGCACCAGGTATGAACACCGTTGTTGGTTCAGTTGCCAAGACATTCCTTGCTAAGGCTTACCGTGTAATCGGTTTGCACTATGGTTATTCAGGTCTTTTCAACTCAAATCCACGTTATGAGGATTTGGATTTCTCAAAGGCTGATTTCATCTTCAACCAGGGTGGTTCATACCTTACAATGAGCCGCTTCAAGCCAACTGACAAGGATTTTGAGGAGAATTTCAATCTTACATTCTTCCAGGAGAACAACGTTAAGTTGCTCGTAACTGTTGGTGGTGACGATACAGCTTCAACAGCTAACCGTATCGCTAAGTTCCTCGAAGCTAAAAACTATCCTATCGCTAACATCCACGTTCCTAAGACTATCGACAATGACCTTCCATTGCCATCAGGTACTCCTACATTCGGTTACCAGTCAGCTAAGGAGGGTGGTACAGTTATCGGTCGTGCCGTTTACAACGACGCTCGCACATCAGCTAACTGGTTCGTAGTTGCAGCTATGGGTCGCTCGGCAGGTCACTTGGCATTCGGTATCGGTTCTGCTTGCCACTACCCAATGATTGTTATTCCTGAGATGTTCAACAAGACAGAGATTACAGTTGAGAAGATTGTAAACTTGGTTGTTTCATCTATCATCAAGCGTAAGATTATGGGTATTGACTATGGTGTTGCAATGATCTCTGAGGGTGTATTCCACTCACTTTCTGACGAGGAGATCCGCAACTCAGGTATCCACTTCACATACGACGACCACGGCCACCCAGAGCTCGGTAAGGTATCTAAGGCTAACATCTTCAACGAGTTGTTGGAGAACAAGCTCAAAGAGTTGGGTATCAAGGTTAAGTCTCGTCCAGTAGAGATCGGTTACGAGGTTCGTTGCCAGACTCCAATCGCTTACGATTTGGTTTACTGCTCTGAGCTCGGTATGGGCGTTTACAAGCTCTTCTCTGAGGGTAAGACTGGCTGTATGGTTTACATCTCACAGGACGGTTTCGTATCACCTCTCTACTTGAAGGATTTGCAGGATCCTACAACAGGCAAGATTCCACCACGTTTGGTAAACATCGAGTCTGATAAGATTCAGCAGGTTATCAACAACCTTCTTCACTACGTAACAGAGGCTGACTACGAGGCTGCTAAGGCTTATGTAGCTAACCCAGAGGCTTACGACTTCAAGAAGATCTTGAACTGGTAATTCCTCGCGTTACAATAACAATGGTCGCAATCCCAATGTGGGATTGCGACTTTTTTTTGCACTCTTTCTCAAAATAACACTTTCAACTATTCTATACAAAAACAAAGGCTACCAATCCCAAAGGATAAGTAGCCTCGTAAAATAGAGATATTGATTATTTACATATCATCATCGCCCATCTCGTCATCAACGAGTTCATCTGCGCCCTTGATTTCGTCATCTGCGTAGAAATCTTCTGCACCCTCGTCATCCGCGCCGTCATCAACCTTAACGTCAATCTTCACCAAATAAGAGACCTCCTCAGTTTCAAAAGGAACTACATAGAAAAAGTCACCATTAGGTTTATCAATACGTGTCATCACCTCAGAGAATCCACGAGGATAGAGAGTCTTGACAGCCTCCTGCTGCTCAACTGTGAGGTTGTGCAATGATGTTACCAATCTTTTTTTAGTCATATTTTCTGCCATACATTTCAAAATTTTATGCAAGTATAAGCAAAATTTGTTTTCGCAACAAATAATAATATTTTTTTTGCATTTTTTTTATTTTTTGCCTTTGTTCCGAACAAAATGTGTACCTTTACCACTAAATTTATCCTTAATATGACCGTAGAGCAGAAGATCAATGAGTTACGCCGCGAGCTGAACTCTCACAACCATAAATACTATGTCGAGAACGCCCCCACGATCTCCGACTTTGAGTATGATCAGATGCTCAGGCAACTTCAAGATCTTGAAGCACTTAACCCCGAATTTTACGACCCAAATTCGCCTACGATGCGTGTCGGCAGCGATCTAAGCAACGCCTTCCGCACCGTCAAGCACAGCTTCCCTATGCTCTCACTTTCGAACACCTATTCAATAGAAGAGCTCGGCGAGTGGGTCAGCAAAATCGAGGCTGAGATTGATGATGCCGAATTTGTCTGCGAGTTAAAATTCGACGGTACCGCCATTTCGCTCTGTTATGAGAATGGCCGCTTGTTGCGTGCCGTAACTCGTGGCGATGGCGAGCAGGGCGACGAGGTCACAGAGAACGTCCGCACAATACGCAGCGTACCTTTGGTATTGCAGGGTAATGATTACCCATCATATTTCGAGATTCGCGGCGAGATTTTTATGCCCTACCAATCGTTCGACCGCCTCAATATCGAGCGCGAACAGCAGGGCGAAGCACTTTTTGCCAACCCACGCAATGCTGCGGCAGGAACCCTCAAACAGCAACAATCTCAGGTTGTGGCTCGCCGAGGCCTGGACTGCACATTATACCAACTTGCGGGCGACAATCTGCCCTTCAAATCCCACGCTGAGAGTCTTGATGCTGCTCACTGCTGGGGCTTCAAGGTATCGCAGCACACCGCACTATGCAATAACCTTGAACAGATCAAGGAGTTTATCCACCACTGGGATAACGAGCGACATCAGCTACCGTTCCCTACCGATGGCATCGTCATCAAGCTCAACCGCTATGCCGATCGCCGCGTGCTGGGCTCTACGGCCAAGGCTCCAAAGTGGGCCGTTGCCTATAAGTTCAAGGCCGAGCAGGCGCTCACCCGACTGCTCAAAGTCACCTATCAGGTAGGACGTACGGGAGCCATCACCCCTGTGGCTAACTTGGAGCCTGTGTTGCTGGCTGGCACTACGGTAAAGCGTGCTACGTTGCATAACGCCGACCAGATTGCAGCACTTGACCTTCGCGAGGGCGATATGGTCTATGTCGAAAAAGGTGGCGAGATTATACCCAAGATTACGGGTGTGGAACTCAGTCAGCGCCAAGCCGACAGCGCTCCATTGCAATATATCACCCACTGTCCCGAGTGCGGTGCCGAGTTGGTACGCTACGAGGGCGAAGCCAAGCACTACTGCCCCAACCAGAGCCATTGCCGCCCCCAGATTGTGGGCCGCATACTTCATTTCATACGCCGCAAGGCTATGAACATTGAGTCGCTGGGTGAGGAGACCGTAGAGCTTATGTTCAACAATGATCTTGTCAGCAATTTTGCCGACCTCTACGATTTACGCAGCGAGCAGATTGCTACACTACCCCGCCTAGGCGAAAAATCGGCTCGCAACATCATCCAAAGCATACGTTCATCGTGCGAGCTGCCATTCCACAGAGTGCTTTTTGCATTGGGAATACGCTTCGTGGGCGAGACAACAGCAAAATATCTGGCAGCACACTTTGGCAATATGGACGCCGTAATGCAGGCCGACAAGGAACAGTTGCTCCAAGCCGAGGAGGTAGGCGACAAGATTGCCATCTCTATTTTGGACTACTTTGCCGACGAGCAAAACCGAGCCATCATCGAACGTTTGCGTGCAGCGGGGCTTCAATTTGAGGCCGAGGCCAAAAGCCTTTCATCCGTTGCACTGCAAGGTAGCAACATTGTCATCTCTGGAACTTTCGAGATTCACTCGCGCGACGAGTTGAAGGCCCTAATCGAGGCTCACGGTGGCAAGAACCAGGCTGCTGTTTCGGCAAATACCACATATCTTTTGGCGGGCGCCAAGATTGGCCCAGCCAAGTTGCAAAAGGCGCAAAAGTTGGGCGTCAAAATCATATCGGAGCAGGAGGTTATAGCGATGATTGAGGGGGCAGAAGAGCCAGCACTGCCCATACAAACCGAGCAAGCCAAACCAGCGGTCAAACCCAAGGAGGCGACAGCTCAACCAATACAAGGAAGTTTATTTTAACACTACATATATACAGTAACGATATTAATATGAAAAAGCATATTCTCAGCGGCTGCGGAGCCGCAATGATTACACCATTCAGAGCAGATATGTCTATCGATTGGGACCAACTTGCCCATATGATTGATTATGTGATTGATGGTGGCACCGACTACATCGTCGCTCTCGGTACAACAGCCGAAACACCTACCCTTTCAAAGGAGGAGAAGCGTGATATTATCCGTTTCTTCAAGCAGCAGATTGCAGGCAGAGTGCCTCTGGTTATTGGTGCAGGTGGTAACAACACCCTCGCCCTGACCAAAGAGCTTCAGGAGATGGAGCTTGACGGCGTGGAGGCTATCCTGAGCGTAACGCCATACTACAACAAGCCATCGCAGGAGGGTCTTTATCGCCACTTTGCGGCTATCGCCGAGGCATCGCCTCTGCCCATCATCCTCTACAACGTACCAGGACGTACAGGCGTAAATATGTCGGCCGACACCACTTGCCGCTTGGCACAGGATTTCGACAACATCATCGCTGTAAAGGAGGCTTCGGGCAAGATTGACCAGATTGAGCAGATTATCAAGAACTGCCCAAGCAACTTCCTCGTCTTGTCGGGCGACGATGGTATGACAGTTGATGTTATGCGCAAGGGTGGCGACGGAGTTATCTCGGTAGCAGTCAATGCCTTCCCAAAGCGATTCTCTCACGTCGTGTATCTTTCTAAGCAGGGTCTGTTCGACCGCGCCGAGGAGGCCTACGCCCCACTCCACGAGGCTGTATGCGCACTTTTCGAGCAAGGCAACCCAGTAGGCGTCAAGGCTGCGCTCACAATTATGGGTCACATCGACAATAACTTACGTCTGCCATTGGTACCAGCCACCGAGTTGTTGATGAAAAAGATGGAAAGATTGATTCGCGAATACGAATTGTGCTAAACCCATCGTTAGGAGAATAAACCAAAGATATGAAACGAACTTTATTTTTCTTTCTCGCAGCCGTAGTGATGCCCCTGCTTTCGTGGGCCAAGGTTCCCGATGAGGAGGATATCTTGCGTAAGATTATCGACAACTCATCGCCCTATTACTACTCAAACCTGATGATGCGTTACATAGCATTGGAGCGCCTAACGGAGGACGACTATCACTACCTCTATTATGGTTACACCTATGATGAGGGATACAAACCTATGGCAAGCAACCCCGCCCTCGACGAGCTCTACGCCACGATGGCTACCATCGATATGACTCGCCCCGACAAAGATGATTTGGAACACATCATCACCAAATGCAACCAGGCGATGCTAATTGATCCGTTCAACCCGACAGTGCTCAATATGCTCACATTTGCCTATGGCAACCGAGGCGACAAGGTGCGCGAGGAGGCATACTTCCGCCATATGAACGGCATCTTGGAGACCATAAAATCCTCAGGCGATGGACGAGGAGAAAAATACCCTATGCACATCATTATGTTCTCCCACGCAGTGGATTTGATGGCTTCGATGGGTTTGGAGTGTCGTGATGCTCAGATTGTTAGCCGCAACTGCGAATACATACCTCTTGTCGAGCCACGCCGCGTACCCGATGGCAGGATTAAGGGATTTTATTTCGATTATAGTCGCATCTATCGCAACAAACCTGACGATGTGACATTCAAGAAGAAAAGAACTTGGCAATTTAATAACCTTGGAGTAAAGGAATACAAATAAAAAAATGAAGAGATTTTTAAACTACTGTATCATCATACTTTTTGCGGTTTTGACACTTGCTTCGATGCAGAGCTGCATACTTGAAAAAGAGAGCGAGCCAGAGCCACATACCCAGACTCTCATATTCTACTTTGCTGGTACAGATTTAACACTATACTACTACAATAACATTTCGGCCATCAAGGACGCTCTGCGCCAGGACATCAAAGGCAAAAGCCGTGTGGTTATGTTGTTCCAAGCATCCAACAAGAAGAGCGCCAGCATCATAGAGCTCACCTACAACAAAGGCCTATGCGAGGAGAAGATTTTGGGTTCAGTCACATTGCCAAGCGCAATGAATGCCGATGATTTGGGCGATATCCTATCGCGTATCATCGAGCTTGCACCTGGCGATAGTTATAGCCTTATTATTGGTTCTCACGGTCTGGGCTGGATTCCTTTTGGTGCCAATCCAGATGACCCCGAGGAGCGCTCGTCACTTCGCTCAGTTACTCAGCCTGACGATTTCTGGCAACAATCGGGCGACATCAAGACTCGCTTCATCGGCGAGGTAAGCAACCCCGAAAATGCTTTCAACATCACCACTCTTGCCGAGGCAATCGAGCAGACAGGTGTCAAGTTTGAGTATATCCTTTTCGACGCCTGCTTTATGGCCAATGTTGAGTCGGCCTACGACCTACGCAACAGTGCAAAGTATATCATCGGCTCGGTGTGCGAGATTATGGGCGAAGGTTTCCCCTATGCCGACATTCTGCCCAAGATGCTGTTGGATAATGGCACACGCTACGACCTTGACGGCATCTGCCAGAGTTTCCACTCATTCTATGAAAGTAAGAAGGGATACTCGGGCTCCATCTCGCTCATTGACTGCTCCCAGATGGAGGCATTGGCTGGTGCTATGCGTGCAATTAACAATGGTGCTAAAAACAGCAACTACAAATTGGATTATGTCCAATTTTATGAAGGTCAGCCACGCCACGTCTTTTTCGATTTGGGCGACTATGTGAATGAATACACAGCTGATGCTGAACTAAAAGCCGCCTTCGATGAGCAGATGCGACGCACAGTTGTCAAGGCCTACACACTTTCGAAGTACTACTCAGCCTATGGCAACCGAGGATATTACAACATCGACTCTTACTCGGGTCTCAACACCTCAGCCCCTGCTTCGGTATATCAAAGCCACTATATTAAGACTGCGTGGTATAAGGCAACACATTAAACGCTGTTGGATTGTACACAAAAAGGCTCCCCGTAAGGGAGCCTTTTTATTTAATTTTTGTAGGTGATTGAAATCAAGTGCGGAGGTTGTCCACCATCACTCCAAGGCATTTTTGTCACTTTAATTTCAGCTACTTTCTCAATCATAATACTCTCGCGAGAGGATTCTTAGGCATTATGAAGTTGTCTGGTGGACAATTTCACTACTCGTAGCGGCCGCTCTTCAAGCGATCAACCTCCTCACGAGTGAGAAAACGCCACTGGCCACGTTTGAGGTTCTTCTTTGTGATACCTGCGTAATATACACGGTCGAGCTTCTGCACCGCATAACCCAAGTGCTCAAACATACGACGCACGATACGGTTACGACCTGAGTGAATCTCAATACCTACATCCTTCTTGCTCTCGCTAACGTAAGCCACCTCGTCGGCATAAATCTCGCCATCCTCCAAAGTGATACCCTCGGTGAGCTGCTCCATATCAGCACGAGTAAGTGCCTTGTCGAGTGTCACCTGATAAATCTTCTTCTTTTCAAGTGAAGGGTGAGTGAGCTGACGTGTCACATCGCCATCGTTAGTGAAGAGAAGCAGACCGAGTGAGTTCTTATCCAAACGACCCACAGGATAGATGCGCTCCGAGCAAGCATCCTTAACGAGCTCCATCACTGTCTTATCGGCGTGAGGATCCTCCAATGATGTCACATAGCCCTTAGGCTTGTTCAACACCAAATATACCTTCTTCTCGCCCTGTACACGCTCGTCGTTGAACTTCACCTCGTCAGTAGAACGCACCTTTGTACCGAGCTCTGTCACAATCTGGCCATTCACAGTCACCAAACCTGCTGTGATAAAGTCATCAGCCTCACGACGTGAGCAAAGACCCGACTGAGCCAAGAAACGGTTCAGACGCATCTCGCCAATCTGCTTGGCTGCATACTTTGGATATGAACGTGGAGCATCGCCATCCTTGCGGAACGAACGCTTGCCCTTATCGCCAAATGAACGCTCCGAACGCTCGCCGCGCTCCGAATTGAACTTCTTACCATAACCTGCCTTTGCTGGCTTCTCGAAACGACCACCCTCGCTGCGCATTGGCTTCTCGAAGCGGTTACCCTCGCCACTCATTGGCTTCTCAAAACGACCCTCGCCGCGTGAGCTACCAAATGAGCGAGCTGTGCGAGGCTTCTCATCACGCATACCGCGCTCGCCATAACCGCGACCCACGCCACGGCTCTCGCCGCCACGCAAACGGTTATCAGATGAGAAATTAGGATTGTACGATGCACGATGAGCATCCTCACGGCGAGAATTTCTCGCTGGGCGTCCCTCGTTGTCGGCATCACGCTGAGGACGGGGACCACGCTCTACACGCTCTGACGATGTTGCACGCTGACGCTTATCACGCGAAAAACGCGACAAAGCCGATGTAGAGTCCTGACTAAACTTTTTCATAATGTTTGATTTATCTTCTAATTTTGCGGGTGCAAAGGTAATCCAAATTTCCGACAATTAACGACAATTTACCCGCCATTAAAGTTAAAAAATCGTTATCAATCACCTTCCTGCCTAAATATCGCAGAATATTTCTATCTTTGCCTAACGGTTATGAACATCAATAGGGAGATACTACGCATAGCAGTGCCCAACATCATCTCCAACATCACTGTACCAATTATGGGTATTGTGGGTACGATGATTGCGGGACATTTGGGCGAGGCGGTGACCAACATCGGCTCGCTGGCAATCGGTGTGACCATCTTCAATTTCATCTATTGGAACTGCGCCTTCATCCGTATGGGCACAAGCGGCATTACAGCCCAGGCCTTTGGCGCGGGGGATAGTCGCACCACCACCCTGATGCTTGCCCGCTCGACGATGGTTGCGCTGGCGGTGGGTGTACTGATGCTCCTTTTGCAACACCCCATCGGCAATGCGGCTATAAAAATTATGAATGGCGGCGATCAGGTGGCCGAATACTTCTTTGCCCGCATCTGGGCCGTACCAGCAGGCGTGCTGCTCTTTGCGCTGAACGGCTGGCTCACGGGTATGCAGAACGCCATCATCCCGATGATTGTAGCCATCGTGGTAAACATAATCCACATAGTGTGCAGCCTTTGGTTTGCCTTCCCGCTGGGTTGGGGTATCACGGGCATCGCCTACGCCTCGGTTGTAGCGCAATGGACTGGCGTGGCCATCACTGCACTCATCACCTGGTGGCACTATCGCCACAAAATGGTACGCATCTCGTTTGCAGAAATTATCGACCTTAAAACCTTGAAGGCGTTCTTCTCAATCAACGGCGACATCATCATCCGCACACTCTGCATCGTCGCAGCCTACACCTTCTTCACAGCCGCTTCGGCTCGTATGGGTGACGACACAATCCTTGCGGTGAACACCATTCTTTTAGAACTATTCACCCTATTCTCATATATGACCGATGGTTTCGCCTATGCCGCCGAGGCGCTCACGGGGCGTTTCATCGGCGCTAAGGACAGCGGCTCGCTGCGCCTATGCGTGAAGCGCTGTATGCTTTGGAGCATCTTTGTAGGAGTTGCTTATTCGGCTCTCTACACTGGTTTTTGGCAGGAGTTGCTCGGTATGTTTATCGAAGATGGCGCGGAGAACACCGCACAGATTTTGGACTATGCAAGGCGTTATATTGGCTGGATAATAGCCATTCCGCTGGCGGCATCGTTGCCGTTTATGATGGATGGCGTGATGGTTGGTGCAACCCAGTCGCGCATTATGCGTGACTCGATGCTTATCGCCACCGCGCTCTATTTCGGACTATTTTTCTCGCTCCGCCCCGTGATTGGCAACAACGCCCTCTGGCTCGCCTTCACATCGTTTATGGCTCTGCGAGGCATATTCCAATACTTTATGTCCAACCGCCTGAAAAGCATCTACCGCCAGGCAGAGTAAAAAAAAAGCGAAAACCTCCGCAGAGATTTTCGCCAACCTATCATTGATAACTGCTTATTAAAGAGTAAATGTAATTGGAACAGTAAATTTCACTCTCACCGCCTTACCGTTCTGCTCGCCAGCCTCCCACTTTGGAGTGAGTTTAAACACTCGTTCAACCTCTGCCGAGAGCAACTTATCGGGGGTATTCAAAACCTTAAATTCGCTTACCGAACCATCTATCTCAACTACAAACGAGAAGATTACACGACCATTAATACCCTTTTCTTTTGCCTCGGCGGGATACTGCAACTGCGACTGAAACCAATTACGATACGCATTCAAATCGCCACCCTGGAATGTAGGCATATACTCACACTTAATAAACGCCTCCTGCACAGACTGTTGTGTCTCTTCGATTGGAGTTCCTTGCGAAAATACTCTATTATACTTTGCTTTCTTTGTTGTAATCAATATAACGCCATTCTTACCCTTCTCGCCATAAGCTTTGAGCGCCTCCTCGTTTTTGACAACGGTAAAATATTCTATATCTTCGACTTTCAAATCTTCCATATTACCCTCCTTGCCATCAATCAGCACAAGTACAGATGAGCCATCTCCAATATATCTCACCCAAATAGACTCGCCCGTTGCCGACTTCATCTCAATGGTATCACTCTTTTTAAGGTCTTCCATAGGGACTGACTTTACAGACTTTACCGTGAGATGTTGGGTCGAATTTATCTTCACCGTATCATTCGCAAGATAATTCACCTTCAACTCTGGGTTCACTCGCAACTCCGACCTAACATCGGCCACCTCGCCCATAGTAGTTCCATCGTCGGCTACGAGGTTGATTTGGCGAAAATCCTGCACACGCTCTTTCAACTCATCGAAAGGTATTTCCTCGCTATTGAGATATATCTTCTCATCAGATATTCTAATTGTTGAATTTTCTGATTCTTGCTCAATAGCAAAATTTTCATTACCTTTGTCTTGCTGTTTTGTAACATAGACAGTTGTGGCAGTCGCCGCCAGCGACACAGCCACCAATGGCAGTACAAGCAACAACTTTGCTGCCGACCACCTTGAAGAATTTTTCTTACACATCATAGTTATTCTATTTTTAAGATTACTGTGATTCAAGCAGTTGGCAACGGAGTGGAGTCTTGAGCCAACTGCCCTTTTTATTAATAATATTTGATAGGTCTTTACATCAATGCCCCTACGGAGTACCGCCTCATCAGCTTGATACTCGTGCAGGCTCTGCAATTCGCGGCGCAAAAGCCACAGCGCAGGGTTAAACCACCACACGCACAGAGCAATATCCACCGCCAGCACATCCCACGAATGGCGTAGGCGAATATGCGCCAACTCGTGCTCAAGCACAAGGTCGAGGTTCGACTGCTCGTCATCCCTATCGACCACCACACGCGAAAACCAACTAAACGGCGTCGGCAACTTCTCAACCACCGTGAGCGTCACATCATCCACCAGAGGTCTTTGCTCGCCGCTACGCACCACGCGCCACACAGAAAGCTGACTTATCACAAGCCTTGCAACCATCACCGCCACACCCAGCAGGAAGAGAACCATAACAACACCCTGAGTCACCGCCACAGCATCCACACCCTGCTCCGCCACGACCATATCCATCGCACCATCGCCAGCCACTGCCATCTGCGGCACAGCCTCAATCTCCTTCTCGATTTTGATATGGCACAATGGCAACACCGCCGCCAGCACGACCGAGCCGAGCAACACCACGCGATTTAGTCGATGGAGCGTCTCATAACTCATCGTCGCTTTATAGAGCAGATACAACGCAGCAAGGCACACCGCCGACTGCCCGAGATATAGGATAAAGTCCCACATAAGCGCTTGTTTTACTGATTTTGCACCATACGGATAAGTTCCTCAAGTTCGCTCACCGAGATTTTCTCCTCCTCGATAAGTGCCGACACCGCGCGCTTGTAAGAGTTGTCGAAATAGCGCGTCACAACCGAGCCGAGCACCCCTTTTGAAAACTCCTCCTGCGACACCACTGGGCGGTAACGATAGGTATTGCCGAAAGCCTCGTGGTCGAGAAAACCCTTTGTCTCCAATGTACGCACCATAGTAGATACGGTGTTAAAGTGTGGTTTCGGGTCATCGTAAAGCATCACGACATCCCTGACGAACATAGCACCATACTGCCAAAAATAGTTCATCAACTCCTCCTCTTTATTGGTAAGTTTCTGCATAGCGAATCTGTTTTTAGGTTTCACAATGCAAATATAACTAAAAAAAAATCACATACAACTAATTATTATAGTTTTTCAACTAAAATATTTAGTTACTCTCAATTGTCGATAAAGAAAGGACTTATAAATAAGTCCTTTAACAAAACACCCGCAGGGTGTATCTTCGGGGCATAGCGCGTTTCACTCGCACCCGTCCCTGCCCCCGAAGATAAAAACAAAAAAAAGCGAAAACCCCACTTGGGGATTTTCGCCTTTCGTATCTAATGTAGTCTAACTACTCTGTTCTTCCAGTATAAGCCTTCACGCCCGCATTGTCGAATGGCTGCGAGAAGAACTTCTCCGCCGCCTTATCCACCGCTGGCATCCAAGGCTGACCGCCGCCCGCATTCTGGATAACCCAAAGGCGCAACTGCTTTGTATGCCAATTCACCGAGCAGTTTGTACCCCACGCACCTCCGTGACCGAACCAAGCATTCTCGTTATCCTGCACTGGTGCCGCCAAACCGAGTGAGTAACCCGACATATTCGATGGACGAGTCGAACGAGCCAGAATATCCTTCACGGTCTCCTCCTTCAAAATGCGCACGCCATTGTCACCCACACCGAGATTCATCAACATCTTGTAGAATTTAAGCTGATCATTAGCTGTTGTCCAAAGACCTGCACCTGCCGAAGCAAATACGTGACCATCATTATAAGGACGCTGCTGCATATCCATCTCCTCCACCCACTTGGCTGGAGCGTTATTCTGTGTGGCATACAACTCAATCTTTGTTTTGAGCTGCTTGTCGGTAGGCCAAAACCAAGTAGAGGTCATACCAAGAGGATTGAGCACCTCCTGCTTTAAGTAATCCTCCCACTTCATACCTGTAACAACCTCGACAATAGCCGCGCCGATGTCAATTCCTGTATTAGAATACATCTCGGCTGTACCTGGCTCAAACATAATAGGAGAAGCTGCCGCGATAGCTGCCACTTGACGCAGAGGAGCACCGCCTGACCAGCCACCACCACGAATATTGCCCTGCTTTGCACTGATCTCAAATGGGAAACCGCCAGTGTGGTTAAGCACCATACGAACTGTCAGCACATTCTTCGCGCGGCGCAACATACGAACACCATCCTTATTATACTCCTGCACCCACAACTCACCGAACTCTGGAAGATACTTTGACACGGGATCATCAAGCGTGATTTTGCCCTCCTCCACAAGTTTTGCAATGGTCACACCACAGAAACCTTTTGTCTGCGAGCACTGCATAAAGACATTATCCATATCGATAGCTCGCTTTTGAGAAACATCGGCATAACCTATACAACAAGTCTCCTGAACTCCATCTTTGTAGAATACACTGATAGCACCAGCCAACTGACCGCTCTCCACATAGGGCTGCAACGCCTCCTTGGCAAAAGTAGTCTTCGACTCCTTAACCTTTGTTTGAGCCTGCACTGAAAGCACCATACACAACGATGCCAACAGTAAAACAAGTGTTCTTTTCATAATTATCAAACTATTAATTGGTTATTAAATCCATTTCAAGTTAAACAAAGATACAAATTATCTTGCAAACCGAGGCTCGATTTGAGGTAATAAATCACATAAAGCCACAAAAAAAAGACACCTCCAATGGAAGTGTCTTGACTCATTAAGTTCCGACTAATTACTCAGCAGACTCAGTAGTCTCAACTGGAATCTCAGCCTGTGGCATAGCGTCAGCTGCTACGTTTGCATTAACCTGCTCCATCAAAGCAGCAGCGTCCTTCTGCAATGAGTTCTCTGTTGCAACACCATCCTTCATTGAGATGGTAGCAACCAAACTCAAAACAACTACAACAGTTGCCAAAGTCCAAGTAGTCTTCTCCAAAATATTTGTTGACTCACGAACACCCATTACCTGATTAGCAGCGCCGAAGTTAGCAGCCATACCACTCTTAGGGTTCTGAACCAAAATCGCGAGAATAAGAATTACACTCGCTACGAGAATCAATCCGATGCAAATTGAATACAACATAATTTTATCCTGTTTTTAATTACTAATTTTCTATCTTTGAAATAATCTCCGCAAAGTAAACACTTTTTTCGGGATTTAGCAAACTTAATTTACGATAAGTTTCAATTGCCATATCTTTCAGCCCCTGTGCAAGGTAGACTTCTGCAAGCTCTTCGCTGACCATATCCTCCTCGTCAGAAAACTCAGCCTCGGTGGTTATCTCGTGTTCTACTTCACCTTCTTCGGCTACGATTCTATGGGTTTCAGTTCTTAGAAACTTATCTATTATATCACTTGAAGTGATGTGTGTAAGTATATCAACATCAATCTCTTTACTCTCAATCTCGGGTCTTAACAAAAGAACTTTGATTGGCGAACTAAAATCGCCCACCTCATCTTTTACTTCATCTGAATTCAACCCCCATCTGCGACCCTGCTCCAACACAGACAAATCGCTTTCCGAGATGAATATCTGCTCGCCATCGATGGCAATATTTTTTTTACATTTTTTTGTCATCACACTACCAATTTGATGCTGCTGCCTGGAAAATATCAGTCACCAACTGTTTTACAATCTCTGCGTCCAAATCTGACTGAATATCAGTCAAGAGCTGAGATGAGTCATATTCGGTGAAGGCCGAGAAGGTTTGATTAAACGAATTCTCAGGAACAATCTTATTAGTAAACCTCACCTTGACCGTTATCGTCAAACGGTTCAACAAGGCATAGTTATCACCCGAAACCGAAGATGTTGTCGAGCTATAACCCGTAATATCACCCTCGAACGCAAAATCACCATCCGACTCTACGAGCTGCAACTTTGTCTGGCGCGAGAACTTATCCTTCAACTCCTCAACCAACGTTGTACTCAACGTAGGTGACACCATAGGTGCATTATTGGGAAAGTAAGCAACGCTAAACGTCTTTGCAGCGTCAGGGATACTCGCTCCGGTGAAGGAGTAACCGCCCTTCATAAAAATACAACTACTCAGCAGCGTTGAACACAAAATCAACGCCACAGCCAACATTCGCTTAAATATCTTTTTAAGTTTCATACTCTACCTATTACGAAGACCCTAAATTTCGTCCTCGTTGATATCCAAATCCTTAATTCTACGATACAGCGTACGCTCCGACATAAACAACTCTCGTGCAGCATCACGACGACGGCCATTATTATTACGCAACGCGCGAATTATCTGTTCGCGCTGCACGTCGGCCTTCGTGAGTTCTCGGTGAGGAACCTCCTCGACCTCCTCGCTCTCAGCAAAATCTGTTGCCTCACCGACTACCGAAGATGGCAACAAACCCACTACTTCACGCGTAACGGGTTGCGACTGAGGTGCGTGACCACGCATAAGTTCCGAGAGCATACGCTTCAAGTCATTGATATCGCTGCGCATATCGAACAATATCTTATACAAAAGTTCGCGTTCCGTTGAGAAATCATCGCCCCTCATTCCATTATCTATTCGCATTGTTGGTGTCGATGAATTCATCGGAGTGAGGTACTTAGCCAAAGTCTGGGCTGAAATCTCGCGCTCTTGCTCCAAGGCCGACACCTGCTCAGTAACATTCTTTAATTGACGTATGTTTCCACGCCAATAGTAATTCATCAACATCTCACGAGCATCGTCCGTCAAACGAGCCGTAGGCATCCCATATTGCACCGAAACATCGGCAGCGAACTTCCTGAAAAGCAGTGGAATATCCTCCTTACGCTCACGCAAAGGTGGAACAGATATCGAAATTGTACTCAGACGATAATACAAATCCTCACGAAAACGGCCACTATCAATAGCCTTCAACAGATCGTTGTTGGTTGCTGCCACAACTCTCACATCGGTCTTTCTCACAGTAGCCGAGCCCACGCGAATATACTCTCCTGACTGTAACACTCTCAGCAGACGTACCTGGGTAGCCAAAGGCAACTCACCCACCTCGTCAAGAAAGATAGTACCGCCATCAGCCTCCTCGAAATAGCCTTTACGCGCCTCATTAGCTCCCGTAAATGAGCCCTTCTCGTGACCAAACAGCTCGGAATCAATCGTTCCCTCTGGGATGGCGCCACAGTTTACCGCAATATATCGTTCGTGCTTACGAGCCGAATAGGCGTGAATTATCTGAGGGAAAAACTCTTTTCCCACGCCACTCTCTCCCGTCACCAGCACCGACAAAGAGGTCGGAGCCACACGCAAAGCCATAGACAGAGCCCTGTCCATCGCTTCCGAACGGCCTATAATACCGAATCGCTGTTTGACTGTTAGCAAATCGACTTCCGACATAACCTACAAATTTACTTCTGAATATACTGCAAATCTGGATTCTCAATACCCTTTTCGGCAGTCGAGATAGGCTCATCAAAGATGCCCTCCTCTATCGTCTCCGAACCGAAGCTCTGCATATTCTTCCAATCGCACCACATACCGTATCCCAACGCAAACATAGCAATCAAGGCAGCAGCAATGGCTATTTTCATAATAATATCG
Source organism: Alistipes sp. (assembly GCA_045612405.1). GTDB lineage: Bacteria > Bacteroidota > Bacteroidia > Bacteroidales > Rikenellaceae > Alistipes. The sequence continues at coordinate 62,818 of JAZKYX010000029.1, forward strand.
CCAGCCTTACTCTTGCCTGATGTGGCATATTCGCGACCCGTTACAATCTTACCCTCCTTGCCATAGCGCAAGCCTTTGACATAGGAAGCTGGGCGCTTCTGTGTCGAGGCAGTCAGATTCTCATTATCGAGCATCAACTCACGCGCAGGTTTCTTCTCTGGCTCGCCCTTCGATACCACCTTGATGACGATCTCCTCACCATCATCCTCCACAATCTCGCGCTGCTCGGTCTTCACCTCAACCTTTTCAATCTTCTCAGCCTCCTCTTCTTTTTCAGGCTTAGATGATTTCTCGGCCTCAGCCACCCTCTTCTCTGTGAGGTGCTCCTCCAAGCCTCCATCCAACACCTCTCCCTGAGCTGCTGGGTTGATAATGAAAGATATTGTACTGTTTGCACCACGCTTCAATGCTCCGAAACGGTCCAAACCACAAACGCCATCGCGATCCAATCTAAAATTCACCTCAAAGACAAAACGGTCGATGGTGCCAGCTGCCTCCAACTCCGAAACGCCGTGCTCGATGAGTAACTTGCGCAGTACTCCATCATCGGTCTTCATCAAGTTGGAAAACAACACCTTATGACCTTCCTCCTTAACGATGAAAGTACCCAAATTAGGTATCACCAGGCGCTTGTTACTCTCCAAATATTTTGATATAATCTTAATTATCATATTCTATACATAAATTTGGGTTAAAGTTACGAACTTTTTTTGGAATAGCGAAATTATAGCTTGACAAGCTGGCAGAATCGGCCATTTTTGGCATAAAAAAAAGAGCTTCGATTTCTCGAAGCTCCCGATATGCTTATCCAGCCGAGGATTACTCCTCCTGACGATAAGTATGCTCAACGTAGATAGCGTGCTGCATAGCCTCACGCTTAGCGATTGATGGCTTTGTGAAGTACTGACGACGACGCAACTCCTTCAAAACACCTGTACGCTCATACTTACGCTTAAACTTCTTAAGGGCCTTCTCGATGTTCTCGCCCTCCTTAACTGGCATAATAATCATAACTGTAAATCTTTTTATTTTTTGTTGTTAATTGTTTCTTTTTATCTTTTGTTTTGTTGTGGCTACCCTCTCCTTGAAAGGGCAATTGCCTAATGTTTACAAAGCTCTACTCGGTGGCATCAAGCCTGAACCAAAGATATGGGGCCAAACGCTTAGCCTCATCCTCGGATAATATTTCATCTTCGACCATCTCTTCGATTCTACTCCAACCTCCTTTCAATTGTCTTTGCTTAATAATCTTCCTTAAAGCAGTGCGTGACACATAAGGATGCCTACCAACCGCTTTAGCGGTCGCAAAGTTAATATCTATTTTTGATATTTTGCAACTATCACAACAAATTTGTTGCAAAATTTTCTCATAATTTTGCTCTGTGATGCATTTTAACTCCGAAATTTGCTCTACGGAGTGGTATCCGCCCAGCAAATCGCGGTATTTCACTATCTCGGCTGCACTTTTTGCTCCTATACCATACACTCCAACAAGCGAAGCCGAATCCGCACTGTTAATTTCAAGTAGTTCCTTTTGGCGATTCTTTTTATTGTATTTTGTAGAGTCACTACTATTCTCTTCACTATTCCGCCTTGACCTCGACGAGTCCTGCCACTTATCACCTCGCGATGAACACTCTTTTGCATATTCCGCCACCTTATGTTCTCCTGACTTATCAGACCTATAACGACTAACATTAGCATATAAATCTGTCTTTGGCTTTGGGCGCAAAGAGTCCGAAATCACAATATATGGTTCCAAGCAAAGATAAAGAGAGTCGGTCATTGCACTGACTAATGCCAAATCCTCCTTGATGCGATAGACCTTACCATAACTGCGCCAGCGAATAATACCCACCGCCACATCGGCAGGAACTCCTGCTCCTCTCAACTTATCATAAGAGTCCTCATTGGGATTAAACATCCCCAACGGCAAACTATCACACCTTTCCTCCGGCTCAACAACATCGAGTAGCAGTCGAGGCTTTTTCGCAAGTTCAATACCCACAGCCAACACCACCAACAGCACAGCTATTGGCAACAGAATTAAAAATCCTCGGTATTGCTGGTCGGTAAATAGTTTCATACAAGGCCTACCACTCTGCCCTCGACGAGAGCCATAGTTTTCTATATCGGCGCGATGGCGAGTCAATCTTTTCACCCAGGCCATACTCCGCCCAACGCTCATCGACCTGGCGAATGGTCTCTACCGACGACATCACCACATTGGGGAAGCGCTTGGGGTTATCGCCCACACCAGGATGCTTACTGCGTGCATCGAGCAATAACTCTCCGCCCGACAAGAACGTCACATCACGACGCGGATCGCTATTAGCCATCGCCAGCCACAACAAATCGCTTGGCTTCATCGACATTGCCGCCTGATAATCAAACAAGGCGACGTATTTCATTCCCTCTATATTATTGCTTCTCAGATAGAGTTCAACATCCACCTCCACAGGGCGCTGCTCATCGGCAAAGAGCAACAACAAGCCACACTCCTCGACAAAACGCGTATCAAACAGACTCACACCACCCATTGGCTCGGCCTGACGTGGCTCCGCAATCGCCTCTACCGCCTCATCGGGGTTTACATCGGTCAAATCAATCGCCAACTTACCTCCAAAGCCACACGTTGCCGTAGCGTGATCCAGAACATCGAGCACACCCTCGGAACGGATAACCGTTTTGCTCAAATCGGCTCTTCGCATAAGTTTTGCCAACTCCGCAAAGGAACGGATGTTCACAGCTGACGATGCCACTACCATATATTTATTAAACATCATCTGTCCAGCTCCCCACAACGACTGCGCCACCTTGTTGGACTGTCCACAGTAACGCTTATCGATAGAAACAACGGCCAAATTATGAGCCGTACCCTCCACTGGCATCCACAAATCATTCACCTCGGGCTGTACCGCCAGACGAATCGGTGCCAAGAATATTCGCTCAGTAGCCTCGGCAATATAAGCATCCTCCTGAGGCGGCACACCAACCACCGTAGCGGGATAGATTGCACCCTTGCGATGAGTAATACAAGTGACGTGGAAACGAGGATAGAAATCCTTCAACGAATAGAAACCCGTATGGTCGCCGAAATCTCCCTCTACGACCTTTGGCTCCTGAGGGTCAACATAGCCCTCGATAACAAAATCACAATCCTCAGGAATGCGTATATCACACGTCAAAGCCTTGACCAATTTCACCGGCTTTTGGCGCAGAAAACCCGCCAACAAATACTCATCCATATTATCGGGCATAGGAGCCGTAGCCGAATAGGTATAGACCGGATCACCTCCCAGAGTCACCACAACAGGCATCCTCTTACCCTGACGCTTGTAGCCATCATAATGGCGCGCACCCGTTTTGTGAATATGCCAGTGCATTCCCGTAGTACGCTTGTCGAAGCGTTGCATACGATACATTCCCACATTAGGGATTCCCGTTTCAGGGTCCAGGGTATGCACCATTGGCAGTGTCACAAAAGCGCCACCATCCGACTCCCACGAATGAAGCATTGGCAGGCGCTCCAAATCCACATCTTCACCCTGCCACACCACCTGCTGACACTCGCCTCTACCCGACACCTTCTTGGGAAACCATTTCGCCACATCGGCCAGCAAAGGCAACATCTTCATTTTATCCCACATCGTAACTTTGGGGCTCAATGCATCACCCAGCAGAGCCTCAATACGCTTGCCGATATCCTCCAACTTCTCGACACCCAAAGCCATCGCCATACGACGCTTTGAGCCCATCATATTGGTCACAACAGGAAACTCTGTGCCCGTATTCTCAAAGAACAAAGCCTTGCCTCCGCCTTCACTCTTTGCCATACGGTCAGTAATCTCGGCTATCTCGAAGCGTGTTGATACAGACGTTTTAACCCTTATCAGCTCACCCTCTTGCTCCAAACGAGCTATGTATTCTTGCAGATTTTTATACATATTATTTTAATGGTGAATAAGGCACCTTATATTTATCATCAAGTGTTAGAATCTTATTTTCACGCATTGCTCTATCGGCCAACAGAGCAAACTGAGTTGCATAGTATGACTCCTCCAACACCTTCTCGGGCTGTTTGCCCGTAACCACGGAATGAAGGAACGCCTCCAACAACTCCTTCGAGCCATCAGCCTCGGCACCCACCGAACTCTCGCCCGATACTACCTTCACATTCTGCATAATCGGCCTACCAGGTGCAAGCGTAGCCGATTCGGCTGCCCACGACGTGCCAGCAAAGACCGAATTACTCATCACGCCCTGCTCAATCTGCTCGATTAGTTGCTCGATACCACTGCCCTTTGGTGCGGGCTCATCGGTATAATGGAGAGCTGTAACCAAATCAATCGTACCCTTGGTGCCGAGAATCTGTTCACCCATACCAAAATGCTTATTCGAGATAATCGATTCAAAAGTCATATTCACACCATTTGGATAGGTAAAAATAGCACTCACGCTATCATATACATCGCGCTCATCCTCCTTAGTCCAATGTAGCAAACTACCAGCACCCATCACCTGAGAAGGCAACTGACCCATAGCCCACGAGCCGTTCTGCAACTGGTGGCACGCCAACTCGGTCATCAGGCCACGCGAATACTCGCTATACAATCGCCAGTTTATATGACGCTCCAACTCGGGAGAGGGGACCTCGCGACGCCAATTATTGTTGCGATACCAATAGTTTCTCACACCAACGACATCGCCTATCACGCCCTCGTGAATCATCTGCATAGCCTTCACATATTTGGGATCAAACAGACGCTGCTGACCAATAAAGAGCACTCCATTGAGCTCCTTGCGACGATTATAGACTTCAAGAGCTTCGTCCATCGTATAGGCCATCGACTTCTCGCAAAAGACCCTCTTACCAGCCTCCAATGCCGCGATAGTCATCGGAGCGTGGAGATACAGAGGTGTGGCGATAATCACACCCTGAACGTCACCATTCTCCAACAAACGGCGATAGTCATCATAGAGTTTCGCCTCGGGATAATACTGTGCAGCATCCTCCAAATGAGGGCGATAGTTATCACACAAAGCCACAACCTCCGCCTGAGGCATCTGCACAAGGTGTTTAATGTGGAACAAGCCGCGCGAGCCGGTACCTATGATACCTATACGTACCTTCTCGCCCTGCACCTCCCGCTTCGACTTCTCGCTACACGACTCCAACCACGGGAAGAGCGAGAGTGTCACTCCCGCCAAACCCATCTTACCACAATCGGACAAAAACTCTTTTCTGTTCATTTTATTTGTGTTACTATATTTTTCTACACTCTGCAACACCAGACTTCGAACATAAAATCTCGGTAGCCGAGTAACCTTCAAATTGTTTTAGTATAGCCTCTCGCTCGGAACTTGGGGCTGCGTATAAAGCTGTGGAGAGAATCTCGGCAACCAACGCCGAACGACCCTCGACCAAGATTAACTCATCCTGCGCCACTCGCGCTCCCGTATGAGGATTCACGATATGATACTCACCCGAAGGCGCACGCCCCGACACCGATATTGCCGAGTCGCAAAGGTGCACCTCACAAGCCATCTCGCCACGTCGCTCAGGATTCTCGACGCCTACCTGCCACCACTCGCCATAGGGATGATGACCTATGGAGGCAATCGAGCTATTGCCAAAATTAACCAATCCCGACTCTACCCCATTCTGGCGAGCCAGCTTAATGACCTGCTCCAAGGCAAAGCCTTTGGCAAAACCGCCCATATCGAGCAAGGTGTGGTGATTAATAAACTTAACGCTATGAGTTGCTGGCTCCAAGCTATATGGCTTTGCCATCAGCGATGATGGCGCCACCGAGAAATATCCCTTTGTGGCCACACGAAACACCTCACATAGTTCCAGTGCCATATACAACTCATCATCCACACCAACACTCTCGGCCGCTGCACGAGAATTGAGCATCGACAATGGACTACGCATATCGAAGCGATTGAAGCGTCGCTCCATATCCTTTGTTACGCGATGAATTTCATCAGCCAACGCCTCTCCCGACTTCTCCGCCAAACCCACAAAGAGCATCTCGATGCGGGTATGCATAGCATCAAACCTACACGATGAGATTGGATGCTTGGGATTGTGGTTGCTGAAACGAAACTGCATCGTCACTACTTTTTACCAAATACGCGACTCAACACCCACCAGGCTACGCGTACCAATGCCACCAGAAAATAGATTACCAGCGACAACATCACCACATAGCCAATCTGCGTAAACGCCTCATACCAAGGCGCAGAGAATCTCACAATTGAGATCCAATTAGTCACATTGGCAATAACAAAACATACGAGCCATACAATCAACTCACGACGCTTGGCGTGAGCTGTAATTATGCTATCCTTCATATTTTAGTGGATTATAACTCCCTGATTTTGAGATTACGGAAGTGCACCTCATCGAAATGATCCTGCAACAAAATATGGCCACCGTCACCACCAGCAAAATTCTTAACATCGGCAAACTTACTATGCGACACCAATGTCTGCCACATCTGACCACCCTTCTCATATGAGAGAATCTTCACTCCGTTGAGCCAATGCTCGACCTTATTACCCTGAACCACGATGCGAGCTGTGTTCCAGCCATAATGGTCGGCGTGCTTCCAGCCCTGAGCCGGGATGATGTCATAGAGCGAGCCCAAGCGGCGATTACCCTTGAAGCCCATCTTGGCATCGGGGTGGTTCTCATCATCCAAAAGCTGGAACTCGCATCCGATGCTACCATTCTCTGAGATGAAATATTTGATTCCGCTATTAGCACCCTTTGTAATCTTGAAGTCAATCGAAAGTTCAAAATTGCGATACTTCTTTTCTGTGATGATATCGCCTGCGCCAGACTGTGGCTTAATTACCAATATGCCATCTGTTGGAGTCCAACCCTTGGTCATATCATTCTTAGGATCAAGACTCTTCCAGCCCGACATATCCTCACCATTCCACAACAGAGCCCAACCCTGAGCCTGCTCGCGCTTTGACAGGTGATTAGCCACATAGTTACGCTGAGGAATCTCGCTAATCTCAGGCAACTGTTCGCGCTCCAAATCCGCAGTCTTAATAAAGATGTTACGCCAACGAATCTCACGACCCACCATCGCCTTGTTGGCGCCAATCTCGTGGACCTGCAAAGCGATAAAGCCCTTGGCATCGGCATCGTCAAGCATATCAACCGTAGGTTTACCATTGAGCCAAACTCTGATGTGGCTACCAACAGCCTCAACTCTTATCTTGTTCCACTCACCCTCGCGGTAGTCGCGTTGAATCTGAGGCTCGTTGTAGAGCCAACCTCGACGCTGCTCATCATAAATTGAAGCGGTAGTTGTAGGTGAATCAATCTCGCACTGATATCCGTAAACCACACCATCACGATAGTCCTCGTCGGAGTGACTACGCAACTGCACGCCAGAATTCACACCATCATCGGCCTTGAACTCGTACTCCAAAATAAAGTCGCTATACTCGGCCTTGGTAGCCAAGAATGTATTGGGCTGACCTGCGGTGCAAATGCCCACCAACTCACCTTTATCGACCTTATACTGAGCCTTGCCGCCCAACTTGGTCCAACCATTAAGGTTACGACCATTGAAGAGTGCAGTCCAGCCCTCTCTCTCCTGCGCTCGTGGCGCACATATCACACATACGGTAAATACCGTCAACAAAAACAACCTCTTCATATTCTTTTGGATTATTTATATTCAAATAAAAATTACAACTTAATATCGTAGATCTGGATCACGCCCTGCAACGCTCCCTCGTCAGAAGTCACAAGCAACGAATTGACCTTATGTGCAGTCATCATCTTCTCGGCCTCAACGAGTTTTGCATTTACGTTGATTGACTTTGGCGAACGGGTCGCAATATCAATGGCACGAATGTTAAAGAACTCAGCCTGACGACTCTCCATAGCGCGTCGAACATCGCCATCGGTCACAATACCCTCAATCTTATTGCCATCCATAATCACAATAAGACCCAAGCCACCACGGCTCATCTTGTGAATCATCTCGGTAGCCGTACAATCGGGAGCGACAATAGGCAACTCACTCTTACGCATCACATTGCCCACAGTCATCAGCAATCTACGACCCAGGCTACCACCTGGATGGAAACGTGCAAAATCCAGCGCAGTGAACTCCCTGGCCTTCATCAGAGCCACAGCCAACGCATCACCCATAGCAATCTGGGCAGTTGTCGATGTGGTAGGAGCCAAGCGAAGGATACAAGCCTCCTCCTTAACACTCACATCGAGGTGGATATTAGAATTTTTGACAAGCGTCGATTCCTTGTTACCCGTCATAGAAATCAGGGTGTTGCCGTTAGAGTGGATAAATGGTACAATCTTCAACACCTCATCGGTTTCGCCCGAGAACGAGAGTGCGAGAATCACATCCTCCTTGGAAATCATACCCAAATCGCCGTGGAATGCCTCGCCGGGATGGAGATAGAAACTTGGAGTTCCAGTACTTGCCAATGTTGCCGCAATCTTACGGCCCACCAAGCCCGACTTACCCATTCCTGTGACAATGAGTTTGCCTGTGCTCTCCAAAATACGGTTCACAGCAGCGACAAACTGTTCGCCTATTCCGTTTGACATTACCTCCAACGCCTCGGCTTCGATACGAAGCGTGCGCTGAGCCAACTCTATGATTTGTTGTGATGTAAAATTCATCTTTTAAGTTTTAAGGTTATGATTAGGATTAAATCAAGCTCGCAACAACAGCCTCCAACTGATCCAAATAGAGCATATTAGCCGCATCGCTCATACCCTTGTCTGGATCGGGATGAACCTCAAAGAAGAAGCCATTTGCTCCAAACGCCTTGGCCGCCTGAGCCATAGCTGGCACAAACTCGCGGTTACCGCCCGTCTTACCACCAGCCGCACCTGGACGCTGCACGCTATGAGTACAATCCATCACCACAGTCGATGCAATCTTCTTCATATCGGGGATATTGCGGAAATCTACCACCAAATTGTTGTAGCCATACATATTGCCGCGCTCGGTAAGCCATACCTCCTGGGCACCCGACTTAACAGCCTTCTCGTAAGGGTAAATCATATCCTCACCCGAGAGGAACTGCGCCTTCTTGATGTTTACAATCTTGCCTGTTTTAGCCGCTGCTACCAACAAATCGGTCTGACGGCACAAGAAAGCAGGAATCTGCACCACGTCGATAACCTCGCCCGCTGGGGCTGCCTGCCACGCCTCGTGAATGTCGGTGCAGAGCTTCAAACCCCACTTTGACTTCACATCAGAAAGCATCTGCAAACCTTTATCCAAACCCACGCCACGATACGACGTGAGAGATGTACGGTTAGCCTTATCGAACGAAGCTTTGAAGATAATATCAACACCCAAACGAGAGTTAATCTCTACCAATTTTGCCGCTACGCAGTCAAGCAACTCAGCCGACTCAATCACGCAGGGACCTGCAACAAATTTATTCATAGTTTTAAGATTTTATTTCAATACTGTTTAGATTGCTATTTCAATATTTTTCAAAAACAAAAACTTAATTTTGAATCTTGAATTATGAATTTTGAATCAAAAACTGCTCAGCACGCTCCAAATCCTCGGGAGTATCGACGCCAACAGTCTCCACATCGGTAATACCGACGCCAATCTTATAACCATTCTCCAACCAACGAAGCTGCTCCAAAGACTCAGCCTTTTCGAGCGTAGATTGAGGCAACGACGTCACCTCACTCAACGCCTTGCGACGGAAGGCATACATACCAATATGCTTGTAGAAGGTATGGCTTGACAACCACTCCTGTTCATCCACTCCGCGCAAGTATGGGATTACCGAACGTGAGAAATAGATTGCTCGCGACTGATTGTCTAGGACCACCTTGGGCGAGTTGGGATTCTGCAACGCCGCAAGACCATCCTCAGGAACAAATGGCTTCACAAGGGTCGCGATGTCGGTTGCCTCGTCATTGAAGCACTCCATAATGGAGCGAAGTTGCGACTCAGCAATGAAAGGCTCATCACCCTGAACATTGATTACCACATCGTACTCCTCGCCCTGTTTCAAGTAGGCCTCCCAGCAACGGTCGGTACCACTCTTGTGGTCAGGCGAAGTCATAACAACTTTTCCACCAAAAGCCTCAACAGCCGCATATATACGCTCATCATCTGTGGCTACAACTGCATTTGAGATAACCGAGGTAACTCGCTCATAGACACGCTCAATAACGGGCTTACCTCCCAACTGTGCCAGCGGCTTACCAGGAAAGCGCGTCGAGGCATAGCGGGCAGGGATAATAGCAATGAATTTCAACTCCTTAGCCATTGTGATATAATATTTTACTTTAACGCCAATTTCAAAACTTCGTCAATCTGCTTGACATAGTGGAAGGTAAGGCCCGCAACATACTCAGCCTTAACCTCTTCCACATCCTTGCGGTTATCCTCACACAATATGAGCTCGGTAATACCAGCACGCTTGGCTGCCAAAATCTTCTCCTTGATACCACCCACAGGCATTACCCTACCACGCAAGGTCATCTCGCCCGTCATAGCGATTCGCTCCTTGATCTCGCGCTTTGTAAAGGTTGAGACAATAGAAGTGACCATAGTGATACCTGCAGAAGGTCCATCCTTTGGAATGGCACCCTCGGGAACGTGGATATTAAGGTTCTTCTTCTCGAAGAGCTCGGCATCAATACCCAACTCCTCGTGATGAGCCTGCACCCATTCGTAGGCAATAGTAGCCGACTCCTTCATCACATCGCCCAAATTACCCGTCAAGTTCAAACCACCCTTACCAGGAGTCAAGACTGACTCAATGTAGAGAATATCGCCGCCGACAGCTGTCCACGCAAGACCTGTCACAACACCAATCATACCCGCAATTTCGTACTCATCGTTGCGGAACTTAGCCTTACCCAAGATTGTCTCCAAATCCTCACTTGTAAGCGAGGCGGTATACTGTTCACCAAAAGCGATATGCTTGGCACGAGCACGCGCCAACTTGGCGATATTCTTATCCAAAGAACGCACACCCGACTCACGAGTGTAGTCCGAAATAATCTTCTCCATCATCTCACCAGAGAGTTGCAACTCGCTCTCGGCCACGCCGTGGGCCTCACATTGCTTGCGCAACAGGTGCTTCTGGGCAATCTGTACCTTATCTTCGAGGATATATCCAGGGATATTAATCATCTCCATACGGTCGCGCAACGCTGGATTGATGGCACCGATATCGTTGGCCGTAGCTATGAACAACACCTTTGACAAATCGTACTCTGTATCGAGATAGTTATCGTGGAATGTTGTATTCTGCTCGGGATCCAACACCTCCAACAATGCTGATGATGGGTCGCCGTGGTTGCTCACCGTGATCTTATCAATCTCATCGAGGATAATCACAGGATTAGATGAGCCACAACGCTTGATGGTCTGGATAATACGACCAGGCATTGCGCCAATGTATGTACGGCGATGACCACGAATCTCGCTCTCGTCGTGAAGACCACCCAACGAGATGCGACCAAACTTACGCTCCAACGCAGTGGCAACAGAGCGGCCGAGCGATGTCTTACCCACTCCCGGAGGGCCATAGAGGCAGATGATAGGCGACTTCAAATCGCCCTTCAACTTAATCACTGCCAAGTGCTCCAAGATGCGCTCCTTGACCTCCTCCAAACCGAAGTGGTCATCATCGAGTTGCTGACGAGCACGCTCCAAATCGAGATTATCAGCTGTCACATCATCCCAGGGAAGTTCCAACATCAGTTGCAGATAGGTCATCTGAACTGAATACTCAGCAACGGCAGGGTTCAAGCGCTCAACCTTTGCAAGTTCCTTCTCGAAGAGTTCGCCAACCTCCTTTGACCAATTTTTCTTCTTGGCAGCCTCACGCATCTGATCAATTTCGGCATCGGTTGTGTCGCCCAACTCATCCTGAATTGTACGCATCTGCTGTTGGAGATAGTAATCGCGCTGCTGCTTATCAATCTCGCGCTTAACCTTCTCCTGAATCTCGTTTTTAAGCTCTGCCATCTGCTGCTCGCGCACCAAAATCTCCAACAATTTACGAGTACGGGCCAGTAAACCAGGAGCCTCCAACAACGCCTGACGATCATCGTCCGAGAAGTCCATATTGGTACAAACGAAATTAACCAAGCCACGAGGAGAATCCAAGTTCTTCAACGCAAAGACTGCCTCCTTTGGCATCGAAGCCGAGATATTGATGATATTGAGAGCCACCTCACGAACTGAATCAACCAAGGCCTGAAACTCAACATTATTTTCATCAGGTTGAGAGTCTCGAATAGTACGCACAGTAGCCTTCAAGTAAGGTTCTGACTGCAAATACTCACCCACCTCGATCTTCTCCAAACCGCTTAAAATAACCGTAAGATTGCCGTTGGGCATCTCCAAAATCTTGATGATTCTAGCAGCAGTACCGACCTTGTACATATCATTGGGCGATGGCACCTCTACATCGCTCTCGCGTTGGAGTACAGCACCCAAGATACCCTTATCAGCATTAACATCGCGCACCAACTTGATGCTCTTCTCGCGGCCTACCGTAATAGGGGTAATAGCACCTGGGAACAACACCGAGCTACGCAAAGAGAGGATAGGCAACGATTCGGGAAGAGTAACCTCCTCTACAATATCATCGCCGCTGGTAATAATTGGCACAACGTGATGGCGGCCATCCAAAAGTTCTGGCATAGCGTCCAAATCTGCCAATTCAATATTATTATTCTTCTTAGTCATAATCCTAAATTTTAACTCATCGTTTAAGTACACATTCCCTACCAACTCGCTCCGTAGAGAAACTCCAAGCACTCGTAACGACACATTTTCTCAATTGCAAAAATAATAAATTTATATCACAATACCATATATTTATTAAAGATTGTTAATAACTATTAATAAACGAAGCGATTTGCACTATTGTTGCTCAACAAAGGAAAGTATTTTTAATTCACAGGAAATGACACAAACCACAATACCACACAAGCAAAATCACAAAGTCATCGAACGCAAACAAAAGAGATAAACCCGCCGCTTGCGACAACATAAATTCGCAGATTTAATGCATATTAATACAATCGCAATAGAAAATTAATTAATCCACAAGAATAAGAGATAAAACTATGCAACAAATAGAGATTTGGGCATTAATTCCTTTCGTTTTAATGCTGATGAGTATAGCAATTCTACCCCTGACGGCCAAGGCTTTTTGGCATAAGAATATCAATAAACTTTTAATCGCCATCATTCTCAGCATCCCAACTGCTATATACCTGATTAAAAGAGATATGGGCAATGAACTTTCACACCAAATACTATTCGACTACACTCCTTTTATCGTTCTTCTGGGCAGTCTTTTCACCGTCACCAGCGGAATACTCATCAAAGGACATATCCGAGCCACACCAAGCAACAACACAGCCATTTTAACCATCGGTTACATCCTGGCGTCGTTCATAGGCACAACAGGAGCCGCAATGCTATTAATTCATCTACTTCTGAAAATAAACAACCACAGAGAGCATAAAACACACACAATCTTATTTTTCATAGCTCTGGTAGCCAACTGCGGAGGCATTTTATCACCTCTGGGCGACCCGCCACTCTTCCTACTATACCTACAAGGAGCTGACTTTGGATGGTTTTTCAAAATGCTCCCACAATGGGCAAGCCTTGGAGTATTACTCCTTTGCACATACTACTTTACCGATAGACAATATTATTGTCGAGAGGAGAAAACCGAGATAATAATAGCCGATTTCAGAGAGCGAAGCCCAATTAAAATCGAGGGCAAGATCAACATTCTATACCTCGCTCTAATCATTCTTGCCGTATCGTTTATCAATAGCTCATACATACCCAAAATAGAGTTCGCAACATCGCCGTTACATATCAAATTTCTAAGAGAATTGACACTCACAGCAATAGCCATTGCCTCATTAGCCACAACTCGCAAGCAAATCAGAGCGGAGAATCATTTTTCGTGGGATCCAATCATCGAAGTTGCATATATATTCATCGGAATATTCATCACAATGACCCCCGCGCTGCTGTTTTTAGGTCAGAACGCCGAGAGATTGGGCATCACAAAACCATGGCAATTCTACTATTCAACGGGACTCCTTTCCGCATTCCTTGACAACTCACCAACAGCCATTGCATTCAACGCCGTAGCAAGAAATATCCCCACCACAAGCGGAGCTACCGTAGCAGGCGTGAACGAATTGATACTAAAAGCAATAGCGATGGGTGCCGTATTCTTTGGGGCGATGAGCTACATAGGCAATGGCCCAAACTTTATGATCAAAGCAATAGCAGAACACGAAGGAGTGAAGATGCCAACCTTTTTCAAATACATAACGTCGTTTTCGATAAAGATTTTACTGCCGACATACATACTAATACAACTTTTGTTTCTGCATTAAACGAAAAAGCACCACTCCCGACCCGAAAGTCGGGATTTTTTTTTGGCCATAAGAGCCGAGAATAACTATTTATTTTGTATCTTTGCCAAATCGCGCGTATATATGCGCAAGCGAGGCATTAGAAAAACACGAAAAGAAAAACAATAATAAATTTCACAATTATGGTAGCAGATAAATACACGCCACAAGATATCGAATCGAAGTGGTATGAGTATTGGATTGACAACAAACATTTTCACTCGGAGCCAGATGCTCGCGAACCCTACACAATAGTTATCCCACCACCCAATGTAACGGGTATGTTACATATGGGTCATATGCTTAACAACACGTTGCAGGATGTGTTGATGCGTCGCGCACGCCAGGCTGGCAAGAACGCTTGCTGGGTACCAGGTACCGACCACGCATCTATCGCCACTGAGGCAAAAGTTGTGGCAAAGCTCGCAGCCGAGGGTATCAACAAGGCTGACCTCACACGCGAGGAGTTCCTTGCTCACGCTTGGGAGTGGAAGGAGAAGCACGGTGGTATCATCTTGCAGCAGTTGCGCAAGTTGGGTGCTTCGTGTGACTGGGACCGCACTTGCTTTACAATGGATGAGCCTCGTACAGAGAGCGTCATCAAGGTATTCTGCGACCTCTATGAGAAGGGCAAGATCTACCGCGGTGTGAGAATGGTAAACTGGGACCCATCGGCAAAGACTGCCCTTTCGGATGAGGAGGTAATCTACAAGGAGTCACAGGGTAAGCTCTACTACTTGCGTTATAAGTTGGAGAACAGCGACCGCTACTTGGTTGTTGCGACAACACGTCCAGAGACAATCTTGGGCGATACTGCCGTATGTTTGAACCCTAACGACGAGCGTTATGCCGACATCCCTGAGGGTGCAAAGGTTATCGTACCTTTGGTGGGCCGTGCTATTCCAATCATCCGCGACGAGTATGTGGATATCGAGTTCGGTACAGGTGCATTGAAGGTTACACCTGCTCACGATGTGAACGACTATATGCTCGGCGAGAAGTACAACTTGCCTTCAATTGACATCTTCAACGACGATGGTACAATCAACAACAAGGTTGGTATGTATGTTGGCGTGGATCGTTTCGAGTGCCGCAAGCAGATTGAGGTTGCATTGCAGGAGGCTGGCCTGATGGAGAAGGTCGAGGCTTACACCAACAACGTGGGTTACTCAGAGCGTACGGGTGTGGCTATCGAGCCTAAGCTCTCGATGCAGTGGTTCCTCTCAATGAAGGAGATTGCAGAGCCAGCGACAAAGGCCGTGATGGAGGATGTGATTAAGTTCGTTCCTGCAAAGTATAAGAACACCTACCGCCACTGGATGGAGAACATCAAGGATTGGTGTATCTCACGTCAGTTGTGGTGGGGTCAGCGCATCCCTGCATACTACTTACCAGAGGGTGGTTATGTAATCGCCGAGACTGCCGAGAAGGCTTTGGAGCTTGCTCGCCAGAAGACAGGCAACACAGAGTTGCAGATGAGCGATTTGCGACAGGACGATGACGTATTGGATACTTGGTTCTCATCTTGGTTGTGGCCAATCTCGGTATTTGATGGCATCCGCAACCCAGACAACGAGGATATCAAATACTACTACCCAACAAACGATTTGATTACTGGTCCAGATATCATCTTCTTCTGGGTGGCTCGTATGATTATGGCGGGTTATGAGTACCGCGGCGAGATGCCATTCGGTAATGTATATTTCACGGGTATCGTACGCGACAAGTTGGGCCGCAAGATGTCGAAGCAGCTCGGCAACTCGCCTGACCCACTCGATTTGATTGCAAAGTATGGCGCCGACGGTATGCGTGTAGCGATGATGCTCTCATCATCGGCTGGTAACGACGTGATGTTCGACGAGGCTCTCTGCGAGCAGGGTCGTAACTTCGGTAACAAGATTTGGAATGCCTACCGCTTGATATCAATGTGGCAGGTGGATGAGAATATTGCCCAGAGCGAAAACAACAAGATTTCAACAGAGTGGTTCAAGCACACTTTGTCGAAGGCTATCGAGGAGATTAACTCTCTCTTCGCTACATATCGTATTTCGGAGGCATTTATGCGCATCTACAAGCTCTTCTGGGACGATTTCAGCGGTTGGTACTTGGAGATGGTGAAGCCTGCGTACCAGCAGCCTATCGACAAGGCTACAATGGATATAACACGCCACTACTTCGACCTGTTGATGCGTCTTATCCATCCATTTATGCCATTCGTTACCGAGGAGATTTGGCAGGACATCACACCACGCGAGGCTGGCCAGACAATTATGTTTGCACCAATGCCTGAGGCAAGCGAGGTGGACGAGGCTATGCTCGCACGCTTTGCTTTGGTAATGGAGGCTATCTCGGGTGTGCGCAACGTTCGCAAGCAGAAGAACATCCCACAGAAGCAGGCACTCGCATTGAACGTAATCAGCGACGAGAACTATCCAGCTGAGATGGCTGCAGTGATTATCAAGATGTGTAATTTGGAAGGCATCACCGCAATCACCGAGAAGGATCCTACCGCCGACTCATTCATCGTAAAGACCACTCAGTACTTCATCCCAATGGGTGACAAGATTGACAAGGAGGCCGAGATGAAGAAGTTGCAGGAGGAACTCACTTACCTGGAAGGTTTCTTGGCAAGCGTAATGAAGAAACTCTCAAACGAGCGTTTCGTAAGTTCTGCACCTGAGAAGGTTGTGGCTAACGAGCGCGCCAAGCAGTCAGACGCCGAGGCTAAGATCGCTGCTATCAAGGAGCGTATGGAGGCAATGAAATAGTCATAAATGGCACAGATAACCATATACACCGACGGCTCTTCGTTGGGCAACCCCGGACCGGGAGGCTACGGAATAGTGCTCCTCTCGGGGCCCCACCGCAAAGAGCTGTCGGCAGGTTTTCGACTTACGACCAACAACCGTATGGAGTTGATGGCTGTATGTGTGGCATTGGAGGCATTGAAATATGATGGCAACGATGTGACGATATACTCCGACTCGAAATATGTGGTCGAGGCTGTAAATCAGCGTTGGGTATTCGGTTGGGAGAAGAAGGGCTTTGCAGGAAAGAAAAACCCCGACCTCTGGATGCGTTTTCTGCGTATCTATCGCCGCCACAGAGTGAAGTTTGTGTGGGTGAAGGGTCACGCCTCAACCGTAGAGAATAACCGTTGTGACGAATTGGCTGTGACAGCCGCATCGGGCACAATGCTGTGCGAGGATACGGGATATATACCTGAATAGAGATGGATATTGAGAGTATTCGAGAATACTGTCTGCAAAAACAGTTGGTCACAGAGGAGTTTCCCTTTGATGACAGCACATTGGTGTTTAAGGTTGCAGGGAAGATTTTCGCTTGTATGCCGCTGGAAAGACCAGGATTTTTGGCCTTGAAATGCGACGCTGACTATGCGCTGAAACTTAGGGAGCGATACTCAGCCATTGAGCCTGCGTGGCACCTCAACAAGAGATATTGGAATCAGTTGCTGATTCACTCACTCGACGATGATCTCATTCGACACCTGATAGACCACTCTTATGAGGAGGTTGTCAAAAAATTTAGTCGGCGCCGTAGAGCAGAGTTGAATCTTATGGAGTTGTGATATGAAACTCACATTTTTGGGAACAGGAACGTCACAAGGTGTGCCCGTCATAGGGTGCCATTGCAATGTGTGTCAATCCTCGGATTGGCACGACAAACGTCTGCGCACCTCGGCAATGGTTGAGGTCGAAGATATACGCATTGTGATAGATTGGGGACCCGATTTCAGGCAGCAGATGTTGCGGGCGGGAGTCAGAGAGATTGATGCCATATTGCTTACACATCAGCACAAAGACCATATAGGAGGATTGGATGATGTAAGAGCTTTTAACTTTGTCGATTTCCCCACCATTCGCCCCGTGGATATTTACGCCAACGAGGCGACAGCAGCTTGCGTGAGAAAGGATTTCGACTATGCCTTTGCCGAGAATAAATATATAGGTGCACCAGAGATGCGTCTGCACGAAATTAGCGCCAAAGAGAGTTTTAGGATTAAAGGCGTGGAGATTATTCCTATACAGGGTAAACACTCCGACAGATTTGAAGTGCTGGGTTATAGAATTGGGCGATTGGCCTATATGACCGACTTCAAGACTATTGAGCCAGAGGAGGAGAAAAAACTTCAAGATGTGGATACGTTGGTGATAAACGCACTAAGATTCAAGCCTCACCACTCACACTTCAATGTCGAGGAGGCGATGGCCGTCATCGAACGAGTGAAGCCGCGACAAACATTTTTAACCCATCTATCCCACGATATTGGGCTGCACGAGGAGTCAAAGAAAAGACTCGCTGCGGGAGTTGAATTGGCATACGACACGCTAACAATAGATATTAAGGAGTAATACGTTATGGCAAACTTTATGAACGGGAAAACGGTGATTATCACCGGTGCATCATCTGGAATTGGCGAGGCTATGGCTTGCGAATATGCCAAAATGGGGGCCAATGTTGTACTTGGGGCACGTCAGGTAGACAAATTGGAGGCGCTTGCCAAGGAGATTTGCGCCAACGGCGGTAAGGTAGCTTGGACAGCAACCGATGTGACCAAGATGGAAGATTGCGAGAGGTTGATACAAACAGCTGTTGAGAATTTCGGTGGCATCGATGTAATGATTTGCAATGCTGGCATATCGATGAGAGCCCTGTTCGACGATTTGGATATGAGCGTTATGCACCGTTTGATGGATGTAAATTTCTGGGGAACGGTATATTGCACGAAGTATGCACTACCCTATTTGCAGAAATCAAAAGGCTCGCTGGTAGGCATATCATCGGTAGCAGGTATTCACGGTCTACCGGGCAGAACGGGTTATTCGGCATCAAAATTTGCAATGACGGGATTTTTGGAAACCATACGCATTGAGAACCTTAAAAAAGGGGTACACGTTATGGTTGCCTGCCCAGGATTTACGGCATCGAACGTTCGTTTCGCAGCACTCACGGCCGACGGTTCGCCACAAGGTGCAACACCTCGCCAGGAGGGTAAAATGATGACTCCCAAAGAGGTGGCACACATCGTGGCACGCGACATTGCTCGTCGCAAGCGTCTGTGTTTGATGGAGGCCGAAGGTCGCGCAACACACTTCATCAAGAAGTTTGCCCCAGCCCTGGTGGATAAAATCTTCTATTGGGTAATGTCGAAAGAGCCAGATTCGCCGTTTAAGTAGGCAATGATTATTACTATATCGAAATAAAACCGAGATGAAAATCATCTCGGTTTTATTTATTAATCCACCTTCCTTAATACAATTGCAGTACGCGAAGTGTTGTAAATCTTCAAACGTGGATAGAGCGTTCCATCTTCTCCCTCGATGTTAAATGTGAAGTGCTCCTCGCCCGCCTTCTGTCGTGCCAAACCACCAAAGCGTTTCTCGTCGGTAGAGAGTACAACCTCGTACTTACCAGCCTCGTGAACAGGCAACTCATAATCGGGAATTGCCGCCGTTGGATGCCAGTTGAAGACAAAAATTAGATCGCGGTGAGAATAGACCATAGTCTTATTCTCCTCATCCATCAACAGATTGTAAGGATAGCCATCGGAAAGTATCTTCTTATCCTTCACAAGCTCAATCATAGCCTCATCGAAATCGGCCAAGAAGGCGTAACGCAAGAAGCCATTATCTCGCAACGACCACTGACGGCGTGCATAGCTATAAGACCAGCCATTTCCCTCGCGTGGGAAATCAATCCACTCTGGATGGCCAAACTCATTACCCATAAAGTTAAGATAGGCCTCACCGCCGGTAGTGATGGTCAAAAGGCGGATCATCTTATGCAGAGCCATACCGCGATCAATAACCATACTCTCGCTCGCACGGTCCATTGAATCATACATCAACTTATCCAGCAAGCGGAAGGCAATGGTCTTGTCACCCACCAACGCCTGGTCGTGCGACTCGGCATAGGCCACAGTCTTGACATCGGGCAAGCGATTGGTCATAATGCTCCACATCTCCCATATATTCCAATCCTCATCAGGGATATCCTTCAACAACTTAATCCAGAAATCGGGGATAGCCATACCGAGTCGGTAATCAAAGCCTATACCACCATCATCAATCTTGCAACACATACCCGGCATACCGCTAACATCCTCGGCAATGGTGACAGCCGTAGGACGGAAGTCGTGAATGAGTCGGTTGGCAAGCGTGAGGTAGGTCACAGCATCCAAATCAACACCCTCATCAAAGAACTTGTCGCGTGTATCAAAATCGGTATAACCGCGATGATAATACAACATAGAGGTTACGCCATCAAAACGGAAGCCATCGAAATGGTACTCATCGAGCCAATACTTGACATTAGAGAGCAGGAAGTGTTCAACACCTCCCTTACCATAGTCAAAGACCATCGAATCCCAATATTTCTGATAACCAGCCTCACCTTGCTTGGAGTAGTGATAACCCGAGCCATCAAGATCGAGGATTCCCTCGTTCATATTCTTGACATAATGAGCGTGTACCAAATCCATAATCACTGCAATACCCATCTTATGAGCAGCATCGATGAGTGCCTTCAACTCCTCGGGCGTACCACAACGAGATGATGGCGCGAAGAAGTTGGCAACGTGGTAACCAAACGAGCCATAGTAAGGGTGTTCGGCAATAGCCATCAACTGGACAGCATTATATCCCGCCTTTTTAATTCGAGGCAACACCTTCTTTGTAAACTCTTTGTAAGTTCCCACCTTAGCCTCCTCCTGCGACATACCGACGTGGGCCTCATAGATGAGCAGATCACCCACCTGAGAGATATCGAACTTCTTGTTCTTCCACTTATATGGTTTTTCGGCATTCCAGAATTGGGCAGTATAGTTTTTGGTATTCTCATCCTGAACCACTCGTGTGGCGTAGGCTGGAATACGGTCGTGCCAACCGTTCTTACCGTGAACGTGGAGCTTATAGAGTGAGCCGTGGGTCAAGAGATGACCATACATAGCATTGGGCAGGAAGATGCTCCACACACCATCACGATTCTTATCCAGGCGCAGCTGGGTACGCTGCCAAGAGTTGAAGTCGCCAAAGATGAAAACATCATAAGCCTCAGGAAGCCACTCCCTGAACCACCAGCCATCCAATACTGCATCCCACTGCCAGCCATAATAGCGATAGCCATTGGCATAATCAACAATCGATCCCGCCTGCTGCTCGATGGCATTCATACGGGCTACATAACGATTATGACGGTCGGCAATGCGCTCAGCAACAGGGTGCAACCACTCATCTCGCTCGACCATCGGCAATATCTTATTTATGTTCTCCATAGAAGAGGTTGTTTTTAGTATATTTATACACAAATATACAAAATATTTCGTTATCTTTGTCGGAAATTGTTAGAAACAATATAATATTAACTATTAAATAACTAAAAAACTATGTTTAAAGGACAACCAAAAGGTTTGTACGCCTTGGCTCTTGCCAACACTGGTGAGCGTTTTGGCTACTACACTATGCTTGCGGTATTCGCACTCTTCTTGCGCGCCAACTTCGGTCTGGACGCTGGTGTAGCTGGTACTATCTATTCTACTTTCCTCGGATTGGTATATTTTATGCCTCTCATCGGTGGTATTATGGCCGACAAGTTCGGTTTTGGTAAGATGGTAACAAGCGGTATCTTCATTATGTTTATCGGTTACTTGTTGCTCTCATTCCCACTCGGTGGCGACACTTTGGCGATGATTGCAATGCTCGGCGCACTTTTGTTCATCAGCGTGGGTACAGGTCTCTTCAAGGGTAACTTGCAGGTAATGGTAGGTAACCTCTACGACGATCCAAAGTATGCTGACAAGCGTGACTCGGCGTTCTCAATCTTCTATATGGCTATCAACATCGGTGCTTTGTTTGCACCAACTGCTGCCGTTAAGATTAAGGAGTGGGCAGAGACTTCACTCGGCTTCTCGGGCAACGACGCTTACCACTTCTCATTCGCTGTGGCTTGCGTGGCGCTGATCGCATCAATTGCTATCTACTACATCTTCCGTCCTACATTCCGTCACGTTGAGGGTGGTGCAAAGAAGAAGGGCGAGGCTGACCAGGTGGTTGATACACTCACTCCAGAGCAGACAAAGGCTCGTATGATTGCTTTGTTCTTGGTATTTGCCGTTGTAATCTTCTTCTGGATGGCATTCCACCAGAACGGTTTGGCTCTTACTTACTTCGCTGATGAGTTCACCGAGAAGACTTCAGAGGGCTTGCAGAGTATGGCATTCAACGTATGGAACTTGGTTCTTATCATCGTGGCTGTGTATGCTGGTTTCTCTTTCTTCCAGAGCGAGGAGGCAAAGTCGAAGATCGTTTCAGCAGCTATCGGATTGGGTGTGATTGGTATCTTGGTTTACAAGTGCCTCAACGTCCTCAACCTCACCCATTCAGTAGCAGTTAGCGCACCTATCTTCCAGCAGTTTAATCCATTCTATGTAGTTGCTTTGACCCCTGTATCTCTTGCAATCTTCGGTTCGTTGGCAGCAAAGGGCAAGGAGCCTTCAGCACCTCGAAAGATTGCTTACGGTATGTTGGTTGCAGCTATCGGTTTTGCAGTGATGGCATTCGGTTCATTTGGTCTTTTGACTCCAAACGAGCAGGCTGCTGCTGGCGAGGCTGGTACATTCGTATCTGCTAACTGGTTGATCTCAACTTACCTCGTATTGACATTCGCAGAGTTGTTGCTCTCACCAATGGGTATCTCATTCGTATCGAAGGTTGCACCTCCAAAGTACAAGGGTATGATGATGGGTTGCTGGTTTGTAGCAACTGCTATCGGTAATATGCTCGTAGCTGTGGGTGGTTTGCTTTGGGGTAACATTCCATTGTGGATCGTATGGTCAGTATTTATTACTCTCTGCTTGCTTTCAGCGCTCTTTATGTTCGTTATGATGAAGCGTTTGGAGGCTGCTACAAAGTAATAGGCCAACAAATAAAGAAAACGGCAATGCTCTGCGGAGTGTTGCCGTTTTTTATTTTTGCGAGTTTTGCACTATATTTGCCCAAACACAACTAACAAGCAATGAAAACAATACTCCTTATAACTTTACTCGCATATCTGGGCGGCAATACATACCTATTCATCCGCGTGCTGCAACAGATGGCCAGCGTAAACCCTTTGTGGATAGTAATATTTGGAATCATATTTTGGCTTTTTGCCGTGGCTCTATTCATTGCCATCGGCACACGCAACATCGCATTACCAGAAATACTGGCACGCGCTCTTTTCCAAATAGGCTCGGCGTGGATGGTATTTTTGCTATATATGGTATTGCTTTTGACAGTGGCCGATTTAGCACATCTTATATTTCCATCGTTTAACGGCTTCTACTACGCCTTGGGACTTACACTCTGTTTATTGGTATATGGCCATTGGAACTACCGCCACCCCAATGTCAATATGGTTGAGATATCGCTCGAAAAACCACTTTCAAAGCCATTTAGAGTAGTAGCAGCGAGCGATATACACCTTGGCTACGGAACAGACAAGAAACGGCTAAAACAATATGTGGATTTGATAAACGAGCAACATCCCGACATCGTTGTGATTGCAGGTGACCTTATAGACAATAGCATCAAACCAGTGGAGAAGCATCGTATGGATGAGGAATTGCAAGAGATTGAAGCTCCTTGCGGAGTCTATATGGTGATGGGCAACCACGAATACATAAGCGGCAGGAAAGAGTGCGAAAAGTTTATCAGTTCGGCAAAGATTAACCTCCTAAGCGATAGTATCGCCACCCTACCAAATGGTGTACAAATCATTGGTCGCGATGACCGTAGCAACCGCCACCGCAAGCCTTTGGAGAAGCTGGTTGCAGGATGCGACAACTCGATGCCAATGATTCTTCTTGATCATCAACCCTATCTACTGTCACAGACCGACTCATTAAAGATAGACCTACAAATTTCAGGACACACCCACCGAGGACAGATATTCCCCATAAACCTACTCACAGACTATATCTATGAGCAGAGCCACGGCTACCGCCATTGGTCCTACTCCCACATCGTGGTATCAAGCGGGCTCTCGTTATGGGGACCACCATTCCGCATTGGTACCAATAGTGATATATATGTAATCCAGATTTGCGGAAAGAAAAAAGACTGAGCCTTGGGCCCAGTCTTTTTCATTAAAGGAATTTCATTACATATCCCGTAAGCAAATATGCCAAGATGTAGCATAAAATAAATATCGCAACACCCTTGCCGTTCTTTACATTTGTAGCCTCAGCAAATGCTTTATAGCTCCAAATAAAGTACCAGATACTAAATAGCGCTGACGCAAAACCAACGATTGCAAGCAACGACATATGCTGCATCAGAATATCAATATTGCCATCAGTAGCATAGCCCATTATACTTTTAACGCTTGGCACTGCAAACATCAGCAGAGACAAATCAAAAGGAATACGAGCAAATAGATTAAAGGCTGCGACGTCAGAAAATCTGACTTTCGACTTAGAGGCAGCAACACCCAGGGCGAAAAGGATTACACTGAATGTAATCCACAACACCACTTGGCGAACAGTCGCACTCAACAAAGTACCGCCACCAAAATCAACCTGGGTGAGCGACGTTGCTCGCAGGCCACACTGCCAATTAAAAATAGCTGTCAAAATCATCGCCACCACGCCCCAACAGATAGCTTGGCGCAAAGGTAAATAGCGAAACGGATTGATTAATTTCTTCATCATAATGGAATTTTTCGTTACTTTACATTCAACTGATTTAACTTTTCGATGATGTCATCAAGGCGATTTCTCACGGTCGGATAACTAAGGCCCATTCTCTGTGCCATCTCTTTGAGCGAACCACTCGACTTCACAAAATCGCAGACAAAAGCCTGGTCCTCCTCCGCAAGTTGCATAAGCGGAGGCAGAGGATAGTCGCCATCAATCCTCGTATCGCACGCTGAGCAAAACATTGTCTTAACGCTCAATACCTCGCCACACGATGGGCAATTCTTGGGTAGTTTTTTCATAGGCGTATTCTTTTAGATTGCAAAATTCAACTTTAACAAACCTTGACTAAACAAAATTAAGTATTATATTAATTTTACGCAAGTAATTGCGAATATTTTTACTATTATGTAGAATTATTACGGCTAAATTGACAAAAAAAAGCGACCACCCTTGAAAGGTGGTCGCCATTTGGGGAACAAGTAACAAATATTACTGCTGATCCTTCATCTCGTTGTAGAGCTTGTTGTACTTAGTGTACTTCTCAGTCATACCCTCCTCCTCATCACGAAGACGGAATGTAAGAATCTTCAAAGTCTCAACAGTAGAGAAATCCTTTGGATTGAGCTCAAATGCCTTCTCCAAGTATGGGATAGCCTGCTTGTAAACATCTGTTACCTTCTGAGAGTCAGCCTTCCACTCAGCGCTGCTCTTATAGTCACGCTTGTTGATCTCCTCACTCATAGCGTCACCCTTAGCAATGTGGAAATAACCAAGGAAGAAAGCTGCCTGAGCGTTAGTAGGCTCCAATTCGAGAACCTTCTGGAATGACACGATACTCTCATCGTAGTTCTTCAAGTTGTAGAATACCTTACCACGACCGAACCACATATCACGGTTCTTAGGATCGCGCTGCAAAGCTGCATCAATCATCTCAACCAACTCTGATGGATCACCCACGTTGTCACCTGCTGTGTATACATCAATCAACGCTGCAATGATGTTATCATTTGATGGGAACTTAGAGAGACCCTCCATCAAGAGCTGCTTTGCGCGCTGCATATTAGCCTCACGAACAGCTGAGTCAGTCTGGCCATTGTAAGCGTGGTAAATAAACTGGTAGATATCACCCTTCTCGTCTGTGTAACCTGCTGCCAAAGCCTTATCGAAAGCAACAATAGCCTTCTTGAAAGACTCCTGCTTCTTTGAACCTACGTTACCGTCCAATACCCACAAGTAACCCGCAAAATAGAGGAACTTAGCATCCTTAGGATCCTTGAATGCTGGGTGCTCCTGAACCTCGTATGCACGGAAGTAGTTCTCAGCAGCACTGCCCCAACGAGCTGCATCCTGGTCAGCGTTACCCGACATTGACAAGAAGTTGTTCAAACGCTTCAAACCAACCTCAACCTTTGATGCAGCCTTAGGATCAAGCTCAATAGCCTTGCTGTATGAGTTCAAAGCCTCAGTTACGAAATCAACACCATCCTTCACCTGCTTGGTCTGAATCCAAGTAATAACTTTATTATTAGCAACATAGATTTTTACCCAAGGGTAAACCATCTCAGTGTAAGTAACACCATTCAATACAACGCCATCAGTCTTTGACTCTGGAAGACCCATAGCTACCTCAATAACAGGATAATCAACACCTGTAAAGAGATCCTTAGTTGGGATAATCGCAGCATCATAGTAAGCATTACCACGATTGATCCAAGTAGCAGCCTTAGAACCCTTCTTTGCATCCTTAACCGCTGCATCTGCACTCGCAATCTTGTCAAGAAGCATCTGCTGGTTGACCTTCTGTGCCTTAACAACTGGTGTAGCCATAACCATTACAGCCATCACCGCAAAAATTAATCTCTTCATAAAATTAATCTTTAATGAAACCGTTTAACTAATTATTATTATTTATTCATTTGCCTCTGTTGGAGTTGCATCAGCTACCTCTGGCGATTCAACAACAGCCTCAGCAGCCTCACCCTCGGCAACCACTACGTTCTCCGCAACCTCCTCATCTTCGCTAACAGGCACAGCCATCACAGATGCGATAACATCGCCCTCGCGCAAGTTGATAATCTTTACACCCTGGGTAGCACGACCTGCCAAACGAATCTGATCCACCTTGGTACGGATTGTCACGCCCGAACGGTTGATAATCATCAAGTCATTCTCGTCGGTCACAGCCTGGATAGATACCAAATCACCTGTCTTCTCGGTAATGTTGATAGTCTTAACACCCTTACCACCACGGTTGGTGATACGATACTCGTCCAAATCGGTACGCTTACCATAACCATTCTCAGAAAGAACGAGCACGTCCTGCTTTGAGTCAGGCTCAATGCAAATCATACCTACAACCTCGTCGCCCTCGTCAAGTTCGATACCTCGAACACCCTGACCTGTACGACCAATAGGACGAACCTTATCCTCGTTGAAGCGGATAGCCTTACCGCCACGTGCCGCAATCATAATCTCGGCGCTACCGCTGGTAATCTTAGCCTCCAAGAGCTGGTCGCCCTCGCGGATAACGATAGCATTAACACCTGTCTGACGTGGACGTGAGTACTCCTTGAGCTTAGTCTTCTTCACGATACCCTCACGAGTACACATCACGATGTAGTTATTGTTGATATACTCCTCATCGCCCAAGTTCTTGGTATTGATGTATGCTCTAACCTTATCATCTGGCTCAATTTGGATAATATTCTGTATTGCGCGTCCCTTAGAAGAACGTGCGCCCTCAGGAATATCGTATACTTTAAGCCAATAACAACGACCCTTTTCAGTGAAGAATATCATTGTATTGTGCATTGAAGCCACATAGATGTGCTCGATGAAGTCCTCATCACGTGTAGCACTACCCTTCACGCCTACACCACCACGGTTCTGAGTGCGATACTCAGCAAGTGGTGTACGCTTGATGTAACCCATATGCGAGATGGTGATAACCATATCATCATCGGCATAGAAATCCTCTGGGTTGAACTCCTCTGAAGAGTAAACAATCTCAGAACGACGCTCGTCGCCATACTTCTGCTTAATCTCGATAAGCTCATCCTTGATAATCTGCATCTGCATATCGTTGCTTGCCAATACATCGTTGAAGTAGTTAATCTTACGCTCCAACTCTGCGTGCTCAGCCTCCAACTTCTCACGCTCCAAGCCTACGAGCTGACGCAGACGCATATCCACGATAGCCTGAGACTGAATCTCGCTCAAACCAAAACGCTCCTGCAATATCTGCTTAGCAACGTCGGTGCTACGTGAAGACTTGATAATCTGTACAATCTCGTCAATGTTGTCCTGAGCGATGAGCAAGCCCTTAACGATGTGCATACGCTCCTGAGCCTTACGCAAGTCGAAACGTGTGCGGCGAACCACTACATCGTGACGGTGCTCCACGAAATGCTTGATCATATCCTTCAAGTTCAAGAGCATTGGACGGCCATTCACCAAAGCGATGTTGTTTACCGCAAATGATGATTGAAGCTCGGTATTCTTGAACAAAGTGTTAAGCACAACATTTGCCGAAGCATCCTTCTTGACGAAAATTACGATACGCAAACCCTTACGGTCACTTTCGTCGTTGATGTATGAGATACCCTCCAACTTCTTCTCATTAACCATCGTGCCGATTTTCTTAATCATCTCGGCCTTGTTGATCATATAAGGAATCTCAGTCACAACGATACACTCACGACCAGAAGGTGTGGTCTCAATCTCGGTACGGGCACGCATAATAACACGACCACGACCTGTCAAGAGAGCCTGCTTTGCACCCTCATAGCCATAAATCAATGCGCCTGTTGGGAAATCGGGACCCTTGACATATTTGAGCAACTCCTCGCACTCGCACTCAGGATTGTCGATATATGCACAGCAAGCATCAACAACCTCGCCCAAGTTGTGGGGAGCCATATTGGTTGCCATACCTACGGCGATACCGCTCGCACCATTGACCAAAAGCAATGGAATCTTGGTTGGTAACACAGTTGGCTCATCAATTGTATCATCAAAGTTTTTAGTCCAATCGATAGTCTCCTTCTCGATATCGGCCATCACCTCGTCGGTAATCTTCTGCATACGGGCCTCGGTATAACGCATAGCCGCAGCTTTATCACCGTCCATAGAACCAAAGTTACCCTGACCCTCAACCAATGGATAACGCATAGCCCACTCCTGAGCCATACGAACCATAGCCTCGTAAACCGAGCTATCACCGTGAGGGTGGAACTTACCGAGTACGTCACCGACAATACGGGCAGACTTACGGGTTGGCTTATCAGAGTAGAGATTAAGCTCGTGACTCATATCATACAAAATACGACGATGCACAGGCTTCAAACCATCACGCACATCAGGCAACGCACGCGATACGATAACCGACATCGAGTAGTTGATATAAGCAGACTTCATCTCCTGCTCAATATTAATGGGAATAATTCTACCCACCAACTCCTCTTTCTTTTCTTCTTCGTTCAACATATTCTTCTTATTCGAAATTAGCGCTTTTGCGCAACATTTTAATCCAATATATTAATAAACAAAAGTAGTGTTTTTTTCTCAAATAAGCAATTTTAAGGGTGATTTTTAAGGTCTGTATTAGCTCATATTTTCAAAACTTTGCATTTGCGACCATTTTTGGGCGATTTGAGCGCAAAAAATATTTTTTACGACAGGGGGTCGGGGAAAAATCATCTTTTTTTGAAATATTTTACTAAAAAAAAGAGAGGTCAGAGTAACAACACCTAACTCCTCTTTCCAGATATGAAGCACAATAAATACCACACAAATAAAATAGCAGCGATAGAACTACCACGATATAAAAAAGCAGCACCTACCTCGATTAAAGGCAAGCGCTTGCAATAATTACCAAAATCTATTTTAGACTACTAAGCCATCCAACCCTTATTTGGAGCCTTTACGACCAAAGTCCCCCTTTGCCAAAGGGGGATTTAGAGGGATTGTAAATATGGGTGGTTTACCACCACACTATATTAAGGGTTAAAAAAGAAAGCCCTCCCAAACGAGAAGACCACAACCATCCCAAGCGTGAGACCAATTTTTCGTCAGAGTGGTGCAGATGTGGTGCTGACATAAAAAAGCCACCGATGGGTAGTACTAAGCGTACGTCCCATTGGTGGCTTTGATTGAAGCGCCGCAGATGCGCCGCTAGCACGGAAAATTACTTGCCCATATAGCTTTTAATATAATGATGATGTGAACCGTAGCGCTCGAACGCAGCACGATCCAACTCCTCCTGTGCTGATGGGTGAGCAACCGAAATCAAGAGGCGCGCGCGCTCCTGAAGGCTCTTACCATACAAATCTACGGCACCATTCTCAGTTACAAACCAGTGCATATGGCTACGAGTTGTAACAACACCTGCACCTGGCATCAACGCATCGCAAATCTTCGATACGCCCTTGTTTGTGATAGATGGCATAGCGATGATAGCCTTACCACCCTTCGACATTGAGGCTCCATATACGAAGTCAACCTGACCACCTACGCCAGAGTAGAACTTGCGACCGAGTGAGTCGGCGCAAACCTGACCTGTGAGGTCAATCTGCAATGCAGAGTTGATAGCTGTAACCTTGTCGTTCTTAGCGATGATGTATGGGTCGTTGGTGTAACCTACGTCCTTCATCAAAACTGCTGGGTTATCGTCGATGAAGTTGTAAACATCGTTAGAACCCATCAAGAATGTAGATACCATCTTACCCTTATCGATATTCTTTGCCTCGCCGTTGATAACGCCTGCGCGAACCAATGGCAACACGCCGTCAGCGAACATCTCGGTGTGGATACCCAAGTTCTTGTGACCACCCAACTGTGCCAACACTGCGTTAGGAATAGCACCGATACCCATCTGGAGTGTAGCGCCGTCCTCAATCAAAGCAGCACAATGCTTACCGATAGCAACCTCAACCTCGTTAGGAGCTGTGAAGTGAGCCTCCTCCAATGGCTGGTCGTCCTCAACAAAGAGGTCAATCTTCGACATAGGAATCATAGCATCACCGAACGCACGTGGAACATACTTATTCACCACTGCGATAACAGTATCAGCGCACTCAACAGCTGCCAATGTAGCATCAACAGATGTACCGAGTGATACGAAACCATGCTTGTCAGGACGAGACACCTGAATCATAGCCACATTACAAGGCACAGCACCGCAACGATACAAACGCTGAGTCTCGCTCAAAAATACTGGAATATAGTCAGCATAACCAGCCTGTGTAGTCTTACGCACGTTACCGCCCACGAAGAATGAATCGAGCTGGAAT
The DNA here is from genome assembly GCA_045612405.1 of Alistipes sp. GTDB lineage: Bacteria > Bacteroidota > Bacteroidia > Bacteroidales > Rikenellaceae > Alistipes. The sequence goes on from JAZKYX010000029.1 coordinate 94,250, forward strand.
ACGCCCTCAAACTCTGGCTCAGAATATGGAGCTGGACCCTCAGTGTGGAGGTGGTGGATATGAACATCCTTCAACTCACCTGCACGACCGCGCTCGCACATAGCCTTAATCAAGCACTGTGGCGCAGATGCAACAGAACTCAAATGAATGTGATCACCCGACTTGATAACCTTAACAGCCTCCTCAGCTGTTGTAAATTTTACCTGTGTCATTTTGTTTAGTTTGTAGTTTATGTTAGTATTTAGTTCTTACGTTTTACCTCAACCTGCTCGTAACCCTCGACAATATCACCTACACGGATATCGTTGAACGACTCGATGTTAAGACCGCAATCCTGACCGATTGTAACCTCCTTCACATCGTCCTTGAAACGACGCAACGAACCGAGCTTACCTGTGTAGATTACGATACCATCACGAATCACACGGATAGGCGTATTGCGCTGCAACTTACCCTCGCGTACGATACAACCAGCCACGGTACCAACCTTCGAAATCTTGAAGGTCTCCATAACCTCGATAGAGCAGCAGATAACCTCCTTCATAACAGGCTCCAACATACCCTCGATAGCGTCCTTGATATCGTTCACCGCATCGTAGATGATAGAGTACAAGCGAATCTCAATCTCCTCCTTCTCGGCAGTCTTACGCGCTGCGGCTGATGGACGTACCTGGAAACCGACGATGATGGCGTTAGATGCCGTAGCGAGCAACACGTCAGACTCAGAAATCTGACCCACAGCAGCGTGGATAACGTTCACCTGAACACTCTCCTTCGAGAGCTTAATGAGTGAGCCCGACATAGCCTCAACCGAACCGTCCACGTCACCCTTAACGATGATGTTAAGCTCCTTAAACGAACCGATAGCGATACGGCGACCAATCTCGTCCAACGTGATATGCTTCTGAGTCATAATACCCTGCATACGCTGCAACTGCTCACGCTTGTTGGCAATCTCACGAGCCGAGCGGTCATCATCCATCACATTAAAGCTATCACCCGCCTGTGGCGCACCGTTCAAACCGAGCACCTGAACAGGAGTTGATGGGCCTGCCTCCAACACCTTCTTACCGTTCTCGTCGAACATAGCCTTCACACGACCTGTATATGTACCTGAAAGCAATACATCACCAATGCGCAAAGTACCACTCTGTACCATAATTGTAGCTACATAACCACGACCCTTATCCAAAGTTGACTCGATTACACTACCCTGAGCCTTCTTATTAGGATTTGCCTTCAAATCGAGCATCTCAGCCTCCAACAACACCTTCTCCAACAATTTATCGAGGTTCATACCCTTCTTTGCCGAGATATCCTGGCTCTGGTACTTACCACCCCACTCCTCAACAAGGTAGTTCATCTGTGCCAACTGCTCCTTGATGTGCTCTGGGTTAGCTGCTGGCTTATCAATCTTATTAATAGCGAAGACCATAGGCACACCTGCTGCCTGAGCGTGGTTGATAGCCTCGACAGTCTGTGGCATAACGTGGTCATCAGCCGACACGATGATAATCGCCACATCGGTAATCTTGGCACCACGCGCACGCATCGCTGTAAAGGCCTCGTGACCCGGAGTATCGAGGAAGGTAACCTTCTGACCATTGTAGTTCACCGAGTAAGCACCGATGTGCTGTGTGATACCTCCGGCCTCGCCCTCGATGACGTTGGTCTTACGGATGTTATCCAACAAAGATGTCTTACCGTGGTCAACGTGACCCATTACGGTTACGATTGGTGGACGAGCAACCAAATCCTCCTCCTTATCTACATCCTCGTCGATAGCTTCTGCAACCTCAACTGTAACGAACTCTGTCTTGAAGCCAAACTCCTCGGCAACCACCACCAAGGCCTCGGCATCCAAACGCTGGTTGATAGATACCATCAAGCCCAAGTTCATACAAGCCGAGATGACCTCCATAGGTGAAACGTTCATCATTGTAGCGAGCTCGCTAACGGTAACAAACTCTGTTACCTTCAACACTGAACGCTCCATCTGCTCGCGCTCCATCTCCTCCGACATCTTCTCGCGAATCTCGTCGCGCTTCTCCTTACGATACTTTGCACCCTTATTCTTAGCACCCTTTGCAGTCAAACGAGCCAAAGTATCCTTAATCTGCTTTGATACCTCCTCATCGCTTACCTCAGGACGAACAACAGGCTTTGGCTGATGCTTCTCCTTCTTCTTATTGCGACGACCCTCGCCCGGCTTAGGCTGGTTCTGCTGGTTATTCTGATTCTGATTGTTCTGAGCTGGCTGACCCTGAGAAGGCTTATTCTTCTTATCCTTCTTACCGCCATCCTTACCCTGATTCTTACTCACATCAACCTTCTCCTTATCCAGACGCTTGCGCTTGTGCTTACCACCTGGAATCATACCCGACACATCCATAGTACCCAAAATCTTTGGACCTGCCAACTGATTCTGGCTCGCGCGAGGCTCCTCAACCTCGGGCTTTGGCTCCGGTTTAGACTCCACCTGAGGCTCTGGCTTAGGTGATGGCTCTTGTTTTGGTTCAGGCTTTGGATCTGGCTTCACTTCGGGAGCCTGCTTCTTTTTAGGGTCGAGATCAATCTTACCCAAAATCTTTGGCTGAGGAACCTCATCCTTAATGTTGATGACATTGCTCTTGACAATCACCTCATCATCATCGGCGTTATCCTCCTTCTTCTGGTCACCGAGTGACACAGTAGCCTGCTTGTTGAGCGAGATACGCTCACGCACGTTATCGCGCTCATTACCTGTTATACTACGATTTGAGCCAAACTCCTTTTCGAGCATAGCATATACATCGGGACTCACAGGCGAGTTGGGCGACAAATCGGCACCCACACCCTTTTTGAGCAAGAAGTCCGTAATGGAACTAATTCCCACCTTAAACTCCTTTGCCACTTGAATGAGCCTTATCTTTCTATTATTTGTCATACTTAAATCCTCAATTGATAAATGTTAAACTTCTACTCCTCGTCGAACTCTGCTTTCAGAATCTCAACGACCTTCTCTGCCTGCTCAATTTCGAGGTCGGCGCGTGTAGCGATCTCCTCAACTGGGAGCTCCAATACGCTCTTAGCAGTGTCGCAGCCCGCAGCCTTCAAAGCCTCGATAATCCAAGCCTCGATCTCGTCTGCAAACTCGGTCAATGCTACGTCCTCCTCCTCAATCTCGCGATATACGTCGATGTCGTAGCCTGTAAGCATCTTTGAGAGGCGGATGTTCAAACCACCCTTACCGATAGCAAGCGATACCTGATCTGGTTTGAGGTAAACAGCAGCTGTCTTGCGCTCCTCGTCGATTGTAATAGACGACACCTTTGCAGGGTTGAGCGAACGCTGAATCATCAACTGTGGATTTGATGTGTAGTTTACAACGTCAATATTCTCATTACGCAACTCCTTTACGATGGTGTAGATACGAGAACCCTTCATACCCACACAAGCACCTACTGGATCAATACGGTCATCATAAGACTCTACGGCAACCTTAGCACGCTCACCTGGGATACGAGCGATAGTCTTGATTGTAATCAAACCATCGTAAATCTCAGGCACCTCCTGCTCGAAAAGACGCTCCAAGAACTGGTTGGCTGTACGAGAGAGGATAATGCGTGGCTGGTTGTTGTTCATCTCTACGCTCTTCACGATAGCCTTGATGGTATCGCCCTTGCGATAGAAGTCGTTAGGAATCTGCTCGCTCTTTGGAAGAATCAACTCATTCTTCTCCTCATCCAAAAGCAACACCTCGCGCTTCCATACCTGATATACGTCAGCAGAGATAATCTCGCCCACCTTGTCAGAATACTTATCATAGATGTTAGCTTTCTCCAAATCGAGCAGACGTGATGCCAAGTTCTGACGCAATGACAATACAGCACGACGACCAAACTGATTCATCTTAATCTGGTCTGAGTACTCGTCACCAACCTCATAAGTAGCATCGATAGCCTTAACCTCCGATACTGAGATTTGAGTGTTAGGGTTCTCTACCTCGCCATCCTCAACAACCTCGCGGTTGCGCCAGATTTCCAAATCGCCCTTCTCAGGGTTGATGATGACATCAAAGTTTTCATCGCTCTCGAACTGCTTCTGCAATGCGTGACGCAGAACATCCTCCAACACGCCAATCATCGTAGCCTTGTCGATGTTCTTCTGATCCTTGAACTCAGCAAAGTTGCTGATAAGATTAAAGTTTTCCATTGTTATATGTTTTTATTTATTTTGTTTTCTTCTACTTAAAATCAAGATACTCCTTGGTGTACTTAATCTCGTCAAAATTGTATGTGCGCTCGACATTGACCAACACCTTACGCTTCTTGCCCTCAACAGCCTGCTTCTCCTCGTATGAGATTGCGATACCCTCATCGGTCACAGCATCGAGCTTAGCCAAAATCTTGATTCCACTCAGCAGCAACACCTCAACCGAAGAACCAATCAACTTGCGATACTGACGGATATTCTTCAACTCCGAGCCGATACCTGCCGACGCAACGGTCAAAGAGAAATCCTCCACCTCACGGTCGAACTCCGCCTCGATGGTACGGCTCAACTCGGCACAACGATCGATTGTCACATAAGTGTCGCTATCAATCAAAAGCTCAACCTCATTCATTGGGGAGCACTTACAGCTCACCGCAAACATATCCGTGCCTGACAGTTCTCTGTCGGCAATAGCTAATATTTTCTCGCAATCTATCATTTTTGATGTGTTTTTTCAAGTCAAGATACGAAATAAGGGGACATTATCGTCCCCTTACTCCTTCATTCACGATGCAAAAATAGTGAAAATTTCCTATACTACAAATATTTATGGTGAAAAATTTACTCTTTTAGCATTTCTCAACTCTTTAATAGGAACTAAAATTTCAACACCACCAACGAGTGAGGAGGCAACTCAACACAACCATCCTTCACTTCGAATGTCATATCCTGTGGAACAACGCGATTTTCAGCACCAATCTCGTTGAAATCGTCAGGCGACGAGCCGCTCAACACCTTCCCCGAAACCCTCTTTGGAGTCTTAATATTCATCTCCTCAAAGTCGATATTCAGCATACGAGACTTCTCGGGATCTTTATTCGCAACAGCGAGAGCATAGCGTGTACCCTCCTTGTCGGATGTAAGGATGCAATCGAGCACGCCAGTCGACGACTTGCCGTGAACAAGGCGCTCGGTGCGCAGATTGGTAGGCACCATATACTCCTCAAGCATATTGACATACATATCGAAGACATGATATGTCGTACGCTTCAAGATACCCTCAGGATGAACAAATATCGCTCCAGTAGTGTTCACGATTGGAGAAAAGCAGGCTATATCAACGATGTCGGCGTGGCGCAGACACGAGTTGAGGAAACAAGCCGAGAAGATAGCATCAGCCATTGTATATTCCGAAGGGGTATCGTTCTTGCGGCGTGCTGCCAGGTCGTGACCCTTACGCAGATTGATATGCCAAGGATGGTGCCAGCCTCGCAAGTTCCACTCGTCGTATGAAATCTTAATCCTACCGCCTCCAAAACCAGCCACATCGAGGATGTTGATTGTCTTCTGGATGTCCAGTTCTGGAGCGTCGGTCTTCATCATACAAGTCATATATGGAAGGACATCGTAGGTGCTGGAGTTGAAATCCCAGTAGCCATGGATAGATACATAGTTAAGCAGGCTACCTGCCTCCTTCAGCAGAGGCAAAATCCACTCCTTATTGGAAACCGCCGCAGAGAAGAGTTTGATATCCTTATCGGCACACAACATCAACTTACCCGACTCGCGCACCAGCGGACCCCACTCCTGAACGGTGCGGGCACCGAGTTCGTGGAAGCCCCAATTCTCGTTACCTATGCTCCAATACTTCACATTGTGAGGCTCGGGATAGCCATTTGCGATACGCATACGACCGAACTTACCGACTGACAGGTTACAATACTCAACCCAATCACTCATCTCCTCGGGAGTACCCGTACCCGCATTGGTGCAGATATAAGGCTCACAACCCACCTTGCGACACCATTTTATATACTCATCTGTGCCGAAAGTGCTTGGGTCCTCGACGTGCCAGGTCTTATCATAGACTGGAGTGCGCTCCTTACCTACGGCGTCCATCCAGTGGTAAGACGACACAAAGCAGCCACCTGGCCAACGCACAATAGGCACTTTGATTTGCTTCAACGCCTCGATGACATCTGTTCTGAAACCATCCTCATCAGCAAATTTCGATTCGGGGTCAAAGATACCACCATAGACCTGATTGTCGAAATGCTCGATGAAGTGACCAAAAATCATATTATTATACTTGATTTTATTGGCACTGATATCAACCGTAATGCGATTTCCGACAGGCTCTGCTGCAAAAGATAGTGTAACAACAAACACACTCATCGCAACAAAAAGAGATTTCATTGGTTTCATATTCGAAAGTATTTATAGTTAGTTAAACGAAGATAGGCAATTTCTGCGACAACTACATCACTAAAAACAAAAAAGTTTGGGGTCGCCCCCAAACTTTTTTTCTTTATTTCAAAGTATAATCTTACTCCGCCTTAGCCTTCTTTACATAAGGCTTGATGCAGCCACGCTGCGACGAACGTACGAAATTCAACAAATAGTCACGCTCAGCAGACGCAGGAAGCTCAGCCTCAGCCTTATCACAAGCGTTGATATAGTTCAAATCGCTCTGGAACAGGATGCGGCAAACATCGTGGATTGACATAATCTGCTCATGAGTAAAACCACGGCGAGAAAGACCCACTTTGTTAATACCAGCATAGTGGCCGTCGTTTGAAGCGGTAATGTATGGTGGAATATCCTTCGTAACACCCGACATACCCTGAATCATTGCGTGATCACCGATATGTACCCACTGGTGAACTGCCGTGTGGCCGCCAATAACAACCCAGTCACCAACATGAACCTCACCAGCAAGTGATACACCATTAACAATCACACAGTTACTACCCACAACACAGTCGTGACCAACGTGAGCATAAGCCATCACAAGGTTGTTACTGCCGATGATTGTCGTACCTGTCGAAGCTGTACCACGGCTAATGGTCACACACTCACGGATTTCACAATTATCACCAATTACAGCGGTAGATTTCTCACCACGGAACTTCAAATCCTGAGGAGTACAAGCTACCGATGCAAATGAATGTACCTTACAATTTTTGCCCAATCGTGCACCATCGTGAATCGTAGCCGAAGGACCAATCCAACAACCATCGCCAATCTCAACATCGGCAGCAACATAAGCAAAAGGTTCAATAGTCACGTTCTCGCCGATCTTTGCATCGGGATGAACATACGCCAAATTACTAATCATTGTAATAACTCTTATTCTGTTTTTTTATTTTTTGCAATCTGTGCCATAAGCGTTGCCTCGCAAACCAAGACACCACCTACAAAGACCTTACCCAACATTGTAGCTATGCCACGACGCATAGGCTCGGTAAGGAACACCTCCAATTGAAGTGTGTCGCCAGGAACAACCTTACGTTTGAAACGGACGCTATCAATTTTGAGGAAATATGTAGAGTAATCCTCTGGATTATCCACACCATTAAGCACGAAGATACCGCCAGCTTGAGCCATAGCCTCAACCAAAAGAACACCCGGCATTACAGGCTCCTTAGGGAAGTGACCTGTAAAGAAAGGCTCATTAAGAGTGATATTCTTGACAGCACCAATGCTCTTATCGTCAATATGAAAAACCTTATCAACGAGCAAGAATGGATAGCGGTGAGGCAAAAGCGACATCACCTTATTGCAATCCATCAAAGGCGTCTTATTGGGATTGTATTTGAAAGCTGGCTTCTCGCCATCACGACGGATTGATGCGAGCAACTGCTTCATAAATTCTGTGTTAGCATAGTGGCCAGGACGTGAAGCCCACACACGGCCCTTGATACGCATACCAAGCAGAGCAAAATCACCAAGCAAGTCGAGCAACTTATGACGCGCCAACTCGTTGCTTGCACGCAACTGCAAGTTATTCAGATAACCGCCAGTAACTCGGATATCGTCCTTATTGAAGACTCTCTTCAAGTGCTCCAACTGTTCATCAGAAACAGGATTCTCGACCACAACGATGGCGTTATCCAAATCACCACCCTTGATAAGGTTCATCTTCAACAATGGCTCCAACTCGTGAAGGAAACAGAACGTACGGCAAGGAGCGATATTCTCGGTATATTCGTTGAACATATCGAGCGTCGCATACTGATTGCCCACAACCTTGGAATTGAAATCAATGTGAACCGACACGGTAAACTCATCATCAGGATAAATGATGATTGCCACACCCTTATCTGGAATTGTATAGACCTGCTTCTCGGTTACTTCATAATACTTACGGTCAGCCTTCTGCTCAACCAAGCCCACCTCCGCGATCTTGGCTACATACTCACGAGCTGAACCATCCATAATCGGAGTCTCGGGACCATCAATATCAATAATGGCATTATCTACACCCATAGTCCACAACGCAGATAAAACGTGCTCTATGGTACTTACTTTTGCCTCACCTTTCTCGATTGTTGTACCGCGCGATGTATCGGTAACATATTCACACAACGCTGGAACAATAGGAGCTCCCTCCAAATCCACACGACGGAATACGATTCCGTTGTTGTCCGCTGCTGGATTGACTGTCATCGTAACAATAGCGCCAGTGTGCAGACCCTTTCCCGCAAATGATATTGGAGCTGATAGTGTTTGTTGTTTAATTTGCATAGTAGTTCAAGTTAATTGTTTTGCAAAGGTCAGTCATTGATAGTTCAATAAAAACCGTACAAAGATAACAATATTTCATAAAAAAAACCTATTTTTGCCCAATATTTACGATTAGTTAGGGATAAATATGTCAAATATAGAGCAAAATACATCTTCAAACCCAGGCCAGCAAGGGGTTGAAAAGCGAGCGCCACAAAAGCCTCGTAAACCTCGTATGCGCCTACCTTTCGACAATCGCAAAAAAGATGCTGGCGAATGGGCCTACGACCACCGTATTGGTTTGAGTGTGATGGTGATAGGTTATTTAGTATTGGGTATCATCTTTTTCAGTTCGAAGATAATCATCGGTTCTCGTCCTCATATGCAGGGCATATATGTCGATTTGCAGACATTGGAGGAGTTGGAGAAGGAGAAAGAGCGCCTGCAAAAGGAGATTGAGATGAAGCAGCAGCAGGATATCGAGTGGTCAAAGATTCGCAACCTGCAATCCAATGATGCTGTGCTCAACGAGGAGCTCAAAGATGATAGAAATACCAACACTGCGGCACTCAACGAATCCATCAAGAGCGTTGCAGAGGGTATGGCTGCCAATCGTGCAGCCTACGAAGCGGGTGTGGCCGAGGCAGAGTCGATTCTCAACAACCGCCCTAAAAGCGAAGATAAACCCCGAAAGAAGGGCGAGGATTCCAAATACAAGGGAGGAGTGACTGTAAGATTCGAGTTCCACGACCCTGTGCGCACAAAACGCCATTTGATAGTTCCTGCCTACACCAGCGACACAGGAGGTCAGGTGGTGGTAAGCGTAACGCTGAATCAGGGTGGCGAGGTGATTGACGCTCGTATCAAATCGGGCGGCAACGATATTATGCGCAAGGAGGCCTTGAAGGCTGCTCGTGAGTCACTCTTTAATATCGACAATTCAGCCCCAGCACGTCACGAGGGCACGATAACCTACACATTCTTGCCACAGTAGAACGCCCAATCAGGCGTGAAGCCACATTCATTATTATGGCAGAGTGTGGTGTGGATATTGCGATCAATTAAATTCAGCCATTTCCAAAACTTAACAAACGTAAAAATCGACATATGAATTTATCGGAAAATATTTTATTAGTCTGGGCATTATTGCTCTTTGTGGCGGTAGTTGCTGGTAAATTGGCCTACAAGTTTGGCGCACCTGCGTTGTTGCTTTTCTTGGGTGTAGGTATGGTGTTTGGTTGGAACTTCATCTCGTTTAATTCATTCGAGCTGACCCAGTTTTTAGGTATGTTGGCACTCTGTATCATTCTGTTTTCGGGTGGTATGGACACCAAATTCAACGACATACGCCCCATCCTCGCCCCAGGAATTACGTTAGCAACCATAGGTGTGGCTATGACGGCCTGCTTGGTCGGCGTGTTCATCTACTTCTTCTCGTCGTGGGTGGGATTGGCACTAAGTTTTCCCGTGGCCCTACTGCTTGCTGCCACTATGTCATCTACCGACTCAGCATCGGTCTTCTCAATCCTTAGAAGTAAGAAACAGGGACTACGCCAAAACCTACGCCCACTATTGGAGTTGGAGAGTGGCAGTAACGACCCTATGGCATATATGCTAACCATTGTGCTGGTGACAGCCGTTTCGTCGATGGACAAGAGTGCGTCGATTGGTCACAGTATTGTGCAGTTTTTTGTACAGATGGGAGTCGGTTGCGGCTTGGGTTACGGCATAGGTCGTGCGGCTGTGTTTGCCATCAACCGCATCAACATAAAGAACAACCCTTCGCTCTACTCGGTATTGCTTTTGGCATTTGTATTCTTCTCGTTCTCATTCACCACACTTGTGTGGGGTAACGGTTATTTGGCAGTCTATATCACAGGTCTTGTGGTGGGAAATCACAAATTGGCACACCGTTCAAACCTCAGCACCTTCTTCGACGGTTTCACTTGGTTGGCTCAGATTGTGCTCTTCCTCACCATCGGTCTATTGGTGGATTTAGATCAGTTGCTACAACCCGAGGTGCTATTATTGGGAGGCGCTGTGGGTCTGTTTTTGATTTTGATGGCTCGTCCCATTACGGTTTTCACCTGTTTGGCTCCTTTCCGCCGTTTCTCGACAAAAGCTCGAATGTATATCTCGTGGGTCGGACTGCGTGGTGCGGTGCCAATCATCTTTGCCACCTACCCTATCGTAGCAGGCATTGATGATGGTAGTTTGATATTCAACGTGGTCTTTATGGGTACCCTCTTTTCACTCCTGATTCAGGGTACTACGGTCAGCGCTATGGCCAACTGGTTGGGATTAGCTTTCGAGGAAAAGGAGCCACTGTTTAAGGTGGGTATTCCAGATTCTATCAAGAGTAATTTTTCGGAGTTGGTCGTTACGGACTCTATGCTCAACAAGGGCTGCACACTACGCGACATTGACATTGCCGACAACACTTTGGTGGTGATGATCTCACGCAACAACGCCTACTTCGTACCGCGCGGTAATACCGAATTGATGGTGGGTGACCGCCTGCTGGTGGTGTCGGACCGCAGCGAGGAGGAGTTGCAGCAGATGTACACCGACCTGGGTATCCACGAGGTGATGAACCTAAGATAATTTGGGGTAAATTCCCCACAATAAAACATCTACCCCGAGCACCGCTACACAGAGCAGGCTCGGGGCTTTTTTATAAATTTTGGTTAGGAAGGGTTTTCAAAGTGTAACGCTTGGAGTCATTCTCGCGGCAGAATCACTACTCGCTCTCTTGCAAATCCTTGATATGAGCAAGCACATCATCGGCCATACGCACCACCTTGAAGTGCATCTTCAAGCCGAAAAATGCTCCTATAACACCACCTGCCAATGCAGTCACAATGAAAATTTGTTGCACCTCTGGATCGGGATATAGTGCACATATTTCAAGATAGCAGAAATAGAGCCAGACAAAGAGCAGAGGCACAGTAACAAAATGCCACATACCATACTGCTTTCTAAGACGAGCCACACGCTCACCCACCTCGACCATATTTCCTCGCGAGATATCGGCATTGCGCAAACCTTTGTGGATGAAGATTGTTCCTCCAACACATAGCAACAAGAAAAGAACTGTTCCCCAAATAAACAATTGTGAGAAGCCACTGAAGCCAAAAGACCAAGCGCAGTATGGTATTGCGATACATCCACAAACGATGTAGATTATTCCAAAGCGGTTAATCTTCTTCACGCCATCCTTTATAGCCGAGAGAATGAGCTTCTCGCTCACAATCTGCTGTGTTGCGAGTTTGCTACGCAGGGCGGCTATCTGCTCACGCATCTGAACGAGTTCGTCGTTATTGTTAATATTATACTCGGTATTCATAACTATTTCATTGTTTTAAGTTGTTCCTTGATGCGGTAAAGTCTAATCGACACGTTCTTGGTCGAAATGCCGACTATGGCATCAATCTCCTCGTAACTCATATTCTCCAACCACAACATTATGATGGCACGGTCGAAAGGTCCCAAGCGATTGATTCGCTCGTGCAACATCTTAATCTGTTTGGTGTCACGGTCGGTATCGTTATAGAGATCTATGTCCATTTTCAGTGGTACCGACTCGCCTCGGCGACGCTTCTGGCGGTCGGCCGAGATACAGGTATTGAGGCTCACACGCCACACCCAGGTGCGCAGATTACTTCGTCCTTCAAACGACGAGATACTCTTCCAGAGGTTTATCAGACACTCCTGATAGAGGTCCTGCACCTGACTGCTATCCTTGGAGAACATATAGCAGACCATATAGATGGTCTCCTTATGCTCCTTGACAATGCGGGCAAATTCTTGTTCTAAATTATCCATTTCTTGTTTTGTTTTACTCTCTCGCGGAGTGGTCCTTCACTATATTAGTCGCAAAAATCCACATAAAACTACAAAATTTCGAGTAAAAAATTAACTTTGCATAAAATTTTCAGCCATTATGTTGCACCGCTTTTTATCCGACATAGAAGGAATAGAACTGCCCAAGCAGTTCACCTACCCTTTCCACTACACGCCCCACCCTCTGTGCAGGCGTGCAGCCGAGCAGGTGCAGCAATATATCGCTTCACGCACTGAGTGGCATCAAGAGCTAAGCGAGGGTAAGATGTTTGGTGTCTTGGTGGTAGAATCCAACAATAAGATTGGTTTCCTGGCTGCATTTTCGGGTAACCTGGCAGGCAGAAACGACCACGAATATTTTGTTCCAGCAGTTTACGATATGCTACGCCCCGACGACTTTTTTAAGCAGGAGGAGGCCGAGATTTCGGCCATCAACAAGCAAATAGCCACAATGGAGTCTGCCGAGGAGTTACGCTCTTCACGCGAAGAGCTGGCAAGAGAACAAGAAGAGTGTAATGCGGCTATGAAAGCCATCAAGGCTCGACTCGCCGAAGGTAAGGCACAGCGAAGCCGACTTCGCGCCGAGGGCGGATATGATGAGCAGGAGTTGATTCTCGCCTCACAGCGCGAGAATGCCGAGGCTCAACGCGAAAAGCGAGCAATCAAAGAGCGCGTGGAGAGAGCAACGGCACGCTTTGCCAAATTGCAATCCCAAATCGAGGCTTTAAAGCAGCAGAGACAGAGTCGCTCGGCCAAATTACAGATGAGATTATTTGAGCAGTTCAGGATGCTCAACGCCATAGGCGAGGAGCGCGACCTATGCGACATCTTCGCACCTACAGCTCAGTTGATTCCTCCCGCAGGAGCTGGCGAGTGCGCAGCCCCTAAATTATTGCAATATGCTTATAAAAACGGATTGCAGCCGCTTTGTATGGCGGAATTTTGGTGGGGCAACTCACCCAAAGGCGAGGTGCGTCAGCACGGTATGTTCTATCCAGCGTGCAACGGCAAATGCAAACCTATCTTGGGTCATATGCTCATAGGCTTGGATGTGGAGCCCAACCCATTGATGGAGATTGCACCCCCTGAGCCAAAAATATTGTGGGAAGATGAGTGGCTGGTGGCCATTGACAAGCCATCGGGTATGCTGTCGGTCAAGGGCAAGTCGGGAGTTCGCTCGGCCGAAGAGTGGGCCCAGGAGTGCTATCCCGAGGCGATGATTATCCACCGACTCGACCAATCGACATCAGGAATACTCGTCATTGCCAAAAACAAGATAGCCCACGAGGCTCTGCAAAAGCAATTCATCTCGCGCAGCGTCAAAAAGAGCTATGTCGCCCTACTCGACGGCGAGATTGCCCAAGCCGAGGGCGAAATACGACTTCCGTTGAAACTCGATTACGAAAACCGTCCACGCCAGATGGTGGCCGAAGATGGTCGCACGGCGCACACCATTTTCAAGGTTGAGAGCGTGGAGAATGGTCGCACACGTGTACGCTTCTACCCCATCACGGGTCGCACCCACCAGTTGCGCGTTCACTCGGCACACGCCGACGGCCTGGGCACACCTATCGTAGGCGACGACATCTACGGCACCAGCGCCGTGCGTCTGATGCTCCACGCCGAGACAATTGAATTTGCGCACCCCACAACTGGCGAAATCATCTCATTAAAGAGTAAAGCAGAATTCTAAGCCAAGAGTGTCTAAAATTTTGACACTCTTGCATATTGTGCATTTCTCCATCCTAAAAAAAATGTAAGACAAATCCCATTGTTTTAATTATCAGAGCTTTGTGTTTGTACTATATTTAGTATAAACTCTTAAACACGTCTACTCCAAGATGCAGAAGTGTAAATTTTTTTGACAGTCGGTGTCAAAAATTTTTACACTCTCAACTATTCACATCCATACTAAAAACCAATGTATCAACAGGATACGTTTCTTGGCACAGATTTAGCATTATTGGATATAGTGCATTAATATATCAATCGCGTCAAAAATAACACCAATATAATAAAATACTAATTGAACAAACAATTACATCTATGAAACGAAACCTGTTATTATTGATTTTGGGTGTGGCGACACTCATTACATCGTGCGCACCAAAGGCGAAAGTGGTGGAAAATCCTATGATTGGAATATCCAACACCGAGACAATCGACATCACACGCGTGGAGATTACCGACTCGGCAACTTATGTAAATGTGGAGGCTTACTTCCACCCGCATTATTGGATTAGATTTGTTAAGGAGACCTATTTGCAG
>JAZKYX010000030.1:0-28831 GCA_045612405.1 Alistipes sp.
AGGTGTAATAAATCTTTTCTCGGATATCAAAGAGGAGTTCTCGATTTTCGACCCGAAGTTCTTGGAGGAGATAGCGCAGATGAAGCAGAAGAACTTTGCTGTGGAGTTGCTGCGCAAACTTATTGCCGAGCAAATTCGAGTATATCAGCGCACAAATGCTGTTCGTGCCGAGAAGTTCTCTGAGATACTCGCAAATGCGATGAGTAACTACCTCAAAGGTATGCTCACAAACGAGGAGGTAATCGAGGAGTTGCTCAAAACAGCTCGTGCGATTGTTAGTGGCGAAGAGGAGAGCAAGAAACTAAACCTTACAACCGAGGAGTTGGCATTCTACGATGCTATTACCAAACCCGCGGCAGTACAGGATTTCTATACAAACGAACAACTTATTGCCATTACACGAGAGCTGACCGATGCCTTGCGTACGAATAAGACTATCGACTGGAATATGAAGGAAAGCGCTCGTGCCGGTATGCGTCGCATCGTGAAACGATTACTCAAAAAGTATAAGTATCCACCTGAGGGTCAGGAGGCAGCCCTCGAAACCATTATGACCCAGTGCGAGATGTGGAGTGTAAATGAGTTTGAATAATATGAAGACGTATCTTGATTATTTTGCCTCGCTTCACACTAATACTCAAAAAGGTGTTAAGGCTCCACACAAGGCGATTATGCTTTTGAGCGTAATTGATTTGGTTGAGTATGGGGTTATTACTTCGAATAAGATTGAATTTTCGGAGAGACTGGAGATGCAATTTCAACATAATTGGTCGAGATATGTAGGTCAATTAGATGTGTTTCAGCCGAGGGTTGGAACGCCATTCTGGCACTTGCATTATGAGCCATTTTGGAAGTTAGTGCCGTATGAAGGCGGGGATGAGGCGATAGCAATGTGGTTGCAGGGTAATCCTTATGCACCTGGTACGACTCGTAAACATATTCGATATGCGGAGATTGACCAAGCGCTATTCGACTTATTGCAGGATGAAACAAATAGAGCGAGATTGCGCACGACACTCATCAAGCACTATTTGTAGAGCCTATATGATACACAAAGGTGCCGCGAGGTCGGGCACCTTTGTTGTGTTTATATGTTTGGGGCTGAGAATGCTGATACAGAAGAAGCTGTTGAGGCAACAGTTTCTCCTGCCTCGTTTTCCCCTCTGTTGAGGCTAAAACTCGTACCGCTTAATGCAGCTGACAACTTGTCCATCTCTCGGCTGACTGTTTGGTCGACAATGCGGGCGTAGATTTGCGTGGTGGCGAGTTTTGTGTGGCCGAGCATTTTGCTGATTGATTCAATCGACACTCCGTTGGCGTAGGTCACGGTCGTGGCAAATGTGTGGCGGGCAAGGTGCGAGGTTACTCGTTTCTCGATGCCGAGGATCTTCGCAATCTCCTTCAGATAGTCGTTATACTTCGCATTGCTGATAATAGGCAGCAGGTAGCCACCCGTGCGTTCCTTCTCGTACTTGCGCAGTATCGACAGCGGAATATCGAGCAGTTTCACCTTCGATGCGACGCCCGTCTTCACGCGGTGCGTCTCAATCCAGGTGCTACCATCGTCCGCCTGCACGATGTTTTTCGGCGTTAGCGACGACGAGGTCGAGAAATCAAATCCCGTAAAGCAACAGAATATAAACCTATCCTTCACGCGCTCCAAACGCTTATTTTCGGGCTTGTAGTTGAGGAATAGCTCCAACTCTTGATGTGTGAGGTAGCCGCGGTCCTTCTTCTCCTTTTTTAGGCGCACATCGCAGAACGGGTCGCGCTTCATCATACCGTTGCGGAAACACATCGTCGTGATACGCTTAAAGATTCGCATCAACTTTTCCGACGAGTTGAGCGACAGACCGTGTTCCACCTTCAAGAACGCCTCGAAATCGAGTACGAATGTGCGGTCCACCTGTCGGATAGGAATATCCTCGCGATTGCGTTTCTTGCGTAGGAACTCCTCCAAACGGCGATAGGTGAGGTCAAATTTATTAAATGTCGATTGGGTAATGTCGATGCCTATCAACTGCTCCTGCCGCTCATTAAATTCGTTAAAGATCGTCAGTAACGAGGTATTCTTTACTCCAACACCGAGAAACTCGTCACGCAGTATCTGTGGCGTAACAATCTCACCAGCCTCGGCGAGGTTTTGATAAAGCGAGACTAGTCGAGAGTTAATGCTCTCCAAGTAACGGTTTATGCGAGTTGCTTCGGGCGAGCGACCTTTGGCTCTACTCGATTTTCCGTCCCAGATTGCAACGGGAACGCTCATCTTAATGTTGAATGCGACGGTCTCGCCATTGATAGTTACGCGGGCTGTAAGGGGCATTGTGCCGTCCTTGCGTTGTTCATTTGTTCGCCCGTAGAACAAGATTCTGTAAGTGCTTTTCATCTGATTGTGGTTTTTAATGAGTTTTACTTGCTTTTTTACGCATTTGGCGTACAGGAAAAGTATAGGTAAACCACAGACAGAAAGTTTATTAACCCCAATAACCGTTACGACTTTTCATTACAACCGTTACGACTTTTTGTTTTTGGGTTAATTCGTAACACTTCGTAATGAAATGTACAGCGGAAATAGGTGTTTTCAGGGGATTCGGCTTACGGACTAGAAACAAGAAAACCTCTCTGAAACAGCGTTTCAAAGAGGTTTTACATTACTTTGTCCTTTTTATTTTGGACTCTTTGAGCGGAAAACGAGACTCGAACTCGCGACCCCAACCTTGGCAAGGTTGTGCTCTACCAACTGAGCTATTTCCGCAAATATGTGAGCGTCAAATTTCTTGACATAAAAAAAGACAATCACAAAAGCAACTGTCTGATTTTGAGCGGAAAACGAGACTCGAACTCGCGACCCCAACCTTGGCAAGGTTGTGCTCTACCAACTGAGCTATTTCCGCATTGTTTTGAACTTTGCAATCTGTATTTCTTTCGGATTGCGAGTGCAAAGATATAGCAAAAAATTGAATCTCCAAAACTTTTTTAATTTTTTTTACATTTTTTTTAACTATTCGCTACGCTACCTAAAATGAAAACATACTGCTGTTACTTTCAAAACATTGTCATTCAGTCGCTTATGCTATTTTACTACGGACCGTCCCATCCATACCATCAAGACACCCAAAACCAGGCTGAAAAGTGTGTAAACTACAAAAATTGTCCAGTGACGCTGTTGCAACAGGAGGAAAATATCATCGGAAAAAGATGAGAAGGTTGTAAAACCTCCGCAAAAACCCGTCACCAGGAGTACGTTTAGGGCGGGAGTGATGAAATTATTTCGCTCGGCGAGTCCCAAAATCGCGCCGATTACGAAGCAGCCAATAACGTTTACGACAAAAGTTCCCAGCGGAAAACCGCTCAAATCCCATAGGTGGCACAATTTTCCGGTCAAATATCTCAGGCAGGTTCCTATGAAGCCACCCAGGCCAGCCAATAACATTGCTTTAATCATATTCTCAAAGAATTAGTGGTTGTTCAATATTGCGTGTGCAAATATAAAATTATGTCCAATTAATGGCAAACCTTGTGCCATAGTTGTTGTAAAATAGCCTCTGAATAAGGGTGGCAATGGCACGCAATTTGTCTTTTTGAGTGAAACGTCAAGAGACTGTATTGAGAAATACCGATAATTATTAATTAAATCAGTTTTATCCTATGCATTTAACACCAAAAGAGATTGACAAACTTCAACTCCTCACGTTGGGACTAATCGCTGAGCGAAGATTGAAGAAGGGTTTGAAACTAAATCACCCCGAGGCTGTGGCCTACATCACTTCGATGGCCTTGGAGGGGGCGCGCGAAGGCAAGAGCGTAGAACAAGTTATGACCGACGCATCATCAGCACTCACTCGTGACGATGTGATGGAGGGGGTGGGCGATATGATTGCCTTGTTGCAGGTCGAGGCGGTCTTTACCGATGGTTCACGTCTTGTAAGTATTCATCATCCAATAAAATAATAACGATTATGACTAATACGACACAAACAGCAGGGCAGAATGGTGCGTCAAAGTCGCCATCATCAGCCGTGGTTCAGCATCAGACCTCAATGACGCCACTCTATCCTGGTAAGGCGGGTTACAAGCCTGCGCAGGCGGTGGGTATTGGTGAGCCAATATTGGCCACCGAGCCTATAACCTACAACGATAAGCGTCAGAGTTGGAAAATCACTGTTCGCAATACGGGCGATCGCCCCATCCAGGTGGGCTCGCATTTTCACTTCTTTGAGGTGAATCGCTATCTGGATTTCGACCGCGCGGCAGCCTATGGTACCCACCTCAATATCCCAGCCACTACGGCCATACGTTTCGAGCCTGGTGATAGCCGCGAGGTGGAGGTTGTGGCCTATGCGGGCAAGCGTAGAGTGATAGGTTTCAACCGCTTGGTTAATGGTTACACAGGAGTCGAGGATTCGCCTACCTATTACCCTGCACGCGAGCGTGCAATGCGCCATATGCGTCACGCAGGATTTAAGTGGGCCCCATCAACAGATGCGCAGTGCGATTGTAAACAAGATAAGGATAAGAACAAATAAAAAGCAACAAGATGGCAGTAATATCAAGACAAGAGAATAACAATCTATTTGGCCCAACGGTGGGCGATAAGATTCGCCTTGCCGATACCGATTTGTATGTTGAGATTGAGCGTGATTTGCGCCAATATGGCGATGAGGTGGTCTATGGCGGAGGTAAGACCCTGCGCGATGGTATGGGTCTGGCCAATACGGTTAGTTCCAAAGGCGGAGCGTTGGATTTGGTCATCACCAATGTGACCATCATCGACCCGTTGCTGGGTGTGGTCAAGGCCGATGTGGGCATCAAGGATGGCAAGATTGCAGGCATTGGTAAGTCGGGTAATCCCAACACGATGGAGGGTGTGCATCCCGATTTGGTGACGGGCGCTGCGACAGATGCTATCTCGGGTGAGCACCTCATCTTGACGGCGGCGGCCATCGACGGCCACGTCCATTTCATCTCGCCTCAGCAGGCCCAGGCGGCGCTGAGCAATGGTATCACAACGCTCATTGGCGGCGGTATAGGTCCAAGCGATGGCTCGAATGGTACGACCATTACTTCGGGTGTGTGGAATATGGAGATGATGCTCAAAGCCTCGGAGGAGATACCCGTGAATGTTGGCTTTTTGGGCAAGGGAAACTGTTCGGTGGCACAATCTGTCGAGGAGCAGATTGAGGCTGGTGCTTGTGGTTTGAAGATTCACGAGGATTGGGGCTCTACGCCAGCGGCTATCCGCAACTCGCTCGGCGTGGCTGATCGTTACGATGTTCAGGTGGCCATCCATACCGACACCCTCAACGAGAGTGGCTATGTTGAGGATACCATTGCCGCCATTGATGGTCGCACCATTCACACCTACCACACCGAGGGTGCGGGCGGCGGTCACGCTCCCGATTTGTTGAAGGTGGCGAGTATGCCGTTCGTGCTGCCATCATCGACTAACCCTACGTTGCCGTTTGGTATTAACTCTCAGGCCGAGCTCTTTGATATGATTATGGTGTGCCACAACCTCAATCCTGGCATCCCTTCTGATGTGGCCTTTGCCGAGAGTCGTGTGCGCCCGGGTACTCAGGCTGCCGAGAATGTGCTGCACGATTTGGGCGTGTTGTCGATGATTTCGTCGGATTCCCAGGCTATGGGCCGCGTGGGTGAGTCGTTTATGCGTGCTGTGCAGATGGCCTCTTATATGAAGAAGGCGTGTGGTAAGTTACACGAGGATAGCGCCGAGAATGACAATTTCCGCGTGTTGCGCTATCTGGCGAAGGTGACAATCAACCCAGCCATCACATTCGGTATCTCCGACTATTTGGGTTCAATAGCCAAGGGTAAGGTGGCCGATTTGGTGCTGTGGGAGCCTCAGTTCTTTGGCGCCAAGCCTAAGTTGGTATTGAAGGCGGGTGCCATCAGTTGGGCCAATATGGGCGATCCTAATTCCTCGCTTCCAACGCCTCAGCCTTGCTACTATCGTCCGATGTTTGGTGCCTATGGCAAGGTGCTGCGCCAGAGCTGTATCAGTTTCGTGTCGCAGGCGGCTGCGCAGGGTGGTATAGCTTCGCGTCTGGGGTTGTGTCGTCAGGTGCTACCCGTCGGTAAGACTCGCCAGCTGACCAAGCACGATATGGTGCTTAACTCCTCTACACCGCGCATCGATGTCGATGCCGAGAGCTTCGAGGTGGCGGTTGATGGCGTGAAGGTTTACGTTGAGCCAGCCAAGAGTGTATCACTCGGACAGCTATATTGGTTTAGTTAGCGGCGGCGTATGATAACTGTAAAAGAGATTTTGGGCAATATCTCCTCTCCTGAGTGGGTCGAACGTGCCACCCAGTCTCATATCAAGCGAGTTGATCTCGACCAGTGGACGGCTCAAAAGAGTCGCTTTGTGGTGTGCGACAGCGAGGGGGAGGAGTATGCCTTCTCGCTCAGGCGCCACACTCAGCTCTCGGATGGCGATGTTGTCTTTTACGATGCCGATAAGCGACGTTTGACGGTGGTGAAGCTCAGACTGCAAGATGTTATGGTCATTGATATGGGGGCTTTGTCGCGCCAGCCCTTCGATGTGGTGTTGCGTATGGCGGTGGAGTTGGGTCACGCCATTGGTAATCAGCATTGGGCGGCGGTGGTTAGGGGCACCAAGGTCTATGTGCCGCTGGTGCTCGACCGCAAGGTTATGGACAGCGTGATGCAGAGCCACAACTTCGAGCATATCACCTATACGTTTCGCCCTGCCGACCAGATAATCCCCTATCTCTCGCCTCAGGAGGTACGTCGTCTGTTGGGTGCTAACCATCACAAAAATCATCATTATGAGGGTGGGCACTGATAAGACATCTGTTGTAAGGCTATACCATCTTATGCAACTCTGTGACTCGGCACTCCCCGTGGGAGGGTTCTCCTTCTCCTGCGCATTGGAGAGTGCCGTAGCGCAGGGGTTTTTGTGTGATGTGGCTACGTTGGAGAGCTATGTGAGGACGGTGGTACGCCAGACGCTTTTCAGCGATGGTGTAGCCGCTTTATATGCTATGCGCCATTGGCGGGATGAGGCGGCTTTGCTCTATGCTGATAGGGAACTCTTTCTGCGTAAATCTTCGCGTGAGATGCGAACGATGAGCTGCCGTATGGGGCGAAAGTTGGCAGAACTTGGCTCCAAGTTGGAGTTGGGCGATGAGGTTGAGCGGTGGCTTACGCTGGTGACTAACGGTCACACCTTTGGGCAGTATGCTATCACTCAGGGGTTGATTTTTGCACGTTGCGGAGCTTTGGAGCAGGAATTGTTTTCATCTGTGGGGTATGGCACTGCTGCGATGGTGACAGGTGCCGCCTTGCGACTGATGCGTGTGACCCATCTGGATACACAACAAGTGCTCTTTGCACTGGCTCCGCTGGTGGATGGAATCTATGATGAGGTTAAGGGGCTGGGACTCGACCAGATGCAGGGCTTTGCTCCTTTGATGGAGATCTTCTCCTCGCAGCACGAAAAGGGAAAACAACGAATGTTTATGTCTTAGAGTATGAATAACACTTGTAGAATAGGTATTGGAGGTCCTGTCGGTTCGGGCAAGACCGCAATTATCGAGGCCATAACGCCTCATCTTCTTAAACTTGGTCATAAGGTGTTGATTATCACTAATGATGTCGTTACCACTGAGGATGCTCGCCACGTCAGGCGTGTGCTCAAAGGGGTGCTTGCTGAGGAGCGTATCGTGGGTGTCGAGACGGGTGCTTGCCCCCATACGGCGGTGCGCGAGGATCCCTCGATGAACCTGGCGGCAGTCGAAGAGATGGAGTCGCGCTTTCCCGATGGCGATGTGGTGCTTGTGGAGTCGGGTGGCGATAATCTAACGCTCACGTTTAGCCCTGCGCTGGTCGATTTCTTCATCTATGTCATCGATGTGGCGGCGGGCGATAAGATTCCCCGCAAGGATGGCCCGGGCATCTCGCACTCCGATATTCTGGTCATCAACAAGACTGATTTGGCACCCTATGTTCACGCCTCGCTCGACGTGATGCGCGAGGACTCGATTGCTATGCGCGGCGACAAACCGTTTGTCTTTACCAACTGCTTTACGGGCGAGGGTATTAATGAACTTGTACAACTCATCTGCCGTATGGCGCTTTTTGACGATAAGTAGCGATGTCCTCATCATTGCACATATTTGGCAAGCGGGGCTATCTGCGTTTGGGCTTTGAACTCGATGGCCGAGGGCGTAGTATCCTGAGGGATTTGGAGCGTCGAGCCCCGATAATTGTTCAGCAGGCGCTCTATTTTGACGAGCAGATGCCCGATCTTCCCTGTGTCTATATCCTCTCGGCGGGCGGGCCCGTGGTGGAGGGTGATGTCTATTCCCAGGAGTTTATCTTGCGCAGCCACGCTTCGGCGCATATCTCTACGGGTGCGGCCACCAAGGTGGCACGGATGCGTGGCGGCGAGGCTGTGATGAATCAATTCATTCTGCTGGAAGAGGGCGCATATCTTGAATATCTCCCCGAGCCTGTAATCCCTTGTCTTGGTGCGCGATACGTAAATGAGTGCGAGATTTCGGCCTCACCCGAAGCAACGCTTTTTTATTCCGAGATTTATTCCAGCGGAAGGCGTTTTTCGGGCGAGAGATTCTGCTACGATTCCCTCTCACTGACGATGCGCATCAAGCGTCTTGGTGGCGAAAAGGTGTATGAGGATTATCAGCGGGTGGTTCCATCCTTGGTGGATATCCATTCGTGTGCGGTGCTGGGTGGTTACGAGATTTTTGCATCGGTACTGATGCTTGTGCCTCGGGCGTTGGTCAGTCAACTCTACGATGAGTTACAACCCGCAGTGAGTGATGAATTGGCATTGGGTGTGCATTTGTTGCCTAATGATGCGGGTGTTGTGTGTCGCATTTTGGGGCGTGATACTATGGTCGTAAAGATGGAAGTTAGGCGTCTGTGTGCGCATCTGCGCCGACTTGTCAAGGGGTGTGATATGCCTAAGGAATTTCCGTGGAAATAACTCTAAATTTATAATTATTATGGTGAAAGAATTTACAGAAAAAGTGTCCGACCGCGGTGTGCTCGGATTCTTCAAAGTGCTTCTGCGCGGAGCAGGGCAGGTGATGTTCCAGGGTAATGCCTGGACGGGATTGTTCTTCATTGCGGGTATCTTCTGGGGCGCCTATGCCTCTCATACGCCCGAAGTGGCGTGGGGAGCATTGTTGGGCTTGATGGTCTCGACTACGACGGGTTATCTGCTCAATCTCCCCGACGAGGATGGCCGTCAGGGCTTGTGGGGCTTCAATGGTATCCTTGTGGGCTGCGCCTTCCCTACATTTTTGGGTAATTCCATCTGGATGTGGCTCTCGCTGGTGCTGTGTGCGGCGCTGACGGTGTGGGTCAGAGAGGGGTTTAACAATGTGATGAAGAAGTGGAAGGTTAATTCCTTTACATTCCCATTCGTGGCGAGCACTTGGCTCTTTTTGTTGGCGGCGCGAGCAATGTATGGCTTGGATGCGACACATCTCGCTACGCCCGAATTGCCCAGTCGCCTTGCAACGGGTGGATTGCTCTATTGGGATCAGTTTGTGCTCTATTGGTTGCGCAATGTGTCGCAGGTCTTTCTTATTGACTCGTGGGTGACGGGTATTTTGTTCCTCATAGGTCTGTTGATTGCCTCGCGCTGGGCAGCATTGTGGGCGGCTATCGGCTCGGTTTTGGCCATCTTTACAGCCTCGGCTCTGAGCGCATCGAGCGACTCCATTGCTCAGGGCTTGTATGGATTTAGCGCTGTGCTGACAGCCATAGCTCTGGCTACTGTGTTCTATCGACCCGGTTGGCGCTCGGCCATCTGGGCGCTTTTGGGTGTGATTGTAACGGTTGTGTCGCAGGCGGCGATGAACGTGATGCTCGACCCGCTGGGACTGAGTACATTAACCGCCCCATTCTGCATCGCCACTTGGGTCTTCCTCCTGCCTATGTTCAAGCTTGATGAGGCTCAACCCGACCACTCTCACTGGTCGCCTAAGTTGAAGAGACATCTTATGACCAATCAGAGTTAGTCTGGTTCTTGTTATCTCTCAAAATACTCTTTCCGAGTGTGGCGGTTATTGCAGCACCTATGAGTTGTAGGGCGAGCGTGACCGCCAACACTGCATCTACACCTCCCCATTTCAGCAGCAGTGGGATGGTGAAAACTCCCGCCACAGCGCCAGCCTTGCCCATCGCGGCTGCCAGGCCTGCACCCTCGCCTCGGTCGGCGATGGGGTATATCTGGGCTGGAAGGATGAAGGTAATCAGGTGGGGGCCAGCGTTGAGGAAAAGCTCAAAAATCATCAGGCCCAGAATCATTGTCCAGTTGGGCAGGTGGAGTACATATCCCGCCATTAAGAGAGCCAAACCTACGGCGCTCAGGAAGAATCCCCAGCTCTGTTGGCGGGTGTGAGAGGCTCGGCGTACAATCGTCAGTCCAAGCGCAAAACCTGCTGCGACAAAGAGGTTTACATAGGCCGAGAGTTCGACCGATGAGGCTATGTGCTGGATGGTTCCGCTATCGCCATCGCTTAGCCCGAGGGCCATAATCAGGATTGGAAGAAATACTCCCACGCCATAAACTCCATACCCCTCGCACGCCCACGGTATGCCACACAAGATGGAGCGTTTGAGGTTTTCACCTCGTAGCATATCCAGCCACGAGAGGTTGCTTGTTGGGGTAGCTGAGGAAGGGGTTGTGGTGTTGCCGATTTCGACATCCTGCCCTAGAAAGTAGCGTACGACGTGTTGCGCCTCCTCGCGCCTTCCGCGGGAAAGTAGCCAGCCAGGGCTCTGCTCAAAGCGTATGGATGAGAGGACCATTGCCGCTGCCAGCAGTGCGATGAGGATAAAGAGTCCGTTCCAATGGTTGGATGGACTCCAATGGCGCAGGATGTAGAAGCAGACGAAGGCTATGGCTATATTGCCTATTGCCGATGTGGCCTTCGCTACGCCGACCATAAAGAGGCGCCAGCGGCGGGGCATAATCTCGGAGATGTAGTCCGAGTCGAGGCTGTAACCTCCGCCCACGCCAAATCCCATTGTAAAGAGGCCTATCATTAATCCCGTGAGAGTGGATGTGAGCATTGCAACGATGGCTCCCGCGAGGATGAGTAGTGGTGAAAGCCGGAAATATCTTAGGTAGCCACGCCTATCGCTCCACCCTCCAATAAGGATTGAGCCTACCATAATTCCCGTAAGGCTCATACTCGCCAGTATGCCCTGCATCAGGGAACTCAGGTGGGAGTGGGTGAGGAGTTGCATTAGTGGGATAACAACACCCACCAGCGTGGCCAGCGCACCACCTGTGAGTTGTCCCATCGAGGCCACAATCAATACCCTGAAATGGCCCCAGCGCAGTGGCATAGTCTCCATATCGACCGCCTCGCCATCTTTGCTTTCGCCCAGGTGGAGCAATCGCTGGCGCACCATCTGCCATCTCTCGATGATCCATCTTAGACCTACGCCCACGCCTACACCCACGGCCGACTCGAAGAATCTGAGCGAGCAGTTGGTGATGGGATTGGCGTCAGGTGACATTTGCGACACAAGCATAATGATGAGTAGGGTGATGGTGGCGATGCGGCCATTGTTGTAGATGTTGAGTATCATACATAGAGCCTCCAAGATAAAGATTGTCAGCAGCATACCGAAGACCGAAAATGGTAGCATCTTCAAGTAAATGTAGGCAATGAGCGCTCCGAGGAATGTGCCTAGCACCCTGAGCCACGCTGGGCGCAATGACTCTTTGTAGGAGGGCATTTGTAGTACGGTGACAACCGATGTGCAAGAGAGCATTGCGCCCATCCAGCGCGATGAGGAGTGTATGTGGCCCGTGGCGTAGATTCCCACATAGTAGGCCAGGGCTATGCCAACACACGATACGAACAAGACGAAGGGATGGATGCGAGCTGTGGCTCGAATGAGTTTTTGGCGCAGATTGCTTATTATTTTTGGCTCTTTCATAGCTTAAATGGTTTTCTTTTCAGGTGAGCAATTCTTAAACCAAAGGCCGCAGTGTGGGGCGAAAAGGTTGTGGGGCAGGCTTGTGGGAACGCAAAAAAAAGATTGCCCAATCCTCTTTGGGAAAGGGCAACCTTAAAAGTTGTATATTGGTTCTTGGATTAGAACTTGCTGCGGTCGTCGGTTGAGCCTGAGAGCTTGATCAAAGCCTTGAAGTCAATCTCTGGGGTCTTGCCGTTGCCCTTGCGTACGAAGTCGGTACCGTAAGTTACGTGCTCATCGATGTAACCGATGTTGCGCAAGTAGAAGTTGCCATCCTCGGTAATACCACCTGCGTAGTCTCGGCGCAAGCCCTGGTGGCCAGTGCCGTCGCAAGTGAACTTGCCCTTCTGCAACTCAGTCCAGTTGCCATCCTTGTCGCGCATCCACTGTGATGGGAACTGCACGCTGCGTGGCAACCAACCGCACTCTGGGCGGAAGTTCTCGCAGAATGAATAAGCACCCTTGTAGTAAGTCTGGATGCCTGGGCGGCGAATCTCGGCGAGGAATACCCAACCCTCGTCACCGCGGAAGTAACCAGTGTAGAGTGAGTGGCCTGTTGCCTTGCCGTTCTTGTACTCTGGGCGTACGCGCACCAATGTAGCGTATGTGCGACCAGCCTCCCAGTCATATTTGAAGAAGTTCTGAACACCTGAACCCTCGTGGCTGTAAGAGTTTGTCTTCACGCCCTCGCCATTGCGTACGAGCTCCGAGATAAGACCCTTCTCTGTGTCGGTATCCCATACTGAGAAGAGAACCATACGGCTCTTGCCTTTCTCGTTAGGCTGGATACCCATATAGAAACCATCGCCACCTGTGAGCATATAGTAAGCACCTGAAACATCCTCGCCCTCTGGAACGAATACCTCGTTGTAGAAGTACTCAGTGTTCTCAGGGGTGTGCCAGTTGAAGTGGTTAGATGGACCTCGGCGTACGAAGTGAGGAACGTGCTCCTTCAAATCCTCAGCCGATACGAATACCACCTCGTCCTTGGTCTTCTGAGTGAGGTTGTTTACAGCCGCACCAGTAGCCAAGAGTGTAGAGAATGTAGGGTAGCTTGCGGCAGTTGTTGTCACAGGCTCGATATCAACACGGATGTGTCCTGGCGCTGCTACGTTCACCTTGCCAACATAGTAATCCTTGCTTGCGTCGGCATCCGAAACCTCCAAATCGAACTCCTTGCCGCAGCACTTAACCTTCAACTCAGCAACACCTGCTGGTACATCCTCGGCACGCAAACCGAAGTGTAACTCGCCTGAATAAGCTGTGTAGAAGAATACAGAAATCTGGTGAGGCTCCTGCTGCTGATACTCTGGAAGCCAAGCGCCTGCAACCATCTCGGCGTCGTTTGGAAGACTGTAACCGTTGGCGATGATTGAGTTAGCGAACGAAGGAGTAATCTTCGATGCTGGGTCGAGTGGAGTGACATAGGCGTTACACTTGAATGGGATGGCCAATGTGAGATCCTCCACTGCTGGTGCACACTGTGAAAATGCTACCATTGCGAAAGTAGCGCAGAGTGCTGAGAACAAAAATTTACGAATACTCTTCATAGTAGTTTGATATATTAATTGTTAGATGGCGCAAAGTTAGTGTTTCTTGGCCACTCTACAAAATCTTTTTTACCAACCCAAACAACTTATAGGGCATATAACGGAACGGAAGGTCAATCCACGTCGGAGTGCATACCACCGAACGGATGTGAGAAAATACCTCGAACGAGAGTTTGCCGTGATATGACCCCATACCCGAATTACCCACTCCACCGAATGGAATATTCTCGTTGGCGATGTGCATAATGGTGTCGTTGAGGCACGCGCCGCCCGACGATGTGCGGCGCAGAATCTTCCAGCCCTTATCCTCCTTGCCGAAGTAGTAGAGGGCGAGAGGTTTCTCGCGCTGGGTGATGAAATGGATGGCCTCCTCGCGTTTCTCGAAGGTAATCATCGGGAGTATTGGACCGAAAATTTCATCCTGCATAATGGGTGATGAGGGGTTCACGTTGGAGAGCAGGGTGGGGGCAATGTAACGCTCCGCTTTGTCTATCTCTCCGCCTGCTACTATCTTTCCGTCAGTGAGATAGCTTGCTACGCGTTCAAAGGCTTTGTCATTGACCAGGCGTACATAGTGTGGGCTCTTTCGTGGGTTTAAGCCGTGGAGTCGCTCGATGGCCGACTTAAATTCTGCGATAAACTCCTGCTGCTTTGATGCGTGGATGAGCAGATAGTCGGGAGCAATGCAGGTCTGGCCGGCGTTGAGGGTTTTGCCCCACGCAATACGGCGCGCAGCAATCTTGATGTCGGCACTCTTATCGACAATGCAAGGGCTCTTGCCACCAAGTTCCAAAACAACGGGTGTGAGATGCTTGGCTGCTGCTGCCATCACAATCTTGCCTAACGAAGGGCTGCCTGTAAAGAATATCAAATCGAAACGATGCTCCAAAAGCGTGGCGTTTACATCTCGATTACCCTGCACTACGGCTATATATTTCTCTTCAAATGTCTCCTCGATCATCTGCTCAATCACCTGCGACACCATCGGAACATAGGGTGATGGTTTGAGTATGGCGCAACAGCCCGCCGAGATGGCTCCCACTAATGGGTTGAGGAGTAACTGTACGGGGTAGTTCCAAGGTGACATAATGAGCGTATTACCCAGCGGTTCGCTTGTGATGTAGCTGCGCGATGGGGTCATCTTCAATGGTGTGGAGCGTCGTTGTGGACGCATCCATTTTTTGAGATGTTTTAGGTGGTTTTTAATCTCACCCTCGACGATACTCAGCTCGGTTAAGATGGCCTCCTGGTAGGATTTGTGGAGGTCGTGCCACAACGCCTCGCAGAGTGGTTTCTCCCACTTGCTCAGTGCTTTAAGTAGTTTTTTTAACTGCTTTGAGCGAAACTCTCTGTCGAGTGTTGCGCCAGAGTGAAAGTATTGTCGCTGAGCCTCAATAAGTGAGGCTATACACTCCTTTGATGTGTTTTCGATTGCCATAAATTAATTCTTTTTTCCTTTGAAGTGGTCGAGAGCGTTGTAGATTCCAAGACCCTTGCACAACAGGTCAAGACCTCTTAGTGGTAATACAGCCTGCAAGGTACGAATTAAATGGTAACCGAGTGGCCAACTGCTGATTTTTTTATTCTTTTCGATGGCTTTTAGGATCTTTTTTGCTACCCACTCAGGTTTCAAAATTGGAATGATGCGCGAGCGTACGCCGTCAAACATTCCCGTGTTGATGTAGTAGGGTGCGATGGTCGTAACGTGTACGTTGCTCTTGGCCTCTTGCAACTCTACGCGCAATGAGTCCGACCAGCCAATTACTGCCCACTTGCTCGCAGCATAGACCGACATTCTGGGGTTGGCGATGAAGCCCGCTGCCGAGGCGATGTTACAGATGTGGCCGTGGTTGCGCTCCAACATCGGTGGCAGAGCCTGCAATGCGATGGCCATCGGGGCCGCGGCGTTGATAGCCATCGTGCGGTCGATCTCCTCCTGACTTAACTCCGCAAAACAGCGGTTCGAGGTGATGATGCCGGCACAGTTAATCAAAATATCTACGTTGCCACACTCCTGGGTTGTCTGGGCGAAGGTCTTGACTACGGTGTCGTGGTCCGACACGTCGATTTTGTAACCCTTCACGCTGCCAATGTTTGAAAACTCCTCCTCGGTTGCCTTGATACTCTCCTGGTTGATGTCCCATATCACTAATTGACGCGCTCCCTTTTCCAGAGCCATACGTCCCATAATGCGTCCAATACCTGATGCTCCTCCTGTGATGAGGATGCAATTTCCTTTGATTTTTGTCATAATTATTTTTCGCTTCTCTAATGTTGTTCGATACTCTTAATTCGCCTTGCGCTGCGAGGATGGGGTGTGGTGAATTTCGCCCCAAATGGTCGAGGAATATTTTTTTCTCGGCAGTCGCAAAAGTATTGTGAAATGCAGAAGAATTCAACTCAAAGGTGGTAATATCCCCTTTTTTGTGGCGAATGTGACAAAAGGTGGGGAAAATGATATTTAGAGTGGTGGTTTTATTTGGTGGAATCAAAAAAATATCGTAATTTTATCACGAAATTACAACCTGAATTGTAGACACTAACAATTTCTTAAATTAAAATATTATGGCAATTAACAGAAAAGACTTTCTCAAGACAATGGGAGGCTTGGCAGCTTTGACTATCCTGCCTCGTAAGGTTCTTGGAGGCCCAGGTCACATCGCACCAAACGATCAGTTGACAAAGGGTATTATCGGTATGGGTGGTATCGGTTATATGGTTAACCACTTCTCAAGCAACGAGCGCTGCCGTTTGGTTTCAGTCTGCGACTGTGATGATAACCACTTGGAGCGTGCAGTAAAGCTCTCAAAGGAGCGTTTGAACGAGGAGGTGAAGGGTTATCACTTCTATCGTGACCTCATCAACGATCCTAATGTTGACATCGTTCACATCGCAACTCCTCCACACTGGCACGGTATTATGTCAGTTGAGGCAGCTAAGGCTGGTAAGGATATCTGGTGTGAGAAGCCAATGACCCGTACAATCGGCGAGGGTAAGAAGGTGATGGAGGCTATTCGTCAGAATAACCGTATCTTCCGTCTTAACACTTGGTTCCGTTTCCAGGATACATTCTATGGTCTTGGTACTAAGGTTGAGCCTTTGAAGAAGTTGGTTGATAGCGGTCTTTTGGGCTGGCCTTTGAAGGTTACAATCTCTGGTAACAACGGCTTCCCTTGGAAGTTCTTCTGGGTAGGTAAGGAGAATTTGGTTGAGCAGCCAATCCCTAAGCACTTCGACTACGATTTGTGGTTGGGCCCAGCTCCTTATAAGCCATACAACGAGCACCGTACTCACCAGACATTCCGTGGTTACTGGGATTATGATGGTGGTGGCCTTGGTGATATGGGTCAGCACTATATCGACCCTGTACAGTACATCTTGGGTAAGGATAACACATCTCCAGTAAAGGTTGAGGTGGATGCTCCACAGCAGCACTGGGATGCTATCGGTACTTGGCGTAAGGTTGTTTATACTTACGACGATGGTTGTCAGATTATCCTTGAGGGTGAGGGTCACGAGACTCCAAATGGTCCATTCATCGAGGGTCCATTGGGCGCAGTATATCAGGGCTTCCGTTGTACTATTCCTAACGTTATGGATAAGCTCATCGAAATGCCAGATCCAGAGCCACAGAACACAGACTTCATCGATTGCGTACACTCTCGCGAGAAGTTCGCTCTTAATGAGATTAACGGTTTCCGTTCATCAACAATCGTGAATATGGGTCTTTGCGCTTTGCGCTTGAACCGTACATTGGAGTTCGATCCAGTTAATTTGAAGTTTATCAACGACGACGCTGCAAATGCGCTGATCGATCAGCCAATGCGTGGCCCTTGGTCAATGTAATACAAACCCCAAAACGAAAAAGAACAATGAAAAGATTATTTATATTAGTGATTGCATTGGCATTGATGCCATTTGCAAGCATCAATGCACAGGATGCCCGCAACCGCGTCACTTCGACTATCATCGCTGACGCTTTGGCTACTCTGCCTGCCGAGACTTCCGAGGCTTACAACAAGACTATGGATGAGTTGGCAAAGACAGGTGCTGAGGGTATCGAGACTATCTGTGCTATGTTGAAGCCTGCTGCCGAGGGCGTAAATAACTCGGCTATTGAGTATGCTATCTACGGCGTAGCATCTTACGTTTCTGAGGAGCATCTTACTTACCAGAATGGTGTTCGTGCTGGTTTGAAGAACGCTATTAACAAGGCAACAGATAAGCCAACTCAGGCTTTCTTGATGACTGCTTTGCAGGTTTGCGCAACTGCTGAGGATGCTGAGTTCTTCGCTTCGAAGCTCGCTGACGAGTATTTGGCTAACTTTGCAGCTCGTTCACTCGCAACAGTTAAGGGTACTGAGCCTGTTGTTAAGTCTCTCATCGAGAACCAGGCTGAGAACGGTTTGAGCAAAGCACTCTTGGCTCAGATTGCTTCTTACAAGAATATTCCAGCCGTTGAGTCAACATTGCTCGGTTGGTTGAACGGTGCAACTGAGGCTGAGATGACTCAGATCTATCTTGCACTCGGCTCTTGCGGTACAGTTAACTCTGTAAAGACTTTGGCTGCTGCTGCGGCTAAGGCTAACTATGCTTTCGAGACAACTGATGCTTACGGTGCTTACACTAACCTTTTGAACCGTTTGGTTGAGAAGGCTCCTGCTGTGGCTGAGAAGGAGGCTAAGAAGTTGATGAAGCAGGATGCTGCTAACGTACGTTTGGAGGGTTTGGATATCTTGGTTCAGTTGAACGGTGCTGAGACAACTCCACTCGTATTGAAGGCTTTGAAGGACGACTGCCGTCAGTATCGTTACGGTGCGTTGCGTGCTGCTGAGGCTTACGCTTGCGGTTGCACTTACGCTGCTGTTGCTGAGCAGTTGGCTAAGGCTTCTGATGCTGCTGAGGTTGATATCTTGAACTGGTTGGGCGCTAACCACGCTGCTTCTCAGGTTGACGCTGTATGCGCTGAGATGAACGACTCAAACATCGAGGTTGTTTGCGCTGCTATCGAGGCTGCAAGCCGCATTGGTGGTGACGCTGCTTTGGAGGCTATTTTGGCAAAGGTTGAGGCTACTGACCTCGCAACTGAGGAGGGTAAGGCTATCGAGGCTGCTGCTGTTCCTGCATTGCTCGCATTCAATGGTAAGGTAAATAACGGTATCGTTAAGGCTTTGGCTGGTAGCGAGGCAAGCAAGGCTGTTGCTTATACTGTTCTTGGCAAGCGTCGTATTGCTGAGGCTGCTGATGCAGTTATCGCTGAGGCTAAGGGTGGCAACGCTGCTGCTCAGAAGGTATTGGCTAATGTAGCTACTGAGAAGAACTTCGACGCTTTGTGTGAGCTTTATGAGGCTGGCAAGGGTTCAGCTGTTGCTATCAGCAAGGCTATCCAGGATAAGCCAGTTGCTGAGCAGGTTGCTGCTGTTTCAGCTCGTATGGAGAAGGTTGGTGACAAGAAGCACCTCTACTACCCAGTTTTGGCTGCTACTGGCTCTGAGGATGTAATCCCAGTTTTGGTTGCAGGTTACAAGGAGGGCAACAAGGATGGTGTAGCATTCGGCTCTATGCTCACAGTAAACTCTGACAAGATGATTCAGCCTTTGTACGAGGTTGCTACATCAAACGCTGAGTTGAAGGATCAGGCATTGGCTCGTTACATTGTTTTGACTAAGGCTTCTGCTATGAACAATGACCGCAAGTATATGAACTACCGCAAGGCGTTGGAGGCACAGCCATCAGTAGGTGTTCAGAACCAGGCTTTGACAGCCATCTCTGCTACTCAGAACTACCAGGGTATGATGCTCGCTGCTGAGTATATGGATAACGAGGCTACTGCACAGGCTGCTGCTAACACAGTTATGAAGATCGCTACAAAGCACCCTGAGTTCTACAGCGCTGAGGTTAAGGCTTTGCTCGAGAAGGTATCTGCTACATTGAACGACGGTGATGCTGTTTACAAGCGTAAGGATATCGAGAAGTTCATCTCTGAGAACAAGGAGGGTGCAGCTCGCTCTATCATCACTGAGCTTTCAGAGGAGGAGAAGGCTGAGGGCTTCGAGCTTTTGTTCAACGGTAAGGATATGTCAGCTTGGACAGGTAACTTGGACGCTTACCAGCCAGTAAATGGCGAGATGTACGTAACTGCATCTTACGGCTCAACAGGTAACCTCTATACTAAGAAGGAGTATGCTGACTTCGTATTCCGCTTTGAGTTCTGCTTCGACCGCGAGGGTGTAAATAACGGTGTAGGTATCCGCACACCTATGGGTGTTGATGCTGCTTACGAGGGTATGGAGATTCAGGTGTTGCACCACGACGCTCCTATCTACGCAGGCTTGCGCGAGTACCAGGTACACGGTTCTGTATATGGTATCATCCCAGCTAAGCGTATCAAGTGGGGTCCTCTTGGCGAGTGGCACACTGTGGAGATTCGCATCAAGGGTGACGATATCAAGATTACAGTTGATGGCGAGGTTATCCTCGAGGGTAACATCCGCAAGGCTTGTAAGGGTCACAACGTAGCTCCAGACGGAGGTCGTAACCCATACACTGTTGACCATTTGAACCACCCAGGCTTGTTCAACAAGAAGGGTCACATCGGTTTCCTCGGTCACGGCCAGGGTATCAAGTACCGCCACGTACGCGTGAAGGAGTTGTAATATACCTTATATAATATTATGAGGGTGTCCGACATTGTCGTGACACCCTCATTGTTTTGTGGGGTGATGCGTCTTGTGGTGTGGGATTGTGAGGATGGCGTTAGATTTTTCAGAATAGTATAGAAAGAAAGGAGGGGAGTCTATGGCTGAAAAATATGTTTTTAAGATGGTTTGTGAGAAAATTTGCGGTTTGTGATTGCGAGTATTTGTACAAATGTGAAAAATAATAAGACAAAATCACACAATTTTGATTATTTTTGAGAGGGCGTTTTAGTCAGTGATGGGACGAAAAATAGGCGGTTTTGATCTCGAAAACGCCAAAAAAGATAAAAATTGAAGAAATTTTAACATTTTTTGCATTTTTTTTATGAAAAAATTTGCAGAGTCAGATTTTTGCTCTATATTTGCAGTGTCAAAACAAAACGGTGGATTCATCTAAGGGCTAGGATACATGCCTCTCACGCATGACATAGGGGTTCGAATCCCCTATCCACTACTCAAGAAACTATATGAAAAGAATAATAACCGCTCAAAAGGCGGTTATTGTTTTTTAATACCTTGATATAGACTCCTTTATTGTTTGTCTTCATATTTACTAACCATTTGTTCGATTTTGTCTGCATCGGGTGCATAGCCCGAAAAAGCCTGACGGACTAACGAACTTATCGGAAAGAACTCCTCCTCACACCTAATTTCTTGTTGAGATGTTAAGCGTGCATCTCCATTCTTTGTAACATAGAATCCATCTTCATCGTCAATATAGTCATTGAATCGCAGATAGTCCTCTATCATATCATAGATTTCGGACATCTTCTTATCAAATCTCTTGGCACAATCCACAAACACAAATCTATCAACATTCGGAATTATAGCCAGTCCAGACTCTTGTAGGTGAATCTGTCCTGCATCATCCACATAATCAACGGTATATATATTACCATTCATCTGTGCAGCCTGACGGTCTGTGCCATTGTAGTCCTCCATTTGGAGGACTCTTATTTTATCTCCTTTTTTCATAAATCAAAAGTTTAACAATTCACTTTTGACTTTATATAACAAGAGATTAAGCAAACTTGAATGTATCAACTTTTTTCTGTGCAAGTCTAAATTCTCACTCTTTATTCGATATGTTAATATCAAACATATATTAACGACGAAAAAATCAAAAAAAATGAGCGAGATCAAAAAAACAATTTCTCAAAAGGGTTCTCTTACAAAAATTACCAATCCCAAAACTGGCAAGGTATCTGTTTACAAAGGTTATTTCAAGCCCTACTCAGAAGAGCTAATCCAGCAATGCAAAAGCGAGGGTATTAAAGTTTTTTCTAATAACAAACAGCTATTTATTGGAGTATACTTATACTCCCTCTAAAACAATCATTATTCATAAAAAAAGTGTAGCAATTTAATTGCTACACTTTTTCTTTTTTACAATATTCTACTACTTGCTACAATTATCGAGTGCCGAGATTTGCTCTTCAATGGCTTGGCGCATAAAGGGAACGGCGAATTGTATAAACCTTTCATCATTGGGCCTTGAAGCACTCGCCTTTATGGCATCGTACAATCCTTGCATACTAATTTCGAAGAGTTGGAGCAAAGAGAGTCCTTTGTTCTGGTACTGGTTAGACAAACTCACAACAAAACGCAGATTAGCACGCATAACCTTATCGGCTGCCTCCTCATCGCCCTCAACTGCACGCGCGAGAAGTTCTTGCTCCTCTTCCTCGGAGAGCAAATCCTCTAACCCAATCTTTTGAAGATATTTGTCAAAAATCTCCGCCTCTTGTGCAGTCTGGTTATCAACTTCTGCGATATCGTATATTGTTATCATATTCGTTTTTTATTGTTATGCATTTCTACTTTACTAAAACGGCAAATCGTCGTCATCTTCTTCGTAATCTACGCGATTACCATCTTTGTCGATATAAAACCTCTCGTCTCCCAGCCATACGCGTGCCTTGCCGTCTGTAAACTCGTCTGCATCATCATACTCAAAAGGAATAGCAACCTTGTCTTCAATGGTGATAAATCCCCATTTACCATCCTTGCGTGCGGGGATGTAACCCTCGCTATATAACGAAAACGAAAAACTTTCATATTTGCAAGGGATTATCTCCTCTCCATGAATGTTTATAATGCCATCTTTTTTCTGACTTGTTACTCTTACAAGCGTTTGATCTATCTCTGGGAAATATTTAATTCGGTAATCTATATGATCGTACTTTGGCTCTACGACCCACTCACCTTGCAAGTTGATAACACCCTCTTTGCCATCTACACCCACTCGTGCATAGCCATTGTCTTGGAATGGGGAGACATTGTCAAACATAAAAGGAGTAACCATCTCGCCGTTCTGCGTCATATATGCCCACTTGCCATTTTGTTTTACGGCTAAATAAATACTTTCATCGTGTACGCAGCTATCGTATATTATATCGCAGATCGGCTCGCCGTGGTCGTTGATAAAACCATATTTGCCATTGTCGCAGACGCTTATAATACCAGTACTATAGCCATCAATATCGGTATAGCGCATCTTGTTGATAAACTTAATCGTCTCCGCAATGTATGGTTTATCCTCGGACACTCGCGCTGCACGCTGCTTCTCAAGCCACTCTTTGGCTCTATCAACCATCCACGCCTCAGACAAAGTAGTGTGTGGAACTATTGCATAACACCTCTCGTGGCACTTGTGTCTTTTTGTGCGTATTGCAAGCTCAACCCAAACAAGCGGATAACCTCGTCTGCGGGCATTTTTTACCATCTCCTGCACTTCGTCGCTGCAGACGCTCAAATCGTGTACATCGCCGCCACCAAAAATTTCTCGGCTCAAATTGATTCTTTGTTGCTCCTTGTCGTAGACGCCGATATTGATATCTATCCAACCATAGCCATAGATGTCGTTCCACTCGGATAGGTAATAACGGCGACTCTTTTTTGTTGAGCTAAACTGTCCAACATTCAAGTCAAGATCAAGTTCTCGGCTCAATCGTTTTGCGAAATCTCGCATTGCTTTATACGTGTAATGCATACAATTTTTATTTTTTTGTTTGTTAATTAATACTATTGTTTGGTGCGCATCCAGCAATAATATTTACAATTCTCACCTAAAATTTAGGGTCAAGAAAAAATGCATTATGTTTTTTCTTTCTACGAACAAAGAGGACTGGACGAAATAGGCTGGCAAATATACTTTTCGCCAGCCCATTTCATCAAATAAGATGGTTTACTTTTTTACGAAAACAAGTCCTTCTTCTTCAAACATTATCAATTCGGAATATTCACAAGGGATTACAAATTCGCCCGTTGTATTGATTACTCCCGATTTACCATCAACTTCAACATTTGCAAAACCATTGGATGAGAAACTTACAGCCCAGTCAAATTTACAAGGAATAACCTCGTCTCCTTTTTGGTTAACATAATACATACCATTCTTACTCTCTATCAGAAGCAGACCATTTGGAGACACGGTAACATCTTCAACAGAATAGACTTCGGGCTCAAAGAGTAACTCATTATTCATATTCAAGCACTGTACCTTCTCTGCATCTTAGTTCTCATAATCATCGTCATCTAACTCGTTTCCGCATTGGCCAACAGTGGAGTTGTTGAGATAATTTATCAAGCTCTCGAATGAGGCATTCTCAATATCCAACAAATCAAAACAACCATCTTCGTCAATGTATGCAAAATCGATGACATCACCATCTTCTTGTTTCCACTCCGCGCGACACAAGATGCCACCTTCGTATTCACTAAAATAGCACGAATCGGCTCCCATATACTCCGAGAGGATGTAGCCAATATCTTGACCGTGCTTGTAGGACTTGCCACCACCATAAACCTCACATCGTGTGGAGTAGAAAACCTCTACCGACGCCCAACCATCTTCAAGATAGCGCTCAACCTCTTCGAGTGCATCGTATAGTCCATCGCAAATGTCAACATCTGCAATAACCTTAGTATCAAATTCACCCTCGTCGTCGATGGCGCGCACTACGACAACGCCATAGAAGTCGATATATTCGCTACCTTCCTCATCATCACGATGTTTTTCGATATTCTCCTCGTTCAACTCCCAATCAACCTTCTTGAATGAAATGTCGAGAACAAGAGCGTCTTTGAGATATTTTGGCGCATTTACCTTAATCGCTGAATTCATAGCTTCTGCTTCGTTTGATATCAAATCCTCCATATTTATTATATTGTTAATTAGTTAATAATACCTAATTATAATATCTCAAATACATCGAAAAACTTGAATAAAATTAGCAACTATTTTTTCGTTATTTTCTTATATTGCTACGAATCAACACTTTGTAAATAAGAGAAATCACCCATTCGTCTACTCAAAAATCGTTCACAAGTAGAACTAAGAGTAATTTAGGTGTTAGTCATACCTGTCGCAGTATCTACGGCTGTGTCTGCTTTTGGGTGATGATTATTTTAATCTCTTTTGCCTCCGATTGCGTAAACCCGTGAACGGAGACCTCCTCTCCGTGAATAAAGAATGAAATGGTAGAGAAACCTATTAACGGAGTTTTTATGCTGATGTGTGAAATCTTGTCATATGAGACAACTGTACTACGACCCGAAAATAGTCCAGGACACTTGATTGTAACCCCATCATCTTCTAATATGATTTGAGGAGGGAACAGTGTGTTATCTTGCGAAATACGAGACGCTGTAAACTTTTTCATCATAGTAAATTGATTCAATCAAGGGAGAGGCTCCCCCCTCCCTTGATTGAGATTATTTTAAAGG
The DNA here is from genome assembly GCA_045612405.1 of Alistipes sp. Taxonomy (GTDB): domain Bacteria; phylum Bacteroidota; class Bacteroidia; order Bacteroidales; family Rikenellaceae; genus Alistipes. The sequence goes on from JAZKYX010000030.1 coordinate 24,986, forward strand.
CGTCTTTGATAACCACCTCTTTCATTATAAAGCTCAACTTGGCCACCACTTCGTGTAACAACAACATCAGAGCCTGCCCATCGTGCCGAAATAGCATCCGATAGTCCAAAGGACCTTTGGTAGCCTCCCATTTCGTTATATATTTCTACACGACCATTCTTCTTCGTAACAACAATAAGAGTCTGTGCGGCATTTATATCGGCAAATACAGCGTCCGACACACCCGAAAGACTTCTTTGGTAGCCTCCCCTTTCGTTATACAACTCTACTCGTCCATTGTTAATTTTAGGAATATACATATTATTAAAGTTTTAGGTTGTGCCTACTCTTTAAAGGATTTTCGGCATACTCCTTATAATCTTTTTCTTATGTTAGATTTTGACTATACTATACATATAAGAAATGTGACGAAAAACTTTAGTCTTTTTGCTGTTTTTTTTACACTTTTCTTGAAAAAAGTCGTTATTGCTTCTCCTTGTAAATCATCAAAGCTGTGGGAATCCAATGAATTTTACCCATAGGATCAATGCAACTGCAAGTTGAATACTTGATATCTACAACCTCTACATCGTTCTCTGCCAAGAACTTGTTGATACCATTGCTCAATTTGTTGTGATCTGCGGTATTGTGGCTATTAGTAACAAATGTCTGTACCTTAATCATAACTCTGTTGTTTTAGATTGTTTATTAAACTACTTATTATCAATGGTTAATACGCTGTGCAAACTTCTCCATCATTTCGTAGTAGAGATAGTCGTTTACATTGTTATGAGTGTGGCGGAACATCGCATTGTGAAAATCTACAAAATTGCGGTCCTTCTCAAATACCGACTTGTTTTTTAGTAAGAAATAGTACAAGTCGTGATAAGTGATAATGGAGTAAATTTTCTTCATATCTTCTCCTACCTCTGGTATATTATATTGCGGGGTAAGAATTACAAAGTGAGGGATTGGCTTTGCTCCATCGCAACTCTTGATAAGCCACTCCACATAGTTTACATATCTATTCAGCTGTGTAGTACCACCATCTTTGTCCGACTCTTTGGTATTGATATCTGACTTGATTTTATTCTCGATAACAACGATATTCTTTTCGTCGCGTATAAGTAGGTCAATACGACCACCACCCGGTTTTTCTGCGTGATTCCACTTGTCGTCCTCAATTTTTGCGGGTTCTTCACGAGCTACCGTGTAGTTGTTGTCTAATGCAATGCCGTGAGCCGAAAAGAACATCTGCCATAACTCACGATACTTTTTCTGCATCATAAAGTAGGCAAGAGCATAAGAGAATCTGTTTTCGTCATTCTGAATTTGACAGATGTCGAATATCGAAACATCTTGTTGTATTTGCGCGTTTTCAACATTAACTTTTTCTATGCCCTTGGAAGTCCATAGGCATGTATTCTTGATGAGACTATCGAGTATATTATTATAATCAGCATTTTTAGCCTCTAAATTATTAGGGTAGATGTAGCTTTTAAGAGAGGTTTTGGGCAGATTGTAACTCTTCAATGCGAAATAATGATTATTGCCTACGACCTCATTTTGAGCGTTCTCGCCATATCGAAGAAAAATACGCAACTCCTTTACAGGTTTATATACCTTGCCCGCCTTGTATGTGATAAAAATGCTCTGTTGTTCGGCATTGTTAAAGATGTCAAGTATTGAAACTCCACCATATTTCACACCTCCATCAGGCTCGTGCTTAATAAACTCTTTTTGTGCTGCGTGAATAGTTTTATTAAGAGTCTTGTAGTTTTGTCCAAGACTTTGGTCACTACCGACAACCTCTTCGAGCTCGGTCGCCATGCCTATTACCTCCATCTCATCCTCTTTATGGTACTTCACAAATAGCATATAGCCAATTTTACCTTTGTGAACAGAGGCATAATTACCAGTAGAGTTAAGATAAACATAATGATTGCCGTTGTCAGCCTTAAAAAGATTGATAACCTCGTGACCTAAATTTGTAGAGAGGTAGTCGCCGACATACATGCGATTGAGAACGATTCCTGCCTTATCCATTGTAGTTCGTAGTTTCACGCCACCAGACACCTCAATGGCAAGTCCTAAAATAAGAAAGCGTGGTGCTGAAAACTTATTTTAGTTAAGCGGGTTCTGACAAAACCTTGACAATAAAATAAGCAACAGCCCCACGCCATACCAAACGGTATGACGCGAGAAGATGTCCGCCTATTCTCTTGTCTTTGAACTGTCAGATTCGCTTAACGAGAATAAACTTACACTTTCCGCGTAGTTTGTATTTACTACAAAGGTAGCAAACTTTTAGCAGAATGTGCAATTTGACGAACATTTTTTGCTGTTGCTATGGATAAAACTGTATATAAGAACGATTTTAGGCTACAAAATTCGGGCAAAACTTTCTGAAAATCAATATTGAATAGTAAAAATGTTATTCTCAATTTGGGGTAGTTTGGACTTGAATTTTCGCGAGTCAAGCAAAAATTTACCTCTGATACCCATATTTATTATATTATAGTCTTAATCTTACGAATAGTATTAATACTTGTACCCGTAATTGCCGATATATTTGCCAGGGAGAGACCTTTACGAATTAGTGAGATTTCTCTCTGGTATTGTTGTTTGTATGTGTCATTACTTTTGCGATAGGTGGCAGGGCGTCCCATCTTGATACCTTCTTGACGGCATTTTTCGATATATTGTTTTCGTCCACTCTCCATTCGTTCCTTAATTGTCAGTCGCTCCATAGAAGCCACCTCTAATAGAATGGTACAAATAAGAGAGGCTATCGGATTTACCTTTCCATTGGGGTCAAGCGTTTCGAGGTTGTAGTTTTTCACATAAAGACTAACTCCATTCTCGTTTAGAATCTGAATCGTTTTAAGAGCTTCCAATGTATTACGACCAATACGACTAATTTCGGAACAAACGACCCTATGAATTTGGTTGTTTTTCACATACTCAACCAATTCGCAAATCTCTGTTCGTTCTTCGTTTCGGACTGCTCCGCTAATTTTATTGGCAAACACCTTTTCAACTTGCCAATTCATCTTTTGGCAATACTCCTCAAGTTCGTTAATCTGTCTTTGATACTCTTGTCTTTCGGTACTCACTCGTGCTAATATTACAACGCTCTCCATAACTCATAAAAATATAGTCTATGTTTATATATAACAAACACAGACTATTATCTTGACGCTGCTCCCATTAATAACATTAAAAAGTACACTTTGAAGTGTACTTTTTAATTTTGGAGAGAAATTAAATTGCTTGGGGTGGAAATGAAATAAAGGCAATACCTTTATTATTGGTAAATACTTTGAGACCCTCCTTTTTTGCTTTATTAATAAGCTTTTGAGAGGATCGAAGGAATATACCTTGAGCAATTGAAGGTTTGTTAGAGGTTTTGTAAGTAATAGTTGTAAAAGTGCCGTTTGCAAGAATTTGTTTTGCAATAGTAGCCATTTTGTTTAAATAATTAATTGTTAATAAATTAAAAGCAGTGACCTTCACCACGCTAATAAAATATTTAACCACCTATGAGAATTTAGGCCATCACCCAAAAAACAGAAATTCTTTTGCAGAAGATTAGTTTCTATGAAATAAAACAGACTACCATCTAATTGGAAGCCCACACATCCTATTTTGAAACACAAAATTATTAACTCACATAACAATGTCTTTATCAACAAGTTATACGAATTAATAATTTGTGCTCAAAAAAATCATCTAATCCTTTAATATATATATTATAGTATACATTTTTATCAGACCTCTGATTTTTGGCTTTGATTTATTAATTTATGTAACAATGTCATTATCAATAATTTATAAGAATTAATAAAATAATGAAGATTTTAACCT
>JAZKYX010000031.1:0-1943 GCA_045612405.1 Alistipes sp.
ACGATGCGAGCCTCCTCGATGCTTGCGTCTGTTACCGAGATATTTGTGCTTGTGGTTGAAATCACATTGTGCATAGCATCCTTACCCGTCTGTGCATTGGCGAGGTTAGCCTCCGCCTGCGCCACCATATAGCGATACTCCACATCCTCGATAATTACAAGCGTATCGCCCTTGCTCACCTTCTGATACTCGTCAAAACGCACCTCCTTGATATATCCCTGCACTCGTGAGTTTACGGGTACAATGAGTTGTTTCACCTGTGCATTCTCGGTAAACTCAACATTGCCCAAGTGGATAAACTTCTCGCATACCCAAGAGATTGCGCCGAGCAAAAGGATGCAAGCAAAAATATTGTAAATCAGTTTCTTTGTCTTTCGTGTCATAGTGTTTATATTTTATAGATTACCAGATGTGTTTTTCAGTTTGTAGTAGTTGAAGATTATATTTATTCGGGCATTTGCCAACTGCAACTCGGCATCAAGCAATTGGTTTGATGCATCGAGCATATCGGTCACCAGCACAATATCATTGCGATAGCGATTCTCTATTACGCCATAGTTCTCCGTAGCAAGTTGCACGCTCTTCTTGAGTGTCGCCACCTCGTCGTAAGCCTCCAAGTATTTGGTGTAGTCTGCTTGCACTGCTATTGAGGACTGCTCCAGAATATCCTTTTGGCGGTGACGGCTCACATCGGTAGAGTATCGGGCACGCTTAATGCTCTTGTTTGCTTTGTAGAGCGACGATAGTTTGAACGACACACCCACACCAACATACCAATAGTTGAAGTTGTTATTCAGTGTCGGCACCTCGATGGTAATCGGACCATCAAAATGGTTAGCCGCAATAAGAGCAACCGAAGGTAGTCGCTCCGAACGAGCCAACTTTTCGCCTCGCTCACCCATCTCCACAGCCAAAGCAGACTGCTTTACGGCGTGGGCATTGCTCTCGGCTGTTGTCTGCCAATATGCTATCCCCTCAACGGGCAATGAGCGGTCGAGGAGCGTAGTGTCGGGCTGAATCTTCGTGTCAGCAGGCAGACTGAGCATTGTCACAAGGTCATAGTTGAGAATCTCTACGGAGTTTTCTACTCGGCGGCGTGCCAACTCCAGATTTTTGAGTTGCAACTCGTAACGAGTAACATCGTTTTGCAGTGCCACGCCAGCCTCATTGCGAGCTTTGGTATCCTTGATGACAATCTTCGCCAACTCGATATTGCGGTCATAGACCTTCAATATGTTTTGGAGTTTGTATAGGTCGAGATAAAATCCCGTAAGCATAAATCGGATGCGTGAACGAGCCGCCTCACGGTTTACTCCCGCCATCTCTTCCTTCAATTTAGCCATCGCCACGCCATTGGTTACAGCACCTCCGCCATAAATCAGTTGCGTAGCCTCGACAGCGAGATTATTTCCGAAGTGGGGCATCTTGATGCTCTGACCATTTGAGAAATCTCTATCCGAGAGATGACCATTACCGAGATAACTTGCCGACAGAGATATGCCTATGTCGGGCAGATAACCATTTCGTGCCTCCTTTACGGCTTGCTGCGCCTCAATGACGGCTGCATCTTCGGTTTTTAGCGCTTTGCTATTTTCATCAGCCAGAGCAAACATCTGCTCCAGCGTCAGCACATAAGAATTTTGGGCATAGCTACCCTCAACCCATAATGATGCACACAGCACCATTATGAGCAAACGCACTTTGCTCATACAATTTTTAATATTTAAATGTGATTTTGAAAGAGATTTACATTACCGTCAGTCCTCCCAATTTGTAGAGATATTGCGATGATATGGGATGTAGATATACGAAGCTGAAATGTAGTAATGTAAATATATATTTGTTCTCATATTGATGAAGAACTTTGTGCTCTTCGGGGCGCAAAGGTACAAAAAAATCCCTTTTTGCGCTGATAAACGCAAAAAGAAATTTCGTTTCCAAAG
>JAZKYX010000032.1:0-10534 GCA_045612405.1 Alistipes sp.
TATATCAAGATCCTGCCAGGAGATAAGGTCAAAGTGGAGATGACCCCCTACGATTTGAGTAAGGGTCGCATATCCTTTAGGTACAAATAATTAAGATTGCTTGAAAATTATGAAAGTAAAAGCATCAATCAAGAAGAGAAGCGAGGATTGCAAGATCGTACGCCGTAAGGGTAAGTTGTATGTGATTTGCAAGAAGAATCCTAAGTTCAAAATGCGCCAAGGGTAATATTCAAACGATTAATTAAAGGAAAGAATTTATGGCACGTATAGTTGGTGTAGATTTACCAAAAAACAAGCGCGGCGTGATCGGTCTTACCTACATTTATGGTATCGGTCGTAGCACGTCGAGCAAGATCCTTGCAGCAGCAGGCATTAGCGAGGATGTAAAAGTTTGCGATTGGACAGACGATCAGGTCGGCGCAATCCGTTCAACAATTGCCGAGATGGGCTTGAAGGTAGAGGGCGAGTGCCGTTCTATCGTACAGCTTAACATTAAGCGATTGATGGATATCGGTTGCTACCGTGGTATCCGTCACCGTTTGGGCCTCCCAGTTCGTGGTCAGAGCACAAAGAACAACGCTCGTACACGTAAGGGTCGCAAGAAGACAGTAGCAAACAAGAAAAAGGCAACTAAGTAATAAGTAGGAAGTTATTATGGCAAAGAAAACAGGAACAGTTAAGAAGAAGGTTGTTAAGGTTGGTGCCGTTGGTATGGCTTTCGTTCACTCGACTTTCAACAACGTAATCATCACAATCACTAACGAGGTTGGTGAGGTTATCAGCTGGTCATCAGCAGGTAAGATGGGTTTCCGTGGCTCAAAGAAGAATACTCCCTATGCAGCACAGACTGCCGCAGCAGATTGTGCAAAGGTTGCTTACGACTTGGGCTTGCGCAAGGTTAAGGTTTATGTAAAGGGTCCTGGTCAGGGTCGTGAGAGTGCAGTACGTACTATCCACGGTGCAGGCATCGAGGTTATGGAGATCATCGACGTTACTCCATTGCCACACAATGGCTGCCGCGCTCCTAACCGTCGTCGTGTATAATCACTCACGTTGAGGCAGAAACACAAGACTTTAACAAAGAAGTATTTTTTAAGATTAAAAAGTAGAAACAATGGCAAGATATATAGGACCAAAGTCAAAGATCGCCCGTAAGTTCGGCGAAGCTATCTATGGTGCGGATAAGGTGCTTGAGAAGCGTAACTATCCTCCTGGACAGCACGGTCTTGCTCGCAAGCGTAAGAAGAACTCTGAGTACGGCGAGCAGCTTTCTGAGAAGCAGAAGGCTAAGTACACATACGGTATTTTGGAGAAGCAGTTTGCTCGTACATACGAGGCAGCTGCCCGTATGGGTGGTATCACAGGTGAGAATTTGTTGAAACTGCTTGAGTGCCGTTTGGACAACGTAGTTTACCGTTTGGGCATCGCTCCTACTCGTGCTGCTGCGCGTCAGTTGGTTTCACACCGCCACATCTGCGTGAATGGTCAGGTTGTGAACATCCCATCATACACATTGAAGGTTGGTGATGTAGTATCAGTACGCGAGAAGTCAAAGAGCTTAGAGGTAATCACTGCGTCAGTTGCTGGTTCATCTAGAAGCCGTTATGCTTGGTTGGAGTGGGATGGTGCCACAATGAGTGGTAAGTTCCTCCAGAAGCCAGAGCGTGAGGAGATTCCAGAGAACATCAAGGAGCAGCTTATCGTCGAGCTTTACTCGAAGTAGTAATTAAACAAATTCAATAAACGATTATGGCAATATTAGCATTCCAGAAACCTGAAAAGGTTATTATGCTCGAAGCTACCTCTTCGTTCGGAAAGTTTGAGTTCCGTCCGTTGGAGCCAGGCTTCGGTATGACAGTCGGCAACGCTTTGCGACGCGTTTTGCTCTCATCATTGGAGGGTTATGCAATTACGACCGTAAAGGTAGCCGGAGTGAACAATGAGTTTGCCGCTATCCCGGGTGTGATGGAGGATATGATGAAGATTATCCTTAACTTGAAGCAGGTACGCTTCCTTCGCACGGTAGATAATCAGGATTCTGAGAAGATCACCGTGAACGTAGCAGGTGTTACCGAGCTTACAGCAGGATACATCTCAAACTTCCTTTCATCGTTCAAGGTCCTTAACCCAGAGTTGGTTATCTGTCATCTCGCCCCAGGCACAAAGATGCAGATTACATTGACAATTGGTAAGGGTCGCGGATATGTGCCTTCGGAGGAGAACGCACCATTGACCAATGGTGAGATTGATGTACTTCCGATCGACTCTATTTTCACACCCATCAAGAATGTCAAATTCTCGACTGAGGATTACCGTGTCGAGCAGAAGACAGACTACGAGAAGTTGAATTTGGAGATTACTACCGACGGTTCGATTCATCCAAAGGATGCCTTGAAGGAGGCAGCCAAGATCTTGATCCAGCACTTTATGCTCTTCTCGGATGAGAAGATTACCATCAATATGGACGACACCAGCGACAGCGATACATTGGACGATGAGGCATTGCGTATGCGCCAGCTTTTGAAGACCAAGCTCTCTGATCAGGATTTGAGCGTACGTGCGCTCAACTGCTTGAAGGCAGCTGATGTTGATACCGTAGGTGATTTGGTTAAGCTCAACCGCAACGACTTGTTGAAGTTCCGTAACTTCGGTAAGAAGTCGCTCACCGAGTTGGATGAGTTGTTGGCATCGTAGAATCTTAAATTCGGTATGGACGTATCTATCTACAAACTTGATAAAGATTAATTATGAGACACAATAAGAATTTTAATCACCTTGGCAGACAGGCGGGTCACCGCAAGGCGATGCTTTCAAATATGGCATCATCTCTTATTCTGCACAAGCGTATCGAGACTACGGTAGCAAAGGCGAAGGCCGTACAGCGTTTCATTGAGCCTTTGGTAACCAAGTCAAAGGAGGATACTACTCACTCACGTCGTGTAGTTTTCTCTTACCTCAAGCAGAAGGAGGCAGTTACAGAGTTGTTCCGCACAATCGCTCCAAAGATTTCTGAGCGTCCAGGTGGTTACACTCGTATTCTCAAAACAGGTTTCCGTCTTGGTGACGCTGCTGATATGTGTATCATCGAGTTCGTTGATTTCAACGACGCTTACACATTCGGTACAATGCCAACAACTGAGGAGGCAAAGCCAAAGACACGTCGTTCACGCAGCAAGAAGACAACTGACGCTGTTGAGGACGCAACTGTTGTAGCAGAGAAGAAGGCTAAGGCACCACGCGCGCCTAAGGCTACAACTGCAAAGGCAGCTCCTGTTGCAAAGAAGACCAACGTAGGTAAGAAGATGTAATTCGTTACATTGACTATCGATAAGGTGTCCCTCTCGTTAAGAGAGGTGACACCTTTTTTTGTTGCAAAAAATGGCCCGCTCAGGTTTGAATATAAAATTATTTCTCTATATTCGTACTCCGTTGTTCGATGAACAATGGCTTAATACCTAAAACAATAAATGAAATCAAAAATGAAGAGATTATTTTTACTTTTGCTGCTGTTTGTTGCAGGAGCAACCATCTCTTTCGCGCAGGGCTATGATTCTGCCACTTATTCGTTTAAGTCGAGCAGCGCACGACCATTGAGTGAGAGAAAACCCGTTACCAACAAGTGGTCTATCGTTCAGGGTAGTGCCTCATTTGCCAACCACTATATCAGCAATCTGGAGTACACAGGCGAGATTTTTGGTTTGGAGGCGAAGCACGGCCGCTTTTACAAGAAGTCTAACCGTTTGTCGTGGCAGCTTACTTTGACCCACTTGCGTCGTATGCACCGTCCGATGTTGGGTGGCGGTTTGCAGAATTTTGCTGAGACATCAAAAATCTCTACACAGTCTTACGAGGCTGATTACGCAGTCTATTACAACTGGCTCTTCTGTGACCGTTTGCAGTTGCGTCTGGGTGGCTCATTCAATGTTAATGGTGGCTTCATCTTTAACGCCACTAACGCTATGAACAACGTTATTTCGTTAGATTTGCAGACTCTGTTCCTTGCCAACGCACAGGTGCGTTACGGATGGGATCTTGATAGATGTGGTCTGGATATTTACAGCAATATTGCCACACCATTTTTGGGTGTTATGTCTGCCGATACACGTTTCGAATCTTTCTTCGATAGTCTTGTGGGAGGTGCAGGGTTCTATGCTAAAGAAGGAAAGCACTGGTATCTTGCCGCACCACACAATCTTCAGGGTGTAAATTTCGAGCTGGGTGTCGATTTCGCGGTACGCAACTACACGTGGACGTTATCTTTCGAGACTCGTAACCGCTGGTGGCACGCTAATGAGTTGCAGAACTATCGCAAGTATTCATTGGTAAAGATGGGTGTTTCAGTAAATCTGTTTGCCCAGCAGAAGTACAAAGCAAGTGAGCGTCATTTTTAATTAGATACATACTATGAAAAGATTTATTATATCTGTACTATTGGCATCTGTTGCCCTTGTTTCGTGCGAGAAGTATGAGACAGTCAAGGAGGCAAACACCGACTTTATGACCAATTTCGATGCGTTCTGGAAGATGATTGATGAGCAGTATTGCTACCTCGATTATAAGGATATTGATTGGGATGCTGTTTATGACGAGATGTTGCCACGTGTAAAGGCTGCAAAGAGCGAGCAGGAGTTCTTCAATGTTTTGGAGTCTGCGCTGGACTATTTGCGTGATGGTCACGTTGCGTTGATTTCTCCGTTCAAGAAGTATGGCTGCGACACATTCAACTATGACGAGAACGGCAACGAGTACCCCAGCAACTATGATGGCAGCGTGGTGAAGAAACACTATCTCAAGGAGCGATTTGTCACACTGGATGGTAAGGTTTATGGCGAGATTGAGCGAGATGGTCACTCCTACGCCTATATCTACTACTCTGCTTTTGAGGAGGATTGGACCGACAACGACTACAAGTATATCCAGGCAATGGTGGACTCTACCGAAGGTATCATCTTCGACATTCGCGATAATCCTGGTGGCTCAGGTGTTTTGGGTATGACACTCGCGGGCAACTTCTTCAAGCAGAAGACTCATATTGGTTATTTTGCAAGCAAGAATGGCAAGGGTCATAACGACTTCTCGGAGTTGTCGGAGCTCTATGTTAAGCCAGCCAAGGAGCACAACTGGACCGACAAGAAGACTGCGTTGCTCACCAACCGTATGGTTTACTCTACTGCAAATCTCTTTACTTGTGCGTTGAAGCACGCAAAGAATGTAACCCAGATTGGAGGTATCACAGGTGGTGGTGGCGGTATGCCTATGACAAACTACTTGCCTAATGGCTGGATTCTCTATTTTCCTGGAAATGTATTGTTCGATGTAAACAAGAATCACATCGAGAGCGGTATTGAGCCTGATATCGAGGTGAACTGCACCGACGAGGAGATGGCCGATGGTGTGGATGCCATCATCGAGGCTGCTATCGAATACATTCGTAAGTAAAATCTCTTTCGCGGCCACGCTGGCGCCGTAAGGGGCGATGTGGCAGTCAAGGTGTGATTTACTACCATTTGGGTACATTTAAATATATTAGGGGCTCGTTCCATAATGGACGAGCTTTTTTTGTGCTTATTGAAAGTCCTTCTGGTAAATATTCACCTCATTCCACGCCACGAACGAAGTGAGTGGCGTAGGGAATCCTTCAGTCACTTTTCCGCAGCCCAAAACACTCCTCGCCAAAAAAACTTCCCGCCTCCCGATGCGGCGAAAGTGTATTTTTATGCCATAATGCGCGTGGGGCGTTCCGGCTACGAGTTTAGTTAATTTTGAAATTATGCGACCAAACGGCACTGAAATTTTAATTTCCGAGGAATTATTTTTTATTTTTTACGATTTTTTGTTGGAGATTTGAAAATTTTTCGTAACTTTAAATTTTGAACGCCCATAGCAAACGATGGGCCCCTAAACCGACCTATTAAAGTAAAACCTATAAAACTTCAACGAATATGAAAAACTATTCAGCAATGGAAATTAAGAACATCGTTCTTATTGGTGCCCCAGGTGCGGGTAAAACTACCCTTGCTGAGGCGATGGCTTACGAAGGTAAGGTTATCGACCGCAGAGGTAGTATCGAAAATAACAACACTCTCTCGGACAATACCGACATCGAGCACGAATACAAGCGTTCGATCTATGCGACTACACTCTTCACAGAGTTTATGGGTCGTAAGCTCAATATCATCGACTGTCCAGGTTCGGACGACTTCTGCGGTAGCCTCTACTCTGCATTCAAGGTGGGTGACGTAGGTATCTTGGTGATGAATGCCCAGAACGGTTGGCAGGTGGGTGACGAGATTCAGTCACGCTATGCTCGCATCTTGAACAAGCCTTTGATTGGTGTTATCAACCAGCTCGATGGCGACAAGGCTAACTACGACAATATGATTGAGGGCATCCGCGCGGCTTCACGCGTTAAGCCTGTCATCGTACAGTATCCTGTCGAGGTGGGTGCTGGCTTTACTGCATTCATCGACGTTTTGATGATGAAGATGTATCGCTTCACTGACGAGAATGGTACTCGTGAGGAGTTGGATATCCCAGAGGATCAGATGGAGTACGCTTTGGCTCTCAACCAGGAGCTTTCTGAGGCTGCTGCCGTATATGATGACGCATTGATGGAGCTCTACTTCGAGAAGGGCGCTCTTACTCAGGATGATATTCGTTCAGGTTTGAAGCTCGGTGTTGCTAACCGCGAGGTTATGCCTATCTTCTGCTGCTCGGCTAAGCGCGACATCGGTACAAAGCGTTTGATGGAGTTCATCATCAACGTAGCCCCAGGCCCAACTACTCCTACCGTTGCTCCTAAGTTTACATCTATCGAGGGTGAGGAGTTGGTAGCTGACGCATCTCAGCCAGCTGTGGTATTTGTATTCAAGAGCCAGATTGAGCAGCATATCGGTGAGATTACTTACTTCCGCGTAGTTCGTGGTAAGATCACTGAGGGTATGGAGCTCGTGAACAGCCGTACAGGTAACAAGGAGAAGCTCTCTCAGATTTTCGCCGAAGCAGGTAAGAACCGTATCAAGGTTACTGAGCTCTCGGCTGGTGATATCGGTTGCGCAGTGAAGCTCAAAGCTACTCGCACTAACGATACATTGGCAGCTGCTGGCGCTCACGTTAAGGTTGAGCCTATCGTATTCCCAGAGCCACGTTACCGCGCAGCCGTTAAGGCTAAGGAGCAGGGCGACGAGGAGAAGCTCGGCAAGTTGCTCAATGAGGCTAAGTATGAGGACCCAACAATCTTGGTTGAGTACTCTAAGGAGTTGGAGCAGACTATCATTCAGGGTCAGGGTGAGCACCACCTCAATATCTTGAAGAGCCGTCTTTCAACCGAGAATAAGATGGAGATCGAGTACTTCGCTCCAAAGATTCCATATCGTGAGACTATTACTAAGGTTGCTCAGGCTGACTACCGTCACAAGAAGCAGTCGGGTGGTGCTGGCCAGTTTGGTGAGGTTCATATGGTTGTTGAGCCTTACTACGAGGGTATGCCAGAGCCTACTAAGTATAAGGTTAACGGCAAGGAGGTTACCGTGAACATCAAGGGTAAGGAGGAGTACGACCTCGATTGGGGTGGTAAGTTGCAGTTCTACAACTCTATCGTTGGTGGTGCTATCGACTCACGCTTTATGCCAGCTATCTTGAAGGGTGTGATGGAGAAGATGGATGAGGGTCCATTGACAGGCTCTTATGCACGCGACATCCGCGTAGTAATCTACGATGGTAAGATGCACCCAGTAGATTCAAATGAAATCTCATTTAAGCTCGCAGCGCGTAACGCATTCAAGGATGCATTCCGCAACGCAGGTCCAAAGATTATGGAGCCTATCTATAATGTTGAGGTCTTGACACCAAGCGAGTATATGGGTTCGGTGATGAGCGACTTGCAGAACCGTCGCGCGATGATTATGGGTATGGAGTCAGACAAGGGCTTCGACCGCTTGAACGCACGCGTGCCATTGGCTGAGTTGTATCGTTACTCTACATCGTTGTCATCACTCACATCAGGTGCTGCTACCTACACAATGCAGTTCGCATCTTACGAGCAGGTGCCATCAGATGTTCAGGACAAGCTCTTGAAGGCTTACACCGACACAGACGAGGATTAATCCTTTTGTTTATAGTATCATTAGGCTGCTTCCGTTGGGGGCAGCCTATTTTTTTTTAATTCAAAATTCACCGCCTCGGCTCGGTAAAGTGTGCAAGCACCCTCTGTCTTCGCCTAATCGCAGTGTTCCCTACACCACTCACTTTGTTCGTGTTGGGGAATGATGTGAGATAAATTTTGAATTTCCCCAATCCCAAGCCCACGCGGGGGAGGTGTTTTTCGCCACAAAATGACGCCTTTCGTCACTTTGAATCTCAGCGCGCCACACATAAGCGCGTAGGGTCACTCGATGCGCCGAGGTGCTTTGCTATGCACCCTTTTTCGATTACTTTTGTTGCCGTGTAATATTTCAAATAACTAAAAAAATAGTCAAAATTATGAAGAAATTTATCATCGCTTTCATCTGCGCCGTGGCATTCGCTGCCCCTTCATTTGCGCAGGGTATCAACGACAAGGCCGACAACATTGTGGGCGAGTACCTCACCGACCGTGGTGGTAGCAAGAGCAAGGTGCGCGTGACCAAGAACGCAGATGGCACCTACGACGCCCAGGTATTTTGGGTGCAGAACCCTTACGAGGCTGATGGCAAGACAAAGCGTAAGGATGTGAAGAACCCTGACAAGGAGTTGCGCAACGTGGATGTCGATCAGATTGTGATAGTCAAGGGCTTGCAGTATGACAAGGAGGATAAGTGCTGGGGCGGTGCCAAGATCTACGACCCAACCAAGGGTTTGAAGGTCAATGCCGAGGCTCAGTTCGAGACTGCCGACAAACTCCGCCTGCGTGGTACCATCCTCGGTATGGGAGTGACGCTCTATTGGACTCGCATCAAGGAGGAGAGCAAGTAGAATAGCAGATAGGGTAGCAAGCAGAGTCGCCTTTCCCGTCGTGCGGCGACGAACCTTAGGCGTAACCGCTGCTAAAAGACAAATGAGGCTGTCAGCATAATGCTTGACAGCCTCTTTGTTTGTAATATGTTCCAGCCTTGCGGGCTGAGTGGATGGGCGCTTAGCCTAATCCTGTATGCAGTCAACGTAGATTTCGCGGCGGAAAGATTCGTTGAGCGACATATAGGTCTGGGTACTTGAAACACCCTGTACGAGCAAAATCTTGTTGAAAATTGTATTCATAAGATGCTCGTTGTCCAAGCAGTAGATCTTCACCATCAGATTGTAAGAGCCAGTGATGTAGTGGCACCCGACAATCTCGGGAATCTGCTTCAACAACTCCACGGTGTCCTGCTGGCGTGTGAGGTCCGAGACGCGAATCGAGATATAGGCGCAGACGTCAAATCCCAACGACTTGGGGTCCACGACCATACGGCTTCCCTGAATCACACCCATATCCTCCAACTTCTTGATGCGCTGGTGTATCGCCGCACCCGAAATGCCGCACTCGCGAGCGATTTCGAGGAATGGTGTACGCGCGTTCTTGATCAAGAAGCGCAAGATTTTTCTATCGGTTGAATCCAGATTTGTCTTAGCCATCGTCTCGATTACTTCAATACGCCCAACTCCTTACCAACCTTAGTGAAGGCTGCAACGCAACGATCGAGCTGCTCTGTTGTGTGACCAGCCGATACCTGAACGCGAATACGAGCCTGACCCTTTGGTACAACAGGGTAGTAGAAACCAGTTACGAATACACCCTCCTCCTGCAACTTAGCAGCGAAGTCCTGTGAGAGCTTAGCGTCGTACAACATAACGGCGCAGATAGCCGACTGAGTAGGCTTGATGTCAAAGCCCGCAGCGATCATCTTTGTGCGGAAGTGCTCTACGTTAGCTACCAAACGGTCGTGAATCTCGTTGCTCTCCTCCAACATCTTGAACATCTCGATGCTTGCACCTACTACTGCTGGTGGCAATGAGTTAGAGAACAAGTATGGACGTGAACGCTGACGCAACATATCGATAATCTCCTTGCGGCCTGTTGTGAAACCACCCACAGCACCACCAAATGCCTTACCGAGTGTACCGGTCAAGATATCCACCTGGCCACGCAAGTTGTAGAGTTCAGTGATACCGCGGCCTGTTGCACCCAACACACCAGCTGAGTGGCACTCGTCCACCATCACCAATGCGTCGTACTTCTCAGCCAAAGCGCAAATCTTATCGAGTGGAGCTGCATTACCGTCCATTGAGAATACACCGTCGGTTACGATGATGCGGAAGCGCTGTGCCTGTGCGCGCTTCAAGCAATCCTCCAACTCCTCCATATCGGCGTTGGCGTAGCGATAACGTACGGCCTTGCAAAGACGTACACCGTCGATGATTGAGGCGTGGTTCAAAGCGTCAGAGATGATAGCATCCTGCTCGGTGAACAGAGGCTCGAAAACACCACCATTGGCATCGAAGCAAGCGGCGTAGAGGATTGTATCCTCGGTACCGAAGTAGTCGGCGATAGCCTTCTCCAACTCCTTGTGCATATCCT
>JAZKYX010000033.1:0-53341 GCA_045612405.1 Alistipes sp.
AGCAAAAGCTGCTGACCGGTCTGACCACGAGCATAGAATGTACGAGATACCTGAGCACCACCGAATGAACGGTTAGCCAAAAGACCGCCGTACTCACGAGCGAAAGGTACACCCTGAGCTACGCACTGGCCGATGATGAGGTTAGAAACCTCAGCCAAACGATATACGTTAGCCTCGCGTGCGCGGTAGTCACCACCCTTGATTGTATCGTAGAAAAGACGATATACTGAGTCGTTATCGTTCTGATAGTTCTTTGCTGCATTGATACCACCCTGTGCTGCGATAGAGTGCGCACGACGTGGAGAGTCCTGGATGCAGAATACCTTTACGTTGTAGCCCATCTCACCGAGTGAAGCAGCTGCTGTCGCACCGCCCAAACCGGTACCTACGATGATGATGTCGAGCTTACGCTTGTTTGCGGGGCTTACGACCTTGATTGCTGCTTTGTGGTTGCTCCACTTATCGGCCAACGCACCAGCAGGAATTTTAGAATCTAACTTTAAAGCCATATTTGTTTGTTTTTAATTGTTCAAGATGAAATATTAATGACCTGCGCAACAAGCCTCAACAGCCTCTGTGCAAGGAGCAGCGCAGCAAGCGTCAGTGCAAGCACCTGCGCATCCAAGAGTCTCAAATGCAGCCTCAGCGTAGCAAGGGCATACGAAGTAAGCGATTACAACAGCAGCGAAGCCCAAGATTACGATTGTAGATACAATCTTAGAGATGCACTTCAAACGTGGATACCAAGTGTCGTTAGCCCAACCCACAGTTTGGAACATTGACCAAACACCGTGGTTGAGGTGCAACCACAAACCAGCCAACCACAAGAGGTAGAGAGCTACGTTCCACCACTTAGTGAAAGTGAAGGCGATAAGCGCAGCACCATTTGTTGGGTCGAAGCCCAAGCCATTCTGGGGGTGACCCAAAAGCTCAACGAACATCATCTTTGACCAGAAGTGTGCCAAGTGAAGCAAAAGGCCCAAAACAACGATGAAGCCCAACAAAAGCATATTCTTTGAAGCCCACTCAACACCAGGCTCGTTTACAGTCACAGCATAACGCTGAGTACCGCGTGCCTTGTAGTTGTTCCAAGTGAGGAGCAAAGCATACGCAAAGTGAATAACAACCATAGCAGCCAAACCTACGGTAGCAACTACGGCATACCAGTTAGCACCCAAGAAGGCGCACACCAAGTTATAAGCCTCGGGACTAACCAATGCCACGAGGTTCATTGCCATGTGGAAAAGAAGGAACAGTACGAGGCAACATCCCGTTACGCTCATCACCAACTTCTTTCCGAGAGTTGAATTACATAAAAAACAGCTCATAATGTAAAGATTAACTTTATTTTATTTATTTTTGTTAATGAATTAGCTATTGCAAAGTTTGCATACATAGTGCAAAGATAATAATTGTTTGCTCAATAACAACAAAAATGCCATCTAATTTGCGTTCAAAAGGCGTTTTAAGCGGGGTAAAATGGAAAAAAAAGAGTTACGAAGAGAGATGAAACGTCAGACGTTGGCTCTTACGGAGTCGGAGGTCAAGCGTCAGAGTGAGGCTGCGATGAAAATTCTATTGCAGCAGGTAGAGTTTCGTCGTCCGTCGATGGTGGCGTTGTTTGCACCTCTTGCCGACGAGATTCAGCTTTTGCCGCTGGTCGAAAAGTTATCGTGTAGGGTTGTGTTGCCGCGTGTCGAGGGTGACGATATGGAGTTCTATGATTATGACTCAGGAGCGATGCAGATAGGCTCGTTTGGTATTGTGGAGCCCCAAGGTGTGGAGCCTGTTGAGGCTGAGCAGATTGATTTGATGGTTGTGCCAGGCGTGGCATTTACCGCCGCGGGGGATCGCCTCGGTCGCGGTAAGGGTTATTACGACCGCTACCTTAGCCGCGAAGGCTTCCGTGCATTCTGCGTTGGCGTATGTTATGAGCATCAAGTGGTTGAGTCACTGCCCGTAGAGCCCCACGACAAAGCGATGGATGAGGTTGTGAGTAGTAATTCAAAATAGGGGTTTGCTTACACTGTGGCTTATAGAAACTCAGGCTGCCAACTCATTGGGTTGTGCAGCCTGAGTTTTTTTAGTCTATTTGTCGGGTTTTAGTGCTTGGCAGGAGAAGCCATAAGCTCTTCGGCGCTCATCTTGTAGTCGGTGATTCGCGATACGGGGCGAGAGCCGGCTGCTGCGCCAAACTCCTCGTTAGGCACTGAGTCCATCACGAACGTGAGTTCGCCGCCCGATGTAATCATATCGTGGGTAATGTATGACTTGTCGTATGGCTCGCCGTTCCAGCGCACCTGCTTGATGTAGAAGTTCTCGGGCGAGAGATTTTCGGCTACAATCTTCAGTGTGTTGCCGTTGGTTAGGTTGAGCTGAGCGCTGGCAAAGCGAGGTGTACCGAAGATATAGTCGTTCGAGCCCGGAGCAACTTGATAGAATCCCATTGTGCTCAGAACATACCAAGCCGACATCTGCCCACAGTCCTCGTTGCCGCAGATGCCCGAACGTGTGTCGTCGTACATCTCGTCAATGATGTGCTTCACGCGTTGTTGAGTCTTCCAGGGCTTACCTGCATAGGCATAGAGATAGGCTGCGTGGTGAGAAGGCTCATTGCCGTGAGAATATTGGCCTATGTTGCCCGTAACGTCACCGTGACCCTGGGGAGTCTCGGCGTCGAACATCTCGTCGAGACGGGCTACATATCTCTCATCGCCGCCCATCAAAGAGATGTGCCCCTCGACATCTTGTGGGGTGAAGAATGCGTAGTGCCAAGCGTTGCCCTCGACATAGTGGCTGTGGTAGATGGTGGTGGCGCTGAAAACATCGTTTGTGAACAAACCATTCGAGTAACGACCTTTCAGGAAAGAGTCTGCGGGGTCGTAGTAATTCTTGTAGTATTGTGCGCGAGTGATGTAGCGCTGGTAGATATCCATCTTGCCCATAGCCTTTGCCATCTGGGCGATGCACCAGTCGTCGTAGGCATACTCAACAGCCTTTGACACCGACGAGCCCTCTTTATCGGCGGGGATATAACCCAACTCCTTCACATATTTAATTCCGAACTCGTCACGCTCGGCTGTGGCAATCATAGCCTTCATAGCCTCCTCGTGGTCGAAGTTGCGGTAACCCTTTATGTAGGCATCGACGATGACTGAGGCAGCGTGGTAGCCAATCATACAACGAGTGTCGTTGCAGTGTAGCTCCCACATCGGCAGCATACCTAGTTGCTTCCACTTCTCGATAATCGAACGGACGTATGACTCGTTGCGCTCGGGTTCAATGATGGTGTAGAGTGGGTGTGCGGCGCGGAATGTATCCCAAAATGAGAAGAGGGTGTAGTGGTCCTCGGTGCCGCTGTTGTGAATCTGGCCATCCATACCGCGATAGTTGCCGTCAACGTCGTTGAACGAGATGGGAGCGAGGAGTGCGTGGTAGAGCGAGGTGTAGAATATGCGCTTCTCACGCTCCGACGCCTCGATTTGAATTTTCGATAGCTCTTGATTCCAGGTCTGCATCGCCTCGCGGCGTACTTTATTAAAACCCTTATCGGCGATTTCGGCCGCGAAGTTCTTCTTTGCGCCCTCGCAACTTACCGATGAAATGGCTACTTTGACGGTAATCTCCTTTGCGGGTTTACGGAACTTGGCTGCGAGAGTAACCTTGCGACCCTCACCCTCGGTGACTATGCCCAGCTCATTGCCGTCAATCTTGGCAACCACCTCTGCGATGGGCTCCGAGAATACGGCATAGAAATAGATTTCACGCTTTGGTGCCCATCCGTTTACCACTCTCACACCTTCGATTGTGTGGTTGTCCACCACGCGGAATTTGGCGTTGCGTGTAGAGTTGCCGTTCCAATAGTTGAAGTCGATGATGATATGCTGGTCGGTGGGGTTGTCAAATGTGTAACGATGAAATCCACAGCGCTGGGTTGCGGTAAGCTCGGCCTTGATTTTGGGGTCTTCGAGATAGACAGAGTAGTAACCCGCCTCGGCCTGCTCAGAGGAGTGGCTGATGCGTGAGCGATAGCCCGAGTCGGGATCATCTGCTGAGCCGAACTCAAATACGGGGTCGCCCACCTGGGGCATAATTGTGATGTCGCACAGGTCACGCACGCCAGTGCCGCTGATGTGGGTGTGCGAGAAACCGATGATGGTCTCGTCGGAAGAGTGGTAGCCTCCGCACCAATCCCAGCCTCCGGGACCGTTGTCGGGACTCAGCTGCACAAATCCGTGAGGTAGGGTCGCGCCAGGGAAGTTGTGGGCGTGATAGTCGGTACCAATCATTGGATCAACCCACTGTGCAACAGAACTATTGCTGTTGCACGATAGTGTGGAGATATAGATGAAAATGGCGCAGGCGATGCTTAAAAATCGTTTCATAGGAGTGTAATAATAGGTTAGTTTAACAAAAATAATAAATATTTGCCCAACAGCAACCATTTTCTACATAGTATTTGTGTTGGAGGATATTTTGTGAATTGCAAAATTTGAAAACTGAGTTTTTTTAGTAAATTTGCAATATGAGCACTCGTGAAGAAATACTTAGAGCCCAGGTGGCTGCGCTACCTCTCGCCCCGGGCGTGTATCAGTTCCTGGACCGCGATGGTAAGGTGATTTATGTCGGCAAGGCAAAGTCGCTTCGCAAGCGTGTGTCGTCATACTTTGTCAAGAGCAAGGAGCACTCGGCCAAGGTGCTGGTGCTGGTGAGGCAGATATGCGCAATCAAACACATTGTTGTGGGTAGCGAGCAGGATGCCTTGCTGTTGGAGAATTCGTTGATAAAGAGCCTGCAACCGCGCTATAATATTCTGCTCAAAGATGATAAGACCTATCCGTGGATTGTCTTGCGCAAAGAGAATTTTCCGCGCGTGGAGTCCACCCGCATTGTGAGTCACGATGGCTCGCAATACTTTGGTCCGTATGGCTCTATTGCGATGCAACGCTCCATTTTGGAGTTTATTCGTGAAGTCATCCCGCTGAGAACCTGTAAGTTGAATCTCTCGCCGCAAAACATCGTTAAGGGTAAATATGGAGTGTGTCTGCAATACCATCTGGGAAATTGCAAGGCCCCTTGTGTAGGCTATCAGAGCGAGGAGGAGTATGCCGAGTTGCTTACTATGGTGCGCAGTGTGCTGAAAGGCGATTTGCGCCCCGTGCGCCGTTATTTGGAGGAGAGTATGCAGCAGGCGGCAGGGGAGTTGAAGTTCGAGCTGGCTCAGCGCTTCAAGCAGCGACTGGATGCGTTGGAGAACTACCAGAGCCGTTCGGTGGTGGTGAGTGCCAAGATTGTCGATTGTGACATCTTCTCGTTGTTGGAGGATGACGATGTGGCCTACTGTAACTTCATCCGTCTGCGCCGAGGCTCCATCGTGGCGTTGCATACGGTACGCCTGACTACGGGCGTTGATTCCACTCCCGAGGAGTTGCTCTCGACAGCCATTCAATACATCGTGGAGAATATAGCGAACGATTTGTCCCGTGAGGTGATTGTGCCTTACATCCCTTCGGCGGCAATCCTGTTTGATGGAGTGACCTTTACCGTTCCCAAGCGAGGCAAGAAGGCCGAGTTGTTGGAGTTCTCGTTAAAAAGCGCCAGGATATATCGTGCCGAGCAGATGAAAAACCTCGAAATCAAGAATCCTGAGCGTCACACCGAGCGCCTGATGCGAGCAATGCAGAAGGAGTTGCATCTGGATAAAGAGCCTCGCCATATAGAGTGTTTTGATAACTCAAACTTGCAGGGAACCAACCCTGTGGCTTCGTGTGTGGTGTTCCGCGATGGTAAGCCTTCGCGCAAGGAGTATCGCCATTTCAATGTCAAGACGGTGGTGGGTGCTGATGACTTTGCCTCAATGCGCGAGATAGTCTATCGCCGCTATTCACGCCTATTGGAGGAGGGGGCCGAGTTGCCCGATTTGATAATCGTTGATGGCGGTAAGGGCCAGTTGTCGAGTGCCTATGAGGTGCTTTGTGCGCTGGGTCTTGAACATCGAGTGCCGATTGTCGGACTGGCAAAACGTATCGAGGAGATCTTCTTTCCTGGTGACCCTATGCCATACTATTTGAGTCGTACGGGCGAGCCGTTAAAGGTAGTGTGTCATATACGTGACGAGGCCCACCGTTTTGGTATCACATTCCACCGCCAGAAGCGTAGCAAGGCTTTTATAAATAGTGAGTTGGAGCAGATTGAAGGCATCGGTCCAAAGAGTCTTAATCTGCTGTTGCGCCGATTCAAAACAGTGAGTAATGTACGCGCAGCAAGCCTCCAAGAATTGACCGAAGTGGTTGGCCAGAAACGTGCCGAGGCGATAGTGAAATACTTTGCAGTAGATGACAGTGCAAAACCTAAAACTTTGTGATATATGAAACGTTTAATGATGCTGGCATTGGGTTGCCTACTGGCGTTGGGTGCCGCAGCGCAGGAGTTAAAGTCTATCCAGGAGATAAATATTCGTGATCCCTACATTCTGCCCGATGCAAAGAGTGGAGTGTATTATATGTATCAGTCCTCTTCCATTCAGGAGGATGGCAAGTAGTATGGAGGTGTTGTGGCGTGGAAGAGCCGCGACTTGAAGATGTGGGAGGGTCCCGTTCGTGTCTTCGATGTGCCTCGAGATAATTGGATTACGGGAGGCGTGTGGGCGCCCGAGGTGCATAAGTATAAGGGAAAATATTATCTCTTTGCGACTTTGAATAGCGATGTTCGCTGGAAGGCTCCAAGGCAGGGTCACCCTGCGTATAACCACCGCGCGACGCAAATCTTCTGGTCGAAGAGTCCAGAAGGTCCTTTCCTGCCGTTTGAGAGCAAGCAACCTCATACGCCACTCGACGAGATGTGCTTGGATGGTACGCTGTGGGTTGAGGATGGTACGCCTTATATGATATATTGCCACGAATGGGTTGAGACTCTTGATGGCGAGATGGATGTTGTGCAGCTAAAACGCGATTTGTCGGCGACCGTTGGCGAGCATCAGCGCTTGTTCTGCGCCTCGGCAGCCGCGTGGTCAACGGGTGATGAAACGGCGTTTAAGAGCGAAAAGAGCTACGTGACGGATGGCTGTTTCTTGTATCGCACCAAGACGGGTAAGTTGCTGATGTTGTGGTCGAGCTTTTGCGATGGACCCTACGCTGTGGGTATAGCTTCGTCGGATACGGGAAAGGTGTCGGGCCCGTGGCGCCAGCAGCGTGAACCACTTTTTGTGAATGGTGGCCATAGTATGGTTTTTCGCGATTTTGATGGTCGCTTGTGCCTGGTGCTTCACTCACCTAACTCACCGAGCAGCAAGGAGCGTGCCCATATCTACGAATTGGAGGACTTGGGCGACACTCTCAAAATCAAGGGCGAGATAACGGAGTATTAAATTCCATAGTGAAGAAGTATGTGAAAAAAGAAGAGCACCCTCGAAAGGTGCTCTCTTTTATTTGTTGATATGTTCTTCTAATGAATGGATTACAGATAATCCGATTGCTTTGCCTAAAAGTGGGGGGACTGCATTTCCAATTTGGACAAGTTGTTTATTCTTTTTGCCTTCAAATATAAAATCATCAGGAAAAGATTGCAATCTTGCCATCTCACGAGCGGTGAGAACTCTTGGGAGCTTAGGGTGTAAATTTACGCCTCCGTGATTCTCTTTGATGGTGCAAGAAGCCTCATCCCACGGGCATTTCTTCCAAGCGTCTGAATAACCCTTATATAGGCTTTGACCCTCTGGTACGGCACTTATCCTTGCCTCCATCTCTCGTTAAGTAACTTATCTGCTTTGCTCATAACTATATAATTTTAGTTGTAACAAAGTTAATCAAAATTTATAGTTTTTTCTTGTGTTGGAGTACAAGTTTTGATCTTGAACGATTATCTGTAAACCTCTCGAACCTTACGGCGTATATTGATGACACAATTGCAATTGCTTGTAATTTAAGCATTTATTGGAGTAGGCAAGATTTTGGACTGTGCCAAAAGATACAAAAATTAACCTTCCCTGATGGGGTAAAATGGGATAAAGAAAACCGCAGACTTCTAACCAATGGTGGTAATGAGTTCTTTGGTTTATTATTCAGATTATCAGATAGTTACAAATCTATGGAATCAAAAAAAAGAGGACAAATCTTTCGACTTGTCCTCTATGGTAGAACTACTGTTAGATTTTACGAACGATTTTATCCATTGGTTTAAGCGTATAAAATCATTTAAGTTTTAAGAGTAAAAGAGATTTCAAATTTTCTTTACTTTTTACTCTAACTACACTATTTATATATAGATGGGAAATAAAAATACCCAGATTGTATGTTATGAAGAAAGAATATAAAAGAAAGTATCGTGAATTAAGTCCCAGAACTCGTGAAAAGATTAGTCGAGCAATGAAGGGTAAAAAAAGGTCTGATAAGACCAAAATGCTCATCAGCCAATCAATGAAGAATTATTGGTTGAGCGTTGAGAGCAAAAATAATGATGTGAAACCCTTAATCGAGAATGAGCAATGATAGGATTGGTAAGACTATTATTGATGCACTTACCCTCTGCTATGTAGCGGAGGGTGAGGTGCTCGATGTGTTAAGGGGAATTAACCACCGAGCAGAATTTGATATGTTTACATTCTACCGAACAATAGGGCGCACACATCACCAGCATTTTGATGTTATGCTGACTGGCAGAAAGGTTGCTTGCATTTATTTTGATAGATATGGGTCTGGTACAGATGAACCTTATATTTGGGTTAGGATTGAGAACTTTGTGTTATATGATGCGGTGCTATTAGCTGAGGTGTTATTATTACCCCAACTCTTTGACCTATCTTTCAACAATATCACACATCTCGATTTAGCACGAGATTTTGGTTATAATATTAGTGAGCGGATAAGGTCATTAATGCGAAATTCTGATATTAAGACCATTGTTAATGGGAAACAAATTAAAGACCGAGATGAGGCATTGAAGGGTATTACACGAACTTGCCGAATGAGCCTGAACAGGGACAAAACAAAATCTCTAACTATCAAACAGGCGAAAGCCATCAAGAACAAATATGATGGTATTACACTTGACTCCTATGATAAGATAGACGAGATTACCAATAAATCTGCGAAGCAATACATTTTAGACTACTATGGAAATCCCAAGCGACTTCATAGACTGGAGTTGAGGTTGAATAATCAAGATATAAGGAAAATTTCAGATGTAATTGGAATTGGGATTACTGAAGATGTTGTTTTTGATACAGACCGACTGGATGCGCTATATATTCAAGCATTGCAATCCATGTTGAGGTTTACAGATGGTCGAAAGAAACTTGATTGGTACATGTTATTTGATTGTAATCTCAGGTATAGATAACAACGCCCCCTGCTGCTGCATCTATTTCAAGTTTATCTAACTGATAAAGAAATGGATATACTAAGAAATATGATGCACATCTAAACTATGAATATAATCCATGTGAAACCTACATTTTGTAATAAAAATCTCACAAAATAACCACATCTATTTTCAAAATATTAATTCTGAATTATGTTAATGTTTTTATGTGTTCTCTTATATGAATTAACATTCAGAATAACAATAGATTATATGGATTTTTTATTAATTTAATTACCTTGTATTTTTTTATAAAAAGTATGGGGTTAGTATAGGGGAGGGGTGTTTTAATAACTGTCATCCGCCTTTTGTTTTTTTGCGTACACTATCCCCCGTTATATGAAATAACAGTGTCTTATGAATAGTTCCCCTATGGATTTGAACGGATTAAATCAACTAACTATAACAACTTTAACAACTCCTCAATATCCTCCTTTTTGGAAATAAGATTCGGAGTACCATTGATAAAGATGCAACCATGAACATCCATTGCGGTCTGCTCCTGACCGTAGATGATAATTTGTAGAGGGACATTCAACACCGCTGCAACCTCAGTTAATGTGATGATATTTTTACTCGCAAATAATTTCTTGACATTTTGCGGAGCTATACCAAGTTTTGTTGCAAACTGAACTTTACTCAGACCAGCTGCTGCCAATAAATCGTCCCCGTGTTCTTCCAAATAAGTCTTTTCTAATACGCTCATATTATCAAATTTTGCCGTAAAAATACTAAAATATTATAAACAAGCATAAATTTTGATAAAAATAATCATTTTTTATTGCTTTAATTATATGAAAGTATTGCATATATAATATATTTGTATTATCTTTGTATCAACAAAAGAGAAACAATAATAGTAATAAAATATCTTACAGCTATGACAAACGCATTAGTTATTACAGACAGCACCGCAATCCGTATGGCAGTTATTGCAGAGCGCACCCAAAACCTCCTTGTTGCTGGAGCAAAAGCTATGATGATTGAAAATTTGAAAAGTAAACTTCGCTCAGGTGTAGCGCACTTCATCTTCCAGAAAAAGAATGGCGAGTATAGAGAGATGTTTGCCACCACTAACCCCTCGCTGGTTAAGCGCCACATCAATGGTCGTGGTGAGAGCAGAGAAAAGTATGCGACCACAGCCGTGTTTGATTGCGAGCTGGGAGAGTGGCGCTCATTCCGCTGGGAGAGCATTGTTAAGGTTTTCTAAGATGTACCACCTTGAACAAAAGTGAAACACTTGTGCTAACTAATTGATATTAAGCAATATAAACAAAATCGCTCGGTATGAGTGTTTCACTAACCTTAAAATTTGACAAAATGAGCATTAAATATTCAAATACAACAGCAGATTACATCCAATGGGACACAATGCTTAGTCTTGTGCGTAAGTTGTATAAAGATAAGAAATACCGCTTATCACTACTGATTGGATGTGGTTGTTTCTTTGGTCTAAGGATTTCAGACCTTAAGACCCTTACTTGGAATCAACTATTAAGTGGGTCTAAATTTTCACTCATTGAGAAAAAGACTGGCAAACGGAGAGAGGTTAAAATCAACGAAGGTTTCCAGAAACATATTTTGGATTGCTACAATGCCCTGAAGGTTGAGGATATGACCGAGCATTGTTTTCTCAACAATCGTGGTGAGGTGATTTCTACCCAAATGATAAACCGCCACCTTAAGACTATCAAGGTTAAATACAATGTGAAGGTCGAGCACTTAAGCAGTCATTCATTCCGTAAGACCTTTGGTCGTAAGGTTGTAGAGAGTGCTGGTGAGCAGTCTGAAATGGCTCTTATCAAATTGAGTGAGATTTTCAACCACGCCAGTCCAATGATTACCCGTAGATACTTAGGACTACGAAGTGAAGAGTTGGAGGAAGTTTATGATGTGTTGGAGTTTTAGTTGAGGATTAAATGAGTGAATATGAGCAGTGTAGATTTCAAAGAAGGTATGAATATTCGTATTGTTCATTTAGGTGGTGAAGATGATGCCTTTGATGGTAAAGAAGGAAAAATTGTGTATGTGGATTCATTGGGGCAGCTACATGGTACATGGGGAGGTTTGGCAATAATACCAGAAGTAGATGATTTTGAAGTGCTTGAATAATGCCTTCAATGTCATTGTTGGAGATAAGGTTTGCGACTTATCCATTTTTTTACTACCTTTGCTATGTGAAAGAATCAAAAGGAGGTTTCAAATTTATTGACCTATTTGCAGGTATAGGTGGCATTCGATTGGGGTTCGAATCAATCGGAGGTCAGTGTGTGTTTTCTTCAGAGTGGGACGAACCTGCATGCAAAACATACGAACTTAATTTTGGAGAACACCCCGAAGGTGATATAACAAAGATAGATGCTAAGGATATACCTTCTTTTGATGTGTGCTTAGCAGGATTTCCATGTCAAGCATTTTCGTTGGCGGGTCGTCATGGCGGATTTGAAGATGACTATCATGGACTATGTAGAGGAACATTGTTTTTAGATGTTGCCAGAATATGTGAATATCACAAACCTAAGGTGATATTTTGTGAGAATGTAAAAGGTCTAACCATACACGATAAAGGTCGTACATTTTCGGTAATCACAAAGACTTTTGAAGAATTAGGTTATAGAGTCTTTACTAAAATCCTAAACAGTAAGGATTTTGGCGTAGCTCAAAATAGAGAACGCATCTATATTGTTTGTTTTAGAAAAGATATAGCTCCAGAAACTTTTGAGTTTCCTAAACCTACATCGAATAAGGTTGTATTAAGAGATATTTTAGAAGAAGCACCTATTGATTCTAAATATTACCTAAGCACAACTTATTTAGAAACCCTTAAACGGCACAAAGAACGCCATGCAAATAAAGGTAATGGTTTTGGTTATGTTGTTAGGGATTTGGATGATATTTCAGGTACTATTGTTTGCGGAGGTATGGGTAGAGAGCGCAATCTAATTAAAGATGAAAGACCTCACTCAATGGTGCCGACCAAAATGATGAAGGGCACTATAAATACAGAGCATATCAGGAAGCTAACTCCAAGAGAGTGGGCAAGATTGCAAGGATTCCCCGAATCGTTTAAGTTAGAGTTGTCGGATACACATCTATACAAGCAGTTTGGAAATTCTGTAACAGTGAATGTTATTAAGGCAATTGCAAAACAAATAAAGGCTACTAACATTTTATAGAGCTATGGGTATACTGAAAGATAAAGGTATATGTAATAATACCAAGAGTAAGTCGGTCCAAGTTTTTGAATCCTTATTCCCTAATTTTTTGGAAGTAGATGCGGATACCCCAAGAGATTATGTACAAAAATATTGGGATGCGTTTCAAAAAAATGGGACTTATGATAACTCTCTTAACGGAAAAATCTTTGAGCTGGTTATCATGACATTGTTGTACAGAGAAGGTGTTGTCCCGTATTATACACAGGCTCATGTTACCTTTGTTCCAGGTATTGATTTTGATGTGATTTTGTATAAAGAAGATGCACATGGTCATATACCTTACTGTTTGTCATTAAAGACAAGTTTGCGTGAGCGATGGAAGCAAGCTGATTTGGAAGGAGAAGCTCTAAAAAATGTGCATCGAAGGGCTAAGTGTTATCTTTTATGTCTTAACGAGGGGGAAGTAAACGCCATAAAGAAGAAGATAATTGCAGGAGAAGCTGTAGGTATAGATAATGCAATATATTGTTTGTCAGATGAGTTTAATACATTTATAGAAGAACTCAAGAAGGCAACATATAGACGAAGTATACAAGTGGATGTTATAACTGGTACGGTTATAGGATGATGCAATAAAACTTATTTACAAGATGCAAGGTGTAAGAAAAAATCTTACACCTTGTTTGTCTTGGGGATTTCCTCTCCAAATAAGTATAGTGGGTATTCCAGCTCGTAGTCTATTCGCCCAGTATCACGGAGTGTGGTCAGAATTTTGCCCATTGCATTTTCACCAGATAGCGTGTAGTGGCAATGCTCTAAAATGGTTTGCTCGCACAACTTAGCCATCTGCTCCATTGCTTGGATTTGTGCTTTAAGTTTTGCATCTGCCCGTTGTTGTGCTGCTTCTGAGCGAGGTTTTTTCAGTGATGCGGTTTTTGCTTCAGCTTCCTTTTCAGTGGCGTGAATTTGCTTCTTGGCAGCCGAGCGTACAGCACTAATCAAATCCTTTTTCTGCAAATCCTGACAACCCCAACGGATGACACTATTGGTAGAATTTTGTTGGGTCGTATCTTCCACAATCACCTTTCCCTTACTACGAGCAAGCAGTTTACGAAAGCCCTTATTTTGTTGATATTTCAACCATACCACATACTTCATAACCTCAACATCAAAGTAGTTGTCGTGCCAGTTTGGGTGGTGGTAAGGTTTGTATTTTTCACCGTTCACAAATATCTTCTTACAGTACATGGAGTTTGGATACTCCATAATTTCCCTTTGCAAATCAGGGTAGCCACTAAATCTTAGGGCAATAAATAGATGTTCGCTTGTCTTGAATGTATGACCGAAACACTCTACGGGATATTCCGTGCTCATATTGCTGAACGCTCCAAATTCACCATTCAACTTTCCAAAGGTGATAATGTCGTTAGGTTGGTAATGTTCAGTCCTTCCAAAAACAATTTCGTATGGGTTGTAAATTGATTCCACTGGCGAGGGAATAGCATACAAATCCCTAATTGGTAGGTTGAGGACACGAGCCATCTTCTCAATATTCTTTTGACTTGCGTGTTTGCCACTGACCACTGAATAACAATGCTCACGAGTTATGCCAATCATTTCTGCAAACTGCGCTACACTGATTCCTCTTTGGTTTAGAATCTCTTTTACTTTCAATTCAGCCATAATTCTAAATTTTATACAAATGTAAGAAAAAATCTTACAAATTACCTATTATTAATTATGGTAGAATATATAAAATCTATGTAAATTCTTTATTTTTGTTTATGGTATTATTAAAATAGATTTGTTTTTCTTATATTAAGTTTGTATATTTGTAAAAAGTCGAGGTAAAACACGGAAGCTGTCTATATCGACTACCCCTTATGGGGTCTTAATAACGCTATACTTCAATAGCAAAAAAATCTATTTAATATTTATGATTTTTAATTTTATTTGTAGTCTGATAGCTACAATGGAGTGGTGCGATGTAAATCCTCATACTCCCGATGTGCTACACTAAATCAGACATTAAACACTTTAAGACCTATTTCGATGATTTAGGCATTATGGATGAGGGGATTATGGAGCAAATCCTCAATAGTTTAGATTTGATAGCCGAAATAGGTTATGCTCGCTTTAAGAATAATAAAAAGAAAAATGTAAAGATGAATGATTAAAAAGAAAAAGAAGAAAATGACGGATGAAGAAATAGTAATCCGTCGTAAAGAATTAGCCAAGAAGGAAAAGGTTGCTGCCATTTGGACCCGTGTGTCATCAGCAGACCAGTATCGAACTAATTTTTCAATTGACACCCAAATTAAGGCGTGTGAAGATTATTGCAAAGCTCATAATATCCGTATAAAAGGATATTTTGGTGGAGGAAATGAATCCGCAAAGCAATCAGGTGAACTATTTTTGGATATGATTGGGACGGTGCTTGCGGACCCTGAGTATAATACTATTGTAGTATTTGATTTTGATAGATTTTCTCGTAATTCAAATGATGGAATTATTTACAAATCAAAGGCAAAACACAATGGTGTTTCTGTGTTGTCGGTAAATCAGCCTATTGACCCCAACAATGTATTAGCTGAGCAGATAGAGAATATCTTATTAATTATAGCGGATATTGACAACGCTATGCGCCGACACAAATGTCAGGCTGGTATGGAGAGCTGCATCAAAAGGGGTGAATGGTATTCACGACCACCATTGGGATATGATTCAAAGAAAGTAGATAAAACACATATTTTGACAGTTAATGACAAAGGGCGTTTACTTAAACTTGCCTTTGAATGGGTTGCAAATGAACCAGAGATAACCCAAGCCGAGATTATTAGGCGGTTAAAGGCAAGAGGTCTTGATATCCCTAAACAAAGATTATCCCAGTATCTTCGTAATAGGTTTTATTGTGGCGAAATAGAGCATAAATACCTTGATGGAGAAATAATTGAAGGCAAACAAGAGCCTTTAATTTCCAAAGCCCTATTCCAAAGAGTGCAATCTGTGCTTGATGGCAATCGAGTTAATTATGAGCACCAAGAGATAACACCTGATTTCCCCCTGAAACGCCACATTTATTGTGCAAAGGATAAACATATTCTTACAGGATATACCACAAAAGGGCACAAGTATTATAAGTGCCCCACTGTGGGGTGCGGAACTAATGTCAATGCAAAAGAAATTCATGCTAAGTTTGCAGAGATTCTTAATGCGCTTAAGGTGAAGCCTGAATTAAGACCTTTGATATGTGAAATTCTTGAGCGGAAATTTATAGAGAAAGAGGGTGATGCGATTGAAAATAGACGGGTAATACTCAAGAATATTTCAGAGATAGAAACAAAAATAAAAAATGTTGTTCGTCGATTTGCTGACGGAGATATAGACCGAGATGTGTACAAAGCAAGAAAGGCAGAATTGGAGGCAGATTTAGAGCGTGCACGAGCAGAATTAGAAAAGTATGAGGAAGATTTTTCGAACTTAGCCCAATACACAGATGAGGTAATTGCAACTTGCTCAATGTTAGGTAGTTATTGGGGTGAAATGGACTTTGATGTATGTCAAAAAATCCAAAAATTAGTCTTTCCAGAGGGTGCTTATTGGGACCACGAAAATCGAAGATTTCGAACTGATGGAATGAATAGCGTAGCCTCGTATCTATTCTCATTATCAGACACTTACAAAAATAACAACGCAAAAAAAGAGGGCAAATCTGATGACTTGTCCTCTTTAGTAGCGGGGGCAGGACTCGAACCTGCGGCCTCCGGGTTATGAGCCCGACGAGCTGCCAACTGCTCTACCCCGCGATGTATCTTTATGTGAGCCGAAGCTCTACATTTCGTGGTTAAGTGGTGCAAAGATAGTGAAAAAAATGATGCGTGCAAAATTATTTTAGACTTTTTTATAAAGAAAAAAGATAATGCGCTGATAATCAGCGAAATCAAAAATGCTTATTTTTTACCTCATTTCAAATTTTGTGCTATAATCTCAGATAAATCGACCACTCGGCAGAGAGTTCCGCGAGCGATGGCTTTTTTGCAAAGAGGGCACGCGGTGACAATCGTATGGGCCCCCGTGGACTCTAATTCCGCAGCGACACCTTGCGCTATGGTGAGTTGTTGACTATCGTTTATGCTGGTGTTGGCCAGCGATGAGCCGCAGCATAGCGCATTGTTGCGTGTGTGTTGAGGTTCAAGAAGCCTGCCCACCGTCTCGATGACTGCGCGCGGTTGGTCGTAGATGCTGCTGCCTCGGCCTAATTCGCAAGGATCGTGATAGGTGAAGGTCGCATCGCTGCAATATTCCACTTTTAGTCGCCCCTGCTGTATTAGGCGCAGGATGTATTCCGAGTGGTGCAACACCTCTATGTCTTGCAGCTGATACTCCTCGCGAAAAACCTTCAAGCAGATGGGGCACGAGGTCACAAGTGTCGAGATGTTGTGGGTGGTAAATAACGACTTGTTGAAGTCAATCATCTTTTGAGCCGAGTCAATCTCGCCCGAGAGCATTAGCGGACGACCGCAGCAAACGCCTCCATCCTTGTCGGCCCACCAGACGCTCTCTCCTGCAGCTTCAAATATCTGGTGCATAGAGCTTTGGGTATTGGGCGTGAGGTGGGTCATACATCCCGCAAAATAGCCTATACGGCCTTCTCCCTGAGATGGATTCAGGCCGTTTAGGTAGTTGTACCTTCGTTCGTGGGGAATGTTGCGCATCGTTGAGCGAGAGTTCAGACGCAGGGTGTTGAGGTTGATACCGACGGGGCATATCTGTTCGCAGCGACCACACATTAGGCAGTTGTTGGCGACCTTTTGTTGCAACATATTGTGGCGTCGGTCGCGTAGAAAATAGACCGATTGCACATCATTTATGCCCAGCTGGCTCTGTAACTGACAAGGGTCGATGCAGATACCGCAACGCGAGCAGGCCTCCACCTCGAAGTTGTCGTAGGATCTCTCCTGAGTCTTGGGGCGTAGTGAGTAGTGACGCAGGAAAATAAGCGGTATCTCGGTGAAAATATGCATATAACGAGAGAATGGCATAGCCACAAAGAATATTCCCAGCGCCGAGGAGTAGAGCCACCACGATGGCTCATAGAGATGGCTCAGCGCTGTCGGAGTAAATGTCTGGGCGAGCGTCGAGCCTATGCCTCCCGTGAGGAAACTACCGCCACCATAGATGGCTGATGTGATGCTCTCAGCGGCAAGGCGCAGTGGAAATACAAACCATAGGGCCGACAAGGCTATGCGGTCAAACAGCAGGTGCTTGGTGGTCTTTTTCATTCCCAGGATGCGCGAGCGAAGGCGTTTTGTCCACGCCAGTGCAACGCCCGATAGGACAAAGAGGAGCAAAAAGTCCATCGCAAAGTCTAACGCTGGGTGATGCTGGGTGATGCCGTTCAGTGGTATGAAATATTTGAAAAAGACGTGACCTTGCAGGGGTATCCATTTTGGCCCGAGGTATGCCATAGTTTCGATCCAGCCCACAGCGATGAGCAGAAACCATCCAAACGCCAGACTCATATGCATATACCCCAACAGGGGGTTGACCTTGAAGATGCGGCGGTGGAGCAGTGATTCGCTTATGACCTCCCACGCGGCTTTCAATGTCTTGCTTGATAGGATGTTAGTAGCTATCCTATTCCAATCGCTTTTGCGTAGATTGCGTAGCCACGACAGATATTTTATGGCCAAAACGCCAAACATAACCGTCGCACCTATGATAAAAGGCAGGCAGAATTTTGCGTAGAAGGTCATAATTAGAAATCTCCAAGTTTGCGTTTAATCAACATAATCACTCCGCGGGTGTTGATGCCGCGAGGGCATACCAAGCGGCACTTGCCACAGAGCATACATTTGTTCAACTCTTCGTAGGCGCCTTGATACTCGCCGCGGCGCACCAGGGTGTGGACCTTGCGGAAGTTGAACTCTGTGAGGTTGCCTGCGGTGCAGGTGGCTGTGCACGAGCCGCAGCCGATGCAGGCCTGCAACTCGGGCATCTCGGCAGTAATCTCGTTGCTTTTGCGCAGGTTGTTGCGGTCGATATCTATGGCTCGGGGCTTGTTTATTGAAAATCCGAAGTTAATCATACTCTCAGTTAAAGTTTATTGTCTGCCAACCACTCCACAACGGCACGCGCCGCGGCTGTGCCTTCGTTGATTGATTCGCCTATGTTTTTGGGCGCAGTGACAGCACCAGCGTAGAATATGCCTTCGATGCTGCTCTCGATGCTGCGAAGGAATGAGTCACGAGGCTGCATAAAGCCACTGGGCTGGATTTTCAACGATGAGTTATCTTTTAGGCTCTGATTCAGTTCGTTAGGCTTCATACCGATAAGCAGGACCAGCATATCGATTGCCATCTTCAACGGGCGTCCCGTGAGCGTGTCCTCGGCCTTGATTTGCAGGCGAGAGTCGATGGTGGGGCTCACCTCCGATATGCGACCCCTTACAAAGTGGATGTTGTAGGCCGTCTGTGCCTCGCGGTACATCTCCTCGTAGCCTGGGCCAAACATACGGATGTCCATATAGAAATTGAAGATATCGGCCGTGGGGAATAGCTTTTTCAGCTCCATCGCCTGCTTTACGCCCGTAACGCAACAGACTTTTGAGCAGTGACGCTGGCAGACCTTATCGTCGCGCGAGCCCACGCAGTGGAGTAGGGCGATACGTCGTGGCGCACCACCCGAAGCAAGCATAACATTGTTGTTGTTGAACATCTGCTCCAACTCGGCCGAGGTGATTACGTTGTCGTAGATGCCGTAGCCATACTCTTCCTTGATCTTGGCATCGAATAGGGTGAAGCCTGTGGCTATAACCACAGCATCGCTCACCAGCTCTTCTCCCGACGAAAGAGTCACGCTTGTAGGGCTAATCTCCGAGGCCTCACAACCTGTCTTGATGGTCAGCCTATGTGATGCCGTCAAACGCTGGCGTAGTTCTGATAACACCTCCTGGGCTGGGGTGAAAGAGGGGAAGAGCTTGTGCCAATTACGAATCTTACCGCCCAACTCCTCCTCCTTTTCTATGATTGTCACGGCGATGCCTTGCCTCAACAGTTCGCTTGCGCACTGCATACCGGCCACACCGCCACCTATAACGATTACATTTTTCATCTTAAATCCTTCATCTTGTAAAGTGCCTCCTCCGAACAACGATTCACCAAAGCTGGCTCGGGACGTCCTATATATTTACCCTTCTGGCCCAGGAATTTAGCCGAAGGGTCGTACTCCACGCCCATCTTGTCGAGCAGTGGCTCTACATCCACCTGGTGCATTTGCATACCCAATGCCCAAGGGTCGTAACCCATCACCAGGCCCGCCATCTCCTCATAGGTGAGTACGGGAATACCTGCGCCATTTTGTCCGTATGTTGTGCCCTCCATCTCGGCAATGGTGTACTGCCATTTGTCCAGGAACATCGAGCAGCCTGGGCAGTTGCAGACTATGAAGTCGGGTTTATAGGGTGCCATACTTTCCAACTTACGGTGGGAGTTGGCTATCGAGTAGCCGCGGTTGGCCTGCACCAGGTAGTTCCTAAATCCAAAGCCACAGCAGTGTCTGCGCTCGGGGTAATCAACAATCTCGCCACCCCAGCTCTCGACCATTCCTGCCAGCACATAGGGGAACTCCGAGCCGCCGATACCCTTCTTGGGGAATATCTTGGCGTAGTGGCAGCCTATGTGCTCGACAACCTTCAACGGCTCGCCCGTATAGACATTTACCAGCCTATGCTTGGCCTTTTGGGCTATCTCCTCGCGGTGGTGGAATATCACATCCGACGTGTGGGCGAGGTTTTTTGGCTTTTGAAACTCGCGGCCAGTGGCCTTGAAGAGGTTTTCGCGTGTGCGCTCCTCGGTCTCGGGGAACTCCTCCCAGGTGGCAAGGAGTTCGGTGTAGATACCAAACGAGGTAATGCACGATGATGTGAAGTTCTCGTATCCTGCCTCGGTCATTAATGCAAATTGGCGCGCCACAACGGTCATAATGGTTTCCAGGGGTACCACGTCGGAGTGGTAGCCGATGCCAGTGCACGACGTGTGCAGCGGGTCGTCAAAGATGTTGCGCCCCAAATCCTTGCCCACGATGTCGAGAAAGGCCTTCTCGCTGCCGGGGAAGAAGTTCTGGCGTATGCACGAGCGTGCATAGTAGTAGTTGTCGTCGGCTATATCTTTTTGGTAGTCAGTCCAGCTTGAACGTCTCATAATCTAATAGTGCTTGTTGGAGTTGCGGGTGTAAACTTCCATAAAATAGTTGTCGTCGGCACCGTCAAAACCCATCTCGCGGGCTTTGCGTTCGGAGTGTCGTTCGATGGTGTCAAAAAACTCCTTGCCTCCCGTAATCTCGAAAATCTTGTGTATCTCCTCCATTGTGGAGTCGGAACATTTGCGCAATGCCCCTGCACCCTCCTTACCATAAGAGTCGGTGTAGCGACCATATATCTGCTCGTCGTTGTCGATAATCCAGCGCCACACCGTACCCTGCTCGGGGTGTAGCTCGGGACGTATGTTGCGGGGCGTGAGGCAGTAGCCTGTGCGAAGAATGTTGTCGCCAATGGCTCGTTTGAGGGCCAGCTGCTGGCGTCCTTTCTCGCTCTCGACAAAGAAACCGAGCCTCTGAGAGAGTGTGCGCAGGGCTTGAATCACATACCCTGGGGTGTTGCCGCGTGGGCAGCGTGGTCGGCACGACATACACTCGCCGCAATACCATATCTCTTCGCCCTTCATCAACTCCTCAATGGCCTCATCGTTGCGCGTCTGCACGATGCTCACGATCTGGCGTGGATCGTAATTATATACAGCTGCGGCTGGGCATACGGCTGTGCAGACTCCGCAATTCATACACGCAGTCAGACCCTCTCTGAGGCGCACATCCTCCATCAGCATATCGAAATATCTTCCCATCTTGGCAGGTATAAAAAAAGTAACTTTGCCTTTTGGGCAAAGTTACTATAATGCTTTCGCTTGCGAGGTAGTATAAATACCTATTTTGCTTTGGGGTTATCTCACGGGGAACTCGGTCATACGGAGTGTTGTACAGCCGTAAGGAATGAGTGTGATATCAACCTCGGGGCCAACCTCGCCCTGAGGCTCCTGCTGAGTGAGGTAGTTGATTGGACCTGCTGAGTTGCGGTGCATCTGCCAGTTAGGCAACAGGTTAGCCTTGGCCTTAATCTTAATAGGCGCACCGTTCAATGTCCAAGGAGTGTTGCTGCACTCGCCCTTCTCGACGATGAAACTCTTGGCCACTGCCTCGCCGTGGAGATCCTTGTCGCGAAGCGATACGTTCCAAGGTGTAGAAGATGTCACCTCGTAGTAGTAAGGGCCCAACAACTTCACATCGTCACCCTCGCACTCGTGGCGCTTCCACTTCTCCTCCATACGCAGAGCATATACCAACGGACCGCGCTCCACAACAGCCGAGTAGTCATACCAGCGTGAAATCTTCACATTGGCCTCGAACGAGATGACTACCTGGTCGCCATCCTTCCACTCTCGATTGAGGCGGAGGGTACCCTTGCGGATATTCTCGCCCTTAATCTCCTGACCGTTGATGG
Organism: Alistipes sp.; assembly: GCA_045612405.1. Taxonomy (GTDB): domain Bacteria; phylum Bacteroidota; class Bacteroidia; order Bacteroidales; family Rikenellaceae; genus Alistipes. The sequence continues at coordinate 22,069 of JAZKYX010000033.1, forward strand.
TCAAGGTGTAGCCCTTGCTCCACTCTGGTACGCGAAGGTCGAATGGGAATGATGCTGACTTCTGCTTCTTGTCGGGGAACGAGAACGAGAATGTCACCTGCTCCTCGAATGGATAGCAAGTCTGCTCCTCGATATTAACCTTCACGCCATTGGCAACGGTTGTCGAGAGCGATGATGGCGCATATACCATAGCCGCCACACCGCCAGCGTTGCTCTTCAACCAGAGGTTCTGAACGAACTTAGGCCAGCCCTGATGCAGGTTGCAAGTACAGCAAGGATAACCACTCAACACGCCAAACAGGATGTCGGTATTGTGGTGAGGGGTCGAGAAGTTGCGTGGCTTGCGAGTCACCTCCACCTGGTTAATCTGCTGGTAGTACTGACGTGCATCACCCTTGTCGGTAATTTGTGTTGGCAAGGCGTTGTATGTTATGCGCTCCAAAAGGTCGGCGTATGTATTGTCGCCAGTGATGCGGTACATCTCCTCCAATGAGTACATCATCTCGGTAGCAGTACAAAGCTCCGAACCGCGTGTTGGGTCGCCAAAGTGAATCAACTCATCACCTGCCCACAAGCCAGTTGGAAAGCCTATTGTCTGGCGGATGCGGCGCAAAGCCTCCTGCGGAGCTGCTAGGAATTTAGCCTCCTTAGACTGCTGCCACCAAATCACAGGCTCTTTGAAGCCCTGACCCAGGTTCACGCAGTGAATGCTGTTCTGGCGGAAGAGATGATCATCGGTAGTGAAACGAGCTGTCCAATCGGCTGACTGCTGATGCAGAATCTCACCGAGTTGGAGCAACTTCTCGTCACCAGTGATGTTGTATAACCAATGTACAATCAGTAGGTTATCGCCTGCGCGCTCGGTAGCCCAGAATGTCCAGTTACCAAGCGGAGTCTTAGGCAGTTCGGCGAGCTGATAGTGGAAATACTTGGTCATAAAATCCACCACGCGCTCATCGGCCGTAGCCATATAATATTGCTGCAAAATTTTCAAAGTAACCATACGAGGCCACCAGTCAAGGGCATTGCTGCGCTGCATACCATAGATGTATGGACGGTCGGTGTCCGGGCCAAACGAGCCACTCTCCTTCTGTGACGCAAGGATAGCCTCCACCCACTTCAGAGACTTCTGCTTCAAGGCTTCGTCGCCCATAATGTATGCCATTGGCAGTGCGCCGTCAATCCAGTATGGGCCTCGTTCCCAGGCATCTCCCTCACCGCCGAGCCAGGCGTTGTTGTCACCGCATACCAACTCGTAAAGTTCGTCGAGGTTGCCTGTCATACCGTTGAGCATTGTCTGCATCTGCTCGCCAAGCCATCCCTCGGGCTTAATCTCGCCCAGTGGAAGCTGGGCATAAGGGGCCTCCACAAGCGGAGCGCGGTTGAATACGGGCTGAGGCGTTGTCTGCTGCTTTTTGCCTGCTGCCGACACACTCAGGGCGCATACCATTGCGATGCTTGTTAGTAGTGTTCTTGCTTTCATATTAAGTCTGGTTTTAAGGTTTTGGTTCTTGTTATTTTATTCTCTCGTAACGCTCAAAGGCGAATGGGTAAGGATACTTTTCGCCGCACTCAAATGCTTCACGCTCTGTGAGTTGCCATTGTGTGGAGTTCCATTCGGGGAACGATGTGTCGCCCTGGTATGAGTGTTCGACGCGAGTTATGTAGAGTCGGTCGGCAATTTCCAATGCCAGGGCGTAGATTTGAGCGCCGCCGATGATGAAAATCTCCTCCTCCGCGGGGAACAGTGCAATCGCCTCCTCCAATGAGCGAGCGATGGTGCAACCTTCGATATGCTCGGCTGTGCGGCTGATTACTACGTTGGTGCGGTTGGGTAGTGGACGACCCAGCGAGTCATAGGTCTTGCGACCCATAATCACAGGATGTCCCGATGTGGTACGCTTGAAGAATTTCAAATCCTCCGAAATGTGCCACAGGAGAGAGTTCTTGTCTCCAATGGTGCCGTTTTGTGCCACGGCAACAATTATGCTTATCATAGCTAATGATATTTTAGAATGACATCGGTGCCTTGATGGTAGGGTGGGGGTCGTAGCCCTCCAATGTGAAGTCCTCGTAACGGAAGACGAAGACCGACTTCACATCGGGATTAAGGTGCATCTGTGGCAGATGACGAGGCTCGCGCGAGAGCTGCTCCTCGACCTGCTCCAAGTGGTTGAGGTAGAGGTGAGTGTCGCCCAATGTGTGGACAAACTCGCCAGCCTCCAAGCCGCACTCCCTGGCAATCATCATCGTCAGTAGCGCATAGGATGCGATGTTGAACGGCACTCCGAGGAAGGTGTCGGCGCTACGCTGGTAGAGCTGGCACGAGAGCTTACCGTTGGCTACATAGAATTGGAACAAAACGTGACAAGGTGGCAACGCCATATCCTCAACATCGGCCACATTCCACGCCGATACGATCATACGTCGTGAGTCGGGATTGTGCTTGATGGTATGGATCACCTCCTTGATCTGGTCAATGGCCGAGCCGTCGGGCTTACCCCAACTTCTCCACTGGTAGCCATAGACGTGATTTAGGTTGCCGTAGGCATAACCCTCAATAGGTGAGGGAGTTTGTTGCTGTGTTGCTGCAAGGAACTCCTCCATCGAGAGAGGCTCCTTAGTGTGCTTTGCGCACAACTCCTTATAGAAACGATAGGCGTCATTGTCCCAAATGTGGACGCCGTTATCAACCAAATATTTGATGTTGGTGTCTCCTGCCAGGAACCACAATAACTCGTGAATCACACCCTTCAAAAAGACACGTTTGGTGGTGAGAAGCGGGAAGCCCTCACTCAAATCAAATCGCATTTGGTGGCCAAAGATGCTGCGTGTTCCTGTCCCAGTGCGGTCGCTTTTGACCACGCCCTCTTCTTTGATTTTTTTCAAAAGGTCGAGATATTGTTTCATAAGGCGAATGTTTTAAGTGTTAAGTCTCCTTGCTTATCGAGAACTGCGTAGTGGGCATCGCCCTCCCACGCTCCAAGGAACACGACACGAAGCCCCTGCTTATGATGGTCGTAGGGGAAGTGCATATGTCCAAAGATTGTGTAGTCGGTTTCTGGTTTCGAGGCCTTGTATTCGCGGGCGTAGTCGATAAGAAAATTGAGCGAATCGGGTGTAATCTGGTCCATCGAGTGCGACTTGCGCGATTTACCACTCCACCATTTGCCGAATTTCAATGCCAGGTCGGGATGTACCAACCACGAAAAGAGTACGCGCATAATTCGTGAACGAAATGCGGCGTTCATCAGTCTGAGGATTGGCTTGCGCTTGATATTCATATTGTCGCCGTGGGCAACGAATAGCTCCTTGCCATAGAGCGACAGACGTTGAGGCTTGAAATATGTCTTTATGCCGCACTCCTTTTCCAGGTAATCTGTCAGCCACATATCGTGATTGCCCGTGATAAGAGCAATTTCTATGCCTCGGTCCGAGAGTTCGGCCAACTTACCTAATGTGCGAACAAATCCTTTGGGTACAACATTGTTGTACTCAAACCAAAAATCAAAAATGTCGCCTACTAAAAAGATTCCCTCTGCATCCTTTGATACTACGTCTAACCACTGCACAAAACGTCTCTCGGTGCGACGAGCCATCTGCTCACCGCCGGCTCCAAGATGGACGTCCGAGGCAAAGTAGTACATTGCAGGTGGGGGTTATAAGAGTTTCTTAATCTGCGCTTCGAGCTCCTCGCCCATAAGGTTTTTGCCTATGATGTTACCCTCGCGGTCGATAAGGAAGTTTGCGGGAAGTGATGCGATATTGTAAGCACCCAATGTAGGTGAAGCTTCACCCAAAAGGTCGCTTACCGAGATCCAAGGCAGCTTCTGCTCCTGGATTGACTTAATCCACAAGGCCTTAGATGTATCGACTGCCACCTGGAAAATCTCGAATCCCTGTTCCTTGTATTTTGTATAAATCTCCTTCAAGTCGGCATTCATAGCGTTGGAGTTGCCAACTGCTGCTGACCAGAAGTGGAGCAATACAACCTTGCCTGAAAGCGCCGAGAGGCTCTGCTTGTTGCCATACATATCGGGCATAGAAATCTCTGGGAAATTCACAGTCTTCATCTGTGAGAGGAGGTTCAACTGTGCATCCATACGCGCAATCTGAGTACGCAAGATGGTGAGGTATGGGCTCTCGGGATAGCTTTGCTCGATGCCGTCAGCCACTGTGCGATAGTAAATCACGTCGCCGTCGCCGTTGAAGAGGTTCTGATCATTTGGCAGACGCTGATAGAGAGCATATACAGCAGCGATATTTTCCTTGTGCTCAACAATAAAACGCAACTGCGAACGCTTGATTGAGTTACGCAACTGAGTGTACTCCTTGGCCAAAGCGGTCTGCTGCTCCTGGCTCATATCCTGCGATGTGAACTTTGAGATGATCTCGTTGATTTTAATCACGCCGTCAATATACTCCTTGTTGAAGGCCTGCAATAACTCCGACTCGGTTGAGCCCTCGATGGTGTAGTTGCGCAGAATGTTACCCGCAGCATTGATTGTCACCTTCTCGCCTGCTGAGAGCAACAAAGGTACGCGCTCACCATTGAAGATGATGTTGTAGAGCGATGGAGTCTTTGACACATCCTCCAACTTCAAAGCAAAGCTACCATCCTCGGCAAGTTTAACCGAGTCGATGAGCGTCTGCTCCAAGGTAGAGGTCTGCTCCAAATATACCATATCGGCATCGCTTCCAACAAAGCGGCCGTTGATGTGAACTTTTGATGTCTGACAAGATGTCATTACAGCAGCGAGTGCTGTGAGTATGAATAATAGTCTCTTCATTTTCGCTAAGTGTTTCATAATAAAGTACAAATATAGCAACTTTTTGAAAATAACGCAAAATTACTTCTGATAATTGTGACGCGAGGCGTTCTGTGCGTTGTTTTTTCGATTCGATGCGGGGCCTCTGTTTTTGGAATTATTGTGCTGAGCCTTTCCTCCGGCCTTGTTGGCGCTTGCCTTCTGAGCAGGGCGCGAGTTGCCTTTTTGTTGGTGCGACGAAAGGTGTTGTTTGTAGTCACTTCGGAGATTATTGATAGCATCTTCGTTGATATCTATGCCACCTTCCGACATAATTTTTATATCTTTTATGATTACCTCGTTGTTGGGATGATCTTGGTTGTACTCAAAGCTCTTTGAGCGCATATAGCGGGCCAGCAATTCGATAGCATCCTGCTGGGCTTCGATGTTCTGCTCGTTGCGCAACTGGCGCAATATGAGGGCTACATATTTGCCGTAATGTTTGAATGGGATGCGCCCCTGAGAGTACTCCAACTTGCGGGGCGTCATCTGCAACTCGTCGCGTGTAGGGCGAGGGTATGGCGAATCCACATCCAGCTGGAAATCAGACATAATGAAGAGGTGGTCCCATAATTTGTGGGTGAAATCAGCCGTGTCGCGCAACAAGGGTTGTAGATTTCCCATCACAGCAATGACTGCTCTGGCCTGGCGGTTACGCTCGTCGCGGTCTTCGATAGTCATCAGGTGATCCACCATCTTGTGGATATGGCGTCCATACTCTGGGAGATAGAGTTTACGACGTGTGTTGTTGTAATTCTGTTTCATAAAAATTGGTTCAGCCCCTCTTCTTGCCGCGTGTTAAGGCTACAACATATAGCCCACGCAAGGAAAAGTTTGGTCGCAAGAAATAGACCGTTTAGGATTAAAAAGACAATCTTACTCTATGTGGTGTCTTGGTGCGTCAAGATTGGAATCACCGAATAAAGCGGTTACCTTTGGTAGTGCAAAGTAAATGCAAAAATTTCAAAATTCAAAATATGGCAAAAGTTTTAATTATCGAACAATCAAAAAGTATGCGAAACACTCTGCGCGAGCGATTGGAGTTTGAAGGATTTGCTACGACGGTGGCTTGTCGTGACGAATTAACGGAGAATATCTGCGCTCGTCGAGGCTACGATGCCATTGTTTCGGGCGAGGAGAGTGGCGATGTGGCGGCACTTGGTGTTCCTTTTATAATTATCTCGTCCTCAGCGAGTATCGATGGTGCAGTCGAGGCGGTGCGTAGTGGTGCCGAGGATTATCTCACCACGCCTGTGGATATGAATCGCCTGCTGGGGTCGCTGCGCCGTATTGTCACTCGCGAGGAGGAGGCGCCTCAGTCCGAGGTGGTAAAGCCCCAGAAGCGTAGAGCGACCAGCGACACAGAGCATATCATAGGCTCCTCGCCCGAGATTGCCCGCGTCAGGGAGTTAATCGACAAGGTGGCCCCATCCGATGCCCGAGTGCTGATTACGGGCGAGAATGGCACCGGCAAGGAGTTGGTGGCGCGTTGGTTGCATCTGAAAAGTGGGCGCGCAGCATCGCCCTTTGTCGAGGTGAATTGTGCGGCCATACCCTCCGAACTTATTGAGAGTGAGTTGTTTGGTCACGAGCGCGGAGCCTTCACCTCGGCCATCAAGCAGCGAAAGGGAAAGTTCGAGCAGGCCAATGGCGGTACGCTCTTTATGGATGAGATAGGTGATATGTCGCTCTCGGCGCAGGCCAAGGTCCTGAGGGCCTTGCAGGAGAGGAAGATAAGTAGGGTGGGAGGCGACAAGGACGTGACGGTCGATGTGCGTGTAGTGGCGGCCACCAACAAGGATATCAGGGCCGAGATAGAGAAGGGTAATTTCCGTGAGGACCTCTACCACCGTCTTGGGGTGATATTAATCAAGGTGCCACCGCTGCGTGACCGTTCGGGCGATATTGCCGAGCTGGTAAATTACTTTATTACAAAGGTGGCGCAGGAGCATAGCTGCTCTGAAAAGAGGGTCGATGAGGCTGCGGTGGAGGCATTGAGCGCAATGCCCTGGACGGGCAACATCAGAGAACTGCGTAATGTCGTCGAGCGCCTGATGATACTCAGTGGCGAGCGTATTACGCTCCGCGACGTGGAGCTATATTGCTAACAAAATATTGCGCAGATCCTCAACGGAGTCGGCTATATGGTCGGCTCCCTCTTCTTGCAGTTCCTGACGCGAACGAAAACCCCAGCTCACGCCCACCGCTGTGATGCCTGCGCGGCACGCGGTCTGCATATCCACTCCCGAATCGCCAATCATCGCACAATGCTGTTTATCAACATTGGCCGAGTCGAGAATTAAATCCACCAACGCCGTGTCGGGCTTCAAGGGCACACCCTCGCGGTTGCCGCAAATCATCACAAAGTCAATCGAGGGGAAGAATTTTTTAATCAACTTCTCGGTGCCTGCCTGGAACTTATTCGAGGCGATGGCCAGTTTGCAACCCTTGGCATCCAACTCATTGATGAGCTCCACAATGCCCTCGTAGGGTTGGGTGTAGAGGTCAATGTGGTCGATATAGTAATCCACAAAATCACGTCGCGCTGCGGCAACATACTCCTTTGTGCGCAACTCTGCGGGCAGCGAGCGCTCCACCAGACGCATAATGCCGTTGCCCACAAACGAGGAGTAATCCTCCAAACTATGGGTCGGGAGGTTACGCAGCGTGAGCATATAGTTACATCCGGCAGCCAGGTCGCCAATGGTGTTGAGCAGTGTGCCGTCGAGGTCAAAAATAAAGAGTCTATTTTTCATCGGTCGAGTTGCGTTTGTAGATTTTCCAGCCCAGTGCTGCAACAGCGATTGACATCAGCGGGCTGATGATGTTGAAGATGCAGTAGGGCATATAGGTCAGTGTTGCCACGCCCAGGACCGTAGATTGGGTCATACCGCACGAGTTCCAAGGTATGAGTACGGATGTGACGGTGGCAGAATCCTCGACGCTACGGCTGAGCAATCTATCCTCCAAGTTACGCTCCTTGTAGAGCTGGCGGAAGAGGTTGCCCGTCAGGATAATAGAGATGTATTGGTCGCCCGTAGCGAGGTTGAAGAAGAGTCCCGAGCCTACGGTCGAGCCCACCACGCTCACTGTGCGGCGCGCCATACGGAGGAATATCTGCGAGAGGGCTGTGAGCATACCGCTACCATACATCACGCCACCAAAACTCATTGCGCATATAATCAACCATACGGTATCCATCATACCGCCCATACCTCGTGTCGCAACCAGGTTGTTGAGTAGTTCGTTGCCCGTCTGGATAGATGTTGAGCTTGTGGCGGCCTCAATCACCGCCTTGATTGACATCATAGTCGATTGCGTGTCGGCCTGAGCAATCTGCATAACAATATCGGGCTGGGCTATAATCATCGCTATGGCCGCCATAAATGCCGATGCAAAGAGGGTGACGATGGCGGGTAATTTGCGGGCAATCAAGAGTCCTGTCACAAGAGGCACGATGAGCAGCCAGGGTGATATGTTGAACACTTGCTGGATGCTATGCTCGATGGTTGTCGTGTCGGCCACCGAGGTAGTGGCTGCGCTAAGACCCACTGTCGTGAAGACTATGAGCGAGATAATGAGCGAAGGGGTGGTGGTCAGCATCATATACTTGATGTGGGTGAACAGAGGCACGTTGGCCGTCGATGAGGCCAAAACGGTGGTGTCACTCATCATCGAAATCTTGTCACCGAAGTAGGCTCCCGAGATGATGGCTCCTGCCACCCAGCCGTCGGAGAAACCCAATGCGCGACCGATACCCATCAGCGCCACGCCGATGGTGGCGATTGTTGTCCACGACGAGCCCGTCAGCAGCGAGATAACGGCGCAGATGACGCACGACGCGGGCAGGAATATTGAGGGGTGAAGAATCTTCAAACCGTAGTAGATGAGCGTAGGAATGATGCCGCTTGCCATCCAGGTGCCGGCGATGGCTCCGATTAGCAGCAGGATAATGATGGCAGGCGTCGCGCTACGCATATTCGAGATAATGGCATTTTCCAACGTCTGCCACTTTATGCGATATATGCAGATGGCCAGCGCCGTACATACGGCTGAGGCTGTGAGTAGCGACAATTGGCTACCTCCCGCTATGGCATCGCCTCCAAAGAGGTGAATCGTGAGTGCCAAAAAGATGACAAGCACCGCCAGGGGGATTATGGCCACCCAGGGTGAAACGGCTTTTATGGTTTGGGGATTCTTCATATTCTTTATTTTTAATTAGTAACGCCTGCAAAGATAGCAAAACAAATAAAAATACGAAAAAGATGGTTTAAGATGGAGATATATGCAAGAAAAATTTTATATATTTGCATAAAACCTATTACTATGCTTAGACTTTCATTGATAATTGCCACATATAATCGTGCTGAATTGCTGCTTACGGCATTGCAGTCGGTTGTTGAGCAAGATGCTCCCAAAACAGATTGGGAGTGTGTCGTGGTGAATAATAATTCAACCGATGACACTGCCCAGAGATTCGAGGAGTTTGCTGCGGCTCACCCCGATGTGCAGTTGCGTATGGTGTGCGAGAAGCGCCAGGGACTCTCCTATGCCCGTAATCGAGGTATTGGCGAGAGCGTGGGCGAGTACATTGCAATTATTGATGATGATGAGCGTATCGCGCCAGGATTTATTTCGTCATATATCGCGTTGTTTGACTCTACGCCCGATGCTGTGGCGGCGGGAGGACCCATTGTGGCGGAGTATCCTTCGGGTAAGCCTCGATGGATGTCGCACTTTACCGAGCGTCCGATAGCCAACACAATGTATTTTGGCGATAAGGTGCGTCTGTTCCCTCAGGGGCGTATTCCTGGTGGTGGCAATATGGCGATAAGGCGTTCGGGTGTAAAGCGTTATGGCGTGTTCGATACCTCGCTGGGTTATGTGGGTGAGCAGTTAATTGGCGGCGAGGAGTGTGATCTGTTTGAGCGTTTGCAGATTGCCGAGGCCAAGTATTACTATGTGCCTGGCGCTGTGATGTATCACATTATCCCCAAGGAGAAGCTCACCCGTGAATACCTCTCGCGTCTGAGTTATAATGTCGGCGTGAGCCAGTTGCGTCGCGCGCGATATTACCATCGCATTGGCCGCGTAAAGTTTATGGAGTGTGTCAAGTGGATCGTTACACTGCTTTTGGCTATCGTATATGGTCTGACATTGCAGTGGGGAAAGGCCAAGCATCTGCTCATTATGCGTTACCAAATTACGCGAGGTCTTTGGAGTAAGAATATTTAATTGAGTTTAAAAGGTCGATTTTTAGTAAAACAAAGAGGCTGCCCAGCTTACGGTTGGGCAGCCTCTTTGTTTTGGCAAATATGCTTAGATTGAAAGAATCCTTACGATATCCATATCCTTCAAATCCATCTTTTGCAGGTGGGCCACTGCTTTCTTGAATGGGACATATACCAACTCGCCATTCTTGATACCAATCATCACATTACGCTGACCCTCCGACAGAGCCTCGATAGCCGTAGCACCCATCTTCGATGCGAGGATACGGTCCTTGGCCGTTGGTGAGCCGCCACGCTGCAAGTGGCCGAGGATTGTCACACGAGCATCAAACTCGGGGAACTCCTTCTTGATACGCTCCTTCAAGCCGAGTGCGCCGCCCGTAGCCTTGTTCTCGGCAACGAGTACGATGGCAGATGACTTGCTCTTGCGGAAGCCATTGTGGATGAGTTCGGCCAACTGGTCAACCTCTGTTTCGCGCTCTGGGATGATGGCCGCCTCGGCACCCGATGCGATAGCACCATTGAGGGCGAGGTAGCCCGCTGTGTTACCCATCACCTCTACGAAGAACAGACGCTCGTGGCTGGTAGCTGTGTCGCGCAACTTATCCACCGCATCAACGATGGTGTTCAGGGCAGTGTCGTAACCGATTGTCTCGTCAGTGCCGTCCAGGTCGTTGTCGATAGTTCCTGGCAAGCCCACGATAGGTACGTCGAACTCCTCGGCAAAGAGTTGTGCGCCCGACAATGAGCCATCACCACCGATTACCACCAAAGCGTCGATGCCCGCCGCCTTCATATTCTCGTATGCCAGCTGACGACCCTCTGGGGTGCGGAACTCCTTGCTGCGTGCAGTTTTGAGGATTGTACCACCCTGCTGGATGATGTTCGACACGCTCTGCGACTTGAACTCCACAATCTCGTTTGTCACCAAACCGTGGTAGCCACGCATAATACCCTTCACTTGATAGCCATTATAGATAGCTGTGCGGGTCACCGCACGAATAGCTGCATTCATACCCGGAGCATCACCTCCCGATGTAAGAATACCGATACACTTGATAGTTGCCATATTCTTATGATTTATTTAGTTTCTTTTATGCAAATGTATGAAAAAATATTGAATTATGAAATGGCAATATCACTGCCATAAAAAATAAGCGAGGAGTAATCCTCTGTGTCGATTCTCCTCGCCGTCAAAAAATAATGCTATGATTGGGGTATTATTTTTTGCTTGTTGTAGTGTTGTATGTGAATTGTAGCAAACACATCTTGACTTATGGCTGTCGGCTACTCTGAGCCAGGCGTTCCAATGACTTTGTGAGCGTGGAGCCTCCTTGCCGTGTTAGCTGAGTCGTTGGATGGCCTCGTTTATCGCCTCCTCGTTGGTCTCGAACTCTTTGAGTACGCGATCTATGCTCTCCTGGTACTCATCGGAGATGCCTTGCAGTGAGTCGGAGTGTTCTATTAAGTTGCTGCTTTTCGCCTTCATCTGCTCGCGCCACTCGTCAATCTCCTCCTGGGTGAACTCCTTGTAGAGAATCTCCTCGTCGTGCTCAAAGACAGACTCAAATAGGTTTTCGATGGAGTTGTCGAAGCGTGCAGGCGACTTGATGGCCGAGAGGGTCATCGTAGTGAGCGATATAATCCACAGGATGAGCATTATAAGCAACACTTTGCCTTTGGGACGCATCGAGACAAGCAACATAATAATTAAATATATGAGGACGAGCAATGGTAAAATTACCGTCATCAAGCTGCTTATCAGAGCCACGCCCGTTGCAAATTCAAAGCCCAGCATTGGGACTCCAGCAAGCGCTACCATTATCAGCACACAAGTACTCACCACAAGTCCAATCAGAAGTATGGTCGCCATAATTTTCAGGCAGATGAGCATTATCTTGCCGATGATGCTTACCAGATCAGCCACGATTGTGCGCGACTTCTGCTCTGGGGTTGCATTCTGAACATTCTCACGAATAGTCTCGGTGGTGATGCGCTCGCCTCGCATCTCCAACTTCTGGCGGGCTGTCGTTGCGGGTGGGATGGCAAACCACATAATGATATAGCCGAGTATCTCCACTCCAAACAGGTTGCCCGAAAATGGTGCAATACGTCTTAGGAAACCGACCGAGCCAAAGGCTACCAGAAACAGAGGGATAAACATCGCCAGACGTACCCACGTTGGGTCGATGTCGAAGTAATTGGCGATGCCTGCACACACACCTCCGAGTCTGTTGTGTTCAAGGTCACGATACAATCGGCGTGGTATGCGAGGGTTGCCATCTGGGTCGGTGGTCTCGGTCTGGCGAGGCTCGTGGTTGGGCTGCTCACTATCGAACTCCTCGGGTAGGCCCAACTGTTTGATTATATTGAGGATCAGAGGCTTGGTGACGATAGCATCGGCAGATACGGCAGAGAGTATGAGCTCGGCAATGCGTGCTTCGATGTCGGCGACAATCTCCTCGCCATCGGGGTCGTTGCGATAAATGTTTTGTAACGATTGGATGTAATCGGCCAACTCTGAGTAGGCATCTATTTCGAGTGTGAATGATATGCCTGCGAGGCTACATTTCTTTATTTCGTTCATAGTCTTTACGGTGTTGGGTTAGAACTTCTTAATGCTGCCGCCGCTTGATGTCTGAGAGTTGGAGAGTGAGCAGCCGCCCATATATCGGATGTCACCTCCCGATGACGCCTTGGCGTTGAGTGAGCCGCTGCAGTTGAGCTTCACTGTTCCGCCCGAAGATGCCTCTGCTATGGCTGTTTTGGCAGAAGAGTTGGTTGAGATGATGTCACCACTTGATGATGCCTTCGTATTAAGGAATTCATAGCAATCAAGAGTGATTTTTCCCGATGATGTTGCCATCGCAGCTGCATTTTGTGCAGAGAGTCGAGAGCAGAGAATCTTGCCCGATGAAGAAGCCTCGGCAGTTATTTGTGTCGCTGCGCCGTTGAGCTCAACTTCGCCCGATGAACTTACCCAAAGTGAAACTTTTCTCGCAAGTACAGATGCATTTATATCGGCCGCCGAAGTGGCTTTTGCTGTCAATCGTGAGCATCTGAAAGAGCCTCGCACTTTTGCCGATGATGATGCGTCAATGCTCACATCCTCTCGTAAAGAACGATTAATCATAACACTTGCAGCGGAGTTGGCACGGATAAAGAGTTTGTCACCGCTGTTAAGTATCGGTCCAATCTTTACGCTTGCTGCCGAGCGGCTTTCGATGCGAGATAGTTTTTCATTATTGGGGATATTGACCCTTACATTGAGGTTGCTATACGATGTGCAGTTGGGTTTTCTTACGCACACCTCTAAAATGTCGCCCTTGACCTCGCACACTACCCACTCTATCACATTGTCGTCGGCTTGAATGTTTACGATGTTGTCCTGCGACTCATTCATCACCACCTCTACGCCAGTCATTGCGAGTATGGTGGTGTAGTCGTTGCTGATTTCAATCACCTTCGAGACGATGTTACCCGAACCTGTCAGTGTGCGTTTGTCGCGTGCGGCAAACGATGCTGTGGTTGTTAAGATCGCCACCAGCATAAGTGCGAATTTAAGAAAACGTTTCATAGTTTGAGAGTTGTTTAGATAATTGTAATTGAGTTGTTTATTTTGTTGTAATAGTTGAGTTTAGAGTTCTATTTTTCGTTCTGAGTGGGCTCGCCGTGGCGAATGAGGCGTATCTGCTCTACCATCTGGTCCCACGCCTCGTCGAGCTGTGCCAGCTGACGACGTCCCTCCTCGGTGAGGATGTAATATTTGCGTGGAGGACCCTGGGTAGATTCCTGCCAGCGATAACTAAGCAGGCCAGCTTTTTTCTGGCGGGTGAGGATGGGGTAGAGCGTACCCTCGACAACAATCATCTCGGCAGCTTTGAGCTCGGCTATGATTTGAGGAGCGTAGGAGTCTCCGCGCGAGAGTATCGAGAGAATGCAATATTCGAGGATGCCTTTACGCATCTGCACTTTTACATTATCGTCATTCATAGTTACGCTTTGTTATGAGGGTTAAAGTTGGGGTTGAAATAGTCCTGAGGACCCTCCTCTATGACTGCCCACAGGATGATGTAGAGCAACAGAGTCGAGAAGCCAAGGAAAAATCCAACGATGAAGATGACGCGCACCAGTGTCACATCGATGTTGAAGTAGAGGGCAATGCCGCTACAAACGCCTGCAATCGAACGTGGATAGAGTGGACGGTGGAACTTGCGAGGACGCTCGCCTGGGAAGTAGGTGTGGCCGTTTTGGTCGTTCATTGGACGGTATGCCTTGCCAAAGAGTTCGGGATCGCCAATCTGATTCATCACGCTGCGCACAACGCCCAATGTGATGACCATCATAGGCGAGGGAACTTTCTCGCGGAAGATTTCGGCAATGCGGTCCTCGATGTCGGACAATGTCTCGTGGTCCGAGGGTGGGAGTCGGCGGCCGATGTCGTCGAGGTAGGATGACAAGGTGGTGTAGGCATCCATATCCATTGTGAATGCCTGCTGACCGATGTTTACGTTAATGGTCTCTTTCATCGTGAAATTTTGTAAAAAAAGATAATTGTAATAGTTGTTTCTAATGCAAATATAGAAAAAGTTTTGGTACTTTGTATCGCAAAGTAGCGAAAAAATTAAAAAATCCCCACTTTTTTTGAGTCGGGATTGCTTTACCTTTAATAATAGGACCCTCTTTTGATTCACTTTTTGGGAGTGTATTCTTTGTCGTGAATGGCCATCAAGGCGTAGAAGGGTGAGGGTCAAGAAAAATCCCCAAATGGGAAATACACTCAGTAGATTCCATTTGGGGATTGGGTTAATATGTCGAAAATGCGAAATTAATTCTCGTCGGCGCCAACTGTGACAGTCACAGATTTTCCACGCAAATGAATTGTGTATTGATTGCCGTTTTGTGCCATATAACCAGCATCTAATGGCACATAAGCTACAAGACCTTCGCTTGTGACGCAGACAAGGTGAGCCGCTTCCATATCGATAACAGTCTCAAAGTGATATGAACCCGTGTTTGTCACAGCTTCGATAACTCCGCTTCCTGAGGTAAACACCTGAATCCAGTGTTTGAAATCTTTTTCATCTGTCACGCCACAGCCAATGTAAGTGTAGTTATTGTTGAGGATATTTGCTTTGTGTCCAGGAGAGTTCATCCAACCAGCGACTGCTTGAGCAGGAGTGGATGGAGAACGATATGCGTTTTCACCTTTTGCTGCTCGGCTTGCTGAAAATTTTGGCTCAATGGCTGAGAAGCACGATGATCCGTCGGGGCGTTTGTGATCTTTTCTGTAATCTATGGTAATCTCTTTGGCGCGTATGTCACTTGCTTCCACCAAAGGCGCAACCATCATTAAAGGAGCAGCACCTGTTTTGTAGCGCTCTCTATTCGTAAGACGAAGTACCTCCCACTCATCGTGCGAAATGGCAATTCCCTCAGGAAGTGCGACTCTGATTTTGGAGATTTTTCTTGATATGCGAGGGATGCGTTTCACGCCATCAAGCTCCAATTCAAAGTTCAAAACAATCTTGCCCTCATCGTAGTAAGTGGCATCGGTTTTTGTATAGCTGGTGCATACAAGTTTTGAGCCGTTCTTCAAAACGCTGTTTGCAATATCCAACAACTCCTGCTGTGTGGTTTTGTTGCTTACGGCGTAGTTGTTCAACGCCTTGGAAAGCGCACTGAAATCGGCATCAATAGCCGCGTCGGTAGCAGTTCCCGCTTTGGGCAGAACCTTATGGACCGCGAAGATATCTCGTTTGTCGCCCAGGGTGATAATCATATTTCCCTCGATGCTTCCTTGGAGTTTGGCTGTCGGTGCATTGTATTGATAATCTTTGTCCCACTCAGCCTTTGCGCCATTAGTAGCCGCAGCGTTTACCGCAGCCAACAAGTCATTGCCCGTTGTCTTAGAATCAACAATGAGGTCTTTTAAGGCTGCTTTCATAAGAGCTACGTCTGCACTCAAATTCGTAGCCTCCACGGATTTTTCCAGAGCAGGGATTTTAACGGTAAAGCTGTGTCTATCAATAGTTACGCCGTTGTGTTTAATTCCGATGGTTGTAGAAAAGTGGCCATCATCGGTGGCGGTTGGTAATCTCTTGACAGATGAATAACTGCCGCCAGCCAACCATATCTCGGCACGAGGAAGACTGCGTTTTAAGTAGTTGAGCACCTCCTTGTTTTCTGTCGCATTGGTTGCGGTGTATGCCCCGGCAAGCTCTTTAAGTTTTGCTTTGAGCTTATACTCTGGACTGTCGGTATCTGGACCGCCAACCTCTTTCCAGGTATATTTCGCGGTGAGGCTCTTTTCGCCGGCTACGGTTATTCGAGCCTTATGGCCGTTGATGGTAACATTAATATTGCCCGATGTGGCGAATTTTCTTTGCACCCCGTCCTTGATTTTTACTTTGACGGTGATGGTGTAGTCTTGTCCCTTAACGCACTTGCCATCATCGAAAAGTCCTCCCCAAAATACCTCAGTTACTTTGGTGCTGGCAGTCTCAGGCACGCTTGCCTTAAATGAGCAACTTTTGCCAACAACGGGCTCTGCTACCGTGATTACTACTTTGGTAACATTGTCAGCCGATGCTGAAATGGAAAAGAATAACGATAGCAAACTCACAATTAACATTAACTTGTTTTTCATACTCATATCTTTTAAGTTCTACATTCCTGATAGACTCTCTTGCGTTGTACTAAATTACAAAATATTTTGCATTTACATTGGCTATGTAGAGTCCGCAAACCGATGATTGTGGATACATAGCACCATTTTCGGTCAGACTAATGCCTATCTGCTCGATGCCGAGCAGACGTGCAACGGGGAATATGGTCTTCTGGTCGGGCAGCGATGGGTAACCTATGGCAGGACGTATGCCCGCATACTTGGCCTGGAAGAGTTCCTTTGTTGAGAGGTTTTCTTTGGGCGCATATCCCCACAAATCGCGGCGCACCTTCTGGTGGAGCCATTCGCTGGCTGCCTCGACTAATCTGTCGCACAAACTTTGAAGCATAAGGGAACCCTCTGAGTCGCAAAGTTTGGCGTGCTCCAACTCCTCAACGAGTGATTGCGAGATGGTTACGGCAAATGCACCAGCGTAGTCCTCTGTGCCCTCGGGCGCTACAAAGTCGCAAAGCGAGAGTGTCACACCTTCGTCATTTGGCTTGCTCTGGCGTGGTGTGAGAATCTCGGTTGTGCGCTCCATACCTGCGCAGCAGGGGCAACCCT
This sequence comes from Alistipes sp., assembly GCA_045612405.1. GTDB lineage: Bacteria > Bacteroidota > Bacteroidia > Bacteroidales > Rikenellaceae > Alistipes. The sequence goes on from JAZKYX010000033.1 coordinate 39,339, forward strand.
CGCTATGACAAAGGTGGAGGCTGTGGTCGGTAGAAAATGCTCTAAACAATCCTACACGCGCCACTAGATGGTGTCGGATTTGTAATTGGTCGATCATAACCTCGGCCTCTGAGCGCAACTCATTGGCCTCATCGCTTTGTGGGTTCACGCGCCACAGATTGTAAAAATGAGTCCAATTTATGAGTTCACGAACATCCGAAATCTTGATGTCGGATATGGTGCGTACACCCGTAAACGAAGGCTTTACAACCTTTTGCACAGACCAATCTATCTCGGGGCGTATGGGTTCAGTTGCCTCGGTGGTGGCGCACTGCGCCTTGCGTATGTCGGCCTGCTGTGCTTTGAGTGTCTGGATAACCTCCTCGCGCTCGCTGCCCAGGAGTTGCATCGCAAGGATTGGGTTCTGGGCTGCATCCTTGACGTGGAACACAGCGCCGTCATATAGTGGGGCAATTTTTATCGCTGTATGCTGAGGCGAAGTCGTTGCGCCGCCGATAAAGAGTGGGGCGGTGACGCCTGCCGCTTTCAACTCGCGTGCGACGTTACACATCTCATCAAGCGAAGGGGTGATAAGACCACTCAGACCTATGAAATCCACGTTGTGCTCCTTGGCTGCCTTGACTATCTGCTCGGCCTCGACCATCACTCCCAAGTCGATGACCTCGAAGTTGTTGCACGCCAAGACTACGCCCACAATATTTTTACCAATATCGTGAACATCGCCCTTGACCGTAGCCAGCAGATAACGTCCAGCCTTGGTCGAAGATTCGAGGCTCTGCGCAGCCTCGATGTGGGGCTGCAATATCTCCACAGCGCGTTTCATCGTGCGGGCACTCTTGACCACCTGGGGCAGGAACATCTTACCCTGGCCAAAAAGCTGACCCACCGTAGCCATTCCCTGCATCAGAGGGCCCTCGATGATTGAGGCGGGGGTGGGGTAGGTGGCAAGAGCCTCCTCAATATCCTCTTGCAGAAATTCGTTGTCGCCACGTTGCAGTGCCTGGCCCAAACGCTCGGCAAGAGGCGTCTGATGGCGTTCGTCGGCCGAAGGAGTGACCTTTGTGGGTTGCTCGCGGTAGCTCTCGGCAAGCGATATCAGGCGGTCGGTGGCATCCTCTGCGCGGCAGAGAATAACATCCTCCAATACCTCCAACAACTCCTTGGGAATATCCTCATACATTACTGCTGTCGAAGGGTTTACAATCGCCATATCCATTCCTGCGCGGATGGCGTGATAGAGGAACACGGCGTGCATAGCCTCGCGCAGGAAGTTGTTGCCACGCAGCGAGAACGATAGGTTGCTCACTCCGCCGCTTACCTTTGCCTGGGGGAGGTTGTTGTGGATCCATTCGGTAGCGCGTATGAAGTCCAGCGCATAGCTGTCGTGCTCGCGCATACCTGTGGCTATGGTGAGAATATTTGGATCAAAGATTATATCTTCGGCTGGGAAGCCGATGCGCTCGGTCAGCAGACGGTAGGCGCGTTCGCAGATCTCTATGCGGCGCTCGTAAGAGGTCGCCTGCCCCTGCTCGTCAAATGCCATTACCACCAAAGCTGCGCCCGCCTGTTTGATTTGCTTGGCACGATTGAGGAACAGTTCCTCGCCCTCTTTGAGCGAGAGAGAATTTACGATGGCCTTGCCCTGGATACATTTCAATGCCGCCTCGATAACCTCGAAACGCGACGAGTCAATCATCCACGGTATGCGTGCGATGTCGGGGTCGGAGGCCATCAGATTGAGGAAATGACACATCTCCTTCTCGGTGTCGAGCATCGCATCGTCCATATTGATATCTAGGATCATAGCTCCGTCGCGCACCTGCTTGCGGGCGATTGAGAGAGCCTCCTCGTAGTTACCCTCGTTGATTAGGCGCAGAAACTTGCGGCTACCAGCCACATTGCATCTTTCGCCCACGTTGATAAAGCTGCCATTGGGCTTGAAACCCTCCAAACCTGCCAGCCACGCAATCTTACCCTCGCCGATTGAGTGGGGCGCAGCGTCGGCCATAGCCTCGGCAATGGCGCGGATATGGTCGGGGGTAGAGCCGCAACAACCTCCCACAATATTTATCAACCCAAGTGCCGCAAAGCGAGCTGTCTGCTGGGCCATCATCTCGGGAGTCTGGTCATAGTGTCCCATCTGGTCGGGGATGCCAGCGTTGGGGTAGGCACTCACATAGCAAGGTGCTATGGCAGCAATCTGTTTGATATGGGGGAGCATCTGCTCGGCGCCAAACGAACAGTTAAGACCTATGCTGAATGGGTGGAAGTGCGCCACGGAACAGATGAAGGCCTCCAATGTTTGGCCAGCCAACATTCTGCCAGCCGCATCGGCAATCGTCACCGACAACATTACGGGCAGGCGACGTCCTATGTGAGAGAATACCTCTTCGGTAGCCGTGAGGGCCGCCTTGGCGTTGAGGGTATCGAACAGAGTCTCGATAAGGATAATATCCACGCCACCCTCCACCAGAGCCTCAATCTGTTCGGTGTAGGCCTCCTTTAATGAGTCGAAGTCGATGGCGCGAAAGGCTGGGTTATCCACATCGGGTGACATCGAAGCGGTCTTGCCCGTAGGGCCCACCGAGCCTGCCACAAAGCGAGGTTTGTCGGGTGTCAGGGCTGTCATACGGTCGGCCTCTGAGCGTGCTATGCGTGCAGCGGCGAGGTTGAGGCGTCGCACCAACTCTGTGGTCTGATACTCGGCCTGAGAGATGCGTTGTGAGTTGAACGAGCAGCTCTCAATAATATCGGCTCCCGCTTCGAGATATTGGCGATGGATGGCCGCAATGACATCGGGGCGGGTGAGCGTCAGGATATCGTTGTTGCCCTCCAAATTTACGGGGTGCGCAGCGAACTCCTCACCGCGAAAATCCTGCTCGGAGAGGTGGTAACGCTGAATCATTGTACCCATCGCACCGTCAAGAATGAGGATGCGATGCTGGGCTATATCTTTAATAGTCATACTAATATATTGCTTTTGCTATCGCCTCGATGCTGGCGGCTGCATTCATCGAATAGAAATGTATGCTGGGGACGTTGGCCTCTTTCAACTCGCGCGCCTGGGCGATGCCCCACTCAATGCCCAATGCCTTGACATCCTCGTTTGAGGAGCAGCGGCGGAACTCCTTGGCCAACTCTTCTGGAAGGTCGATGTGGAATGTCTTGGGCAGCAGTGTCTGCTGAGTGAGTGAGGTGAGAGGCTTGATACCTGGGATGATTGGAACGGTGATACCCTCCTGGCGACAGCGTTCCACAAATGAGAAGTAACGGTTGTTGTCGAAAAACATCTGTGTCACCACATACTGTGCGCCGGCCTCAATTTTGGCCTTCAAGCAGGCGATGTCGGAGTCAATGTTCATCGCCTCCTCGTGCTTCTCGGGATAGCCTGCTACGCCGAAGGTAAAGCGTGTGCCCAGACTCTCGTGAATCTTGCCGTTGAGCATCTTGCCATCGTTGAAGTCCTCCACCTGGCGGCATAGCTCCACAGCGTGGGAGTGACCTCCCTCGGCGGGGATGAAGCGGTTGTCGCCTCGTGCGCGGTCGCCACGCAAGATCAGTAGGTCGGTGATGCCCAGATACTCCAAGTCGATGAGTTCGTTCTCTAACTCTGTGCGCGAGAATCCGCTGCAAATCATATGTGGAACGGTGGGGATACCATAGCGACCCTTCAATGCCGCGGCGATAGCCACGGTGCCAGGGCGTGTGTGCTCGCTGAAACGCTGGAACATACCATCGCCCATATCGCGATAGACGATCTCGGTGCGGTGGGTGGTGATATTTATGTATGCAGGGTTGAAAGGCATCAGGCGGTCAATGGTCTTATAGACCTGCTCGATGCTTTTGCCCCTGACGGGAGGCAATACCTCAATAGAAAAGGCCGTCTTGTGCTCGGCCGCAAGAAAAGCTGCAACGCTCATAACCTAACAATTTTTAATAAAGACAAAATTACAATTTTTTTCGATATAAGCGGTGCAGAAACTCAAATAATGGCCTGCCAGGAGAATAATCAGAGCATATTTGGTTTATATTTGCATAAGCAATCGAGTCCATAAGGGGCTACGTGCCGAGATGATGGAGCAGAATAAGACCGAAAAAATAGCATTGTGGAATGCCAACTACATTAAGGCTTGGGTATCAAATTTTATGATATTCTTCTCTTTTATGCTGCTCACTCCGCTGCTTCCACTATATATGTCTGAGACGTTTCACGCCGATAAGGATTTGATAGGCTTGGTCTTGTCGGGCTACACTCTGACAGCCCTTTTGGTGCGCCCGTTCAGCGGCTATTTTGTCGATAGCTTCCCGCGTAAGATGGTGCTTTTGGTGAGTTACTTCTTCTTTATGACGCTGTTCGCGGGCTATCTGGTGGCAGGTACGGTGTTGCTTTTTGCCATAGTGCGTACGCTTCACGGCTTCCCGTTTGGTGCAACAACGGTGGCAAATAGTACGGTGGCAATCGATGTGCTGCATCCGTCGCGTCGCGCCGAAGGTATTGGTTACTACGGACTTAGTAATAACATAGCTACGGCTATTGGCCCTTCGGTGGCGTTGCTCATCTATCAGGCGTGGGAGAGTTATGATTTGCTCTTTGCGTTGGCTTTTGTGTGCGCAATGATGGGTATGATTATCAGTTCCACGCTCCGCCTCCCAGCCAAGGAGACTGTGCCCAACAAGCAGAAATTATCGCTCGACCGCTTCCTGCTGTTGAAGGGTTGGAGTCTGGGAATATCAATGTGTTGCCTCTCTTTTTCGTATGGAGTGTTGGCAACGTACCTGGCCATCTATGGTAAGGAGGAACTGGGTATTACGGGTGGCACGGGACTCTTCTTTATGATCCTCTCTTTGGGTCTGATATGTTCACGTTTGATTGGTAGTCGCACCCTGCGCAAAGGTAAGGTGGTGGAGAATGCCTCGTTTGGTGTGATGGTGTCGGTGTTTGGCTATCTTTTGTTTGCTTCGGTGCATAATCTGTGGGGATACTACGGCGCGGCACTCATCATAGGTTTGGGCAATGGTCATATGTTCCCCGCGTTCCAGACAATGTTTATTAACCTGGCCTCTCATCAGCAGCGTGGCACAGCCAACTCAACGCTATTGGTTTCGTGGGATATAGGTGTCGGTTTGGGAATTATGGTTGGCGGCGCTTTGGCACAGCATTGGGGTTACCACTCGGCTTTCTGGGGAGCGTGGGCGGTCAATCTGGCGGGTGTGATATTCTTCCTGAGCTTTGCGCGTAAGCAATTTTTGAAAAAGAGGTTGAGGTAGATTTTGTAGCCTCTTGGTCCAAGACGAGATTAATATACCTTATGAATAAAATAGCCCAACCTCCAAGGTCGGGCTATTTTTTTATGATTTAGTGCTCGGCTACTTTGCAATCTGCTTGATAGCCTCCAAGTTCTTGGGGTTAGCTGCCTTCTTACCCTCAGGAGTATAGACATACTCCAAACGGTCGGCGTAACGCTCCTCGACCTTGCCACGAACAATCTTCATTGTGCTGTTCACAAGACCATTCTGCTCGGTGAAAGCCTCGCCAACGATAGCCACAGCACCTGGTAACCAACGGTCAGGGAACTCGTCGGCATACTCGCCGCCAGTGCGATACTTGTCAATCTCGGCCGAGATAGCCTGAGCAACTGCAGTCAACGACGCCTCGTCGTCCTTACCAGCGAGCATTGTGCGTACTGCGTCGCGGTTTGGAACGATGATAGCCGATGTGAATGGGCTCTGGTTGTTGTAGATGATAATCTGGTCAATGAGCTTCGACTTATCCACAATAGCCTCCTCCATACCCTCGGGGCTATACTTCTCTCCATCGGCAGCAATCAACAAGCTCTTGAAACGGCCCAGAACATAGAGGAAACCATCCTCGGCCATATAACCCATATCGCCTGTATAGAGCCAGCCATCCTTTACGGTCTCAGCCGTAGCAGATGGGTTCTTCCAATAACCTGCCATCACGTTCTCACCCTTGATGAGGATCTCGCCCTTAACACCAGTAGGCATCTCGTTGCCCTCGTCGTCAAGAATCTTAATCTCCAAAGGCTGGATTACCATACCAGATGAGCCGAAGCGGTGACGCTTTGCGCCCAAAGAGTTAGCTGAGATGATAGGCGTAGCCTCCGACAAACCGTAGCCCTGCAACATAGGCATACCCACAGCGTAGAAGAAGCGCTGTAACTCCGAGTCGAGCAATGCTCCACCACCCACGAAGAATTTGATGTTACCACCAAAACCTGCGCGTACCTTCTCAAAGAGGATCTTATCGAACAAGGCAACCAATGGCTTCAAGATAACACGCCAGCCCTTGCCCTTTGAGTAACCATCCTGGTTGTACTCATAGGCCACCTTCAATGCGAAGTTAAACAACTTCTCGATCTTTGGACCCTGCTTCTTGATTGAAGACTCGATGCTCTTGCGGAAGTTCTTCGCCAAGGCTGGAACCGAGAGCAAGACGTGAGGCTTCACCTCCTTGATATTTACTGGTACATTCTTCAATGTCTCCATAGGTGTGCGGCCAACCTGAGTAGTTGCAACCGATGCACCACAAGCTACCATAATGTAGAAACCTGCAACGTGCGCAAAGCAGTGATCGAGAGGCAGGATGATGAACATACGATACTCCGATGGAATAGAGATACGCGTAAGAGCCTGCTCTACGTTTGCCGTATAGTTGCGGTGGGTGAGGATAACACCCTTAGGGTCGGGAGTTGTACCCGATGTATAGGTGATGGTAGCCTAGTCGTCGTTCTGGATAGCCTGACCAATCTTCAAGAACTCAGCCTCGTTGGTTTTTAACCACTCCTCGCCCTTGGTCATAAGGTCTGAGAGCATAATCTCTCCCTCCTGCTTTGGCTCGGCGTCAGAGAAGATGATGACATTCTTTACAAGAGGCAACTGCTCGCGGATGCTACGAATCTTTGGCAACTGGTTGCGCGATACGAAGATTGTCTCCACATCGGCGTGGCGCAAGCGGAACAAGAGGTCGTTGGCCTCCTCCAACTTGATTGACAGAGGTACGCTGATGGCACCAGCATACAACAAACCAAGCTCCGAGATAATCCAATTGTTACAACCCTCAGCCAAGATTGATACTGTCTGCTTGGGCTTTACGCCGAGAGCAGCCAAACCTGCACCAACTTTGAGTGCAAGAGCGCGAGTCTCCTTATAGCTTGTTGGCTGGAACGCACCATCGTGCTTTTCCAAGAGGAAATCCTTGTCGCCATACTTAGCAACTGATGACTCAAAAAGGTCAATGATAGTTTTTTTCATATAGTTTTTATTTTGATCTCTCAATTTAATCCATCTTCAACACAGCAAGGAAGGCCGACTGTGGCACCTGGACGTTACCCACCTGGCGCATACGCTTTTTACCTGCCTTCTGCTTCTCCAAAAGCTTACGCTTACGCGAGATATCACCTCCGTAACACTTAGCCGTAACATCCTTACGCACGGCCTTAACAGTCTCGCGGGCAATAATCTTGGCACCGATAGCTGCCTGGATGGCGATGTCGAACTGCTGGCGTGGGATGAGCTCCTTCAACTTCTCACACATCTTGCGACCGAAGTCGTAGGCGTGGTCGGCATAGATGAGCGATGAAAGGGCATCCACAGGCTCGCCGTTGAGCAGGATGTCGAGCTTGGCCAACTTAGATGGCTGGTAGCCCGTACGGTGGTAGTCAAACGATGCGTAACCCTTCGAGATACTCTTCAACTTATCGTAGAAGTCAAAGACAATCTCCGACAAAGGCATATCGAAATTCACCTCCACGCGATCCTGGGTGATGAAGTTCTGATTCTTCAACACACCGCGCTTGTCGATACAAAGTTTGATTACAGCACCCAAGAAATCAGCCTTGGTGATAATCTGGGCGTTGATATATGGCTCTTCGATTGATGAAATCTTGGTTACCTCGGGGAGTCCCGATGGGTTGTGCACCTCCAACACCTCACCCGAAGTGGTGGTAATGCGGTATGATACGTTAGGGACAGTAGTGATTACGTCCATATCGAATTCGCGGTAAAGACGCTCCTGGATAATCTCCATATGAAGCAAGCCCAAGAATCCGCAGCGGAAACCAAAGCCGAGGGCCAACGAGCTCTCTGGCTCGAATGTGAGCGATGCATCATTGAGCTGCAACTTTTCGAGTGAAGCACGCAAATCCTCATACTGATCAGCCTCCACAGGATATACACCCGCAAAGACCATAGGCTTCACATCCTCGAAACCTGCGATGGCCTCGGTGCAGGGGTTCGAGATGGTGGTGATGGTATCACCCACCTTCACATCCTTCGAGTTCTTGATGCCCGAGCAGATGTAGCCTACGTCGCCAGCCTTGATCTCCTGGCGAGGGCTCATTTTGAGTTTCAATACGCCAACCTCGTCAGCGTCGTAGTCGTTGCCTGTGTTGAAGAACTTAACGTGGTCACCCTTGCGGAGTGTACCGTTGAACACACGGAAATATGCGATGATGCCTCTAAATGGGTTGAACACCGAGTCGAAGATAAGCGCCTGCAATGGAGCGTCGTCATCACCCTTTGGTGCTGGGATGCGCTCGATGATTGCCTCCAATACATCGTCCACACCCTGGCCGGTTTTACCCGAAGCCAAGAGGATATCCTCCCCCTTGCAGCCGATAAGGTCAATTACCTGATCCTTTACCTCGTCAACCATAGCCGACTCCACGTCAATCTTGTTCAAGACGGGGATAATCTCCAAGTCGTTACCGATGGCAAGATAGAGGTTTGAGATTGTCTGCGCCTGGATACCCTGGGTAGCATCAACCACAAGCAACGCTCCCTCGCACGATGCGATGGCGCGGCTCACCTCGTAAGAGAAATCGACGTGTCCTGGGGTGTCAATGAGGTTGAGTACATATTTTTCACCATTGCGTGCCACATACTCCATCTGGATGGCGTGGCTCTTGATGGTGATACCTTTTTCGCGTTCGAGGTCCATATCATCCAACACCTGCGACTGCATCTCGCGCTGGTTGAGGGTGTTAGTAAACTCCAAAAGACGATCCGCCAAGGTAGATTTACCGTGGTCGATATGGGCTATAATACAAAAGTTACGAATGTTTTTCATTGCTTGTTATATAGTAATCGTGCAAATATAAGCAATTTTATTTGAATAAAAGGTGTGTAAACCGCTGATTTTTGCGATAAATACGCCTTGTGGGGTAGTCTTGTAGTCGGAGTGGGGGTGGTTAGCCTCGGCTACCTAACCATAGCAGCACCATTCCGATGAGGATAAAGATCAAATCGAGAGCCTTGGTGCGTAGATTTTTCTCGCCAAAAAGTGCTGCTCCGCAAGCAAACGAAACCACCACCGAGCCGCGTCGAATCATCGACACGACGGAGATTAAAGCGTCGCTCTCGGAGAGGGCAATGAAGTAGGCCATATCGGCTGCCGAGAGTAGGATTGAAATCATCGGAATAGCCCACGACCATCGCCATTGTAGCGCGCTTTTGCCATTTGTTAATACAATGATACTGACGGTGATAGCCATCATCAAGGCTTGGTAGAGATTATACCAACTTTGAACAAACAGCGGCTCCAAATCACGCATAATATGGCGGTCGTAAAGTCCGCTTGCGGCGCCCAAAATTGCTGCCGCTGCGACGCACAAAATCCAGCGGTTGCGCACGAAGTCTATGCCCTCTTTTTTGCCTGCTCTGCTAAGCAAAAAGATGGACAAAAGTGCCATTGCTACGCCAGCCCATTGCAGCAGGTTGAGTCGCTCGCCAAAGATTAAAAATGCACCCAAAAGAACCAGTACAGGGCGGGTGGCATTTATAGGACCGACGATGGTGAGTGGCAGGTGTTTTATGCCGATGTAGCCAAAGACCCACGATGAGAGTACGATGGCCGATTTGAGTATTATTTTCAGATGTGCTTCCCATCCTTGCGACGCGAAACAGAAGTGTGTGCCTTCAAACCACCCGAAGCCAAGTTCGGAGTTGAGCAAGATAGGCGAAAAAAGCAGTGTGGAGAATAGTGTATTGAGCAACAAAACCATAGGCACTGCGTTGTTGCGCAGTGCTGTTTTCTTGGCCACATCATAGAATCCGAGTAGCGTAGCCGATAGGAATGCAAGCGAGAGCCACATAGTTTATGCCGCGAGTAATCCGATGATAACAAAGATGGCTAACGTGGTGCTGGCTAAGCCGTTGAGCGTGCCAAAGGCGATGCCGATATTGTGCTGTCGGGTGGGTGTTACCAGGCAGTGCTCGGCGATGATGATGGCGGTGAAGATGGCGGCTCCGATGGTAATCCAGATGCTGCGGGGCATCAAGAAGACAAACCATACGAGCGATAAAATCGTCACGATGTGAAGCGCGATGCTGATGTAGAGCGATGTGCGCACCGAGAACTTCGAAGGGATTGAATGAAGGCCCTCCTGGCGATCGAATTCTCTATCCTGCAAGGCATAGATTATGTCGAAACTGCCACACCAGGTCATCACCAAGAGTGCGAGCACACAAGGTGCGAGTGCGAACTCTCCTGTGACGGCGATGTAGGCACCGACGGGTGCTATGGCGAGTGAAAGTCCCAGGACTATATGCGCCAGCGATGTGAAGCGTTTGCAGTAGCTGTAAGCCATCACTACCAGTAGTGCCACGGGCGACAGGATGGCCGTGAGTGAGTTGATGGTCGATGCTGTGATGATAAACAGAATGGCGTTAATTGCCACAAACCACAATGCTGCGCGAGGAGAAACGGCACCCGATGGGATTTCGCGAGACGAGGTACGAGGGTTGCGGGCGTCGATTTTGCGGTCCGCCCAGCGATTGAATCCCATAGCCACGTTGCGTGCAAACACCATACACAAAACAACCTGCACGAGTAGTGTTCCCCACCACCAGGGGTTGTTGTCAGCTTCGCTGAAAGGCGCCGATGTGATGGCATAGAAGAATGAAATCAGGGCGAATGGCATAGCGAAGATTGTATGCGAAAACTTCACCAGGCGTGCGTATTTTGTGATTGTATTCATTGCTATATTCTCTTTTCTTGGGCAAAGATACGATTTATTAAACATTATGTGGATTTTTTGAGTGATAAAAGTGATATTTTGACCCTGCGATTTGAAATTTGGATTTTAATATTGTAATTTTGTAAATTAGTTGGAAAATAATAACAAATATATATTATGGAAATTTCATTTAATTGGCTTAAAAAGTATATTGATTTGGGGGATGTCACTGCCGAGCAGGTGGCGACCATCTTAACTGATATAGGTTTGGAGGTTGAGGAGTTCAAAAAGGTTGAGACCATCCGTGGCGGTTTGCAGGGTGTGGTTGTAGGCTATGTTGCTACTTGCGAGGATCATCCCGATTCTGATCACCTCCACGTGACTACGGTTGATGTGGGTGGTGAGGCTCCTTTGCAGATTGTCTGCGGTGCTCCTAACTGCCGTCAGGGCTTGAAGGTGTTGTGTGCAACTGTTGGCGCGGTGCTCTATCCAAATGGTGGTGACGAGGAGTTTAAGATTAAGCGCAGCAAGATTCGTGGCGTGGAGTCGCTCGGTATGCTTTGCGCCGAGGATGAGTTGGGTATCGGCTCGGCTCACGATGGTATTATGGAGCTCCCGGAGGATGCTCCTGTCGGTATGCCAGCGCACGACTATTTGAATGTTCAGGATGATTATTTGATTGGAATCGGTCTTACTCCTAACCGTGTAGATGCAGCATCTCACATTGGTGTTGCTCGTGATTTGGCCGCTTACTTGCGTTCTCAGGGTAAGGATGTCAAGGTGCAGTTGCCATCGGTAGAGGCGTTCCAGGTCGATAACAACGATTTGAATATCGAGGTTGTTGTTGAGAACTCAGCTGCTGCTCCTCGCTATGCGGGTGTGAGCCTTACTGGTTGCCAGATTGCTCCATCACCAGAGTGGATGCAGAACGAGTTGCGTGCTGCAGGTATCAACCCTAAGAACAACTTGGTGGATATCACTAACTACGTTTTGTTTGAGTTGGGTCAGCCTTTGCACGCATTCGATGCCGATAAGATCGAGGGTAAAAAAGTTGTGGTTAAGTGCTGCGACGAGGGTACTCCATTCGTTACGCTCGACGGTGTAGAGCGCAAGCTCTCATCTGAGGATTTGATGATTTGCTCCGCTGAGCGCCCAATGTGTATCGGTGGTGTTTATGGCGGATTGGATTCAGGTGTAAGCGATTCAACTGTGAACATCTTCCTCGAAAGTGCATACTTCAATCCTGTTTCAATCCGTCGTACGGCTAAGCGTCACGGCCTTTCACCCGATGCGTCTTTCCGTTTCGAGCGCGGAGTTGACCCCAATATCCAGGTTTATGCGTTGAAGCGTGCAGCTTTGCTCTTCAAGGAGTTGGCTGGTGCTAAGATTTCGAGCGAGATTATCGATATCAACCCAACGCCAGCGGCTGATTTCGAATTTGAGCTGTCGCTCGATAGAGTAAACTCTTTGATCGGCAAGGAGATTCCTGAGCAGACTGTTCGTGCCATCCTGGATGCTTTGGAGGTGAAGATTCTCTCTGAGCAAGGTCGTGTGTTGAACGTAGCTGTGCCACCATATCGTGTGGATGTTCAGCGCGAGGCCGACTTGGTTGAGGATATCTTGCGTATCTATGGTTATAATAATGTGGAGATTCCTCAGGCGGTACATTCTACCTTGTCTTACGCTCCACGTCCTGATAAGAATAAGCTCATCAACTTGGCTGCAGACCATCTGGCAGCAGTGGGTTATACTGAGATTATGTCTAACTCACTGACTAAGGCCTCTTACTACGAGGGTCTGACCTCTTACAAGGCTGAGAACTGTGTGAAGATTATGAATCCATTGAGCACAGACCTCAATGTTATGCGTCAGACTTTGCTTTTCAATGCTTTGGAGGCTGTGGCTTTGAACGTAAATCACCGTAACGCCGATTTGAAGCTCTTTGAGTTGGGTAACTGCTACTTCTTCGATCCTGAGGTTGATGGCGCGGAGAATCCATTGGCTCGTTATAGCGAGAAGTATTGCCTCGGCATTACCGTAACAGGCCAGGATGCGGCTCCATCTTGGAATGTTAAGGCGGCTCAGGCTTCGTTCTATACATTGCGTGCTGCGGTTGAGAAGTTGCTCCGTCGTTTTGGTATCGACATCTACTCGCTCCGTAGCGAGAGTTTGCAGAGCGACCTCTACTCTGATGGCTTGGGTCTTATGCAGGGTAACCGTTGCGTTGCACAGTTGGGTGTTGTTGCTCCTGCTGTGTTGCAGCGTTTCGATTTGAAGCAGGCTGTATACTTCGCAGAGGTCGATTTCGAGTTGATTACTCGTTCTGCTAAGAAGCAGCGCATCGCTGTTGAGGAGTTGTCGAAGTTCCCTGAGGTAAAGCGAGATTTGGCTCTGCTCGTTGATAAGAGTGTTACGTTCCACGAGTTGCGTAATATTGCCTTCGCAACTGAGAAGAAACTCTTGAAGCGAGTGACTTTGTTCGACGTTTACGAGGGTGATAAGTTGCCTGCTGGTAAGAAGTCTTATGCTCTCGGCTTCACTTTGGAGGACAAGAATCAGACTTTGAATGATAAGGTAATCGAAAAAACTATGGCAAATCTTCAACGCCAGTTTGCAGCAAAGGCAGGTGCTGAGGTGCGATCATAAGATTTTTTTTCACCAATATGAGATGGGGTGTCGGTCTTCGGGTTTGACACCCCATTTATCTATACCTATATATAATATATAATAAATGCGAGAGAGTTGTTTTTTGTTAATGTTAACTTAACGTTAATTGTTAAAATAATTTAATAATATAAATTACTGATTCATAGCGAGATGGTTAACAGCGGTGGTTTTGGGGTATTAAAAAAGAGTTTAAAATATTTGCAGGAACGAAATAAATGTATTTACTTTGCACCCGCAAACAAGAGGAAACGAGGTTTGCATAGTTCTACTGGTTACGAGGTTTGAATTTTTTTTGAAAAAATCTCAAAAAATTTTGCAGATTAAAAAAAATGTCTTACTTTTGCAACCGCTTTCGCCTCT
>JAZKYX010000034.1:0-9379 GCA_045612405.1 Alistipes sp.
CTCCTGCCTTGCCATAGCAGCCACTATCTTCACCATCTGCTCTTTGTTTGTTGTGTCGATGACTGAAACATCAGCCAAGCCTGAGCGTTTAGCAACAAAGTTTATGTAACTATTGGTGTCATTCTCACACGGTGGAGCCCATCTACGAATGTAATCGGCCAAACTAACACAGCCGTGATTTTCCCGATATGAGTTCAGTGTAATAAAAGCAGCACGATAACCATAGGCCATCGACTTAAATTGGAAAAATTTGTAGTCGGTTTGTTCTGCTCTCAAACCCTCCCACTTATCGCTATTCCTGATAATATTAAGAGGGTTATTATTGCGATATCCACGAGACATTGTAATATGATTTATGATTAAATTTTGCGATTTTTTGAGCACATCAATGTTTATATGTAAAGAAAATGCGATTTTTTGAGCATATTCTTGAAAGTTTTACAAGAATCTTTATGAATTTTCAGTTGCTGGCGATTCGTTTTTGCAATCTCTCTTGCGTATTTTTTCTATCAAACGCGTCTGATACTTGTAATCTACCCCGAACAATGCTCCAGCGAAGGTTACAATCTCGCCAAAGGCTGTTAATACTGATGGGTGTATCACACCTGTTGGATTAACAATAAAACCCGCTATCAATAGACCTACTCCAACCACCACGAGAAATACAGCAGTGCCGAGTTGTATTCTTAAATTCTTATGCCACATATCCTATTTGTTTACACAAAAATAGCCACCCGAAGGTGGCTATAAAAGGACATTGCATATAATCATCAGTTTATAACAGCAGCCAGCCATCAACGGCAGACTTCGCCATCTCGCGTACAGCAGAGAACTCGACCCACTCTCGCTCATACTCCTCTGATTTTGGGTGGCTCTCCATCTTCAACAATTCAATCTGATGCGTTTTGATAGCATCTTCCGCAGATTGTGAGTATCGGGTGCGGATTATACCGTTGATAAGAGAATCCCTATCGCAGGAGTTTGTTTCGATGAGAGTGCCACCGTTATTCTCCTCGCCACTATAAGCGTATGCCGTGATGGGGGCAGGAGTTGGTTGGTCTTCTCTTACCTCTGGTATATAATCGAGAATTACCTCCTCGTTTAGATACACCATATAGTGTGTATCATCATATTTCTCAAACGAGCGTGGCCCGTCTGTGTAAACTACTCTTTTCATCTTTAAGTGAATTTATAAAATTTCAAATTGCGTTTATTCCTAAATTCTTTTATTACCGTAGGACACGGTAAGTCTTCTTTGTTTATCTCGCAACAAGCCTGATTTATCATCACCTCACTACCCGAAAAAGAATAATACTCCGCATCATCAGCCATTGGCCGACCAGCCTTATCAACCCGTTTCTCGCACTCGTATATTTCTGTTTCCTCGCCATCTAATGCGAGTTGAGTTATGGTATTCAGTATCTTTTTATATCTTATAGCCAAACACTTTTTAGGTTGAAATTTCTTTTCCTGTCTAATGTTCCCTTCGTTGTCTCTCGCTTCAACGACAACTTCTTCAAAGGCTATCGTGCTATCAACGACCACGAAATCTAATAGCAGGATTTTGTACTTATCTTCCCGTGCATCGTCATTGCAAACGAGGTCGCTAAATGGCCTCTTCTGGTCGGAGGTCATATCCTCAAACGGTCTGCGTCTGCGGTTCTCCTTTATTACTGTTCCGAGTCTCTTTCCCATATTTATATTAAGTTTATTTAGTAAGTTTCTGCAATCTGCGTGTGTGGCAAACCCTATTCGGCTGGCACACTTTTGGCGTATCTCTTCGGGAGATAACCCTTTCTTGCGCCATTTGGCTACATCTCGACACAACGCCACCTTATTGCGCTTTCGTAACCTTCGGTGGTCGTGGTATGATACATAGCCGCAAACATCGATACCGCCACTATGTACGGGTCGCACATTCCAATCCTTGTTTACATTGATGTAATAGTCGCGAGCCAATACCATAATGGCTAACTCGGTAACTATATGTAAAAATGCTTTATCAGAATGTTGTATAATGATATTATCAGCGAAACGACTATAATGACGTACACCCTCTTTGACAAACCCCTCAAACTTACTTTTGAGGTATTCAACACCTTTGGCCAACTCTGCCGCCTGTTCCAGCGTGCGACAGGTTACAAAACAGTCGGTGATGTATCTGTTGCACCAATAGGCCATCTTATCCCTATCCTTTGCAATACCAAACATTGCTATAACAAAACGGTCAAAGTCAGCAAGGAAAAAGTTAGCAAGGATTTGAGAGATTTTCACGCCTAATGGGAGGCCTTGATGGAAGGAGTCTATAAACTCGTCCAAGAACCGCAACAATTTAGCATCTTTTACCTTGCGGCGAATCTTCTCCTTCATCAAGTCGTGGCGTATGTGATGGAAAAAGTGGTGGGCATCAAGTTGCACATAATAGAATGTGCCCTCGACATCATTCATATCCTTACGCAGGAGATTCACAAAATCGTGAGTACCCCTATTTTTCACGCAGGAACAACTCCTCCGAATGAAGGTATCACACAATAAGGGCTCAACGTGTAAACACGCTGCCCATTGCATTACGTGGTCCTTGATGGGGAGTTTGCTAATGATGCGAGTCTTACACTCGTGCTTAATCTCACTTTTGTAGGGAGAAGTCTGCCAAGTCTCGTTTCGATAGGCATCTAATAGAATAGACAAGTTCTGTGATAGCCGAGTCTCGAACTTACGGACGGGGGCTCGTGAGTGTTTATCCTCCGAGTACCCAGCCCAAGCAAGTTCAAAGTTCTCTTCCGTTTCGATGAGCGGCGAAATATTACCTCTGCGTTTCATCGTCTTTCAGTGTCTAATGCGGTGTCTTAAAGCGGTGTCAAGTCTGCTTTTTCTCTGACCTATTGCGTTCAGCCCAAATTGTGGGTTACCAGCACATCAGTCTATTGTGTATGTTTCGCCTTGGGGCGAGGCCCTACCCTCCAACAAACTCTAAAAGTGGAGGGGCGCGCCGATGTTCACATTGGAATTCGAGACAGCATTGTTCACATTGACATCAGAAGTACCCGATTGAGAGCCATTGTTCGCATTGCAACCACGAAGCACCAGACGGAAGCCCGAACATCGCGCAAGGAAGGTAGCAGCCTTCTCCTACAAAGGTATATAAAATATGTGAAAGTATATCAAAGAACGAAAATATTTTCGGACCGCTTCGCGGTGAGGGGGCGACCGCAGGTCGCCCGACTTCTTTTGTCAGCTTCTGTTCCCTCTGAACACTCCGCACACTATGCGACCTCCGCATACTCTGGCTCCACCGTCCACTCTTCGACAGCTTCGCAGAGGGGCGCGCCGATGCCCACACCGGAACCCAAGACAGCATCGCCCACATCGACAGCAGAAGTACCCGAGAGAGAGCCATGGCTCGCATCGCAACCACGAAGCACCAGACGGAAGCCCGAAGTAGCACCACTCGTATTCCAGAAGTAATCACACATATAGGTACTCTCACTACCACCCGTTGCCGTTGGAAACATTTCAAGGTTGTCATAAGCCATAGACTTAATGTAACCCTCACCCGTAGGAGGTGTTGTCGAATAAGCCTTCATACCTGTCTCTACACCGCAAGTCCACTGCCCATAAATAGATGGTGCTACAAGATGAGTGATAGAGCCGTCTTCGTTACATTTGCCAAACTCATCATCTTGAATACGCCACAAATAGCCGTGCATATTCTTCAATCCGAAGAATACGGGCACGGGAGCCGTGTAGATAACGTTTCCATCGGCATCTTTCACCTCTGTATTGGCAATACCACAACTATCGGCCAACTCTACACCTGCGCTGGTATGCAAAAACGGCCTATAACCATAATGCGTACTCCAATCGCTATTCCAATTCGTAACACCCGAACCCAATCCCCCTTGATAGAGGCCATTGGCATCTCTATTAGAATTGTATGCCGCCTGCACATTGCGAGTACCGAAGATAACCTCAAACAGCACCTTTACAACGGCATTATGGCGCATTGTACCTGCCAACCAACCTGAACCATTCCTGCGAGCAGCCGCACGGGCGGTCTCGGTAGTAATGCTGGTAACGGCACGGCCACACAAAGTTTTCGGAGTACCGTCATAACTTGTGGAGTTATCACCTCCACGATAGTTCGGGTCATCGTTAATGTAACTCACCAATGTTGTCGTGCTACGCTCCATACAAGCGTGGCCGCTGGCCGACATACTACCTACGGGTATGCGATAATTCCACTTGCCTGCAATCGGCGACAACGACACCGCTTCATAGAAGCGTCTTCCCTGCTGCCAAAATGCAATATAAAAAGTCTTACCCCAACCCCACTGATAGTGGCCCATACTACCGTCCAACTTTGCCGTTTCACCCGTAGCAAAGCGATAGTGGTTTGTAGGGTCAAGTTTTCGGCGTGAATGGTCGTTCTTTACCAAATAACAACCGAGGCCCAATTCATCGGGGAGATTCTGTCCGAACTCCAAACTACCCTCCCAACCTGCGGCGGTAGGTGTCGCGCTGTCCATATTCCAATAGCGTGCGAAGTAGGGAGCATTAGCCATCTGGACTGCATCGCGCAAACCCATACGCCCCGATGCACCCGTAACCTTGTCGAACACCTCAATCTCTTTATCCTGAACAGCCGCTGATGCTATTGCAAGGTCATCTATCTGCTGTCCATTCTCAAACGCGCTGATAATCGTGCGTAATTTACTCTCTTCGGATTCTGTTAATGCCATAGTTTTGTTTTAATTAGGTTATACTATTCTAATTCTTCCATTGTTCAAGCGTATCTTTCCCGAACTTGTCAGGCGCATCTGCGGCTCACGAACTGTGATATCTACCTGCTGCCATATCTCCGTATTGGCGGTAGGTATAATGTAAAAACTACTCTTACCAAGACCCGCAACAGTAAGGTTCCCCGATGGGTTGATGCTGAGCGATGCGCCCTCAATTCTATTGAACAGCACATTCCTCATTACATAACTCGGATAGAGTATCACACCTATACGCTGGGCAACCTTATTTTTCGTACTGATAGTTGTGGGTGCCTGAATGACCATTCGCACGGGAGCTGCTTGCCCCTCGCCCGAAAAGTTCTTCATAAGAGCATCCATCTCAACCACCTTCTCTTCGGCTCCCTGCACGGCACTCTCACAGCGAGTAGTGACATCTTGACACGCCACCTTCAACCCTGATAGATTAGTAGCCTCGCTGTTGGCCTTTGATGCCGCAACATTTGCCGAAGCAGCAGCAGTGTTCGCCGATGTTGCCGCCGTGCGGGCTGAACTTGCCGCATTGAGGGCCTCCTGCTTTTGTGTAGATATATCTACAATAGCATCAGTGACACGCTTTGCCGCCGCACTCGCTTCAGTAGCCGATGCATTGGCATTAGTGGTGGCCTCCTTGCAGTTCTCGATTTGCTCATCTACATCTTTGGTGAGTAGGTTTAGCGGGGCAAGCACCGTCTTTTCAACGCCACCGAGTTGCATAAGCGCAGGAAGTGACTTAATGCCTTCAAGCGTTGTGGCCATCTCTATTTCATCTACGCGCGTGCCGTGACTCTTGATGTATTCAAGAAATCCCGGCAAAGCCATAGCATAGAACGCCTGCAACTCCTCTTGCGATGTTTGAAGTTTCCCCATATTGAACTACGGTTTAATCGTTCAACATCTCATCGATACAAGCTGGCACCTCTGCATACAACGCAGCAACCTCCTCCTTAGTGAGACTGCTAAAAGGCTTGATGGTGGTAATCAAATAGCCGCCACTCTCTTCATAAGCGACCTGACCAACCTCCGTACCCTCCTTGATAATCTTACCATAGATAGAAGTGCCTGTGCCCTTCACAGTCTTTGTAAACTGAACACTCGCAGTCTCGCTGAGTGTTACGGGGTCATAACTGACCGATGTTCTTTCCGTTTTCTTTTTCATCGTACTTACTTTTATTGTTTGACTCTGTTTTCAAGTATATCACACACTTGCCCATAGGCTCCTGCCGACAACTGTTCTCCGCATACTCTTTTAAGAAACACCACATCTTCTGCGGTAAGTTCTACTTTCTCAGGCGCGGCAGTGATACGCTGGCAGAGCCTATATGCTTCATACTTCTGGTCTGCATCGAGCGGCACTCCACCGAGCGTGGAGAGATTGAATAATAGTTTCGAGACCTGTCGCCCTATCTCTGTTAGCTCGGGGACTCCTTTTCGCAGTTCACAGACCTCCTCGCCGTAATTATCCACGAAGGGTCGTTTTAGATTTACTTCCATAATTTTATAGGTTTAATTAACTATACTCAAATATGCAGACGGTGATAGTCATTTGTCTTGCGCTTTCTATACTCATAAAGCCCGAGCCCCAAACAGTAAAACCCGTCTCCGTTATATTAGTCGCAGAAGCACCTAATCCAAAATCAAAATTAATGATAGGTATATATTCCTTTTTGTGCCCGCTACGGGACTTGTTGAACTTAATTGCCCATTTAATACCTGAATCAACTTCTTCTTGGCTATTTATATACACATCATTGTTGTCAGCACAGTATAACTTTGTAAGTGTTTTATTTTGCAACCGAAAGATGTTTATCAATCGTGCTTGTGGAGCAGCATTTCCATTGGTCAGTCTTTTATTCGTCCAATCATAACTAAACGAACTCTCATTCTCTATAAACCAACGGAGCGCATTGCTACTATCGAGTACCGCACGAAGACGCACATCTCCAATGCCATAGAGATAAATCGTAGTGGCTTCAAGCATAGTAGCATTAAAGGAACTATACATAAAGTTTTTACTATCGCTACACTTTATAATGAAATAGCCTTTATTATTATTTGTATTGGTAATCGTACAACGCACACCATTATACTTTGTATCTGTCGGCAAGTTTAGCGTTTTACTACTATTTGCCGATGCGTATCCAGCAAAATTGAACCCGGTACTAAAATCTAACGATGTCCCCGAAGGTAAAGACTTTGGTTTCTCTGCTAATGAACCAGTGATAACAACATCGTTAAATGCACCCTTATTCACCTCGATTGAGCCATCGGTAAGTATCTTGAAATAGCTATTGGCCGTAACCAAACCTTCCAGACTAATATTGTCAGCCGCTAATTTTATATCACTTGTAATCTTCTTTGTTGTCGGGTCATACTGTACACTTGTGCTAATACTCGCCTTCGTAGATAGACCTGTTTCAGGGTCATTGATTTGCGTTTCCAATGCTTGATATGTTGATAACAAAACCCAACTACTACCCTCTATCAGTGTCCCATCCTCGTTGAAACGTCCAGCGATAGCAGCTATTGCATCATCCTGTTGGCTTATAGCCGTAGCGTTGGTCCCTGCCTTCGTTAATGCATCATCGGCTGTATCTTGTGCATTTTCCGCTGCACTTTGGGCATTGCCAGCTTTTGCCAAAGCCGCATCTGCCACAGCCTGTGCCGCCGCAGAAGCCGCCGCCGCAGTTTGCTTTGCCGCCTCTAAATCATCAGACACCCCCGCAACCGTTGATTCAATACCTTCGGCCCTAACTTCTAATTCTGAAATAGCACTTTCATTGGCCGAGGTATTTTCTGCATATATCTTAATATCGCCTTCTACTGCATCGAGACGGATACCAAGACTTGATGTAGTTGTTTCAAGAGTTGATGTTTTCTCCGCATATATAGTTATTTGCTCATTGGCCGCATCGATATCTAAACCAAGTTGCGTTATTGAACTTTGTTGATTATCCACTTTGGTAGCAAGTAGTCTTATATTGGAGTCTGTCTGCTCAATTTTGGTGGCTGTTTCCTTCTTGTACTCATCGAGAGGTCTATCCGTGATGGAGAGCATTGCTACATACATATCACCAGAATACTCCACGATAAAGTCACCCTTACCGTCCCAAGTGCCATATACCTGCATTGTCTTCCACGACAGGGATTTATCAACCTCCACCTGTGTAAAAGGTAATGCTCCAATGATATTCGACTGCTGGTCAAAGCCCACTCGAAGGGTTCCGTCTGTTCTGGCAAGATACTTTATAGTGAGATACAAGGTATCTCGTTCCTCTGTATATCCCTCACTCTCCACATCGGTATCATCTATGTTATACACTTTATGAGTACCGGGCTTGCGGATATTGGCATTAGCCTGTCGGATATAACTATTGCGGATATGTAACATATTTCGCCCGTCATACTCCTCAATAGATGCAACACGGCCTATGGGTTGTACTGTGTTGCCATTGATAAGCATCGGAGCCTCATTCATTATTACGAGCGTAGTATCATTACCACTACTCCACCCCTCCATAGACTCAGTAAAAGTAGCGTTTTGCAGATAGTTATCCTCCTCGGTCATATCGTATGTGATGCGCTGATATGATGTGGTGAATAGACCTTTCAACATCTCTATCTTGGCGTCAATGCTCTCGCCTGTGCGCTTCAAGCGTATATCTCCTACTGCATATAGATTGGTGAGCAGCTCTCCAAAGCCCTGCAACCAACCAAAGAGATGATGATGCACTCCTTCGAGGTTGCCAATACGGCCTTTGAGGGAATTATCGGGGTCGGTTTTCATTCCATATACAATATCCATATATGGAGTAGCCGCACCAACGGTTATTATTTGTATTACACCTTTACGGTCTGCATCTGTGGCACTATCTACGCGTACAAAGGTATCTCCCTTAGTTATCACCTCGGCGGCAGAACGGCCATCGGCAGAGATGAAATTTGAGAGTGTTACCCAATCGAGACGATTAACACCATCGGCTTGATTGCCACACCCCGCATCAGTGATGATAAACTCATAGTGTTTGGTGATGTAGTGGTCGTTATCTTCTGATGGTAGTCCGTTATACTGCTGAACCATTATATAGTCCCCCTTGCGGAAAGAGTTGTACAACTTGCCGTCCTGAGTCTTCAACCATACTCGGCCAGATGCAGTATCGTAGTGGTCCACCTCCATCATAGAGGTAAATACACGGTTATCGTTCTCTCCTAACAGTTGGCTATAAACAAGCGAGAAGATACGCATCACGCCACGCACGATAACCTCATCAAACTCTCCGACATACTTCGTCTCGGTCTGTCCTCCGGCATTCTGTACCTCCTTCTTGGTGATGCCCCACCCTTTGCCATTCAGGAAGCCCGACACAAACTCCTCGGAAGATAAGTTGCCCTTAAATACCGACCTACCGTTCACAACTAACTCTGCAAGTGTGGCGCAGAGGCGAGTTATCAATGCCCCAAATTCGGCATCACCATTCTCATCGATGGCTGCACCTTTTAATCCCGGCGCGAATCCTGTTGTCGCAAATTGCTTTGCCGCAACTCGCAAGAACTCTACTGCATCACTTTTACGAACTGCTTGGTCGAGGTAATGCTTAAATTGA
>JAZKYX010000035.1:0-35691 GCA_045612405.1 Alistipes sp.
CGCCGCCTCCACTTTTTGATGAGGACCTTGAGATTGACTTAGTTTCGGAATCGGAGATTCCGACATCAAAATAAGGGCGTCAGAACCAAAAGTCTATAATTAAAAGTGCATAGCTTTGATAATTAAAGAGTTAGCGAAAAAACGAAATGTCGCATCTTGTCCCTTTCGTGTCCCATTATGCGACAATTTGAACGGCCTGTTCAACAACCTTTGTCACATCGCCCAAATTTTCGGCCCAATTTCGATGTAATTTAACGGTTGAACGCCGTATTGCAAAATAGTAAAAACCCTGCCAGAAGCGCTTATAACGGCATTTTTGGCGGGGTTTGCTGTGTTTGTCGCATTGTGATTGGCCGACCGTTCAAAATGGTGTTCAAACGCCTATTTAGAGCCGATATTTCGCTGTTCAAATGGCCAGATCTGCCGCCAGTCAAAATGCCCCTAATTTTTGGTTGGGTATTCAGTTGGGTATTCAGTTGGGTATTCAAAGTGCGATTTTCCCGAAAACGAAATGTCGTTGTTGGGTATTCAGTTGGGTATTCAAAAATGCGTCAAAAAATGCGTGAAAATGGGGGTTAAGTGTATTAATACATCTATAATTGTGCATAAAATGCGGTTATATGTGGGGGATTTGACACCGAAATATATTTGCTTACATATATATAATATATTAAACCGCAGTCACTTACGAGAGTGGACTGCGGTTTAATGTGTCAAAAAATGTGTGTGGGATATGTTTTGCGATAGTTTAATCCTACTTTAAGCCTACTTTTCAAGTAGTTTTTTCATTAGTTCGAGGTTCTGATGCATCAGGACGTCTGTACGCTTGCCAGCATCTCGAATTTCGTCGATAAGATTGCCGATTTGCTGCTCCTTTTTAGCGCGCACAGCTTCGATTTCGTCGTACTGATCGCCAAAATAACTGCGCCACATTCCTACTATCTTGGCTATGTTGTTCACTTCGTTGTATCCGATGATAATGTCGCCATAATTTGGATTCTTGGCGATAAGTCGCAGCTTATCGTTCTCGATCTTTACTTTACGAATCATAGTCGGCAATGTGTTGAGGTCGAAGTAGTATGTTTTTCCATCAATGATGGAATCTTTGTCGATGAATTTTACGAACACCCAATCGCCAGGCTGAAACGTTGGCCACATTGAAGTCGACTCCACACATTCGGCTACCTTTGCCCCTTGAGTGAGGTCATTTATATATATACGCTTCAACTCATCGCCTTTGTCTCGGATATACTTTTTGATATTGGTATTCGGGGCGCTGGCTATCTCAGGTGTTATTATAGGTATTGCCATCCCTTCCTTGACCTTTACCTCTATTTCCTCTACAATTTCAGCTGGTACATAGGAAAGATCCACGCCGCTATCTGTATTGTGATGTTCTTCTATGGTGGGATTGAATACAGTCATTGTCGCTGGTACCTTTATCATTCTTCCTTCGCCAGTAGTTAGCCATTCATCGTTTAGCTCAGGCAAAATACTCTTTAGTTTTGATATAAAGTCTTTAGGTTCGGGAACTTTTTCGTTAATAACTTGCGAGAATGATGATGCGTTACTATACCCCATTTTTTCTCCAAGATCTTTCTGATTCTTAATAATTCCAGCTTTTACTAAGTGGCGTATAAGCGCCTTGTTTCTTATAACCCTACTCATAATCAACATATTAAAATACCCACGCAAATAAAATGTAATCTTTTTACATAAAAAGTTTATAAAAAGTTTGCATTGTTAGAATAAACAGTTTATATTTGCATCGTGTTACTTGGTTAACGCGGTGTAAAGTTATAGAAAATTTATAAACGAAGCAAATATGAAGTATATCAACGTATCGGACGACAGCAAGAAGCAGCTTGCACGCATTTTTGATGTAACCAGGGTGGCCGTGTGGAAGGCTTTGAATTTCAAATCGGATTCTGAGTTGTCGCGGAAGATCCGCAATGTGGCGCTTACACAGATGGGTGGCCGCGTGATTAGAGAGCTGGATATCACAGATGGTTATATGCCAAACTGTCAAACTGAGTTTGAACACAATGTAAATGGCGTTAAAACAGTTTGCTCGACCTTCTCAAACGGTGTTAAAGTGCTACTTGATTGCTACTCAGATTGCGCAACCGTAACAATGAACGGCGAGGAGGTGCAGAAGTACTGGAATGTTGGCTGTATGTATGCGAAGGTTCTCTTTGAGGCCGAGCAGCTCGCCAGCCATCAATTATAGGAGGTATGGCAAAGCCTGGAGAGATGTCCTTAAACTTTGCTTGTATGGCGATACTGGTAAAATATGTGTCGCTGGTTAAGGATAAAGGTTTAGACACAGATGACCAGCTAACCGTTGAGCAATCAACCGCAATTCTGGCAGAGGCGATGACGACATTTGCTGAAGACCTTGATAAGAAACTAAGAATAGATAGAAAAAGAGATTAGATATGACAAACAATGGCGATCCCAACCAATGCCAGCGCAGAGATGCGTATCATCAGATAGAGCGCGCATTGGATATGATTATAGATTCTTTGACAGTTCTGTCGAAAACGAGAATTGCAGAGGCCGAGTCTGTAGACGAAGATGGCAATATTACTCTTCTATTTCAAGATGTAGCACGCCTGAAAGATTATCGGCAACCTGTTGCGCCAGTTGACGCACCAGCTCACACTGAGAGGCTCCCTTCTCCAGATGAATATAGAACTCCATTCCGTACTAAGCATTCGCCAGAGTGGAAAATCCAAAGGAGTTGCACTGCCAGGGGTAGCATTTTTGAGTTTCGTATCTCACTTTCGCGCGGCGCAATTGAGGCCCCAACAGGTCACGAGTTTCGAACATAACCCACTCGCTTGAACAGGAAAAATAGATATACATAAATCACTTGAGTTTGTAGTTGACAGCACAAAGATAGTGATTATCCCGCATAGTTTAATGGTAGAATAGCTCTTTTACTTGGCCTTTGGGTGGGTGCTGATTCGGGTTCGAGTCCCGATGTGGGAGCAAAGAGTGAAAGATATGGAGATGTATCAAGATAAAATAGCCGTAACAGTCGAGGAGTTGACAAGCGACGAAAATGGCAAAGCAGTGATGTCAATCATAAACTACAAGAATTTGGTTAATCGTAAGAAGATAACCGTTCTTCGTCGAGGTTGCAACTGTACACCAGCGCTTGTTGAGTGGTCGTCGATGCCGACTCGATTTAAGGAGGCCTTTATAGCGAAGTGGGGAGATCCCGAAAAGTTGATGCGTGACGACAGGCCTCACCTGGCAATGAACGATGCGGCGCGAGAGTATTACGCTGGAGTAGTTCTTCCCGATGGCAAGCGCCTGAGCTCAGAACTCATCGAAACCTATACGCTGAACGCGTCGGTTCTCGACTTACTGAGAGAGGGGCTGATGGCTCAAAAGGCTGGCCGAAAGCGACTCGGTAATACGACTCCTGTAAACTGGAATGGAATATGGGAGACCTCGGAGCAGTTGAGAGTAGATTTTGGTCACACGTTGCCAGCAGGCAAGGACAGCCTAAGACGCAAGCTTGACGAATATACGAAAGCGGGTTTTGAGAGTCTAATCTCGAAGAAGCTGGGTAACACCAACACGCTGAAGATACCCGAGGAGGGCGGCAAGCTGATGATAGCCTTACGCAGAAGTAGGGTGCCGATTTACAACGAAACACAGATCTTTGAAGAGTATAACAGGAGAGCAGCCAAAATGGGATGGAAGCAGTTGCAGTCACCGAATACAGTGAAGCAGTATCTGCATCGCCCCGAGGTAGAGCCTAAGTGGTGGGCTGCGGTTTATGGCGAGCTCGCGGCAAAGCAGAAGTTCGACCGCAAGCACAAGACGCTGATGCCTGAATGCCGAGATGCACTCTGGTACGGCGATGGTACCAAGCTCAACCTCTACTTTAAGGGCCACGACCGCAATGGTAAGCCTGCGAAGATGACAGCGATGGTTTATGAGGTAGTGGATGCTTACAGCGAGATGTTGCTTGGCTTCGCAATTGGTCCAACGGAGAACACCGACCTCCAGCGCAGAGCATTCCGTATGGCGATTGAGAGAGCTGGATACAAACCCTTCGAAATCGTCACGGATAATCAGGGTGGCCAGAAGAAGAACTCGGCTCGCGACTTTATGAAGCGCATTTGCAGAGTTAGCCGCACAACGGCGCCTCACACGCCACAGGCAAAGAGCATCGAGCAGATATTTGGACGATTCCAAAAGCAAGTGCTCCACAAGGATTGGCGATTTACGGGTCAAAACATTACTGCGACAAGCATAGACTCAAGAGCCAATTCAGAGTTCATTGAAGACAACTACGACGGTTTGTTTACATTCCAGGAGCTATGTGCTGCATATGCGGAATATCGCGAACAGTGGAACGATATGAAGCACCCTCGATTGAAGAAGTCGCGCCGAGAGGTTTACTACTCTTCGCTCAATAAGGAGGTAGAGCGAGTTCTGGACTACGATATAGTAGACTGCTTCTGGCGACAGACAGAGCTGCCAAGCGAGTTCACTAACTCGGGCATCACAATTCAGGTGGACCGAAAGAGTTACACTTATGAGGTCTTTGACGATGAGGGTATGCCAGATATGAGATGGCGCACTGAGAATACAGGCCGACAGTTCTTTGTAAAGTACGATCCAGACGATATGTCGCAAGTGTGGTTATGTACTATGACCTCAGTGGGAATGAGACAGGTACGCCAGGCTAAACCTTATGCAGTAGTTCATCGAGCAATACAGGAGCAGACTGAAGATGAGATGATGTTTATCCGCACGATGACTGAGGCTAACAAGCAGGCACGATTCCGTCGTCAAATGGAAGGTTACAAGTTCGACCTTGAGCAGGGTATTGCTCCAGAGCAGCACGGGTTGCGCTCGACCCGCATACGAGGTTTGTCACGCAGAGACCAGGAACGCATCGCTGATGAATACTTCATAAGTATGACATCACCCTCGGAGTGGCAAGAACGGTGCGAGCCAGTCGCCATCGGCGAGGAAACAAAGATTATTAGTAATATGACATTTGACAACATAGAAGCAAACTTAATCAGTAAATTCTAAAACAATGAAGCAACTAACGAACGAACAGAAAAAAGAGATTCAATTCCTCTTGCAAGCGTATGTGGCCCGATTCCCCAGCCAGAACAAGGCCGCTAATTCGCTGGAGGGTGTAAGCTCGGGTACAATGTCGGTTATTTTGAATGGCCGATTTGAGACAATCAGCGACGAAATGTTTCTGAAGATTAAGGCTCAGGTGTCGCAGAAGAAGGGCGAGGACTGGAACCTTTGTGAAACTATGCTATACAGAGAGCTCAGCGCACTATTGGCTGATGCTCAGCAGTATCAGAATGTGGCGTGGGCGGTATCTCCAGCGGGCTCGGGTAAGAGCACAACGGCTGCCGATTACGCGGCAAAGCACGATAACGCGTTCTTGATTTCTTGCTCTGAGGATATGAAGCGTGGAGACTTCATCCGCGATATGGCTCGCGCAATCGGTGTAAACGTTGCCGATTTGAGTCTTCGCAATGCCCTTGAGCGCGTCACAAACTATCTGCTCACTCTTGACAATCCTCTCCTGATATTTGATGAGGGCGATAAGCTCCCTGATGTAGTGTTCTATTACTTCATTACAATCTACAACCGTCTCGAGAGCCATTGCGGTATAATCTTCATTTCGACAAACTACATCAAGCGTCGTATGGAGTGTGGCTTATCATACAACAAGAAGGGTTATGATGAGATTCACTCTCGCATTTGCCGCAAGTTTATTGAGCTCACTCCAGCCAATCAATACGAGGTGGCTGCCGTCGCTCGAGCAAACGGCATCAACGATGAGCAGACCGTCAAGGCCGTAGTGAAAGACGCTGCTTCGTGCGCATTTGATATGCGTCGCGTTCGCCGCGAGATACACAAACAGAAGAGACTTGCATCCTTAAAGTAATACGTTCTATGAAGAGGGTAGTTATTCCGATAAAGTTCTGCAATGATTGCAGATATTCAATTACATACGTGTTCGTTCAAAAATCGGCGTTGGTCTGCGGGAAACTGCGACGGACACTAGCGTCCTTCCCAAGTTCGCCTGTCGTGGTACCAGATGTTGAAATCCCCAAAGATTGTCCGCTTTCAGAGTATAAAGAGTAATTTTTTATGACAAAGATACTATCAGCATCTCAGGTTCTTACCATAAAGCGCAAAACCATCAAGCTCGAGGGCGCTTGGGGTGATTGCCTCGGCGAGATTGACCGCACAGGCGTGGTGCTGGTGTGGGGACAGTCGGGTAATGGTAAGTCATCAGCGGTGATGTCACTTGCAAAGGAGCTCACCAAGTACGGAAAGGTTCTTTATGTATCATTAGAGGAGGGTTACGCTCTATCATTCCAGAATACGTTGCGCAGACACGCGATGCAGGAGTGCGGAGCTCGCTTTCAGGTTGTAACGAGTGTAGATATGGAGACTTTGAGCAAAAGCTTGTCGAAGCGTCGCTCAGCGGATTTCGTGGTGATAGATTCGTTCCAATACACACAGCTCAATTACAAGCGATATCTTGACTTTAAAAATAAACACTCCAACAAGCTGATCATCTTTGTCAGTCACGCCGACGGTAAAAAGCCCGCAGGCCGCACTGCCGAGCACGTCAAGTATGATGCCGGCCAAAAAATATGGGTCGAAGGATACAAGGCCATCAGTAATGGCCGATATCGAGGCAAAACTGGAGAATATGTAATTTGGGCCGAAGGCGCTGCCGAATATTGGAAAACTAAACATCTGCACACCAATGAAGAAGATTAAACCAACCACTTATTCGCGTTTCTACGCATTGCTCGGCCGAATGGCTGGCGATCGAGAGCAGATAAAGGAAATACTTGTTTCTCGCTACACCAACGGCAGAACAGCCTCTTTGAGGGAGATGAAGGCTGCCGAGTACGACGCTATGTGTGATGCGATGGAGGCCGAGATTAAACACCCTGGTTTAACGGAGTTTGAATACAAACGAGAGCTAAAGCGCCTACGCTCGGCTGTTCTTCACCGAATGCAAAAGATGGGTATCGATACGGCGAGCTGGGACGCGGTGAATAGCTTCTGCTCACAGCCCCGCATTGCAGGAAAAAACTTTGCCTACTTGGAGTTGTGGGAGCTCGAAGCTCTGATATCGAAACTCGAAGCTCTGCGCCGCAAGAACTACCACGCACCACGTATCGCAAAGTTGCAAATACCAATAATTATGAACACAAACCAAATACCAAGCTAATGAGACCTATTTTGAATATTCGCAAACCAATAATAGACCGCAGGGAGCTTTTTACCGTATTGTCCGAAGCTCGTACTGCGATGATAACAGAAGCTCACCGTAGAGCTCGCAACGGACACGGTACAGCGACAGAAATACTATTGGCCGAAGCTGATGCAGATCGCGAGGCTCTGATGATGTCGCAAAGAGTTATGCGGGTGTGTACTTTTGATGATGCAATGGCGATAGTGAAAGAATATGTCGATGTGAACATCGTGTAGAGATAATGGGCGACGACAGAGATGTGTGATAAATTTTTCTTCATAGGTGATTTTTTTGGTTAGTAATTAGTGTAGGGGTTCGAGTCCCTGGTCGCCCACAAGGTCCTGAGTATTTGCCATAAAAGGACGGTTTTGTTTATTTGTTATGTATGACGGCGGGAAAGACCGCGACGGATAGGATAGCCGACTATGTGGAGAGGTCGGAGGTGGAGCTAAGGTTGAAGCCGAGAGCAAAGCTGTAGGAACATTAGCAGGTTCGACTCCTGCACTATCCGCAACTTAACTTAAAAGTGAAGCATATGAAGTGGATTAACGAACCTATTGAAAACACAGGCTACACCGAGCCGATGCTTGGGTTGGGTGAAGTCGATTTGAAGATTCTTCGACCGACATTTGAACGCTCTTTAACACACTATCGAAAGCTCTACGATAAGTATGAGGATATTCGACAGAGCGGCGAGGCCACCGAGTACCAACTAAACCTTTGGACAAAGTATAGTGAAATAGTAGGCAAACTTGAATGCCTGGTTAAAATGATTGAATTATGGAATACACCCACAGCGTAAATGGCCCAACACTCACGCTCGATCCCTACGAAGCAGAAGTTTTGGTGTTGGCAATTAGACAACCCCTAAAGAAGTACAGAGAAGAATTAGACAACCTTAATGTGCTAAAGATGGAAAATAAAGAATTAACCCCTGAACAAAAAGATGCCTACGCCGTACTCGAAGAGATCATCGATATCGCAGGGCTTTTTGTTGACACAGTAGAAAATGCTGATTAGATATGAGATTCCTTACGAACTTTTTATCACTGCTATACACAGCCCTGGCTTGGGTGGCTCTTGCGATACTTATTCCGATATCGTATGTTGTACAGGGAATCTCAAACACATTGCTAAGAATGACCATCGCCCTTATGAATCAATTTTCAATTAATGATGAATGATATGGACCTATCGAAAATGACAGCAGCAGAACGCGCCCAGTTGAAGGCGCAGCTTGAGGCCGAGGAGCGTGCCGAGATTCAGAAACGCCAAGAGAGCATCGACGCTTATAAGCAGAGTGTCGATGAGTTTTGTAAAGATGTATTTGGTCGTATGCAGAAGGTGAGCGAGCTGATGCGAGCCGAGAAGGAGCGCACATTCTTTGCCGCCAACATTCTTATCGAGATGAAGGAGCAGCTCTATAAGACCAAGCAGGACCGCCATAGCAACCAGTTCACTACCTCTGATGGTAAGTACACCGTTGCGTTAGGATATCGCACTAACGATGGCTGGGACGACACTGTAGATGTCGGTATCGCTAAGGTTAAGGAGTATCTCCGTTCGTTGGCCGCTACCGAGGACGGCGCAAAGGCGGTGGATATCATACTGAAGCTCCTTGCTAAGGATAAGAAGGGTAATCTGAAGGCCTCGGCGATGATTCAGCTTGAGCAGGAGGCGGCCAAGATTGGTGATGCTACCTTTATCGAGGGAGTGCAGATTATCCGCGATGCTTACCGCCCCGTTGACACTTGTCAGTTTATCTCGGTGAGCTACAAAGACGACAACGGCGTGAAGCACACCTTGCCCCTCTCCTTGTCATCAATGGAGCTAAATTAACCCAGCTATGAGCGTGTTCTATCGTGTGAGAGTGAAGGTCGTGGAGCCGTCGCATAAAGCCAAATTCATCGATGGACTCTATGCCGCTCGAGATGAGGTGACAGATGTGCAGGCCACCAAATCCCAAATCGCTATAAGTGTCATCAATCAGATGGGGACACGATGGCCCAACACAATTGTCGAAGTGGTACTCTTCCGCCGAAGCGATATCGGCTTTATACTCTCTGAAAACTCCGAAGATTTGGAGAATTCAAAATAAACCTCTATATTTGCCCTTGACTTCTACATACACAGTCTTGGGCAAATATCAAGAAACAGGTTTTTGAACAGGATAAAGGCAACGCCTACTATGGTGGTCGGTAAGAAATGCCCGACTGCAAACGCCCAGCGTATGTGGAAGTCACACCTACGGTGGGCGTTGCTATTTTATCACAATTCTTAATAAAATGACTTCCATTAAGAATTCACAGCAAGTAACTGACTTGCAAATCTTCCATTTTGGAGGAAACGAAGGTACTCCATTCCGAGTACAAGTTATCAATGATGAACCCTACTTCGTCGGCAAGGACTTATGTCAGATTCTCGGCTTCAGTAAATACCGAGATGTACTTGCCTCTCTTGACGAAGATGAAAGGGTGTCCATTTTCGTGGACACCCCTGGCGGAAAGCAATCAATGACCGCTGTAAATGAGTCGGGATTCTATCATTTAGTCTTCAAAAGTTCCCACCCCAAAGCTGCAGAGTTCCGCCGTAAGGTAACTATGGAGGTGTTACCTACTCTCCGCAGAACAGGACGCTATGAGGTGAAGCCTCGCCGTTGGTCGCAACGCTATGAGCGTCCCAAAGAGTTCCTCGATTTGCGTTCCGAGCCATACGAACAGAAGATGCTCAACGGTTACGCTGTAAGAGTGGTTACGCACGAAGATGTGGAGTGGTACTCGGTGGCCGACATACTGCGCTCGATGCAGGTGGGAACTTCGGCCTTTCAAACCGCTGCATCGCTCAACGCCTCGAACAGAGAGCTGGCACGCAAGATTCACATCTTCGGCAACACCCACCCTGCCTGGTTTACAACCATCACAGGCCTGCGCCTGATTATGAGCGGCAGTCGTTACTTATTGTCTAACCCTAAAAACTAATCGGCTATGGTGACATTTAAGGAATTTTCACTCAATATCGAGTACACCGCTGGCTGTTGTCCAATAGAGGAGTGGCAGGGTTTGATGAGCGAGCTTATATGGGTATTCTCAACACTCCAGCCCGAACAGATGCCCAAAGAGGGGTTGTATCATTTGGCCTACTTGATGGAGGCTTTGCAACCCGACTATAAAATAGCCCGCAAGATGTTAGACGACAATGAAGAGTGTGGCAATGGGAAGAAATAAGATGCGCAAGCGCTATATGGTGACCGAAGGCGAGCTGTTCCAGCTCTATGCCGATATCCAGGAGGTGCGTCGTGAAGAGCGCAGAGAAGAGTTTATGCAGCGCTTCCGAAAACTGATAAATGAGGCACAACAAGTGCGTATGGTTATTGAAAATATGAGAAAATAGCTCAGGATTAGGAAAATATCGTCAAGTAAAATGCTTGGCGATATTTTTTTTGTATATATTTGTTGTAGTTATTGCTTGATTATGTCTGAGAAACTACAGTTCGATTTGTTTGGCTTTTCGGTAGAAGACTTGGAGCCGTTGCGTAATCGCACTCGCTATCGCTCATCAGCGCAAGAGTGTGACAGCAACATTATGTCACGTTCCGACCGCATCAACGCACGTAACCGAGTACTGACAGCTCGATTCTACTATTGGACCGAACTTCAGCGCCGCCGCTTTGACGACGTGTTGCGCATATTGGCCGACCGCGAGTTCTTCGTCGAGGAACGCACCATACAAAACGCGCTGCTTGCGCAGGATTCTTTTCTCAGAGAGTTATGCACCTCCAAAACCACGCGCAAGCAGCTTCGTAAAATGTTCCCAGGTTTCGACTGGAACTAATCCATAAATGCCGACTCATAGGTCATATTATAGACCTTCAGCCCATCTTGGCGACGCTCGGTGGTGACACGCTGGCGACGCATCGGGTTGATAAGTCCATCGCAACTCCACCACTGAACTGTCTGATGGATTCGCTCCAGGATATCGAGCATCTCGAGTGCTCGTTCTCTCACCTCCTCAGGGGCGGCGCTGTTGGTCGCACCTCTGCCCTCAAAGGCTACGCGCAGATTGAACTGCACACGCACCTTCTCGTGCCAGGCATCAACGGCCTCAGTCTGCGGATATGTCATATCGATAAGCACACAGGGCCACGCCACCGCTGGGCGTGAGTTGGCGGCGTTAATCTGCCCCTCGTCAAGGTCTATCCAACGAATCTCTGGCACATTGCGCTCCAACAGGTCGCACAGTGCAATGAATAGTTTTTTGTTCATATTATTTGCGATTTAATATTTCTTCAGCTTTTGCCTCAAGTTCTGTGTGAAGAATATCCTCTAAAGCTTTTGACTCTCCCAAAAATTGTCGCTGAGGGATTCTCATATGCTTTTTATGGGCCTTTACCTCTTGTTTCTTCCCATTTACTGTACGAGTGAAAGCTTTCACGCTAACCTCACCGTCAAATCCCTCATTATGCACCTGAGCATAATTTACGACAGGCTCTTTGCCAAATGATATGGTAATCTTTCCTGGTTCTCGTTCGACAAGCATACTGTTTCGGAGATTGCCCGTCTTGATAAGCTCCATACCACGCCTTGCGGGGTTTTTAGCCAAAGGCCAGGGTGTGCCATCAAACTCTTTTTCTACAAAGCGCTTCTGAAAATAATCACCAGCCACAGCCGCAATTACCTGTTCGCACTCTTCGATTACTTCCTCAGTCGCATTTTCAATGTATTCGCTTATGTCAATTTCCATATTTTTTGTATATTTGCAGTGAAGCACACGTTTTCGGGCGGAATTGTATTGAATTAGCACCTCGCGGATGATGGGGGTTCAACTAAAGGCTGTCTTTAGGGCAGCGAAGACGTGTTGTTAATCCGAAGCAGCATCGTAACACTGGCTATCCAATCCATTGAGTTTGCAGAAGGAGTAATCCTTAGCAACAACAGTATGGACGGACGCAAAGATACGGTGCTACGACTTTTTAATAAGCAAGCCTCGTCTATATCTCCATCGAGT
This sequence comes from Alistipes sp., assembly GCA_045612405.1. Classification (GTDB taxonomy): domain Bacteria; phylum Bacteroidota; class Bacteroidia; order Bacteroidales; family Rikenellaceae; genus Alistipes. Next base: position 12,281 of record JAZKYX010000035.1, read on the forward strand.
ATCTAATCTTCTTTCCGTGTAATTGTGCTGCTTCTTTTGGGGGTTTTGGCGTATCTCAAACCAAGTCGCTATTTTGTATTCAAGCTTGTCGGTTATCTCGCATACCACATTTATAACTCTTCCCTTATAAAATTTGATGACACATAAATTGTTAAATTCATCGGTTTTGGTGTAGTCATTCAGCCACACCTCATCAGGCGTACTTAAAACCTCTTCTATACAACCCAGAAGCTGAGGCCGTCTTTCAACTTCGTTTGCATAGTGGTCAGTTATGTGTCTTTTGAAAACGCTTTTTGACAGCACGACTTTTCGCTCAAGATAATCTTTTAATATCACATTGTCACTTTCAGGTGTTTGGCGAGCCTCAAACCATTTGCTTGGTTCTCCTTCGTACTCTCTCAGTATCTGCTCTGCAGCGGCAAGCTTTTTGCCAAAAGACTCTATCCCATAATCATTGTAATAAAGTCCTCGAAGGTATTTGGCGGCTTTGTCCTGAAACTTGCGAATATAGAATTGGTTTGCTGTAAAGACCTCTCCAATAAGAGCTCTGTTTACGCCCCAACCTTGCGCAGATGCTTTCTTCCAATCTGTCGTATTAAAATAGGCATCAACTCGATCTTGCATCTCTTTGATGTCAACGCCTTTCGCTTGGTTGCGAGTCAAGCTGGATACAACACAACGACATCGCCAGCCGTTAGGCGGGAATATCTTTTGCCAACGCTCGTCGTCAAACCTGAGAATAACACCGTCCAGTGCTCGGTGCGTTTCACGCACTCGCTCATCTCGGGCAGTTACATACTCCCAATAAGGTGCTCCCTTAGATAGCTTGAGCATTTGGCGATAACGAGACGAAGACAATGCAGAATTATAAGCTGTGTCATACTCTGTCTTTTGCCATTGCTTGTTGAATGCTTCACAAACTTTAGTGGCCCGTTCCTCGAATTCTTTGTAATTTGCACTCTCTCGGAATATCTGATTCAACTCCTGAATCTCGGCAAGAGTCTTTGCCGCCGAGAAACGGTATAGGTTCATCTCCATAGCCGTCTTCAGCGCATCGTCCTCGATGGAATACTGCAGAGCGATACTCGCCTTGTCGGCCATCTTGGGTTCTTCTGTGCTCCAACCCTCTCTAAACGCCTTTATAAGGTCGTTTGAGAGATATTCAAACAGTTCTGTATCGAACCCCTTGCTGTTAGGCGTGCGAGCTATAAGGCGCTCATCAAGCGTCTTCGCATCCTTCAAGGTGGGGGCAGTGCCATTCATCATCGCCCCGACCTGCGGGGCTCCGACGAAAAAATCCCACATACGCTGCAAGAAGTTGCGCTCGTCGGCGTTGCGGATCTTCTCTTTGGGTGTCTCCTCTGGCTCTTTCTTTTTCGTCGGTTCTTCGACCTTGATAACCTCCGTTGTCTGTTTGCGAGCGATTGCTTCGCCCTTCTTTACCTCGGGAATGCCGTACTTCTCATAGAGGAACGATGCAGGTATCTCGATAAGCTCGGACAGATTAACAACGTCGGCCACCGTTAACGGTTCAGCCGCTTTGGGGAACTGGAAGCGTCCGCCCTTGAGGTTAAAGCCTCGAGCTTCGAGCATAGGGCACACTTGCTCGTTAAGAACTCGCTGAACGAAACGGATATCACCCGCGTGCTTGCTCTGCTCAACTTTCAGATGAACCTCTCCTAACGAGCGAGCACCACGATCACCCTGAACGGTGGTAAGAGTCTGTCCGAGGATGGTGATAAGCATCTCCTCGTTGCAGGCCTCTCGGAACTCGTTGTATGTTGCGCCTGAACCCTTAGAAACGACGTGCGTCTCTATTTCGGCTTCTTTAGGGACAACGATGTATGGCGCCGAGCCAGCAGTCTTAAATGCCTCCTCAAGGAGAGCTCGGCTAGCTGGGTCGTATGTGCTATACTTGCCGATACGCTGAGGCATACCAAACAACTCGATCCATTGAGCATAGTCTCCAAATCCTCCGCGCTTGTAGATGGCATATGGTGCAGCTTTCAGAAGTAGACCATAGTTTAGAGGTTTGCCCAGAATGAGGATTTGTGAGTCTCCCTCATAGCTTACTTTTCTGTCCCCAGTGTCATTGAGGAGAATAGAGCGAGACTGCAGGTCGATATACTTCGGAGCAATGGGGCTACACGAGAATCCGTTGTTGAATGATATCTCGAAACCACTACGGCCATAAAAGCGCTGCGCAAGAATAGCTCGTAGCATATTTTCCCCAACTGAAGAGTTGACCAAATCAGTGAGCTCTTCATCAAGGTGCCCATTTGCATCAATAAATGAGAGGTCTGCGTTTAATACTGCCTCTATGCGTTTTTCGATAGCATCAGCTAATGTTCCATCAATCAGTATCTCCTCGAATAGGTCATATAAGGGTTTTGCTCGGCCAGCATCGGCTGAACGCATTGCGGCTCGCCAGTCGCCCACATCATACACACGTCTTTGAGGAGCTTTTACTATTATTTGGTTGATGACCATCTGTTCATCTTTTTTGTTGGAAGTTACTTTCTTCGCCATATTTAAAAATGTTGTGTTCGTTTAGGATTCGAGCCAAAAATGTATTCTTTGGCACCATCTGGGTTGCCGTCGTTGTTGGAGTCATCAACAACGGGGAGGTTTGGCTTTATCTCAGACTTTTGGACGGCCTTCAGCCAAGATACAGCTCTGTCGTATCTATCTTGTCTTAGCTGCATATCTGCGCCAGCATTGCACAAAGATATAAAGTGCCACACCGCCATATCTTTGATGAATGTCAGAAGCAGAGCGTTGCGTTCGTTGCCAGTTGCATTGAATATCTTGTCACGATCGTATGACGCAAGATACCCATACGCCTCTGCTATCGCCGAATCAATAGCGGAGATTAGAATAGTCTCGTCATTTCGAGCAATAACCTCAATATTTTCTTTATAGAGGTGAGTCTCTAACTCTTTGGGTGTTATGAATGCCATTTTAGTAGCGTTTTGATGATTTTAAATGTTTGCCCACCGTGAACGATCCAACGCTCAAGGTCGATATTTTTTGGTTCAGTATCCAAACCGCACCTTCGATGCAGTCGGGGCCGTCGGCTGGTGAGCGCATTGCTCTGTTGATGAGCAGGAACTGCTCCTCGAGTCGCTTCATATGCGGGTTATCTTTCTCGTCTATATTCAGCACCAAGCGGCCCTGCCGGTTCAGCGGCTCAAGGTTGCCCTCTATACGGTCGAATTTAGGCGGTTTCTTGCGCTCATCTGGCGCAACCCCGATAAACCCTCGCACCTTGCCTTTCTCGGCAAATAACGGCATAAAAACTTGCTCATAAAACGGGTCTTGCATAGTGTTGTTCTCGATGAAGTAGTACACTTGCGTCTTGCCATTCACATAATCGCAGATGTAGTAGTATTCATTCACAAACTCGTCGTTGGTGACGTGGTCTAGGTAGCCTGTGTAGACATAGAACTTACCATCTGCATAGCCAACAAGAAATACTGCTTTATGAGAAGATGCGCTGCTCTTAGAGTTGGATGGCGCAGGGTCACCATAGCATACCGCAAAAGAGAGCTTCGTAAGCGGAGGGCATTTCCCCCAGTTTATCTCAGTGCAGACCTCGCCTTCTGCAAGAGGGTTATTCATATATTCTTGTTGGAACGCTCGTGTCGATATCTTTTCTTCAATACGACCGATTCGCTCCTCCGTGTTCTTCTCGGGCCACGTAGATTTACCCTCTTTGTCTCGTATGTTAACGATGTCCCACTTATCGGCTTTTTCTCCAGCTCTTTTTACACAACAATCGCGTGCGATGATGTTGCCGCAAACAACTGTAAGAAGATCTTCGCTAACAGAACGGGTACCAAGTAAAGCCTGTTCAAACCAATCCCATTTTTTGTTCAGGATGTCCATATTTCGGCAGTCGGCGTCCGTGTCGAAGTCATCAAGAAGTATGCAGTCGGGGCGAATCGCATCTTTGCGAGTGCCTCGCGGAGACTCTAACGCGCCTAATGCTCGAAATGCAGCCCCAGATGTGAGAGAGAACTCGTCGGCGGTCCATTTGCCGACCTCACGCAAATCTCCGTAGTAAGCTTTGAATAGCGAGTTGCTCTCGAACGCTTTCTTGTAAGGTTCAAGAAGTCGCACAGCATTCTCGTGACTGTTCGACACAAGTAGAACATTATTTTTACGTCCGGACGCAACAAGATACATCACGCACATAAACGTGATAGTAGATTTTGCAAGCTCGCGAGACCACGACAACACTTCGTACCACTCACCCCTTGTGCATATGCGGTTAATCGCTTTTAGCTGAAACGGGGTGAATGGATATCGACAAAACTCGGCAAAGAAGAACTGAATCCACTTAGCAGGGCTTTTTTCGAGCTGTTCAAGTTTACGTTTTCGCTCAATTGGACTAAGCTCATCTACGGCCTTATCTCTTTTCAACGCGCGATGGTACTCCTGCCACTCTTTGAATGCTTTTCTATCGTCTAGTTGCCCCATTTTATTTTCTCTTTAATATATGAGTCGAGGTAGTCGCTAAGCAGCTTTGCGTGGTCGAGATTTTGCGGGCGGATGTAGTCCAGGATACCTCTTGCTACGTTGATGATTTCTCTTACCGATGCATCTTGTTCCAAAGCTTCAAGGTCGGCGGTAAGCTTTCGCCTGATATCAGCCTCCTTCGCTGATGGGAATCTACAACCGTCATCTCGCTTGTTGATGTTTTGGTCGAGCTGTTCCAGTTGCATCAACGTAGAGCGAACAAGCACATCTCGTGTTTGGATATAGTTTATTTTCAGCCCGTCCCAGTCTTTTACCCATCTTGTGATGGTGCGACGATCCACCCCAACTTGATCAGCTATCTCTTGCTGAGTCATTGAGGTGTTCAGGAATAGAGTTTTTGCGAGCTCTTTTTTCTGTGCGTTTGTCAAATCGGCCATATTTATAATGTATTACTGATACAAAATTATGGGCGTTGATGGCGAAAAAAAAACGAAAATGTAATGTTCTTCATTTGTTTGTAGGTTGATACGCAAATGTTTGTAGCTCACTACAGAGCGATTTGCAAATAGCTGAATCTGTGTCGAATTTTGCAAAAAAAGAGAATGAAATATGGCAAAGAAAACTTTCGTGCTGCACGACGATTCGGTGAACACATACGGCTTTCGTCTCTTGACTTCTGGGGGTAATCTTGAGGAGTTCAAGCGCAACCCCGTAATGTTCTATCGACACAATGATTATGAGCTCCCTATCGGTCGTTGGGAGAATATTAAGGTCGAAGATGGCCGAATACTCGCAGACGCAGTATTCGATACCGAGGATGATGACGCAATGAAGATTAAGGGCAAGGTTGACCGCAACTTTATCCGTATGGCGTCGATTGGAACTTGGGCGCCAGAGGAATTCAGCGATGATCCAGCTTTAAAGCTTCCAGGCCAGACAGGTAGTACCATTACAAAGTGGACTATGCGCGAGGCTTCAATCGTCGCGATTGGCGCAAACCACAACGCCCTGCGTATGTACGATCGCGAGACAGGCAAACAAATAGATTTGGCAGATAACGCTACTGTCCTGCGTTTGTTCGACCAATCACTTAAAAATAAAAATATGAATAAACTGAGAACAATTCTGAATTTAGCGGACAACGCATCCGATGCTGATGTGGAGGCTGCAGTAGAGGCTGTAAAGCAGGAACGAGATGCTGCACAGCAGGAGAACAGCACCTTGAAAGAGGAGAACAAGCAGTTGCGAGACCAGGCCGAGCAGGCTGAGACGGAGCGCAAGAACCAGCAGAAGACTGAGGCTGCAGCGCTGGTAGATGCTGCAGTGCGTGATGGCCGTATCGACGCTTCAGGCAAAGATGCATTCATTGCCTTGTTTGATGCCAACTTTGAACAGGCGAAGAAGACACTCGCAGCTATTCCTCACCGCAAAAGTGTAACCTCTCAGATCGCGGAGCCAAACGTACAGATGTACGATTTTGCTGGTAAGTCTTGGGACGAACTCGACCGAGCAGGAATGTTGGTCAAACTCCGAGATACGAATCCAACTCTCTGGGAGGAGAAGTTTGAGCAGAGATTCGGCCACAAACCAGGTAAGTAACCCTAAAAAAAAGATATAAACTATGGCTATTCAAAAAGAAATCTGGGAAAGCTCGATTGTCGAGCATCTCTTTGCAGACAACAGCTTTATGTCGAAGGCCTATGATGCCAACGACTTTGTGAACCAGGGTAAGATTGTTCACATTCCTCAGGCTGGCGCACCCTCGAGCGTATCGAAGAATCGCACGTCGCTTCCAGCTTCAGTAAAAACTCGCACTGATACAGACCTTACCTACACCCTGTCGAGCTTTACGACAGATCCAGTGCTTATCCCACACGCCGACACCGTCGAGTTGTCGTACGATAAGCGTGAGTCTGTCCTTGCGCAGGATAAGCAGGCATTGTTCGATTCAGTAGCAAAGGATTTCATCTTCAACTGGTCGCCTGCAAACTCTCACATCATCTCGACAAGCGGTGATGCAGCAGATGGGACACCACACGCTACCGCTACGGGCCAGCGTAAGGCTCTCACTCGTCAGGATGTATTCAGCCTGATGTATCGCTTCAATCGCGACAATGTTCCGCAGGAGGATCGCTACTTGTTGCTCGATGCGGCTATGTACTCTCAGCTCTTGAACGACCTTACTCAGCACGAGGCTCAGGCATTTCACGCCGCTGCCGACGTCAAGAACGGCATAGTCGGGAAGTTCTGCTCATTCAACGTGATGATGCGTTCAGAGGCAGCGTTGTACACATCTTCGGGTGCAAAGTCTTGGGATACTGCTGCTGCAGCAGGTGACCTCGGTGCGGCTCTCGCTTGGCATAAGCAGAGTGTGGTCCGTGCTCTTGGCGAGGTTAAGGCCTTTGAGAAGGAGAATGACCCAACCTATTACGGTGATCTCTATTCGTTCTTGGTACGCTGCGGCGGTCGCATCCGTCGCTCTGACAACAAGGGCGTATGGGCAATCGTTCAGGCAACTGCTCAGGAGTAGCAGTTTAAAGCACCGATGACAGGCATCGGTGCTATAACCTCAAAAACAGAAAAACTATGTCAAAAGTAATTAAAACAAACGACGGCTATATGGCGTTGCTTGACGCTGCGTATTTTGCTGGTCAGCGTATCGGCAGCCTCTCAGAGGAGGGATTGGGCGTAGGTGGCGAAGAGGCGCAAAAACTCAAGATATGGTCAGCTCAGAATCGTCAGGCTCCTGTGAAAACTATGCAGACTCGAGCAGCCACAATGGAGCTTACGGCTAAAATGATTGAGCTTGTTCCCGATGCTTGTATTCTTATTGCTGGCGGTAGCAAAAATGAGAATGGCGGTTGGGATGCGCCCGCAGACTCTATCACTGTTGAAGGCCCTGTAAAGGTGCTTGCTGGTACTGGACAAACTTTGTCTATCAAGCGTGCTGCTTTGACGCTGGGTAACCTTCGCGGTGGTCTTGGTGGTGATAAGACTTTGGGCTTGAATTTCGGCCTTGAGATTTTGATGCCACTTGATGGCAGCTCTCCATATTCGATTGACCCTACCGTCCCATTTATTGAGGCTGATCCAGAGACTCTCACATTTGAGAAGAATGGTGGTAGCTTGCCTCTCGATATCGAGGCTTCAGGCCCATTCTCTGTGGGTAAGGTGCCTGATGGCTTCTCTCTCGAGATCATCAATGGTCGTGTGACGGTGATTGCTTCAGAGAATAGTGGAGGCTCACAGCGTACAGGCACGCTCACCTTCACGTTGAAGGCAGACTCTTCAAAGACTGTTTCAGTATCACTTTCTCAGTCTGCATAATGGCCCGCAATATTCAGCAGGAGTTTGCAGAGATGCTGCTTGATTCAGGCATCTCTGTCCCACTCCTCAGAATCCCCGTTGTCGGTAAAACCCTGCGCATCACACTGCGCAGGCCGACACTGGGAGGTATCATTCGAATAACACACTGTTGGCAGAGCCTCGGGGTGACTGCCGCCGAGATGGAGCAGTTCAGCGTAGAGCAGAAGCGTAGGTTCTTGCTTGATCACGGCCACACACTGGCTCGAATGATTGCTCTTTGCGTTTGTCGAGGATACCTCTCAGGAATGGTGCTCGCTCCTGTGCTGGCAAAGGTTATACTCTGGTGGATGCCGTTAGAATATATCTGGCAGACTCAGATGACCTTTATAGCATATATGAGCGAGGTGAAGGGTTTTCTTCCTATTATCAGCTTGGTGGAGCAACTAAATCCGCTAAAGCCAACGCTGAGCCACAGCCAAAGGAGTTAACGAGCCGATATGAAGGCTCCCATAGCCTGGCAGGCGTAATGTGGCAGATCGAGACCGCTACGGGCTGGTCAGTGCATTATGTCCTATGGAGAATAAACTACCCGTTGCTGATGACCAAGATGGCAGATGCGCCACGAATGGTAGACACTCCAGCAGAAGAGGAGCAGAAGCCTAAATCGAAGACAGAATCGACTTTGAAAATCTTTCAAACGATGTTAAAAAACAATGAGACCGGTCGAAATTGAATTTCTCGTAAGAGATAAAACCCAAGAAGGAGCACAGCGAGTATCTGCAAGTGTTGATAGAGAGACATTGAAGGTTCTCTCTAAGATGGATCGTATCCAGGCGAAAATAGACAAGCTCCGTGCCACCAATGCTGATGCTCTCGACCAGTCGGAAAATATCGCTGAGATAAAGAAGTTGGAGTCGCAGATGGATAAGCTCAACGCCAAGATGCTGAAGCTTGCAGCTACGCCATCAATAGGCCCCAGCGCAAACGAAATAGATGCTGTTACGAAGAAATATAACGGCCTTAATATGAGCATTCAGCAGATTGCTCGAGAGTTGCCTGCAGCGGCAATGGGTCCGCAAATGTTCTTTATGGCCATCTCTAACAACCTCCCAATCTTTGCCGATGAACTGTCTCGTGCTCGTAAAGAGTATGCAGAGCTGACGGCGGCAGGCGAAAAGGGAACGCCAGTGTGGAAGCAGCTTTTGTCCTCGATATTCTCGTGGCAGACTGCGCTTTCAGTGGGTATAATGTTGCTGGTGACTTATGGTAAAGAAATCGGCAATTGGGTAAAGACCTTATTCCAGGGCAAAGAGGCTTTGGACTCTGCCAAAGTAGCTACGATGGAGTACAACGATGCAATGTCAAAGGGCCGTGTTAACGCTGCTAAGGATATTGCACAGGCAGAGGCTTTGCTAAAGGTTGCTACTGACCAATCAAAAGCTCAGGACTTGCGTCGTGAGGCCGCCGAGAAGATGCAGGACCTATACCCTGAATATCTCGGCAATATGAGTGCTGAGGCTATTATGGCTGGTCAGGCAACAGAAGCATACGAGCAACTGCGCACGAAGCTAATCGAGGTGGCGCAAAGCCGCGCTGCAATGGACCGCGTACAGGAACTTGCGGCGGCGAAGCTATCTCCAGAACTCGAGGCTGTTCGCAAAGCTCAAGAAGCATTGACAGCCGCAAGTGCGAGAGGGGCAACTGGCACGACAATGATGGGTCAGGGTACTGCTGGAGCTTATGGTACGCTCACAACTACAGGTATTGCTGAGGAGCGAGCTTTGAAAAAGGCCTTAGATACTTTTAAGGAGCGTTATAGAGTTGAAGGCGAAACTGTCGAGGAGATAATGCAGATGATAGAGGATAGTGAGAATGCTCTTGTAAACTCTATCTCTGATGTTGGCGGAGTAGGTGGCGGTGCCACAAAGAAGGTGGTGAAGGCAGAAATAGACGCTCAGTCAGAGCTGTTGCGAGCTATGCAGAAGACTGAGGATGCCAGAATAGACCTTATCGAGGATAGCTATGAGCGTAGGCGCGTATTGGCTCGTACAGAGTTCGAGCGACAGTTGCGCGATATTCAGGCTAATCGAGAGAAACTTCTTGCCGCCGACCGTGAGAAGAACGGAGGTACAGGAGCCTCAGATATCAATGCGTTATTCGATACTCAGATTGCTGTATACTCACAGAGATTGACTCAACAACTCTCTGCTATCAACAAAGAGGAAAACGATGCTGCAGCAAAGGCTTACGATAATCTCTTGGCTAAGTATGAGACATATCTACAAAGCCGAGCACGACTCGCAGAACAATACGATCGAGATATCGCAACTTTAGCTGGTGCTCCAGAGAACCAGGCACGCGCCGAAGAGGCAAAAGAGAAGGCGTTGGAGGAGTTTGATATCGCGTTTGCACGTCAGTTCCCGCAGTTTGAGCGATGGGCTGATGCAATTGTCACCAAAAGCATTGAGGAGCTACGAAAACTCTTAATGCTTGCCGAGCAGGAATTGAACGACCTTGAAAGCGATGTAAATGCGAGCCCTGAAGAGGTTGCGAAGGCAAAGGCGGCGTACTCGCTGCTCTCATCAGCTCTTAACAAGCCGAAAGGCGAGGGCAAAGAAGATGATAGCTACGAGAAGTGGGAACGTCTATCAGAAGCCTTAGGTCGCGTGAACAACGACTTGCGAGATATTGGTGAGACTCTTGGTGGTACTTTCGGGGATATCATCAAAACAGCAGGCTCGATATCTTCATCGACACTCTCAATGATATCGGGTATAGTAAAGCTTTCAAAGACTTCGTCGGAGGCTGTGGAAGGAGTTGCAGACAAAGCTGGTAAGTCAATGACTAAGCTTGAGAAGGCTTCGGTGATTCTCACTGTCATCTCTGCCGCACTTCAGGTGATACGCGCTTTATCGGCGGTGTTGCGTGGTGGAGAGTCCGATATGGAGCGAAATATACGACTCGCAAAAGAATTTAATGAGGAGTTGCGCTTAATGAACGAGCGCGCACGCATCAACCAGGACGATGGGTCTATATTTGGTGATGCAGTGCACAAAAACTTCCAACGCAATATCGATGTGATGCGAAAAGCATTGCAGGATCTGGATGCGAATAAACTGAAGATTCGTCTTACTGCAGGGCTGAGCTTTATGCCTGGCGATCCATCGCAGGAATTAGCCAATGCTGTCGGCCAGATGCAAGTTCAGACACGACACTCTACTTGGGTTCGTTCGGCTAAGTATGCTTCATTGAAAGACCTAGTCCCCGAGCTATTCGGGGACGACGGTCAGATTAATATGGATGCGCTGACCAAGTTTGCAGATGACAGTAATGAGGTGTTCCGAAAACTGTCGAACGAGAATCAGGCCCTCATTAAGTCGATGGTTTCCGACTGGGAGACGTACGAGCAGGCTCTGACTGCCGTTCGAGACTATTTGAGTTCTATATTTGGAGAGTTGGGCGATAACATCCTTGATTCGATGTTGGCTGTAGCGGACGGCACAATGTCAGCGGCAGACGCTATGGCCTCTCGACTTGAGTCGTTGAGTGATGTGGTCCGCCAGTTCGCTCGAAACATAATATACGCGATGACTCTTGACCCGTTGCTCGAAGACGCTCAAGCTGATATTGAAGCAATATATGGCGGGGCAGGCTCTGATATAGAAAAGTTCGAGGCTGCAGTAGCTCGTCTTGACCAGTTGATGGCAGAAGTGGCGAGCACGCAAGGTGATGTCGATAAATGGCAAACGATACTTCAGGGAATAGGCAAGAAGTATGGCATCGATATGAGCGGCACTACAACGCAGTCAGGTAAAGCTGGAGCTATGTACACCGTGAGCCAAGATAGTTTCACCCGACTTGAAGGTATTGTAACTTCAATCCAGGCACACCTGGCATCGGGCGACTTAAAGCTGGACAACATCTTCACAGCACTCACCGAGCAACTGAACGCGATGAACGCGATCGTAAGCAACACCGCTCCTATCGCTCAAATATATGCATTGTTGAATGCCATCCATCGTGAGGGCCTTAACGTGAAATAGTATGAATATTCTGCAAGGTCTGTTGACCATAAACGGCATCGATCCATACGTTGAGTATGGCGTGTTCCTCGCCTTTGAGGAGGGCGACGACCCGATGGCAAACTACTCCGCTCTGCTGGCTGCTCCAGAACTGAAGGAACAGCGCAAGGTGGAGTTCCGAGAACTCAACGGGGTGAAACTCCCAGCAAAGCTGACGCAGAGATGGAAGGAACGAGAGTTTACACTGAAGTTTTGCATCGAAGCAGCTAATAAGGCCCAGTTTGAGGAGAGATATTTCGGATTCCTGAACTTCCTAAAAGATGGAACTGATGGTTGGCTTACGATATCACTCACGGAGTTATCCCGTTCCTGGCGCGTGTATATGCGTAAGCTTGAACCCTACAAACAACTGACAGATTTTAACGGTGGAGTCGCCGCTATATTTTCAATAGTATTCGAAGAACCTTCACCGAACTTTTAAACGGCATTTGAACGATGAAAACACAATTGTACTCATACTATGGAATTCCTCTATTTGAGGTTGCAGTAGATGAATCTTCTTCTCAGGACTGGAGCTTGATGAGCGACAATAAGCTTTCGATCTCTTTTGAGCTGGAGGAGTGCGTTGTGTTGACCGCTGGCTGTTACATCGATTTTGACGGCACTCGTTTCTACTTGCTAAATGAGTATAAACCTACGATGATTTATAGCTCAGTGTGGAAGTATGACTTGACACTTGGCGATGCCGCTTCTTGGTTGAGCATCACTCTTGCTCTGAAGACTATCGATGGCGAGGATACGCCGATGTTCAAATACACAGGCCCTGCGGCAGAACACGCTGCTATCATTGTGGCTAATCTAAACCGTCGAATGGGTACAGATCAGTGGAAGGTGGGTTCGGTTATTTCTACTGAAAATATTGCCATCGACTACTCGGGTAAGTATTGTAGTGATGTGCTACAAGAAATCGTAGATGCTAAGAATACAGAGTGGTGGATTGATGGAATGACGCTGAACATTGGTCGTGCCGAGTTTGGCGAGAGTGTCACTCTTGGCTATATGAATGGTGTGCTGGGCGATATTGTATGCGATACCGCTGGAGATATGCGCTCTTATGCCTATCTGTTCCCCATCGGCTCAACTCGCAATATAGACCCAACAAAGTATGGTCACGATCGTCTGCAGTTGCCTTCTGGCCTTAAATCTGTCCCCATCAACCCCGAGCAGGGTGTCGCTGAGCTGGTGGAGGAGGCTGCCTTTGCGCATATCTTTCCTCGATACGAAGGAACAGTCAGCGCCGTGCGTTATACAACGGCTAAAAATGAAAATGGCACGTCATTCTTGATATATTACATTCAAGATTCAGCTATTCCATTTAATCCAAACGAATTTGAGATTCCTGGGCTTGTAAAGCATATTACGTTCCAATCAGGAGAGCTGATGGGCCAGGAGTTTGAAGTAAACTATTCTGCTGATAGTAATGAGTTTGAACTTATCACTCGCTGGAATGGCGATATTCAACTACCAGGCGGTGTGTTGACGCCCGCAGTAGGCGATAAGTATGTGGTGTGGAATGTCTCTATGCCCGATGTATATTATCCTATCGCTTCTCACGAATTCCTCGATGCTGCTCGAGTATTCGCTGCCGACGCTGTCAAGGATGTAAGTGTGTACAAGGTGAAGCTCGACTATATCGAGGTCCAGGAGCGAGGCTTAAAGCTTCGCCCAGGTCAGCGCGTGCGTTTGATGAGCGATGAGTATTTTGCGTTAGGTTACTACGACAGCCGCATTACTCGCATAACACGCAACATCGCCTATCCTGATGAGCTGAGTGTCGACATCAGCGCCGTCCGTGTGGTTGGAACTTTAAGCAGGCTTCAAGCGTCAATACAGAAGACTGAAAATGTTGTAGCGCAATTCTCTGGTCAGTTGCCTGCAATTATCAAGTCTGACGATGATACTTCAGCCAATAACTCTTCTGTATATACCTCTGCCAAAAGTGAGAAAGAATTTCTTAACAAACGCAAAGGAGGTAAAGTAGCTGCTCCTATAACCTTTGACGAAGTAGCTGAGTTCCTCAATGGTCTGGTCGCGCATAAGTACATCAAGATTGGAAACGGATATCTGAGATACAACGATGAGCTCGGAGTCTGGGAGATGGAGGGCGATTTGGCGGTGACAGGAAATGTCGCGTGGTTTGCGTCTATCAAAGGCTTTAAGCCATCTACCATTATGGATGCCGTGCAGGTTGATGGCGCAACTATCGTAAAGACAAGGAACTCTCAGGGCCAATGGCAACTCACAGCTATTGGTGGAGGTAGCGGTACAGGCGGTGGTTTGACGGCCGCAGAGGTAAATGCGCTTATCGAGGCCGCCCTTGTGCCTTATGCGCTGAAAACAGCCATTCCGACAGACAACAACCAATTATCCAATAGCGCAGGGTATATTACCGCATCTGCTCTCAGTGGTCTTGCAACAGAGCAATATGTAACCACGCGTGGTTATATAACATCTGATGCTCTTGTTGGTTATGCAACCGAATCGTGGGTAACTAACAAAGGTTATATCACTTCTTCTGCGCTCAATGGCTATGCCACCCAAAGTTGGGTGGAGGGTAAGAAATATCTCACTGGCATTACATCTGCCCAGGTGACGACTGCGCTCGGCTATACACCTTACAATTCGAGCAACCCCGATAAGTACATTAAGGGTATCGACTACGATATGGTTATTGCCGCATTAGGTTATACTCCTTATAGCGCGACAAACCCAATGGGTTATCTTACTACATCCTCGTTGCTTGGCTATGCGACCGAGCCGTGGGTAACAAATGCCCTCGATGGTTATGCCACCCAAAGTTGGGTGGAGGGTAAGAAATATCTCACTGGCATTACATCTTCGCAAGTAACAACGGCTCTTGGCTACACTCCTTACAATTCGAGCAACCCCGATAAGTACATTAAGGGTATCGACTACGATATGGTTATTGCCGCTTTGGGTTATACCCCATATAGCAACACCAACCCAATGGGTTATCTTACTACATCCTCGTTGCTTGGCTATGCGACCGAGCAGTGGGTGGGAGATAATTATTTGTCAAAGAGTGGAGGTACAATCAATGGCTCGATTACAGCCAACTTTTTCATCGGCGACTTCACATCTGCTGGCGACCTGAATCTTGGAGCAAACTCCATACTCGGCAAAAATGGAGCAAATGCGCTTAGTTGCAATAGCAATCACGTTGTGGTTGGCTATGGCACATCTGGTAACGGATGGCCTACCTACATTGATGGAGATAACATATATCTTCGTTACGGCACTAATCATTCAATAGGATTTGCCCTGAAATCGAACGGTAATATACTCATAGACACTACTGTAGATAGTGGGCATAAGTTACAAGTCAACGGAGATGCTATTTTCACAGATGCAATCACCGCACCATCGTTTATTGGCAACCTTGCGGGTAATGCAAATAGTGCGACGATAGCCTATGGTTTGGCTTCTACCAGTTCAAATCTTGATGCTAATAATTTGACTTACCCTTTCGCTTGGTATTACGGGCAATCAAACGCAGGTCTCATTAATTGGCCGCATGGTGGATATGGTGTAATTTTTACACTTGATGCAGGCGGTGGGATAAAAGGACAACTATCTTGGGATTTCAATCACAACAGTAATAATCCAACCAAAAATTTATATTGGAGAGCGAATTGTAACATAGGGTGGGATAGCAACTGGAAAACTATTGCCTTTACTGATTCAAATGTTGCCTCTGCTACCAAGCTCGAAAATACTCGCACTATTTGGGGACAAGATTTTAACGGAACGTGGGATATAGGTAATAATGGAACGTCTCAATGGATATTCTTAAATTCAGGTGGTGAGGGTATCTATATAAGTGGAAGTGGAATAAACTGGCACAACAGTTCAAATAAATTGGCAAAAGGTTTAATGGGCTTCAATGCCGATGGTACAGTGATAGTTGATAATAAGTTAGCTGTCGGTGGCACTTCTTCCGATGCGATGCTCCACGTTCACGGAGACGTGAAAGTAACAGGGCATCTTGGATTGACGACTGGTTTTGACTTAGGCAGTGTTAATGCGTTTCTTCTGAGTGGCAATAATATATATGTCGGCTCAAGGTGGTATAATACGGTATTGAGAGGTTATATTTTAGATTTTGTCGTTGGAGATGCTACTGCGATGCAGATTAGCGCAGATGGCAACACTACCATCAACGGCAACCTCCTTGTAAACGGCAATGTGTCTTGGGTTTCGCAGTCGCAGCGCTCTTTGAAGAACATAATCAGCGAGCAGGGGTTGAGTTTGGCGCAGATGGAACGAATCAAACCAATCAAATTCTATTGGAAAGACAGACGCGACACCGTGCTGCACGTCGGCGGTATAGCTGACGATATGCAAGAGGTATTGCCCGAGGTGGTCCAAAGGGGGCGGGATAACACTTTGCGAATGAATTACGTTGATGCGGCCTTCTATATCGGGGCATCGCTTATTGCTCCCGTGCTTGACCACGACAGGCGCATAGCTCAGCTCGAAAGAGAAAATGCAGAGCTTAAACAGAAGTTAAATCAATTAACAGCGTAAGTAATGGCACTCGATAGAATACCCGATATTGGTACTTTGGCGACAGCTCAGGAGGTGTCGGACTTGCTGAACTATTACGGAGGCAACACGACAGGCGCTGACGGTAGCACGCTGTTTTCTATAAGCGCCAATATAAACCCGTTCAGCCGCCGAAAGCCGATAGTTGACGCTGAGGGGGTAAGAAGTTATCCTGCGCGAAAGTTCTTTATATCTACGGCCGATATGGCAAAGCAGTACACAAGCGGTTGGGCTGTAAAGTCTCGTTATGGGCTGGGAATACTTGGCGGGAACACACCGCCAGCAGGCGTATATGAGGCCGTAAAAACGAATGGCGACGCAGGCTTCTCATATGAGTTGCCACCCCGAACATCATACGACGGATTGAGGCCTAAGCGATTGAGCGACTTCAATGGCTACAATCCCGAGGCGCAATGCCCTTTGCGCACAACGTTCGCTGACGGTTGGCGATTCCCTTATGTTGCGACTGATTATCAGCTCAACGGAATCGAGCTTACAGAGGGGAAAGACGCTGGTCAGCTATACAGGGTAGATATATATCCGACAGAAGACGATAACGGCAACGCCGTAGGTATGCGAAGGGGTATATATATAAAGTGTGGCACATACGAGTTTTGGTGTGTCGGCTGGTTGAATCTATTGTCGGACGAGGTTGGAACACGCAACGTACTAAAGAACTTGGCGGGTAAGACATTTGAAATTTTCGAGTTTATTACTAATGCGCCCGACGGCATCACCAGCCTCAGCTCTGAGAACGACTGGACGCTGAGTGGTTATTGGTGCTATGCTCTACCTTACCCGATTGTTAATTGCTCTATGGAGCCGAGCAGTGGCGGTGGTGAACCTCCTACATACGAGATAGCTCGAGTTGTATTCACAAGCAACGGCAGCCCCATATTCCGCCAGATAAGCTCAGCGGATTATTCACTGGTGGTGGCGAGTTTTAAGATTTCGTCGATGGGTACACAATATACTGGAGGCGAGGTTACGAATATAGTGTGCGGTATCTACCGTGATGCGGCCTGCACTGACCCGATAGCCCGCGCATATTTTGATGATATAACGCTGGGCGCGGACGCCGATTCGCAAACGTATAGCGTGAGGCTCGCCAACTCGACGGGGGCAAGCGGCATTTACTTTGGTGTATGGTTTAATAATAAGCTACAATATAGCGGAATCCCAAAGGCTTCCGTAGCGACAATTCAAGAGAACTAACTTTTAATTTTTGATATTATGAATTTGATAAAAAAAAATGCAACACAGGCTTACGAGTCTAAGGGTGAGAAGTATTCATTTGCAGCGGTAGCTCAGTACGATTGGGGTGGCAAGGTTACAGCAATCAACAGCGGAGTCGCACACAGAAACGACAAAGCGCGTGGCTCGGTATCGTTTTCAGCGTCGCTTAATGGTGGCCCAGCGTCGCCAATGGCAGCGCAGAGCGATAACATTCTCGACAACTTGTCGGTACAGTTCTCTGCTATTGCACAGGACGAGCAGACGCAACTGATAGCCGATATTCGCGCATTCATTACCGCGATAGAGGCAGATATTACAGGAGTATCAAACTAAAAAAAATGGAAGCAATGAAGACAACAGTAGAAAAGGTTTACAAAGCCTACGTTACACTTGATGCAGCAAAAGTATCAACTCTTGAGACCGCAGAACGTCAAACAGTGACTTCACTGTGGTATGCTCTCGCCGAAATCGGCGAAAAACACAAGGCTCTTATTGAGAAGTCAAACAAAAACCTAAAGCCTGCTGGCTATGAGGAACTTGCGTTGAAGGGTCAGTACACGCCAGGAGAGGCGGCGCACCTAAGGAGAATGCAAGTTAAGTATGAGGCGGACGTCGAAGCAGTTGTCGCCCCAGAGGGGGAGAAGGAAGTTGAAGTGGATATCACACAGAAGCTCTCTCTCGCAACTGTTGAAAAGATTATTGCAGAGAACGGCTGGCCAATGTCGGTTCATCGAGACCTGGCTATAGTTATTGACCCTAAATAAACACTAAAGCTATGGAGTGGCTCGATATTATTCAGAAAGCTCTTGTCAGTGGCGGTGTCTTGTATTTACTCGTTGACCGCTTTGCACGAACGCGAGAGCAGCGAGGTAGCGATGCCGCACAGATGGTTAAGCAAGTAGCTGAAGCCTTCGAAAAAACACTGAATACTGTAATGACCTACACGCAAGACGTTATTGAAAAAATGCGTGAGGACAGAGCTCGTGATGAAACTCGGCACCAAGCGACAGAAAAGCGTTGCGAGCAAGTGGAGAAACGACTGGCAGAAGTCATTGAAGATAACGAGCAGCTCTCGGCGATAAATAACAAAGCTGTGGAGTGTCGTTACCTGAAGTCTGGCAATAATAAGGATTGTCCGGTACTTGTCGAGAATCAAAAACGACTCAAAGCACGATGTAAGGCAGTGTGCAAGAACACAACCGATCCATCGTAAAATTCAAATGCTAATTTTAATAAATAGAAGATTATGGCACGAGGTTATGCAAATTTTAATCCAGGTAATATTCGCCGGTCGGACGTTGTCTACAAAGGCGAACGCGAGTCTTCTGACTACTCGTTTAAGCAGTTTACATCGATGGCGTACGGCTTCCGTGCACTTTTTGTACTGCTGCACACCTATGCGGTAAGGTATCATTTGAACACTCTTCAATCGATGCTCAATAGGTATGCCCCGCCCACCGAAAACGACACGACAAGCTATGTTGCTTTTGTGTCGAACAGAACCAGGATCGCAGATATCTCCACTATTGATACGCTGAATGCTAAGCAAATGATCCCTATCGCGACTGCAATTGCGCGTATGGAGAATGGCTCAGAGCCTGATGCTGACGATGTGCAGGCAGGCTGGGAACTTTTCAAAAACGATTTTTAGTATGAAAAGAGTTGTTTTAATGGGCGTAGCCGCGTTGATCGCGGCAGCCCTTATTGCAATCGCGGCTATTGAAGTTCGCAAGCAACAGAAGAGATTGGTTACATCTCAGGCAACGATCCAAGCCTTATTGGCCGATGTCGAAAGGTATCGCACCTCGGATTCTTTGAATGCGGCTAAAGCACAAGTTTTATCGTTTCGCCTATCGGAAATGGAACGTTATCGTGCTGAGGATATAAAGCTAATTGAATCGCTGAAAGTGAAGAAACAGGAGCTCGAACAGGTGACGTCAGTGCAATTGCAAACGATAGCGACATTGAAGGGCCAAGTGCGCGACAGTGTAGTGGTTATTCACGACACAGTATCTTTGGTTGATTCAGTCAAGGTGCTGGATGTGAGCGATGAGTGGATAGATCTTCACGGAGTGATATATCAAGATGGTATTTTTGATGGTACCTTAGAGGTTCGAGATTCACTTCTGGTTGTTGAAACTGTGCAAAGAGCACGATTTTTAGGCTTTTTGTGGCGCACAAAGCGTGTTAAAAGCCGAGAGGTAGATGTTGTAAGCAAAAATCCGTATTCAAATATAGTTGGAATAGAAAGCGTTTTAATATACGAGTGATGGGGTAAAAGAATGCCCCTGCCTTTATCCGTAAGCCCTCTTACCTTCTTGCGGATAACAAAGGTGACGACGCACCACGACAGAGGCTATTGGCCTTTGGGTGCGTCGTCACCTATTGTATTATTGTAAGAGGTGTTGCAAAGTTAATAAAAATTTTGGTATGAAAAAGAGAAATCTTAAAACTATTCGTCGAGACAATCAGATTCACGAGGAATACAAGGCTTTGATGTTGAAAGGTGGCGATTTTGCCGCTGCAGTATCTCGAAAATTTATATACCAATATCTATCCCGATTGACTGGATACTCAACTCGAACTATTGCTGAAGTGTTGAATCATACTTCGCCTACGGAGATAACGCCATTTGAGGAATAAAACGACATAAAACCGTACAAACTTTTTTTGCACGGGATGTTTCAAATGTAGACCTTTGTATCAAGGGAACGGAAGTGCGCAGCCGACCTTCTCAAGCGCTGAAGAGGTAAGAGGCGATAAATTATTTGAATTATGGATATGACTTTCAAGGATGTTGTAGAGCTTTCTCGAATGAATGACTATGACAACAGGTGGTACCAGCCAATCTGGTGGATTGTTGCAATTCTTGTTGCGATTTTCTTCTTGTGGTGGTGCAACAAGCAGGGTGATGGTAAGGCTGACCTTGCGGCCTCAATCAGCAATTTGAATGGCCGTTTGAATACGCTTGAGCCCGTTGTGAAGAACAATGCTGAGCAGAACTTCAATACTGCTCGCACCTTGAGCGGAATCATTCAAGGTGTGGAGGATATTCGAGACCACACTTATAAATCTCTGAATGACCTCGATCAGGCAGTGTTTAAGTCTCGTTACGGCCAGTATGCTCATCACAATGGCTGCGGTTGCAACGGCGGTGGCTCACGCTTTGTCCAGCGAAGCACCTACGGTTCTCCCACAACGACTGTGGAGGTTATCGAGGAGTGTAATCACTGCTAGTGGCTAATCGTTCTGGTTTATGGAGTGGGGCGCAAGCCCCCTCCTATCTCTTTTAATTAAAACATTATGAATTTATTTTCTTCAGTCAAAGAGATGCCCTCTTTCGCATCTCGCTCGGATGCGTTTGATTTTATGTTTGCCGAGCGCGTGCGACAAGGTGATGATTACGCTTTAGCTGCTGAAAAAGCGGATAAGTTCGCCGATATTCTTACAAAGAATAAGAAACTCCCAACCACTACTCCAAAGCCCAAAACTGGAATAGAAGCGGCGGTTGATTATGTGGAGCAAATAGCGTCTATCAAGACTAATCACCCTGAAGTATGGGATTTAGTCGTAGGTGGCCTCGGAGGTCTAATAAGCGGGTTTATTACTAAAGGCTCAAATTCATCGTCTAACGAAGATGATGTAAAGCCTGCTGAAATTGATTTTGATAATATAAAATAATATGGCATACAGAAAAATATACATTGCAATAGATTGCAATAGCGACGCAGAAGTGTCGGCAGTGCAGGGCTTTGCGGAGGAGGCCAGTCGAATGTTTCAACTGAAAGCATCGGATGTGCTTAAAGTTGCTCCACTGGTGCGTAAAAACAGTGGCTTGCTGATGAAGACTATTAAGACTATATCAGCAGAAGGTGCGAAAGGGATTGCTAAAATCATCCCCTATTTTTTAGCTAACGTTAAGAAGTAAGTCTATGAACGCAACTGATTTAAAAACCCAGTACGATAAACTCTATGCAATAATGGATGGGTCGAGAGATGTTGCTAAGATGAAGTATTTTGGAGCCGCTTTTACGGCTGTGTTCCATAAGGCTGCAGACTCCCATCCTGAACTTGCTGCATTTGCTCTTGAGATCTTATCGGGAATGGAGTATTACAACTTTGTAACTCCTACAGAAGCGACAAATGTAGCTTCAAAATTTATCAATGACGATACGGTTATTGCAGGCTCAGGCGAACCTTCAAGGGGTGCTCATTGGTCTATGGATGCCCTCAAAAGCTACTTAAACAGGAGTGGAATACCTCTTGAAGAGAAACCTTATTACAACTGGGCCGCTCTATGGTTAACGGTCAATATGGTCTATTCTGATTATGCTAACACCTTGTCGGACCTGTTGGGCAGTAAGGACAATGAAGTGCTTGCCCAGGCTGTATACAAGATGGCTGTGAAAAAACTGAAAGACTTGGATCGCCCATATTTTATCCGTGAATATTTCCGCCTATGAAAACGCCGATTACATACTATGGCGGCAAACAGACTATGTTAAAATACATATTGCCGCTTATCCCGCCTCACAAGCTTTATACTGAGGCGTTCTGCGGAGGTGCGTCAGTTTTGTTTGCTAAGCGTCCTTCTGAAGCGGAGATTATCAACGACCTGAATATGGAGTTAACAAACTTTTATTGGGTAGCTAAGACTAACTACAGGGAGTTGAAAGGCGAGATAGAAAAGACATTGCATAGCAGAGATATGCACGCTCACGCGGGATATATCAATGCTTACCCGCAGTTCTTTACTCCTGCTCAACGCGCTTGGGCTGTTTGGGCTTTGTGCAAGATGTCGTTTGCATCAATGATGGACGGAACATTTGGGTATGACTTTTCTGGAGCTATGCCTAAAAAGCTTAAAAACTCAAAGGATGAGTTCTCGGAAAGGCTGTGCGCTCGTCTCGACAGAGTGACTATTGAAAGTAGAGATGCCCTGGATGTTATTGCTACATATGATCATCCTGAAGCTTTTCATTTTGTAGATCCGCCATATGTAAACTCTGATTGTGGGCACTATGAAGGGGTTTTCTCTGAGAGAAATCTGGAGGAATTGTTAAACTTGCTCTCTACAGTAAAGGGACGATTTATGCTCACAATGTTACCCCACGATATGATTGATTATTTCGCACAGCGAGATGGTTGGCTGATTCACCGCGTCGAGCGGACTATCAGTGCATCAAAAGTGAGTAGACGAAAACAAGAGGAATGGATAGTGTGCAACTATGAAAACAAGGTGCAGCATACATTGTTTGAATAGTGGTTAAGTAATACTTAACAACTGTTAAAACACAGTGCAAGATTAATGTAGCTTTGCAAGGATGATGAATAGAGCTCTCCATCGAGAGCTCTATGTTTTTAGACCATTTCGATATACTTCTCGAAATGGTATTGTAAATATTTTGCGCGGGAAATTTTAAAGACTTTTCGTTTTGCGTTTTTCCTTAATGAAAAAGCGACTTTTCGTTTTGCGATTTACGACTTTTCGTTTTGGCGATTATATACCTGAATAAATTTCTGGTCGGGGTGCTTGCGACCACCCTGAGGCGGAACATTTACCACCGTACCCTCCAGAATTTTCAGCAGAGCCTGCTGCACACCCTCGCCCGACACATCACGCGTGATGCTGGGGTTGTCGCTCTTGCGGGCAATCTTATCTATCTCGTCGATAAAGACAATACCTCGCTCGGCCGCCTCGACATTGTAGTCGGCCACCTGCAACAGACGCGAGAGAAT
>JAZKYX010000036.1:0-111635 GCA_045612405.1 Alistipes sp.
CATTTTACAAGTTCGGCAATCTGATGTTCCTCAATAAGATTGACACTCCTTATCTTGTGGAGTTCTTTAATAGTCGTTTCGCAGATACAGGCAAGAGCATAAATGATGATGCAGCCAATCTGATTGTGGAACTTGTAGACAATCACCCTTACTACGCACAGCAGCTCGCACAACAGTCGTGGTTGCGAACAAAGGATATCTCTACGGTTGAGATAGTGCACGAGGCACACCCCGCATTGGTAGAGCAATTAAGTTTGTTGTTTGTAACGATTACAGAGACATTGACCACACAGCAGCTCAACTACCTTAAAGCCCTTATTGCAGGCGAAAAGGCAATCAGTTCTACTGATGTGATGCATCGCTACAAAATATCTTCTACGACCTCAATAGCACGTTCAAAGGCGGCTCTTATCAAGAATGATATTTTGGATAACAAAGCAGGAGAAATCTCGTTCCAAGATCCGATTTATGCCTACTGGTTGAAGACTGAATATTTCGCAAAGTAAAGTATTATAATGCTAATTAGTCAATAAAAATCATTGCTAATCATTACTGATTATCGCTTAAAAATCGTACCTTTGCATTAGAAATCATTTGAAACGCAAATGAGGTAAGAAGCTGAATATAAATCACTTAAATTTGGTTTCTGCCGAAACTTGAAAATGAGCTTGAAAAGCGCGGTACAACACGTATATCGAAATCGTTGATTTTCAGCACGATGAATTTGTGAGTATTTTCCGTGTCATTGTAAAAATGCGAGTTGTACCGATTAAAAGGCTAAAACGCTTTCAATCAATAGTGTAAATGTGTTGCATCGGCAAGTAATTTTCGGTATTGTCCTATAAAAATCTATTTTCCCCAACAATACTTTTCGGAGAACAAATATTTATGTCACAACGACAAATCATTTCTCCAACAGAACAAACTTAACCCACAGTTATAGATATTATAAGGAGTAGATGACTGTATAAAAACTAAACATATTCCACTTATTATCAATGGTTATCTTTCCTAAAAATTATTCAATCTCTTCAAAATTAGAAAAAGATTTACTAAATTAGTGCGATAAAACTACATTATCGGTAGCCCTAATGAGATTCTGGCTACTCGCTAATGAAAAAATCCGATTTATAGAATCTCCCAATTAAAACTAACAGCTATATGAAGAAAGTGATATTTATTATGTTGGTTTTATTCCTTGCTGCAAAAACAACCGATGTTAGTGCGCAAAATTTCTTGAAGAATTTGGAGAAAACCGTTAAAAAGGAGGTGGTAAATCGCATTCAGGAGGAGGTAAAGAAGGGTGTAAACAAGGAAACAGACAAGGGCGCCGAAGCTATAACAGACAATCAATCGCAACAAGCAGCAACCAACGCCTCGCAACCAAAGGCATCGGAAAGCAACGGTCAATCGGACGACATTTTTTCGATAGCAAGTAAGCAAATAAAGGCTACTACCATCGCCACTATGGTGGAATATGGCCCTACCACAGGTACACTGAACGGACACGAATGGGTGGATTTAGGATTGCCATCTGGCACCCGATGGGCTACCTGCAATGTAGATGCCACTGCGCCCGAACATCCGGGCAAGCACTACTCGTGGGGTGAAACGGCGACAAAGTCATCGTTCGCAGCTGAAAACACCAAGACTTATAAAAAGGAGATGGGTGACATTGCCGGAGATCCAACATACGACGTGGCTACCCAAAAGTGGGGCAAGGGATGGCGAATGCCTACCGAAGAGGAACTGAGAGAGTTGATTCGTTATAGCAACGATAAATATGTACAGAAAGGCGGACGTTGGGGCAGAGAGTTTACCAGTGTCTTAAACGACAAGTCCATCTTCTTACCTGCAACTGGATCGAGAAATGGTTCGAAATTAGAAGAGGCTAGCGGATGTGGCCTCTATTGGACATCCACGCCTTATACCGACAACTTTAACAATGGCGCACATATGTACACCTTTGGAGCGGCTTTGGGTGAACCAAGCATAGGCGAACGTTATAGTGGCTTTGCTATACGCCCAGTAACCGATTATGATGTAAACACGGATATTCCGAGCGATGGCGAAACTAACGGACATAAGTGGGTGGACTTAGGATTGCCTTCGGGGTTGAAATGGGCCACTTGCAACTTAGGCGCAGATGCGGTGGACCAAGATGGTGGCTATTATCGTTGGGGGGCGATTACCACCTATTACGAGGGTGATAAATATGCCAAAGATGAAGTACAGAAAGATATAACTAGTGATGCCAATTACGATGCTGCTACGGCCCATTGGGGAAACAATTGGCACACACCTAATGTGCAAGACTTTGCAGAACTGATGGAGAACTGTACCTGGGAATGGACCAACATAGGCCGACGCCAAGGGCTAAAAGTGACCAGTAAGCATAACGGAAAGTATATCTTCTTGCCTGCTTCGGGTGAAATAACCTATAACTGTGATTCGTCTCGTCTTCCGCAAGATATAAACAAGGGACTTAACTACTGGACTTCTTCTTATATGCCAGGTTGGCAAAATGCGAGCGACGCATATTCATTTATGGCGCTCAAAGAAATCATTTATTTCAGTTCGAAAGAACGCAAATCGAGAGGATTCTGCATCCGTCCTGTGACAAAATAATTGAGTTAAAGTCGTTATAATAGGGAAGTAAGGCCACAGCCGTATGCAAACGGTTGTGGCCTTACTCGCGATTAATTTATGGAACTTTCCATAAATTAATCGCATATTCATAAAAAAGATGATAATATAATCAACAAGATAAATGTATGCAGTTTTACATTTATGTAGCTGAGTTTGAAACTGGAAACCAAGCCAACTAAATTACAAGAAGTTAAAACGTAGGGACGCAACCCTTAATATGGACTTTTTCACAAACCAGACACTCCGTAAATTTACAGAGTGTCTGTTTTTTTAACATCAACTTGCAGGTGCAAAAGATTTTATTCTCCCAACAAAAAGTAGATGAGTGGCGTATTATCACGACACAACAGATTTACACGAGAATCCTATACTCCTCATACTAACGTAGGGTGGCCTGAAACCAGACCACCCTACGTTATTAAGCGCGAACCAAAATCCTTTCACGTTTTTTTGCGTTCGGGTTAAAAGAAATATCCGTAACTGAAATAGAGATTCACACTTCGGGAAATGTTCGATGAGCTGACATCGAAATTCAGCGGACCAATCTTGGTATCAATTGAATATCTTACTCCTGCACCCCACCAATTCGAAGCATTGTAATCGTAGAGTTCGCTCCATTGCAATGTATTTTTATCCTTGATGAAATTCCTCAAATCAACGCTCGAACGTCCATAATTGACCATACCCGTCAGATAGTGGCTTCGGAAAAGGCGCACTCTCACGTCGGCTCTAACAACTGCAAGGTTATTGAAGGCAAAGGATGTTTTGTTCAGTCCGATAAAAGGCAACTGATGGTCGATACATCTTCCCATTTCGACATCGCCAATCAAATTGTTCATATATGGATACATCGGCACCGGACCTTGGAAAATAGGATTCCAGCCACCTTTTGTTCCATTGACAGCGCCCTTGCCAAACAGGAAACTACCATATGCCTGCGGTATGATCACAAACCTATCCTCGATGATGGGCACATAACTCTCCAACCCAAACACAAACGAGCCAAAATGCAACTTCTCGATGCTTTGGGAGCCAAAAGTGCAATCTTTCCAAGTAAAATCCAATCTACTTTTAACTCCACGCGTCGGGAATCGGCTCTTATTGAGATTATCGAAGTTCAAATACGCAAATGTTCCCAACGTTTTGACATCCTTATAATCCTGATTCACCGCATCATAGAGCGAGTACATCACTTTTTTAGGCGTCAGTAATTCGGCCTCGACACCTACTCCGATGCTGAATGTTCTCAAATAATTCTCCGAGAGGTATAGTCTAAACTTATGTTGCAAGAATTTCTCATTCATTTCGAGTTTATCCATATCATACACATCAAGCTCAGAGTTCCTGAAATGATATGCTAAATTGATTTTGGGATATAGCAGATGACCGTATGAAAGGTTTAGTTTGAGCCACTGATTGCCGCCCAACTTGCTATCCAAATCGGCCTTAAATCCACTCATACGATTACTATTTATTCCAAAATGGAGAAGCAACGAAAGCATATCCCGAGAGTCGAATCTAAATCCCAAACCAAAATTATGGGGCGATTTCTCCACGAAGTTAAATCTAAGGATATAGCCATCGGGCGTTGTGGGGTCATTGTGAAGCGTATATGTGATACTCTCGTAACTACCTGTTCCATAATAAATGGACACTGACTCATCAATATCACTCTTGCAAACCGAGTCGCCCTCGCGTACAGTGCAGGCGCGATGCATCCAACGCTCAATCTGCTTATCTATGCCGACAAGCTCTATTTTGGAGATCTTTACACGATTTTTAAGGATATTTATCGCCGTCTTTTTGGCTGCGGTACCAGTGTCTGTATCTGCCTCCACAACAGATGTTTCTCCATATATCAGATCTTTAAGCGCCTTGAAGTTAGCCTCCTGCGCCGCAGCTGCTTCATATCCACTTTGAGTCACTCTGGCCACGCTCTCTGCATCGAAACTCAACATTCCCACACCCTTCAAATCGGGGCTTATAAATATGTCACACTGCTGGTGATATTGATCAAAATTCTTGTCCGTAATAATCTCTTTTAGCTGTTTCACCTGCGACAAGATCGACGACAAGTTTTCGGGATTCTCCTCCAATCCTGGCGACATACTCACACCGATTATGTAATCTGCGCCCATCGCCTTACACTGCTCTGCGGGAAAATTACTTGTCAGACCTCCATCCACATAGAGCGTCTGCTTCATCTTAATCGGGTCAAACAAAATTGGTATCGCCATCGAGGCTCTCAGCGCCTTGGTAAATTCACCCTTATCCAAAACATCTGCCTCGCCGCTTATCATATCCGTTGCAATACATATAAACGGGATGGGCAACTCGTCAAACGACAGATTGTCGGAATAACCCACCGCGAGCGAGTTGAACAGATTGATAAGATTATCGCCCGTCACAATTCCTTTTGGGAGCGAGTTCCTAAACGATTGTGATTGCAACTCCTCTTCGTTGGCGTGCAACGAGAATGGCACGCTGACTATCTGCGTACTCTTTTCAGCTTTTCTGCTATACGAGATTTTTCTTCTATCCACCTCATTGCTTATGAGTCGGTCCCAATCCACGCTACTGATGATGTCGAGTATCTCATCAGACTTGTAGCCTAACGCATACATTCCGCCCACGATGGAGCCCATACTCGTACCCGCGATGTAATCAATCGGTATTCCTGCCTCTTCGATGTATTTCAGCACTCCGATATGGGCCGCGCCCTTTGCTCCGCCGCCAGACAACACCAATCCCACCTTGGGTCGCGATGTGACCGTCGCGGAATCCTGGGAAAATCCCGCGTAAGAAATCATCAACAACAATATGATGCCGATTGCCCTTATCAATTTCCCCATATCAACTCAATGTTTAATCCCTAAAATCTTTTTGCCAGTTCCTTTTAGCGCAAACTTTATTATCTTCTCATAAAGATACTTTAAAATTGCCATTCCGCGCCATCGGGGCCCATTTTTATCTATTTCGCAGCACGACACATAGCATACATCGTGAGATTGCCAAATCCCAACGGCCTTTGCTCTTTGAGTTCGAACGAGAAGTGCTTATACAAATCCACGTTCGTTGCTTTTAAAGTTTCCAGATAACAACCCTCACCCGACTGGTCGAGATATCTCAACAAAGCCTCAATCAGCGGTTTGCCATAGTGTTGCCCCTGCTTGTCTATGCGTGTGGCAAATCCCATCAAGTAGCCATCGTTGCCTGCCTTGTGACGCTTGGCCAGCGCCTGGACCTTACCATCAAAACGCAACAACCTGATGGCACTTCTCACGCCTAAGCTAAACAACATCTTCAAACCTCCTGCCCTCAAATAATCTATCACATTCGGTTCCTTACTGTTGGGACGGACATAGATTAGCACCGAATTTACATCCTTGCTATCGGCAATACATATTGCATTGCTGGCAATCAGAGCAATCGACACTGCCCAAAAAAGTCTCATCTTATCGTGGTCATACTCCTTGCCACAGACATATTGAAACAGTTTATATTGGCTGAATCCGTCGGCCAGAGTGCCGGCAAACAACTCTATATCCTCGGGGCCCATTATATAGCAATCTTTCAAAGCTGCGATATTCTTATCGTTCATTTTTCTTAATCAGTAAAGTTATCATCTCCATCGAGCCAAAGTCACAGCCCACCCGACTGAAAACTACATATTACGTATCAGTGAAAAAATGTAGCCAGCCTCAACTGACTACATTTTACTTTTGACATCACATCTACTTTTGGGTAAGCACAATTGGTTCCCCTCGCTCAACAAGTTTATAAAGCGTATTCAAATCCACGCTTTTGGTCTCCCCATTCTCTGTGTAGTTGAAGTTGTAGGTCACGTCACCAACGGTATAATATAAGTCGATATAGTCATCCTCCCAAGCAAATTGGTACTCATCACGCAAGTTCAACTCAAACTTGCCATTCTCGACAATCGAGCACACACCGATGCGGGCACCCGTACGCAGACGCACAAACGCCACGAAGGCATCCTTTGGCAATGGTTGTTGCTTGCCATCCTTCTGGTAATATATCTCGCCCGTAATATGCTTGGTATCCACCGAAAATCTCTTCTCCCAGAAGACAACCTTATCGGTGTCAGAGCTTATCACGATATCGCCACCCACCGTAATGGCGGTCTTTTTGAATGGCAACAACTTACGCTCACCAGTTTGGTCAATGGTAACATTCTTCTCAATACGACCATACTGATCAAATTTCTCATTTGCCAAATCCTTATTGTGCGCTTCGGCATAGCCATACTCACGCTCCTTTTCACGATGACGATCCACTGTATAGATAAAGCGCCCTGGAATGGTTGGATGCTTACGCAACTTATCGACTCCATTTAGTTCACTATTATTCTTGGCGAGCCACTCTGGCTCAATACGGTCGTAGTCGATTTCAAGCATTGGCGCATCGATGTTGATATCAAATTCGCTTCCGAAATATTCGCCAAATGGGTGGGTCGAGCGACTATCCGAGCCCTGGAAGCTGGTGACATCCAACATAATATCCACCTGCTGTCCAGGCTTGTAGCTAAACATAATGTCGTCCACGTTCTCCTCCTGCGAACCGTGCACCTGGTTGCTGAGCAACTCGTTGTCGGCTGGGATGGTAGTTGAAGTGTTGCCGTCCGAAATCTTGACCTGAGCCGCAAAACGATATGGTCTATAATGCGTCACATCAAAAATCACAGAACGATACTCGTTTCCATCATAGTATTCGTGGTCATATTTCTCTCCCGTACGCGAATACTCAAACAAATGAGGATTATGTGAGGTATTTGACGCAATACGCACCACGTCCTTACTATTTGTGCTATTGGTAAGCATATAGATATTGTATGAACCATCTTCTTGCAGGCCATATTTATATCCATCATTTTCCTTATAGCCATAAGGTCTAAACGCCATAAATCGACCACTCGTATCCCAAGTATCTTGACCAGTTATCATAACCTCACCTTCCCAGGCCACATCCTTAATCTCCTCATACTGACCTGGATTTTCAGCAAAGTAGTCATCATACATACTCAGCGCCTTGGAATAAATCACAAACTCATCCTTACCATTCTTCTGCCACTCTTCACCCTCACCGCCAGCCAAGTGGTTATACGCAACATAAGTATTGTCACTCTTACGCTCCTCCAACTTAATCTTCAACACCACTGGCGCAGCCTTCTTCTGAGGCACAAGCAGATAGTAGAGGTGCTCATCCTGAGCATAAATTGACTCATATTCCATCAGTCGTTCAAGGAAGATACGGCGGTGAGCATTATTATAACCTCTAAATATCACATTCTTGGTAATTGTCTCAAAGAATTCGGCCTCCAAATGGATGCTCTCAATATCATCCTCCTCGTGTTTGAGGATAGAGTGCATATGCAGACGATGCTTACCTGGGCCCGTCACCGTATAGGCATACTTGTAGTTGATACCATCCCAATCGGTACCGAAATATCCCTCCTCGCCTTTGACATAGATAGGGAGCTGCTGACCCGAAGTCGAACGCACGTCGAGGTGGTTTACCGAAACCAGCACCGTAAATGGGAAGAGTGCCTCGGGGCAAGTGTCGGGAATGGTAAACATCACCGTCACATTCTCGTGGGCCACACCAAAGACCTGAGACGACACCCACGAAGGAGTAAATTTCTGGGTACGGATGACATAAATCGTAATCTTACGTTGTAGCTTACCGTGCTTGATGAGCAACGAACCCACCTGCTGCTCGTTACCTTCATACATCGGATAGAAAGGCAGCGTAATGCTACCCTCGCCCGACGTTTTGTTGTAACTATTTGTGATGTTGTTATACGCCACATTGTTATCAATCCACGTCACCGTAGGAGCTGTGCTGTCGCCCTGGCCATTCTTGGTATATTTGTAGGGGATGGTCCAGTCCGTACCTGCATAGGTATCGCTACTTAGCACATAGCTCGTCTGCTCGACCCACAACGACTCCACGCCGTCGGAAATCTCATTCACCCACTCGTCGATTGAGATCCACGCGTTGTTCGAGGCAGCAGCCGTCAGGGCATCCTCGAAGTTATCCTGACCAAAGGTAAGCATACCCGTAATCTTGACGTTGTAGTGATGGTTTCGGCGAATCATAAAGTTGCTACCGTCGCTGTTCTGCATTACCACACGGTAATACTTGTCATCGGCCTCGGTCTCACCATTGGCGTGTCCCTTGATGATAACGCTAATGAGCTTATCGCCCGAATTCTCGCTCTCGAAGATATAATCCGCAGGTTTGGTGTTGATATCCGAGATATCCGACATCAACGCCTGGTTGTTGGGCAGCGTCACAAACTCCTCGGTCTGCTCCCAATTATCCACCAGGTCGAATTTCAGGCTTGGGTGGTGAGGAGCCACCGTTCCAAAGGCGGGGATATTGACAGTACGGAAACCCGTAACAACAAACCTATTGGTCACCTGATTCTCAACCGTCACCTTGGCCTGGTTGCGGATAAGTTTAATACCGTTATATGTCGTGTTGCCTATTTTGTATGTCAGCTCGTGTAGCTGATCATCGATAGACTTATCGCTTGTGGTATCCATCTCGAAACGCGACCAATATACGAGCATACCCGAGCCACCCTCCATATTAGCCACCACCATACTCTCGGTCTGGCCTGGGAAATTCGAATCATCATACAAACCCTTACTATGGTTGGCCAGGAAGTGGATGATGCGGGTGTGATTAGGCACCACAGCGGTGTACTCTCCGTGCTCCGAGATACCATCTTCGGTCTTTGAGCCTGGGACAATCGTTGCCTCCTCGGAGCTGATGTAGAGACCAAACTCGTTGAAGCAGAAGAGTGTCATATTATTCACATCCAAACCATCGGGGTCCACAGCTCGCGTATCGACTACGGTAGGAGCCAAGATGTTGGCTCCAAATGTAATTTTGGTATAACCCTCAGGCACACTATCCACCTGGGGAATATCAAACTCCTCCTGCACACACGATGTGAGCAGAAGCAGCATAAATGTGAGTATGTATATGATTCTTCTCATCTATTATCAATTTTCAAACGCATCTCTTACGCATCGAATAGCTACACCTGTAGCCTGCATCGGATCGGCCAACTCCTTGGTACCATCACTATTTTTATGATTAAACACAGGTCCACTTGCACTCATATAGTATCCACCATTGAGCAGGAAGTCAATAGCATCGGCATCTTGACCATCCTCACCCTGAATTTCCATAATAATTTTAAGCTCTGCTTCGGTCGGCAATCGCCAGTTGTCATAGACCTTGACAGGAGCCTTCTTATCGTCGTTCACATCATCCACCTCCACATAGTTTTTGCAGTGGTCGGCAAAGGCTATCAACTTCTTATCGTTCGACATACTCGACAAACCACTATAAGTCGAAAGCACAGCACCCAGACGCGATGCAATAACGAATGACGGAGATACAAGTTTTGAGTTCTCAGCACTTCCATCAGTATATCCATACGTATCGAGTTCAGGACGTCCCAATGTGTAATCACCAGACGATGCCATCACACGAACGTGGTAGTTTCTCACATTGTGATTCTCGCAATTAGACTCATTCTTTGTCCATTTTCTGCTCCTGTATGTAAAATAATAGTAGTTTATGGCATACTTCTCACTATTATTCTGCTTATTACCTCTAACCTTTGATGCTGTCCAACCCGTACCTCCATTGCTTGAACTTGAGGCTGCGCTGGAATAGGTATATCTTACGGCTTTTGTATCGACATTAACGTCGTTAATTTTATATACACTCACAATATGGTCACCATCATACTCGTATGTTGTAGGCAAATCACCAGTCGCTGGAGATGAACTAACGCTTCCATTCCAACTATGATTTCCTGTTTCACGATAGTAATAGTCATCACGATACGAATACCAAGGCAGATTGTTGGTAATATAAATCAGCGGATACTGCTCCACATCAATAATCTCGCTCAATCCATCCTCGTTCGTCACTTTGAGCTGGAAATAGCGTATGGTATTGTTGGTCGGAATATCGCTATGCACCGATATATTGCCCGAAGTCGAACCCGCAGCAGTCGAACCTGTGATATTTTTCGACTCATTAGTTGATAGAGTAATCTTCTTGTTGAACTTATTGTAGTAATAAGCGCTTCCAGACACCAGCTGAACAGTAACGGGCGAAGATGACGAGAAGTAGAGCGACGAGTTATCATCGCTGACGTGATACATATATATCTTCTCCTTGTTTACCTTCAAGTACTTAACCGTATTCTCGCCAGAAACCTCCAAATCGACCTTCTCCCAAGGTGCGGTGAAATATTGGATGTTATCAATGGTCTCGGGCTCGTTGAAGTCCTCAGCACCTGGGGCGTTGAGGTTAATTCTCAGGTCGTAGTATGTGTTACGCTTGATAAGGTGGTAGGAGTTATCGCCCGTACCCTCGTTCTTACTAAACGAAATCTGATAATAGTTGTTCACATACTCGGTCACCTTGTCGCCCTCCTTATATATCAAAGGCAGCATCACAACCACCGAAGTTCCTTGCTCAAAAGCCTCGGCCTTCTTCCAAGTGTGGGAATAACAATAGAGCGTAATTCTCACCTGATAGTTTTTGCTATTCTCCATCGGAATCATCTCAAAATATGGAGTCTGAGAAATGGTCGATGACTTCCAATATGGATTCGCACCACTTTCGGTTTTTGGATAAGGCTCGCCCGCAGCCGACAACGTAGTTCTCACGGGCATATTACGCACCATATAACCACTCGACAAAGCCATAAGTTCCTTAGTAAAGGTCACATTCTCACTCGGTGTGATGGTGATTTTCACCTTGGCAGCAGCACGACGCAGCGTCACCTTGATGGTGACATCCTCGCCCGTATTAGGTCCATTAATAACGATATTACCAGCTCGTTCTGGCTCACGCTCGCCCATATATGCCACACCATCCATCAAGAACATCTGAGGATAAATCGAACCAGGAACTCCAAACTCGATACCCGACAGATGGATATAGCCATCGGTCTGGTCCAGCCATTTGAATGATTCATACTTCAAGATTTTGCCATCTTTATTGTAATATATCGAACTTGGACGAGTGCTGTTGGCAATGACAAAGAAACGATACTGGACTTCCTCCTTAAAATCACGCTTTGTCTTCGAGATTGTAGCCCTGCCAAAAGGCGTAGCCGACACATTGATTCGCTCACAATGGAATGGGATGTAATTATGACCGTCAAACTCATATACCACCACATCGATGTGGCTCAAATATGACTCAAACTCATTATCCGCCGCCTCGCCGCGCATCGTTACTCCGGGAACGTTAAAGTTCAGCGTTATGTAACGGTCATCGTCGAGCGTATCATCGTCGAGCGTATTCGTACACGACACCACAGCAAGTGACATCACAAACAATGCAATTATGTATAGAATCCTATTTTTCATAATCTCTATCTTGGCACACACCTTACCTTAATTATTCGATATATGCCTGATTTTAATAATCTTAGGGTTATCTCCACTATTCGGCCATCTAATATTGCCATACTCTCCATTCACATAGAGGTTGATATACTGGTCGGTCCAGTCCTGGTAATACGAAATACCAAACTCAATATCCGTATTATTGGCGCCATCATCACTCAATGGGAACACCACAATGTGGAACCATTCGCCAGCACCACACACTCCCACGTGACCTTGCTTATCTTTATCTCCCGAGTCGAAGATTGGTTCTGCTGCCTGCTTCAAATCCTTATCTAAGCGGTACACACGAATCTGATAATTCTCCTTTGTACCCATAAATCCAGGCTTCCACTGCACATTTTCAGGAGCCAAAATCTGGAAGTAACAATGGAAACCTCCTGTCTCACGATTACCAGCATTATAATGCATCGTAGGATCACTCGTGATTTTATAAGTGGCCTGCTTATCACCGGTAAGACTCAGGAAATCGTATGGCACAACAGGGTTGTGGTATGTTGGATACGACAAATCGTGCTCCTTATAGTTCTCGCCATTGCCCCAATCCTCGGTAGCCCAATCAGCCACAGTGTATTCCAACACGAGGCTCGAACCTGCAACGCTCAGGATTTCAAACTCATAGATATGGTTACGCACAATGTTGTAATAAGTACCATCCACTGGTGCT
This sequence comes from Alistipes sp., assembly GCA_045612405.1. Taxonomy (GTDB): domain Bacteria; phylum Bacteroidota; class Bacteroidia; order Bacteroidales; family Rikenellaceae; genus Alistipes. The sequence goes on from JAZKYX010000036.1 coordinate 12,787, forward strand.
CCATCACTATACTGGCAGAACGAGATGGCATCCTCAAAATATTTGGTCCTGCCTGCAATATCAAATTCGAGGCTTATCTTATTACGCTCGCCCGAGTAGTTCTTGTTGTCGTACTCAGTAACGTAAATATAGTAATCTCCCGTCTGCTCATCCTGGATGAATGGCATATTCAGAGCCGCGTGGCGATAGACTCTGACGCAATCCTCCTGGTCAAGGCTCTTGGTTGTGGTGACCTGCGAGTAGCCACTTGGAAGCACATATCCCGTCTGGTTGTAATATTTCAGCGTAGCCGAGTTAATCTTTGTTGTACCCTTGTCTTTCAGTTCCTTACTGAGCTTAACCTCCACCTTTGCAGCAGCACGCAGGAGCGAGATCTCGCCAATATCGAGATTGCCACGAAGATACAGAGGCAACATATCAGCCTGCTTCACGCCCCACATAGGTATTGCCGACTGCTCGTTTAATGGGTCGAGCTGCGAATAGCTGTATGAGATATACTCATCGCCACTGAGGTTCTCCGAGCAGTTTGCAAGCACCATAAATCGATATTTGCCGCCCGACTCTCCGTTTGCTTCCAGGTGCGCTACGACCTCCTGGGGTAATTGACCCATAAACTGGAACTCGGTGTGCGACTCATTAATCGGCCAGTAATCCAGGTCGTTAATGACACCCAAACGCTTACCCAGACGATCGTCGTCCACTGCATAGACAACCACACGCAAGCCCTCAGGCATAATGCGGTAGTCAAACGGCACAGCCGATTCTGTTGGGTACTCCTCACCCCACGAAGCTCGCGTCTGCGGACTTCTGAGCGAAACCGTAAACCTCACGCTAAACGGCTTATCCTCGGGCACGTCGCATCTGTCGGCATCGAACACACACGATGCAGACAGGAAGCTCACCACCAGCAGAATAAGATATTTTACGATTTCTCTCACTCTTTTGTTTTCATTAATTAGTTCAACTCAGTGTTGTTCAACACCACTCTCCACGAGTTGATGTAGATAACCGAGCTCACCCACTCTCCCTCGTCGAGGAAGAAGGTCATTGTATATTCATCTTGGCGGTCAAGATACTCCTGATCGCTCATTTTTTCTCTGTAATAGCCCTTGACCAGCAATGCATAGTCGGCCAAAGGAATACGGAACACATCCTCGCCTGTCTCGCGGCTCTTGATGCGCAGTATTGGCGACTTTCCAGCCCTCATACGGCCGATAGTCAACTCGGCCAAAGCCACATTCACAGTTGTGACGGCCTTGGTGTCCTCCTCATCCATCTCGGCCGAGCCTGTGCTCTGATGCCAAGCCGAGTAGGTAATCATCTCATCATCGAGCAACTCGTTATTCCAGTCATAGAGACCGTTGCTGTCGGTGATTTCAAATATAAACTTGTCGGCATCCACGTCGTGGCCCGAAATCTCGTGCAACAGAATACGGATGCCGTTGGTATCCTTGGTCAGCGACATTGTCTCGGTGTAGGTACCTGGCTCGTCGGTCACAACCAAAGGTTTTGTTGCGTGGAACAGCGGCAACAAATCCTCATTTACGGTTGCCTTGCCCGCCGCATCGTACTCGCGGTGCATTTTCACACGCATCTCCTGCAATTTTGTCTGGCCGACCTTCACATCTGCCAGCATATCAAACGACTCCTCGTTCATCACTCCACCCCACGCCAGGAGCGTATATTTTCCAGGGTCGAGTTCCAACGGAATCTCAAATGAGCCCGAAGCGAGGGCCTCCTTGTCAGTGGTGGTGATAGCCTCGACCAGGGTTTCATCCTTGTCGAAGACATAGAGTGCGACCGAATTCACCTCGTGGGCAAAGGCGTCTGCAAACTTGATATTGTAGTCGTATTTGAAGCGTATGCGATAGTAAACACCGCAATCACCCTCACCTTCAAAGATGAGTTCATTTTTGCACGAAGACTGCGCCAGCATCGCCACCACCATTGCCAATGCCAGAACTACTCTTCTGAATATATGCACTCTATTCATTTTTATTAAGTTTTGTTAAATGTGGGCCTTGCCCAAAAATTAATAAAAGGGGTCGTCGAGCGAGCCGCCAGGCGACCCCTTAAAAAGATATATTACTGAACGATATCTACGCCCTGCTTAACAATCTTCCAAGAAAGAACATTGATTCGAGCAGCAACGTAAGTATCATCATACTTCTCAGGATACTCAGGAGTAACAATATTAGACAAACCATTATAAACAGGTGAGCCATAACCATTGATCGACTTAATATCAATCTGATAAACGTGGTTACGAACTACACCATACTCAGCTGTCTTGCCTGTTGCACCAAGGTGCTCAATATCTACGATATAGTATGTCTGACCTTCTGCATAAAGCAACGCTGGCTCAACATTAGTTTTAAGGTAAGAGTTAGTTTCATCTGCATTAGTATTTGCAATATCGCCCAATGGCTGATAAAGATTAGTTGAGTCGTACGTATACCAAGTCTTTCCCAGACCAGTATTAGAAAGCTGGAAACCAACCTCATAAGCCTCAGCACCTACAACATTTCCTGCTACACACTCAATATCATTAGGTGTGATAGAATCAAAATCCACTCCATCCGCTGATGAATACAATGTAAATTTAAGAGAGTTAGCTACCGCAGTTCTCAACGCCTCGTTACCAGCGTACTCGTTACCATACCAAGAAGCAAGTTCAAGTGGCACATAATTTTCGCCATCCATCTTCATAAGCTGACCCTTAAGAATCACCTTAGTGCGAAGAGCCTCGCCATTAGTATTCTCACCGCAATAAGTATAAGTTGAACGAGTTTGGTAGTTATCATTTTGGTCCGCAATACCAAAACCATAGTTTGTCAGGAAGCCCTTACTATTTTGTGTATCATCATTATACTCCCAAGCGAATTCATCAGGATTCGCAAAGACATTTGGTGATTCAGCCCAATAACAACGGAAATAAGAATAATCATTCCAATTGAATCCTAAGTTTTCCACAGTCCAACCAGTATCAATATCCTTAATAAGGTAAGATTGATTAAAATCGTTGAAAAGCTCCCAACCGTGAAGTTGTACAAATACAGGAGTTGATCCCGAAGCGCCTACGAGAGAAGATGATTTTTGTGTGCTGAAAATATTTGTAGTATTCGCGACCTTACCGCCTGCTGTAAGCACAACTTTGGCAGCAATACGCTCTACATAGATATCAATAGGATTAGCAGTAGCCTCGGTAGCAGATGTTTTAATATGCTCAGTAGTCAAAGGCACAGCATCTACCATCTTACCAGCTCCATCCATATAAACAGAGTTGCTCATTACATAGCCACTTGTGTCGTCACCAAGTGTAGCGAGAGTTGAATGAAGGTCGCTCAATGAATATGCTTGCGCAACAGGAGTCCAGTTAAGAACTGCAACAATCTTGCTTGGATAAACACCCTTATAAGTGTTCAAAATCAAAACAGCATTGCTAATATCTGAAACATTTATATTCGCATTCTCTGGAGTAGGAGTAATAGTAAGCGACAAATAGTTCTTACTACCACCAGGAGCAGTAGCAGGAGCACCTAATACATTAAATGGATTACCATTCTCATCAAAAAAGAAGAAATAGGCAGATTGAATTTCACGCTCCTTGTCTGTACCATCCTCATAACCAAAAGAGTCTTCTGCCGCACGAGTATCGAGGTCGGCTGACATAAGGTTAATGGCGATGTAAGACTCCTCCAACTCACCATTCTGGATAGCAGAGTTATCATCCTGCTTATCAGCACACGCCACCAAACCGAGAGCAGCGATTGCTAAAAATAAATACTTTTTCATATCGGTTTTGTTTAAAATTTATTCAACATTATATTCGTTCTTGACAACTTTCCAAGTGAGGATACGCACCTCGGCAGCAACATAGCTATTGACATCGGTGGGTCGCTCGGGCGTCGGAACATCAACATCAGGATCATAGACAGGAGTACCAAAGCCCGTAATCGACGCGACGTTTACCTTATATATATGATTACGCACAACGCCAAACTCCGATGCAGAACCAGCTCGTCCCAAATGTTTGATGTCGGTATAATAGTAGGTCATACCATCATTGTAAACGAGCGCAGGCTCAACCTCGGCCAAACGCGCATTGACTGTCTCGGCTGTCGCTGACTGATAGCCACCAGCGTTAGAGTAGGTGAACCACTCTTTCGCCTGAGCTGCCTCCGTAAGCTGGAAGCATACCTCGTAGGACGCCATCTGAATACCTTCGGGGGCTTTGTCGCCACCCACGAGTCGCAGGTCGGCCGCACCTATGCCCTTGTACTCACCACCGTCCAGGTAGCGGAGTTCACTTGCAAGCAGTGTGGCAACCTCGTCGCGCAGAGCCTCTTCGCCCACATAGCTGTGGCCATACCATACAGCCACCTCAAAGGGCTCGCCCTGGGCATCCACAAGCTGGGCCTTGATAATCACCTTGGTACGTGGGTCCGAGATAATCTTACCCTCGTTATCGACCTCCGCCTGGCGAGAGTTCTCGCCGCAGTAGGCAACTCCCGTCGCGGGATCAAGACCATTGTTCTGCCAATCGAAGTGATTGTCGCTGGGGAAGGCTCCCGTATAAGATGCAGCCCAGTATGAACGGAATCTGTTGGGATCGTTCCACAAGAAACCTATCTCGTTGCCCATCTTCCATCTATCGGGATAGATGTGTTTGATGACGATAGACTGACGATAGTCGTTGTAGAGCTCCCACTTGACCACCTTTGCATACACGGGCACACCACCCACCGAGGCCTCGACGTCGTATGTGGCATCCTTGCCCGCGACATCACCCTTGGCCGCAACCTCCACTTTGGCAGAGATTCGCTCCACATATATCTCGACTGGGTTGGCCAAAGCCTCGGCCTCGCTCTTACCGATGTTGTCGATAGTAAGCAGGCTTGCCCTCACAACCTGACCCTGCAAATCGGCATAGACCGCATTGCTCATCACAAAGTGATTGCTGGCATTGCGTATGCCGGCGAGTGAGTTGTAGAGGTTGTCGAGCGTATAAGATGGTTGGATGTATTTTGTATCCCAGTTCAACACCGCAACAATGTAGGAAGGATACTCACCCTTGTAGTTGTCAAAAACCAGAATCTTATCTTTAACATCCGAGACATTGGGGCCTTCGCTCGGACGACCTGTATGGTCGGGCTGTGAGCCGTTGCTGTTCAGGCTGAACGAGAGATAGTTTTTGCTACCCGATGTACTCACTGGGAATGCACTGCCGTCGCTCTTGAAGAGGAAGAAATGTACATTCTCGACATAACGCTCTGAGGCATCGCCATAATCAAAATCCGCATCCTCCTCTGCACGAGAAGACTCTTCGCCGGAGTTTAGCGTCACCGATATATACGACCTTTCCAGTTCTCCCTTTGAATCGGGAGAACCGGAATTGGACATATTATCGGCACATCCTGAAAGGCCTAATGCCGCGAGTATTATGAATAAGTATTTTTTCATCAGTGATGTTAAAGAGTTGAAATCTTATTAGTTAAGGTCGTAGTTGTGCTCAACAAGTCTCCAAGAGAGGATGTTGATCTGAGCAGATACGTAAGTTACGATATCCTGTGGCTTCTCGAGGTTGATAAAGTCTGTTGTGCCATCGTAAACAGGAGTACCATAACCAGTGATATCTGTAATGTTCACCTTGTAAACGTGGTTACGAACTACACCATACTCAGCAGTCTTGCCCACAGCACCAAGGTGCTTGATATCGAGCCAGTAGTAAGTCATACCATTTTTGTAAACAAGAGCTGGCTGAACAGCTGCAAGAGCAGTGTTGAGTGCATCATCTGTGATAGTAACATAGTTACCACCCTCATACTTGTACCAATCCTTAGCTGTACCCGCATCTGAAAGCTGGAAGTAAACCTCGTATGCCTTTGCGTCAGTTGCAAGACGATCAACACACTTGATATCCTCTGGAGTAAGACCAACGAAAGTAGAGCCATCTGCAGATGAGAAATATGTATTCTTAAGAGTGTTAGCAACAACAGTCAAGAGGTCGCCCTCACCGATATAATCCTTACCATACCAGTTAACAACCTCAACTACCTCATCGGCTGCATTTACAAGCTGAGCCTTTACAACAACCTTTGTACGAACATCATTGTCAGCTGTCCACTCACGAGTGTTCTCGCCACAATATACATAACCACCAATTACTGTGTTATCAGTCGTCCAAGCAAAAGTATTTTCCTCAAACACCTTACCAAGAGACTGAGCCCAGTATGAACGGTACCAATCTGCATCATTCCAGATGAAGCCCAAATCTGGCCATGCTGGATTAATGCGCTTGATAAGCCAAGACTCCTGATAGTCATTATAGAGCTCAAAGCCCTTAATCTGAGCATATACAGCCTGACCATTTACCTCCTTCTCGATAGGGAACTTACCGTTTGAAGCAGCAGTGAACACTACCTTAGCAGCAACACGCTCAACGTGAATTGTAACAGGGTTCGCCAAAGCATCGTCCTTGCTCTTACCAATGTTGTCGATTGTAAGATCCACAGCGTCAACGGTCTGACCAGCCTTATCAGCATATACTGCGTTGCTCATAACATAACCATTTGTATCGTCACCCAAAGTAGCAATCTTTGTCTTGAGATTCTCAAGTGTATATGACGACTGACCTGTTGGATCCCAGTTGAGGACAGCAACAATCTGGTTAGGATACTCGCCCTTGTAGTTCTGAAGTACAAGAACTGCGTCCTTAACGTCAGATATGTTATCCATATCCTCCTCGCTACCTGTCAAGTTTACCTGCAAATAGTTGCTAGCACCAGCATTTGTTGATGTGGTACCATCAAAAGTAACAGGGAAAGCTGCGCCATCCTTAAAGAAAAATACATAAGCAGACTTAACTGCACGCTCAGCAGCAAGACCCTCATCATACTTGCCACCGTCGGCACGAGTGTTAAGGTCATCAGCAGCAAGAGTGATAGCCACGTATGACTGCTCCAACTCACCATTCTGTGTAGAGGTGTTGTCCTCTCCCTTCTCCGCACAAGCAGCAAAACTCAATGCTGCAAGAGCCATCAATAAATACTTTTTCATAATGAATTTGATTAAGTTAAAAAAATAAATTAGTTTGTTTTGTTTAATTTTCGATATTTGTCATCTTGTAAATCATTCGGTTTTTAGAAATCTCCTCCAAAGCTACCTCGGCCTGCTCTACGCCGAGCTTACGAGCCTCTTCGAAATATTGCTTAGCTGCGTCGTTGTTACCCATATAGACCTCCAATGCACCGCGGGCATACATAGCCTCGGGTATATCTTCCGCCTTATCCAGGAAACGCTGGGCACCCCTATAATCATTTCTCAGGATGGCTGAGTTGGCAGCATTGAGGTTGGCCACAGGGTCGTTGGGGTACATTCTCACAGCCGTCTCGAACAACTCGTTAAACTTATCGCTACCTGGCTCATAGGTCTGGGCCAAAATGTAGAACTCTTCGAGCGAGAGATTCTGTGGCGCAGTGCTGAGAATCTTCTCAATCTCCACTGGGTTGCTATAACTTTTAATCTCGTACTCGATGGTATAGTCCGAGTGACGCAACGCAGGATAGCAGTTATCCAAGAGGAAGCGATATTCATCCTTCCAGTTGGTCTTGATAATCCACTCCTTGACATCGGGATCCTTGTCGGAATGGATGACGTCCAAAATCTCCTTCTTATGAGGAAGTGCCGACAATGACACATACTTTTCGAGTCCTGCCCAATCCTCTGGCTCAAAATCGGTCTTGATGAAACCCTTGCCGAAATGGAACAGGCCCTCGACATACTCCTTCAAAGCCTCGGTTCGGCCCTTTGCCAGATATTCGTTGTTGCTATATGGACTCTCGGGCGAAGCATATCCCTTGATGGTGATAGACTTGATGGTGATATCCTGGTCACGCTTCACCGAGTCGATGGTGCCCGTAATCTTGGCAAGCTCCACGATGTTGTTGCGATATGTAGGATAGATGACCGTCTGGCTAACGGGGAAGTCCACGAATGCCGAGCCGTTAATCTGGCGTGTCTTGACAACCTCGTGCTGAGGTCTCAGGTATAGAAGCTCAGGGATGTATGGCTCGATAGGGAATCTATCCACAAGCTCGCGGCGACCAACCATCGCAGGCTCACCACAGCAACCATAGTCGTTGCGCATCAGTTCCACACGGCAACCATCCATCCAATCGGCAAAATGTACAGAAGTATTGTAGCTCACCACATCGCGTGCCTGAGATGGTGTAAGAACCACATCCTCAGCCGAGGTAGGTCTAATGTCCTCATTGCGCTTGTAGTATATGCGGCGATTACGGCCATAGATGGCGATTGAGTTCAACTCCTGAGATCTGTCGTTGTTGATAATAACAGGGGTCAGAACAACCACCTGGGTGGTTTTGATATTTATGCGTGTGAAATCAATTTCGATATCCACGTTCAGGTTACCATCCTCCTTGATCTGCAAGGTAAAATCCTTGATCTCCACCTCCTTTATCTCCTGCGCATAGCTGGCGGCAAGAGTCAGAGCGGCAACCATAGTTAAGAAAATAGCTCTCATAGCGTCTTGATTTAGAAGAGAAATACCAAATTGGCAGCAGCTTTGGTTGGACCCACATAGTGATGACCTCCCTCGCCAACTTTACGGCCACAGCCGGTGCAATTAAAGGCCTCGTAATCGAGATAGGCGTATCCGAATCCCGCTTCAAGTTCGAGGTTGATATGTTTTGAAAGCATAAAGGCAAAGCCGTATGCGATTCCGCCTCCATAGGCCCATCCCTGGTAACGATTGTTTGTCAGAACCGAGAAGTCAGTACCCAACAACGATATATTGTTGTCAATGCCACCGAAATTAAACGCACCGCCGATAGCGTGGATTCCCAAAAAGTGACGCGAGAATCTATCGCAAAACCAATAACGCACCTCGGGCTGCGCCAACCAATGCTTCCATTTGGTTTCGCTGTCTTTGCTCCACGCATTCAGATTACCCGAAAGGTCGAGTGTCCACTTTGGCGCGAGGCCCACCTCCACACCAAGATTTATCGTCGATGTGGCATCATAAATGACATTGGTTTTGATTGCCCAGTCCTGAGCACGGACCTGCGACACCCCTCCCATCAAGAGGAAGAAGAACAATAGGCAAAAACTCAATTTTGGTTTCATCATTTTCTAACTGGTTAAAGTCACTTTTTACAAGGCTCTCAACTCACTTTTAAATCAGTAAATTACGAATAAAAAATCCAACTATGTCCTCATTCGTAATTACAGCCCGTTTAAGCAACTAAAATTAATGTGCAAAAATACAAAAAAAAAAATCAGATTCCAACTATTTTCACGCCTAAAATCGTTATTTACAAACCATTTTTCGCATCATCAATACACTCTACATAACCTTCACTCTCAACAAGATAATTTCTGGCGACAAATCGACAAAAATTGAGTTCATTAAGGGAACCCATTTCAAGTTCAATTTTCACCATCAAATGCTCCTTAAAACAGGGAAAATTACTCCTCAAAATTGCATTTAATTGCTCTATTTTACTCATACAACCTCTGATTTACAAGACAAAATCCTTTTTCCACTTATGGAAATTCAACCATCTAATAATCAATATAATACACCTCTAATCTAACAACAAATATTTAATCTTACTAAAAGGCCAAATTATCCACAAAAAATTACTACCTTTGCACCCGGATTTAGGCGAAAATTATTAAACCAACTATAAAAAATAGAAAATCTATGAGTGAAATTTCTAAGTGCCCAAAGTGTGGCGGTGAGTACGTATATTTCGATGGAGCGTTGTATGTATGCCCAGATTGCGCATACGAGTTTGATGGTGAGAGCGCTACCGCTACCAACGTAGATGTTCCAAAGGATAGTAATGGCGCCGAGTTATTGGATGGTGACTCAGTAACAGTCATCAAAGACTTAAAGGTCAAGGGCTCATCAATGGTCATCAAGCGCGGCACAAAGGTGAAGAGTATCCGTCTGACTGACAACCCAGAAGAGGTAGATTGCAAGATCGATGGCAGCAGTATCGTTTTGAAGACTTGCTTCTTGAAAAAATAAGAATCTGGATAGCAATCCAGCACAATTTATTCAACTAAAAAAGGCTATATCCCTCAACCGATATAGCCTTTTTTCATTCCATCCTATATGATTTTCACCCCAAAATTACCAGTAGTAACCCACCTCTCCAATGGGGTTATTTCATTCACACAATTAGCCCGCCAAGCAGCAAGCAGCCCCTCAAAAATTACATCCAATTCACTATTTTTTTGAGCTACCACAAACTCTCCGATACGGCTTCTCCTAAGATCCGACAACTCCTCGCGAATAAAGATAAAATCATTATTATCCAGATTCAAAAAGTCATATAACTGAGGATAAATCGCCAAAGCCATTATGCCAAAATAGATTATATACTCCGAAAAATAATCCAATTCAGGATTCAGATATTCATTCCCAAGACGTGAATGGTGCTGAAAACAGAGATTACCCTTTACTCTATCTTTCTCGTTTTTCAGAGTTGGCACATACAACGTATCGTAATCAATAAGCAACAGGTTTCCACCTTCATCCACCTTAATATTAGCAACTTGCAAATCACCGTGAGCAATATTAGCATTATGCAAATCTGCCACCATATCAACAAAATTCGCAGCCAACTTTACCAGCTTTCGTCCGTCATCAAGATTGTCACGCAAGTATTGCTTCAAATCGGGTAATAGCTTCCAATCCATCACCAAAACAGGGTACACTCCTTTGCCTGTTACTATCCCTTGCTCATAGAAATTATAGTTCAGAAAATATGGCAAATCCACCCTTTGTAAATAGTCTTTAATCGACTTCATTCTACAACACAGAGCCTCACAATCATCATAGTCAATACACTTCCAGCACCTTAGAGCAAGCTCCCCATCTCGCGTTTTAACTTTGAATACAACGCTGTATGCTCCTTCGTAATACTCAGTATCACTATCAATTACAAACCGATCTCTAATCTCGTTTTCGATTAGAAAATTTTCATTCTCTGCTATTGCTTTTATGTAATCAAACTTATTGGGAAGCGGATAGAGATTAATGAAATCCCAATGTTCGGGGATGTATTCATCCATAAATTTAGCCAACAACTTTGCAGCAATAATGTCGGCACTATTTCGGGCACTTTCCAATGTATCGCTCCTGGATATAGCGTACGCCTGCTGATAAATTATCTCGCCTCCATCCACTACATCAGTGAGCCTATGTAGCGTAACACCATTTTCCGTCTCTTTATTCTTGAAAATTTCATCCCACGGATTCAAACCTCGATACTTGGGCAATAACGATGGATGAATGTTATAAGCCCCCATTTTCGCTACGGAGTATGCCCTTTTCGAGATGATAAATGGGCAACGATAAACAAACAGCAAGTCGGGGGAGATATCCAAAATAGACCTCTCCAACCCATTTTTTGACACTATGTGCCCTTGACTGAAATCTAAAATATGCAAGTCTATGCCGGCCCTCATTTTCAGATATTCAGTACAAGAATTTACCCCGTTTGTTACGAGTAGTAACTTTATACAACCCATCAAATGGATAACGTTATAAAGGGACAAAACTGTTCACCCTCTTGTCTGCAATCTCCTGAATAGAGCTCATTATAATATTTATTGCGCTCTCGATATCCTTTGGGTGACACATCTCCACCGGCGAGTGCATATATCGGCAAGGAATGTTGATATTGATTGTTGCCACACCTCCACACTGCAACTGCACAGCAGTGGCATCTGTGCCGCCATAGAGGAACCTACCCAATGACTTTTGATATGGGATATTATCCCTATCAGCCACATCGCACACGAGTCGCCTTAAAACTGGACTATTATCCGACTTGATGTGTATGCCGACGCCTTTCCCTAAATACAATGCGCCCATCTGATTTTCGTGAGGTGTGAGCGTATCAGTCGCATAATCAACATCAACAACAAAACAAGCATCCAGCCTGCATTGCGAAGCAATCACACCTGCACCTCGCAAACCCACCTCCTCCTGGGTGGTACCTATCAGATGTAAACATACATCCGGGTTAAGCTCCTTAAATCGAGCCAAACACTCATTTAGAATAAAGATTCCAACCCTGTCATCAAGTCCTGTTCCACTTATTATTGCATCTCCGGCCTTGCTCATTTGAGGAGCCAACACTGCCAAATCACCCACCTCAACCTTTGAGGCAGCCTCTTCATAATCGCTAGCACCAATATCCAACCACAAATCATCTTCAATCAACCCCTTAGGCTGACCATATTGCGATGTAGGATCAAAGCCCACAACCCCCGCAATAACCCCTTGACTAGTCAGTATTCGCATATTCTGTCCCAAAAGCAAATGGGGTCGCAAGCCAATACTCCTAAATTGCAACAATCCATTACCAAGGATTTTAGTAATCTGGATAGCCACCGTATCGATATGAGCAATTAGGCCAATATGAATCTCGGAGTCACTATTCACAGTGGCATAGACATTCCCCATAACATCCGTCTTGATCTCTGCTCCACTCTTAGCCCACTCCTTGCGCAAATAAGAGGCCATATTACGCTCATCCATAGACGGCGAAACTACACCCACAAGTTCAGCTATTTGCTCAAAATGCTTATCCTCAAAAAGCCATTTTTCCATATTGCTAATTGTTGCTTTTGTAATATTTTACGTTATACTTGCGGTAATTCATCTTTTCTATGATATTCACCAATTGCGCAAATTCATCATCCTTCATCTGCGACACATTTACGATAGGACATCCATCCTTCAAGAAATCTACTGGATTGGGAATCACACCACTTTCACATCCTCTTTTATACAATGTCGAGCCAGGGAAAGCAATGATCATATCCACAAACATTCTATATTTTGTATAATTCTTTTTGAACCAATCCAACGTAAACATTGCCGATTCAAAAGTCTCAACCGTGTCTCCAAATATAACTCCCGAACGCGAATTTAATCCCGCATTCTTTAACATATCCAGAGCCTCTTCTATCTGCGCCAAAGTGATGCCCTTCCTCATACTTTTAAGCACCTTATCATCGGCGCTCTCTACTCCCACAAACAGATATCTACAACGGGTATTACGCAACAGATCAACAAGTTCTTGATTAATACTATCAATTCTCAATTGAATAGACCAATCAAAATCATACTCTTTCACCCTCTCGCAGAACTGGCGTACTCTCTCATTGTCTGTGGCAAAAAGTTCTTCTCGCAGAGCGATGTATGAAATATCGTAATTCTTCACCAGATAGTCTATCTCCTTGAAAATCGAGTCCAACGAACGCTGCCTATATTTGGAACCCGATGGATGAAAACAGAATGTACAATTATATTTGCACGAACGACCTCCGATAACCGACACTTGGGAATACTTCTTTCCCTCATCACTCAAATCGGGATTCAGCCTCAGGTACTCTGCATAATTGAAACCCTCATAATCGGGAAAAGGCAAGCTGTCAAGGTCGTCTATTTCAACCCTTCGCCCTGTTTTTTTCAGTCCATCCGCGTGGCGATATATAATACCATCTACAGTTTCGACATCTCGGCCCTGAGCAATAGCTTCAATGAGCTCCACCGACGTCTGCTCTCCCTCACCTATTATACCATAATCTACATCTGGCATAGCCTGCATTGTCACCTCGGGGTCCGCAGTCATAATTCCGCCTCCCACCTGTATCACTATCCTATCATCTATCCTTCTTACAAACGAAATAATTCTGGCAATATCAGAATACTCACCCGATAGTCCACCCAGACCAACAAACTCAACCCTATGCTCAGTGATATAGGATTGCAAGATATCGTATTCATCTCCTACTATGTGATTGAGATTGAGCGTATGCACATTTGCCACACCGCTTCGCTTCACATAGGCCGACACATACAATATACCCATCGGCATAACATAATGTCCCTCCATTCCATAGGTCTTGTACCTTGGAATTATGTAGAGAACATTCAATTTCTTATCCACGTTTTCAGATTTCATTATTTGCTATTTTATCTGAAACAAACTTGTTTAAATCGACGCCCGATGTTTTATGAAAATTATCCGACAAGACTTTGAGCAACTGCAACCTCAACGCCTTGCGCACAAAATCACATCTTACAGCCTCATAACCTTGATTAAATGAGTGATGGAACAATCTACAACCACCGCCACAATTCCATCGAGCAAAACACTCTTTACACATAGGTTGCGAGTAAATGTTGCTTTGAGAAATTATGTTCTCAAACCTTTGCTGATCAAAGGTAAGCGCATCATCCTTCACTTCGCCATATATGTAATCTTCGTATCTCTCCTCCAATGGAGATGACACCCTCGCGCAACTCGATATTGTACCCATCGGCGTAAGCACAATCTTTCCCTCACACGTTCTATCTCGCACCATAGAAAGCATCTCCACGGCAACGCTCTCCACCGAAATTCCCTTCTCTGCGCCCTTTCTCTTTGCCTTCCAATACTCGTCAAGGAACGTATCATAATACTTCCTCAAATCATCAGGCGTATCAAAAAGGGATGGAGCAAGCACCGTATCATATACCACCTTTTTGAGTTTTGGGAAACGCTGCGAAAGTTCATCTATCATCTCGCACATACACGACACACTTTCGGGCGTAAATGTGGTTCTTATTCCAAACGGAAAGCCTCTTTCCAGCATCATATCGATATTAGCCGACACCTTATCGTATGAGCCTCTCTCCTTATTTTGCAATCTTTCAAGAATCTCAAACGACACCGCCATATCCACATTATGCTCCTGGAAGAAATCTATGATTTCAGGCGTTATCAGACTGCCATTGGTCACCAATCCGATGTTATATATGTAGTTTTTATCTTGATTTACCTGCTCAATATAATTTACGGTCTGCTTGATTAAATCAAAACTCAACAACGGCTCACCACCTCCACTAAAATTAACTATATATGGATTCTTCTGCTCTTTGCCACTGCAAAACAAATAGTCAATCACAGCCTTTATCTTCTCAAACTCTATCTGCTTTTTAGAGCGACCCTCAGCCGAGTAACAATAAATACACTTAAAATTGCAAGTATAGTTGGCCAAAATATCAATTTGATATAGATCGTGTGGTGTGTCGGGTAAATAATGTACCGGCACACTACCCTTTGCCTGAAATGCACTCAGTGCCTCCTGCATCACTTTGTCTTTATTCTCACCCGACACACACGCTTGAAGTTCTGCTACGGTATCGCGCGAGGCCAATGATATGCGACCATTCAATGGGGCGTATAGAATATAAACTCTGTCTCTCTCAACATTCCACACATCACCTACTGGAATAGCATACACATTCTCATCTATTGTTATCTGGTAACTCATAGCCTACAATTTTGATTTAATATCCTCATAAAAATCTCTACCGGTAGCCTTGGTATGCTTCTCAGCCAGGGCTACGATAAGACTGTGACACAACATCTTGCGATAATGCTCGCAAATAGCATCAAATATCTCAGCACTATACACTCTGCGACTACTTGGGCAGCCACTACCGCAATTCCAGCGCGCGTAGCAATGACGACACTTCTCGATAGTGTGAATACTTCCGTGTGACAGACGCGCAAATGCCGCCTGATCGAATTTCACCTCTTCGTTTTCTACCACACCCAACACCGAGCTGTTATAGTCCTTCTCATTTGGAGACGACACATCAGGACACATAGTCAATGTTCCATAAGGTGTCAGACACAACAAATTATAACAGAATCTCTCTCGCTTAGAGTAGTTCAAAAGGTGCGACGACGACGAACGTAGAATTATACCATACTCATTTGCTTTCTCTTCGGCCTCACGATATGAGATGAAATATTTATTAAAAAAGTCACACACCTTCTCCTCCGACGTAAAATATGAAGGATCAACAACCTGCTGACAACTCATCTTCTTTACAAGCGGAAAATGCTTATGACAATGCTCCACCATCTCGGGAATTCTCTCCACATTGAGTTCTGTTATGGTCGAACGCACATAATTATTAATACCCTTCTCGGTCAAACGGACAAGATTTGCCGCCACTGCATCGTAAGAGCCTCGTTGAGCATTTTGAATCTCTGGTAATATTTCGAAAGATATCTGCACCGTAAATTTATGTTCTTTCATAAAATCGAGCATCCTATCCGTCATAATCGAGCCATTGGTCGTCAGCGAGAAATGCACATTAACACCCTGATCCTGCGCCAGGTTTTCAGCATACAACGTAGCCTCCTCCAACAACTTCCACGACAACACAGGTTCTCCACCGCCCATAAACATCACTGTTCGATCCTTCACAGCGCCTCTCTCGGAAGACAAAAAATAATTGAGTGTGGTCTTGATCTGCTCCATATTAAGTTCGGCGGACGATCTACCCTCAGCCGAATAACAATACTTGCAGTGGAAATTACATTTCTCATTCAACAACAGATGCAACGTACAGAAAGAATCTGTCGAAACCTCATTATTGCCAAAATCCTTAAACGCCGATTGGTCGAGCAATCTATCCAACAACTCGGTGGTAGTGCCAGCCAGCATAGCCTCCTCCAACTTTGCTATATCCCCCGGCAGCGAAAGATAGAAAATATTAGCCAACGGAGAATAAACCAAATAACAAGCATCATCTGGTCTATCGAAATATTTTCCAACTGGTATGGTAAAAATACCTTTATCGTTCAAATTCTTAAAATTGCAGTCCATTATATTATCTTTTCATCAATAACAGTTCCTATTTTTCCGCCATCCTTATGAAATGAGACAAGCACCTGAATCTCATCTGCATTGGAGCCTATTTTCCTTCGTGAAATCTTCATTCCCTCTCTCCACCAAATGGCGTACATCATACCCAAAGTATCGTACAGATACCTTAAACATTGCTCCTCCGTTGTACCCTTTTTTAAATTACACAACTCTGCTACATTTTTGATATGTTGCACACCTAACAATGCATTTTGACAATCCAATTTACCGCGATACCTCCACAATGTTTCGTTACCCAAAATTTGTTGCAATCCAGCCTCTGTCTGATCGTCGGTATATAGGTAAATCGACCCTGATAAATCTTCTTCGAGATGAACCACGATATTCATCTCTGATGCTACAAGCTGATACTTAGCCTTTATTTCCTGTAAAATTTCTATCTTAATATGCAGATCCTTATCTCCTAAAATTCTACTCTTTACGGGATACAACGAAACACAA
This sequence comes from Alistipes sp., assembly GCA_045612405.1. Classification (GTDB taxonomy): domain Bacteria; phylum Bacteroidota; class Bacteroidia; order Bacteroidales; family Rikenellaceae; genus Alistipes. Next base: position 30,004 of record JAZKYX010000036.1, read on the forward strand.
TCCTCCAACCAAAGTAATTTTTTATATGTTACATCATTTTTCTCACCCACCCCCAGACAAGAAAAATTTTGAATTGCAGATTGCAGATTCTCGTTATTCGTTTCCCATTTATCATTATAGAGCTCATTATGGAATTCCAACGACAATCTATATAACTCGTTGTAGATATTATCATTAATAGGATTCTCCAATTCCAATTTACGAATAATGGAATTCACCTGTTCACTAATTGTTTTCAGACGCTTAGAATCTGTATGTATCGATATGTAAGCAACTTGGAATTGCAGATTTATCTTGTCTTTATCGGTCAATCCTTTGTTCACAACAACCGTATTGAGCGACTTCAAAAACTCTTGGTAAATCTCCAATTTCTTCTTAAAAATGGCTGTATTTTGCTGCACCTCATTTTCCGATTTGGTCTGTCCATCCAACAGCAAAAGTGTAATAATTGCCACAATAGCAGCACCAGACAATGAAGAGAAGATCTCACCCAAAAAGGCAGTCGATGGCCACGCCTCAAAGAAAAAAGCCAAAAACAGGAATGTACAGAGTAAGGCCGTCACGGTAAACAACCAATCGGTGTATCTACCAAGACGCATTCCTTGAACTATTATACGTTTTAACCGTTGAAACATATCCAATATTAAAAATCAATATTACACAAATAGGGGCAGGAATTTCTTGCAAGATATTTCGCTTACAATAATTCCCACCCTCGTTGTTTTTAGCTGTTGTTGCAAGCACAAGTACAGCCATAACCGAATACATCGCAGCAACCAGAAGCGCAGTTAGAAGCGTTCTCATTTACTGTAAATACGTCTGTCAACATAGCATTGTGTATTTATGGTTTTTCCTACTCTTTTAAGGCTTTTCGGATTCCGCCTATACATTCATCTGTTTTTAATATCAATTCGTCGCATCCTCTGCTCTCATAATCTATATTTTACTCAACATAGATTATCATCAGAAGCTACCCCTACTACAAAATTATACATTTTTTTCTAGTAAAAAAGCTATATTTTACAAAAAAATAACCGACCCGAGGCTTATCTACTCTCTCTCTAAAACAATTTTATTCACTCACCCCACCCTCAAAAACCTTTTGTTGCTCATAATTTCTACTTGCAGCAACGTTTTGTATATGATTTTTCTTAATTGCGGATTAGGTTTTTGTCCATTTATTGCATAAATTTGCAATATACAAATGAGTAAAAAAACAAAACACTACAATGACAACACCTCCACCCATCAACGACTCCTCGCCAGACGAGCGTCGCGCCTATGTGCTCGATAAATGGAGGTGTCTGCATAATTGCGAACTGTGTGGCAAATGCAACATACTTCGAGGTCGTGATGCCGAGATTGTCTATGCCGACTACATCGAGGGACGACGCTCCTATATGGAAATAACATTTGAGATAAGGAATAACAACTATTAAAACTTTATGAACTATGGAGACAAAAGAGAAAGTATTACAGACAATGAAGGAGGCCGGCGAGCCTTTGAACGCGGGTAAGATCGCCGAGCTCAGCGGTATCGATCGCAAGGAGGTGGACAAGGCTATGAAGCAGCTCAAAGAGGAGGGTGCTATCATCTCGCCCGTTCGCTGCAAGTGGGCTCCTACCGAGTAAGAATTCCCCAAAAACAGAGGAGGCTACCACCCCAAAGGGCGGTAGCCTCTATTGTTCATATAATTACCCGCTATCCCATCAATGCCTTGAAATCATCAAGAGGCATCTTCTCCACACAACACTCGCCAATTGCGGTTGGGAAAACGATAAAAATATCATTTCCCTCACTCTTTTTATCCTTCTTAACAGCCTTCAACAATTGTCGCATCTCTACGGGTGGAGTCAAGCAAAAACCAGCCTTCAATAACAGATTATTCACGCGCTGCACATCCTCCTCGCAAAACAACCCCTTCTTAACAGCCGCCCCAGCTATTAACGATAGACCGACAGCCACCGCCTCGCCGTGATTCATCTTCGAAGAACACTTCTCAATGGCGTGAGCCATCGTGTGACCCAGGTTGAGTTTACGCCTATCGCCCGTTTCTCGCTCATCTCGCTCAACAATATCGGCCTTCACCTTTATAGCCTTATAGACTATCTCACTGAGTAGCTCCTCACAAGCCGCAAGTGTCGAGAAATCACACTCTTCCAGCATCTCAAATAGCTCTCGGTCGGCAATTATTCCCGACTTGATAATCTCGGCCAGACCCGTACGGAACTCACGCTGAGGAAGCGACGAGAGCATCGTCACGTCGCAGACGACAAACTTTGGCTGATTGAACGTACCAATCATATTTTTATAGCCGTCCATATTCACACCATTTTTGCCACCTACGCTTGCATCTACCTGACCTAGAAGCGATGTCGATACAAAACCAAACTCCACACCTCGCATATATGTCGAGGCCACAAAACCTGTAATATCGGTCACAATTCCGCCACCCACTCCAAGCAAGAATGTCGAACGGTCGGCCTCCAACTCAATCAGGTGACGATATATCATATCGAGCGTGTGCAATGTCTTACTCGCCTCGCCCAAGCCTATTAAAATATGGTCATACTGTGCTATCAACGAGTGATAATGACGGTCGATATTGGTATCCGAAATCACTATCACACGCTTATCGGGCAAGAGCTGCGGCAACAACTCCACCACATTACCCACGACCACTTTACTGCAATCTTTGATATCTATTGTATATTTCATAGCAACTCCTCTTTGAATAGTCGAACAAAAATAGCACATTTCTAACGATTTTTATTAACTTTGCGGCGATAAATTCAATTACTATGCAAAAACTTCGCAACATTGCAATCATTGCTCACGTCGATCACGGTAAGACGACGTTGGTTGACAAAATGATTGTTGCCGGTCATCTTCTGCGTGGCGACAACAATACGGGCGACCTTATTATGGATAACAATGACCTCGAACGAGAGCGAGGCATCACCATCCTTTCCAAGAACGTATCTGTAATATACAAAGATTACAAAATCAATATCATTGACACCCCAGGTCACGCCGACTTTGGTGGTGAGGTAGAGCGTGTGCTCAATATGTGCGACGGAGTGTTGCTTTTGGTCGATGCTTTCGAGGGTACTATGCCCCAGACTCGCTTCGTATTGCAGAAGGCGCTCTCATTGGGCAAAAAGCCTATCGTTGTGGTAAACAAGGTCGATAAGGCTAACTGCCGTCCCGAGGTAGTGAACGAGCAGGTCTTTGACCTTATGTTCTCGCTCAACGCCACCGAGGAGCAGCTCGACTACAAAACCATTTATGGTTCTGCCAAGCAGGGCTGGATGTCACACATCTGGAATGAGCCAACCGACTCTATCACTCCGCTTCTCGACGCCATCATCGACGAGATTCCCGAGCCTGAGGTTGTCGAGGGTACTCCCCAGATGCTCGTAACATCACTCGAATATTCGCCTTATGTAGGCCGTATTGCTGTGGGTAAGATCACCCGTGGCGAGTTGCGCACAGGCCAGAACGTCACACTTGCCAAGCGCGACGGCGAGACTATGACCAAAACCCGCATCAAGGAGTTGATGGTATTCGATGGTTTGGGCAAGAAGAAGGTTGATAGTGTCAGCTGCGGCGAGATTTGTGCCATTGTGGGTATTGAGGGCTTCGAGATTGGCGACACAATCTGCGATTTCGAAAACCCTGAGCCACTACCACCTATCGCCATCGACGAGCCTACAATGTCGATGTTGTTTACAATCAACAACTCTCCATTCTTTGGCCGCGACGGTAAGTTCGTGACCTCACGTCACCTCAAAGAGCGTCTCGACCGCGAGTTGGAGCGTAACCTCGCCTTGCGTGTTGCGCCGGGCCAGAATGCCGATTCGTTTATCGTCTATGGTCGTGGTGTATTGCACCTCTCGGTACTCATCGAGACTATGCGCCGCGAGGGTTATGAGTTGCAGGTTGGTCAGCCAAAGGTTATTATCAAGGAGATTGACGGCATCAAGTGCGAGCCTGTAGAGGAAATGACTGTTGATTGTCCTGATGAGTATGCCGGTACAGTGATTGAGATGGTCACAAAGCGCAAGGGCACAATGACCAATATGGAGTCTGACGGCGAGCGTACTCGTTTGGAGTTCCAGGTACCATCACGCGGTATCATCGGCTTGCGTTCAAATATGCTTACAGCCACTGCTGGTGAAGCCATTATGACTCACCGTTTGGTTGACTTCGAGCCTTGGATGGGCGACATCGAGATGCGCACCAACGGTTCACTCATCGCATCTGAGACCGGTACAGCTTACGCCTACTCTATCGATAAGTTGCAGGATCGTGGTCGCTTCTTCATTGCTCCAATGGACGAGGTCTATTGCGGTCAGGTTGTGGGCGAGAGCACACGCCAGGGCGATATCACAATCAACGTCACCAAGGCCAAGCAGCTTACCAATATGCGTGCATCGGGTGCCGACGACAAGGCCGTTATCGTACCACCAAAGGTATTCTCATTGGAGGAGGCTTTGGAGTACATTAAGGCTGACGAGTATGTCGAGGTAACACCTAAGTCTATGCGTCTTAGAAAGATTCTCCTAAGTGAGGTTGATCGCAAGCGCGCTGCAAAACAGGAGTAAGACTCACAATAGTTCATACAAAAAAGGCTGCAAACCTTCGGTTTTGCAGCCTTTTCTATTGATGAGTGAAATGCAAGGGGCTAAAAGCCAAACTTCACGCCCACCACACACTGTGGCGAGTGGCGATAATAGTGCAGCCAATCATACAACTTTCCTCCCGTCAGGTTGCGCCCCTGGGCAAACACCGCCCAACGCTCATTGATGCGCCACTGGGCATCAAGATTGACCATTATGGTTGGATTTGTCTGTACATATCCAAAAGCCGGAACAACACCCTCGTCAGTATCGCGCTCCACAAGTGTCATCCATTTAATTGCGCTATCGCACTCCATCTCGACTCCTGCCGAGAAGCGACGACCCGTATATCGCAGCTCCACATCGATATCAAAGTTAGGACGATTGCTATAAAAACCGTCATAATTCTCCCACACATAGGCTCCCGCCTCAATCTGCGCCATAAACCATCCCGATGGGCGGAATACCACATTTCCATTCAGGCGAAGGCTATGCTGATAGGCTGTCACAAACGAGTAATCTGCGCCCTGGCTATACCAATAAATGTGGTCGCCTGCGCTTGTAAACTCAGCCGAGGCTCCATAGGCAAATATTCCACTACCCAAGTTACCCTTAATTCCAGCGCGAGCATTGTATGCCATCTCGTTTGGCATCGAAATCAACTTCTCCAACGCATCCATAGATACCACAACATAGGGATTAGCGTAGGTCATTGCAGCAATGTCATTATGCTTCATATCGCCATTCACTTCAATATATGGCACAAATTTTTCTGAACTATTCTTCCACATCATTCGCATATAGGGCGAGAATTTATGGGGCGAATCCGTAAGATTAGACACCTTATCGAAATAGTAATCAGCACCCAACACAAAATCCAGGCGCTCTCTGCCCAATCCAAATCTCACACCCGCATTGAGGGTGTTATTTTTATATGCCGCCAGAGCCTTTTCTCCGAATGTTCCGTCGTAACCCAACTGCACCTTAAACTGCTTTTTACCCACCACAGCCTTGGCATTCATATTGGTCAAGCCCAATCTCTCGCCACTCTCTAATTTAGCTGCATTGACATACTGACCGCCACCAAACTCCACATTGAAATTCCAGCGCTCCATATCAGAAAAATCATCGCCAAAACGCAACTTCCCATTCAATTCGCCAAACAGAATTCGCTCGCCTGTGGTTGGATAGCGGTGGCGCAACTGCTCGTCGGCACAAACATCCACCTCTAATATACGACGACCGACAAACAATCCAGCACGGACTCCCACACGATTGCTCATCTCCGAAGTGTGATCCTTCACCTTGGTCACACCGTCCAACAAATAGCGACTCTGGTAGTCACCCCAATGGTTTACATAAGCCATCGCATATCCTTTATCCTTGCGATAGGTCGAGACATAGACATCAGCCTCACTGTTGAGTGGCACACCCGCTGCCGCCTTGACATAGAGCAGGGGCGAACGCACATAATCCCAGTAGGCGATTGTCGCAGGCTTGAAATTAGGCGTCAGGAGCGAAGTCTCATAACTGCGTGGCATAAAGGCATAATCCACCTCGGGGCGCATCATCACCGTATCTGTCATATCGGGGATGATGGCCAACTTCTGCGCGGTGCTAACACTTGGCGTATAGTTTTTCTCTACCTCCACCTGCTTGGCCACCTGAGCCGCAGCCATTTGCAAACCAAGCAGTGAAACTGCGAAACATATAAGTAATCTCTTCATCGTTAGTTCATTTTTGCAATTTTCGACTTTGCCAAATCAATAATACCATCATCGGCAGGCGAGTATCCATCTACAACACTCTGATATGTTGCTCGCGCCTGGAAGCTATCACCTCTTTCCAGATAGATGTCACCCAGAAGTATGAACGACTTGGCCAACCAATAATTCTGAGGTGTATTGCTATCCGAGAACTCATAAACCATCTTCTCGGCACTATCATAATTTTGACTCTTGTACTCCTGCTCAATCATTCGGTAACGTGCCTCGGCACCCTCGGCGCTCTTCACCTCGCTACTCAACACCTTGAATATAGCCATTGCCTTGGCATCTTCGCCCTTGCGTAACAACACCTGAGCCTTGGCATAGCGAGCTTTGCGGCGCGCTATCTCGGTTATGGTAGTGAACTTCTCCACATCATCAGCCATCGCCACCACACCATCATCATCGGCATACTTCAACGTAGCAGCCACATAACCCGATGCTGAGCTCTTCTTCAATGCTGCATCTGTGGTGACATCATACAGCGAACGATAGGCTCCTGCCGCCTGCTCCCAACGCTCCATCTTGTAACACATCGACGAGAGCTTCTCCAACACACGCTCCTGATATTGCGTCTGACCCTGAGCAGCAAGCTCACTCAAAGTCGAGATTGCCTCACTCTCCTCGCCATTTCTGATGTGACAATCGCTCAGGAAGAAGAGTGCATCGTTTCGATAATGGCCATTAGCATAGTTTGTCAGATAGTTACCAAAACTAACGGCCGCCTCTTGAATCTTATCGTTCAGATAGAGTTTCTGCGCCGCCGCATACGACAACGAGTCGCGCGTCATATGGCTCACATCACCATCCAAACCGGCCTTCTGGGCATAATCGAAATAGGCATCTGCATTTCCACTATCGACATAAATCTCGCGGATTCCCTGCAACGCACTCTTCGAATGAGAAGACTGTGGCGCTGACTTCACCACCTGATCATAGTAATGCAACGCCCTCTGTTTATCGCCCAAATTCATATACGCCAAGCCAAGATCCGACAACGCCTGGGCGTGGTATGGCGACGAGGGGTATTGCACTACGAAATCCTCCAATATCTTCACTCCGTTGCCATACTGCTCGGCAGCAATGTATGTACGACCCAACTCATAAGTCGCATCATCAACATAATCTCCCTGATTCTGCTTGACAATATTTTTCAACGCACTAATCTTATCCTCGCGCTTATTCTGCACGCCGAGGGTTATAGCTCGCTGGTAAGTTGCATAGTAATACTCAGTTGAAGATTTCGCGACTTTCTCATAGCAATCAATCGCAGCATCGAAATTACGCATCGAATAATAGATATCGCCTCGGCGGTTCAACGCATCTGCTCGATATGAATCTCCATCACGATATGAGGCCAAAAAGGCATCAAAAGATTTTGCTGCCGAGTTCATATCTCCCTCATTAAAATAGCAATAGCCCGAATTATAATGAGCCATAACATACTCGCGCGAAGATTTAGGCGCACGACCTAAGAAGTTCTTGTATCGCTGCAACGCCTCACGGCTGTTACCGCGCGAATAGGCCACCTCACCCAACCAGAACGATGCCAAAGCGCTATACTTAGCATTCGAGCCAGCATTCATTGACTCTCTGAGCGAAGCCTCAGCCATATCCAACTCACCATCAGCATAGGATTGCAGACCATTGAAATAGGCAATCTTCTGCAACGCCAACATAGCCTCAGAATCGGGGTTAGGCAACTTTTTAATCGCCTCATAAGCCTCGGCATAGTTGTGAGAGTTGTAATATGCAGCTATAAGCAACGAACGAGCGTCATCGCTACGTGATGATTTAGGATACTGCTCCAAATAACGACCCAGCACATTTATCGCCTCATTGAATCGACCACCACCCAAGTCATACTGCAACTTACCATAGTTAAAGAGTGCATCCTCGGCAATCGAGGCATCGAAATCGGCATTCGAAGCCATTGCAAACGAATACATTGCGTTGGTCTTATCTCCCTCACGCAAATAGCAATCAGCCAGGTGATATGAAGCATTCTGGGTCATCAAATCATCGGCGCCACACACCTCACGCAGATAAGGCAACGCCTCGCCATAACGAGTCTGACGATGCAGAGAATAACCCATTACATAATTCTCCACACGCCCCATCTCGCCACCGGCCGACTTATATCGGGTCATATAGTTAACAGCCTTACCATACTCCGAAAGTTGGAACCACGACTCGGCCATCATTCTGTTAATCTGCAACACCTGATCCTGAGTCGTATTAACCATAAGAGCATCTCCACGCTCCACCACCTCACGATATCTACCCTGCTTGAAATCAATCTGCATCACATAATAAGGCATCAAATCGCGATACTGCACGCTACTCATTAGCGAATTGAATCCCTCGCGCGCCACATCGTAATCGCCACGCGAGTATGACATATAGGATTTGTAGTAGGTCACGTGCTCAGCATAATCACTCTCCTTAGAGATTCTACCAAGATAACTCTCCGCTGAGGCATAATCGCCCTTCAAGAACGACAAATAGCCCATCCTCAAATCATACTTTTCGCGCTGGCGAGGAGTCAGTGCTTTGTAGTTCACCTTCGAGAGTTCCTCCTCCGAGAGTGCGTTATCATCACCCATACAAGCCAGTGTCGCAACCAAGAACTGCACATCGTTTGCATAGATCGAGCCTCTATAATTCGACAAGAAGCCTCGTAGGCGCGCCTCAGCATCGCGCATCTTCAACTCGGTATCGCACAACGCCAGGTAGTAATCCACACGCTCGATGAAATGAGCATCAGTGACGGGTGAAAGCGCAGCCTTGGCCGCCAACAATTCTGTTCGCGCCTCAATGTAATGGCCAAAATCATATAGTTCCACAGCACGCTTTAAACCCTGCGCCTTCCACGAAGGTTGAGCCCACGCCGAACCAATGGCCACAGCAAATAACAACGAGAGAGTCAAAAATATTTTTCTTCGCATATTCTATCCCTAATTAATAACGTACAAAGTTAGTGTTTTACACCGAACTACACAATATTAGGAACGATTATTGTCGGCATAAAATTGTGATAATAGCCAAGACTTTATCATCAAACGTAAAATTTGTAACACTTAATCGTAATTAACCAATGAACAACAATCTACAAAAAGTGACTATCGAATTCTGCGATGGCCAATTTTGCCTCTCCAACAAGCAATCGACCGATAGCCTAAACCCCAAAGCCTTGTTGCTCTGCTCTGCCGCAAAGTGTGCGGGTCTGACAATCCTGGCACTTCTTGACAAGAGTAGAATAGTCCCCAAGAGTATGGAGATATCTGTCGAAGGCGAGCTCAACACCCCAACACTGCGAGGCGATAGCGTTTTCCTGAATTTCGAGGTCATCTACCGCGTAGAGTGCAAACGCTTGGAGGAGCAAAACAAGGTATCGGAGGCCATCGAACGAGCACAAGAAAAGTATTGCGGTATGATCACTATGCTGCGCAAAATCGCCCCCGTATCCCACGTCATAGATGTTGTGAGTACCGAGAGCGTAGTGGTATAAAACCACAATTCACAAACCAAGAGGCTGCCAATCCACAAGGGGTAAGCAGCCTCTTTTATTTTCCATCCTACATATCCATCGCCGTTATGCGATTATACGCCGACCACGCCACAGCGTAGTTATAACGCGCGGTGATGGCATTGGTATAGATTTGAATCCAACTTATCTGCGCCTGCAACACATCCAGCAGCGTAGCCTTACCCTCCTGGTATGAATAGGTGCTTATCGAGAGATTGCGGCTGGCAATATCCACATTCCTGAGCGAGGATTGCATCTGGGAATAACTACTCACCAACGCACTCCATCCATCGGCCTCCTCCCGCGAGATATCTTCGTGTAACTCCTCCAAATGATTATGCTGCAACTCTACACCACATTTGGCCACCGCCACCGCAGAGCGGCGCTCACCCCAATGAAATATCGGCACACTCAGCCCCACAACCAACGCTCCATCGAGATAGGTTTTCGCCGAATGGTTGGGCGAATATGTCTGCCACGAACCACTCACCCCAGCCGACAATGAAGGGTTAAACGAGGCACGCGTGATGTCTACCCCATACTCGGCAATATCAATTCCTCGCTCAGCCGCCCTGATATCGGGACGACGATGCAATATCTCCTCCAACCCCACACGCTGGGGCATAGTCAAGTCATCCACAATGGAACTCGTCAGTTCGACCGAGAGCGTATCCACCTCGCGTCGCAGATTGTTGAAGCGATGCAACGCCTGGTCGTAACTATTCTTAATCGCTATATGCGAATACTCGGCATCGCTGAGTCGCGCCTCAACCTGTAACACATCGCCGTGAGCCACATACCCCTCCTGGTAACGCTGCCGCACTACATCATATAGCGAGCGTATTATCTTGATGTACTCATCCGTGGCTGCCACATAAAGTCCCATCGCCGACACCGCCCAATAGGCATCATCGGCCGCAAAGCGTACATCCAGCAACGCCTGCTCCTCTTCATCAAGAGCCATCCCATAATGAGCCAGAGATTGGCGATAGGCCGAGCGCAACTTACCACCAGCATAGATGGTCTGCTCGATTTTAGGCTCCAAGTTAAAACTCCACAAGTCAGCCCCCGCACTGCGGCGAAAATCGGTGGTAAACTTACCCGATGCCGACAACTTGGGCAAAAAATGAGTGTACTCCACCATACTCTCCAACTCGGCTTGTTCGCTCTCAATCCGCGCATCCTTCAACATCAAACTACGCGTTATCACCTCCTCGCGATACTCCTCGATGGAGATTTGCGCCGATGCCGACAGCGATCCGACAACGGCAAAAAACAAAATACATTTTCTCATAACTACTCGATATTTGACTCACTCTTTCTGATATTATGAACAATCGCATAAGCCACAGGCAACACCACCATCGTCAGCACCGTAGCCACCAACAATCCGCCCATAATCGTCGCGGCCATACTCGAAAAGAGCGAATCGAACAACAGCGGCACAAGTGCAAGTATGGTTGTCAGGGCGGCCATCGAAACAGGCAGCAGACGACTGCGCGCAGCCTCCACCACAGCCTCATAAGGGTCAAGCTGCTCATCCATTTTCTCGCGTATGGCACTCACCAAAATAACCCCGTTCTTGATATTCATTCCCACCAAGCCGAGCAGACCCAGCAGCGAGAAGAAATCAAACTGATTGTGGCTTATAAGCAAGCCCAACACCACGCCAATAAATATCAGCGGCGTCATTAACAAAATGATAATTGGATCTCGATAGTTATCAAAGAGCAACACGAGCAAAACAAACATCAGCACCAACGCCAGAGGCAGATACTTGGCCAACGCCTGATTGGATTCAACCTGCGACTCCTGCTCTCCAAAAATCTTCATCCTATAACCTTCGGGGATATCGACCTCGCGTCTAATCCTTGCCATCAACTTTTTGAGCGCCAGCAGCGCATTCTGTCCATCCACAGGATCACACTGGGCCATCATCACCCGCTGGCGATTATATCGTTTCACCACTCCCGTGCGGTAGCCGAAATCAAATCTACTACTCGCCTGCTCGATGGAATATACCCTACCACTCTGAGAAAATATTGGCATTGATTGCAGGTTGGAGAGATTATACTCCTCGATGTCATCATCTTTGAGCAAAATTGGCATCACCTCGTCACCACGACGAAACTCCCCGAGCGGATGACCATCCGTCGCAAGCGTAATCCACTGCGCCATACGACTGCGACCCACGCCTATGCGCTGACCCTTAACCTGGGAATAGACAGGCATCCAAGTGGGGATGCGATTTCCCCAACTGTTGCGCACATTAGTCAGCGATGGCATCTGGCGCATCATACCCTCCACCCGATTACTCAGCGCCAGCAACGTATCTACATTCTCGCCCACAAATCCGATTTCGATTGTAGCATCGGGTACAGGCGAGAGTTTAAAGAGCGATGAGCGCAGCCACACATCAGGGAAATTTTCAGCCACATAGCCATCAAAGCGACGCTTAACACCCTCGGTCATTCGCCTATGGCGCACCTCAATCAACAGATTGCCAAAATTTGGCCGCTGCGCCACACTTCCCGAAGCCAGGTAATAACGCAGAGGTGTCGAGCCCGCAGTTGTCGATACCTTAACCACCTCGGGCTGACGACGCAACCACACGCTCATCGAATCGAGCGAGAGTTGGGTGGTGGCAATATCATAACCCTCGGGCAGGATGATATCGGCGCGGAAATATGGTTTATCAAGTTGCGGAAAGAAATTCTGAGGCATAAACCTCATCACCACCACAGCACCCACAAACAACGCCACTGCAACGGTAATAACCCAACCCCTGAGTGATAACATTCGCTCCAAAAGCCCACCAAACCACACAAATCGCTCCTTAGCGGGTTGCGACATCTGACCAACCTTCATCATCCTCACACCAAACATAGGCACTTGGGTAAGAGCCAACAACCAACTCAGCAACAAAGAGAGTGCTATGACCACAAACAGCGGCTTCACAATCTCGGCCACAGACGAGGGCGCCAAATACAGCGGTAAGAACGACACTATGGCTATCAGCGTAGCACCCAACAGTCCCCACTTGGGAGTTTCGGCTCCCGTAGCAAAAGCCCTCCAAGACCCCACACCTCGCACAAGTAGTTTTTGGGCATTATCAGCCACCACGATAGCATTATCTACCAACATCCCCATCGCTATGATAAAGCCCGCCAGCGAGGTGCGGTTCAACCCCTCGCCCAAGCAATACATACACAACATTGTACCGCCAATGGTAAAAATCAACGACGAACCAATAAGCCAGCCACTGCGCACACCCATTGCAAGCATAATGACCAAAATCACTATCGCCACCGACTCCAACAGGTTGGCCATAAATCCCAAGTTTGCATCACGAGCAATCTTATCTTCGGGATACAGGCTCTCAACCTCCAAGCCAACGGGCATCTGCACAGAAAGGCTGCGCAACACCTGAGCTACTTGACCTCCGAGCCTCACCACATCAACATCCGTATCCGACGACACACCTACGCCCACAGCACGTTTACCATCGACATACATTATCGATCCAGGAGGCTCGGCATAGTCCTGCTCAATGCGGGCAATGTCGCCCAACCTAAACTGACGACCACTTGATGAGGTGAGCAGCTGGTTGGCTATATCTTCGATTGTATTATACACACCTGTTTCGAGCACCCTCACTCGCATCTGACCTGCCGTCACATCGCCTGTACTCACCACCTCGTTTTGCTGCGAAATCATCGACACAATCATTTCGGGCGTGATGGCTAAGTTAGCAAGGATTGATTTTGTAAGGTAGATATTCACCACAGGCTGCTGCTCACCCATCAGAGCCACCTTCTGCACACCGTCGATGGCGACAAGTTGGGTCTTTATGCGTTGCGCCCAATGGCGAATTTCATCCCAAGAAAAGCCCTCATCAGCAACCAAAGCATAATATAAGCCATAGACATCGCTGAAATCATCATTCACCACGATAGGTCCCGCACCAGAGGGTAGTTTGGGAGAGATGTTTATCACCTTGCGGCGCAACTCGTCCCACAACTGAGGTATCTCAGCGGCTCGCGTTCCAGATTCCAATTCAACCATAATACGCGCCGAGCCATAGTAGGACTCCGAACTAATCTTTTTGATTTTGCGCATCGACTGCAACTCTCGGGCTATGGGCTCAGTGATGAGTTGCTCAACTTCATAAGGCGTAGCTCCTGGATAGTTGCAAGTGACCACTGCTGTCTTCAACACAAATGTTGAGTCCTCCTTTTTGCCCATCTTCACAAACGACCAGACTCCACCAACGATAAACAAGGCCAGCACAAACCACACAACACTACGGTGGCGCATAGAGTAATCCGTCAACGTCATAAGCCCACTATTTTATGATTTTCACACTCTCACCCTCCGTCAGGCGATAGACACCCGCTGTAACAACCACTTCACCCAGCGACAAACCCGCCAGCACTGTGACCATATCACGACCAAAAAGTTCTCCCAACTTCACCGAACGCAAGAAGACCCTATCATCACTATTGACACACCACACATAGGTACCTCCCTCAGCTGGCGCATAGACCGCCGTCAGCGGGATTGCCATAATGTGAGAGGAAGACTCGTTGGTAAGCATTATCACCTGACACGTCATTCCAGGCGTGAGGCGATAACCCTCAGTCTCGGCCTTGTTGAGTTTTAACGACACCGGAAAACCCGAAGCATCCGAGGCCGTCTTGGCATAGGTATCAAGGCGCGCCGAGAAACGATAATCGGGGTAGTTGTCATAGCGAACATAGAACCTCGTCGAGCTATCAGCAAGCAGATAGATACTCTTCTCCGAGATTGTAAACTCCACCGTGGTGCTTATCGGGTTTACTAAACGCAGGATAGTTTGACCAGCATCCACTCGCTGAAAGGCATCCACATAGGTACGCTCAACCACACCAGCAAATGGCGCTCTGAGCTTAGTCTCGACCAATAAATCCTTGGAATTTTCATACTTCGAACGCGCCTGAACAAACGAAGCCTCGGCCGCCTCGACCTCCTGTTGTGACACTGCATTATGTTGGAGCAGTCGGCGCATACGCTCATATTGTGACAATGCTCTATCATACTGCGATTTATCAGATGCTACTTGAAGCTCTACATCACGCGAATCGAGCTGCGCCAGCAGCTCCCCTCGGCTCACCATCTCGCCCTTACTGACATCCACACTTGCCACCTGACCTGAAATCTTAAAAGCCAGCATAGTGGCATCGTCGGCAGTTGCCATACCAGCAAACTCGCGCTCCACATAATCCACCTCACTCACCGTCGTAACCTTAACAGTGCGTGCACTATAACTCTTATCACCTCTTCCATCGCACGAAGTTATTAAGAGTATGAAACTGATTAGATAAAATAGTTGTCTGCACATAAAGCAAAAAAATTGACCATTGAAAAATCAAGGTCAATTTTTATACCAAACTATTATGTTTTACGGCCAATGTCTCACAGAAAAGGTTATAGGCCAAATATTTAACTTAAAACTTGATGCTGCGGCAATTATATTTATCACTAATAACGCCATCGTCCAACACCACCAAACCATTCTCGGCTCGAAGCATTGTCTTCATCACGGTAGCATCAATATTGTAGCATCTAACATCTTGATTGCCACCAAAATTACACCACGTCACCTCTCGCAATGGCTGAGGTGTGATACATATCACCTTGGCACTCTCCTGCTCAGCAGCCTCAACAACTCCTCGCAATCGCTGCTCACACTTAGGCGAGAGCTTTTCAAACGAAGTAACACATATCATATAAACGCGGCCCTGATGCGTCAAAATCTCGTTGGTAACCTCGCCCTCAATGTCTGAAATTGAGAACTCGCTTACAAGAGTTTGAACAGGCGACACCTCGTTATCCACGCGAGTATCCACCCACTCCCACTTACTATCGTTTTGCCACTCCTTGTCCTCGATAGAGAACTCGCGCAATCTACCCGTACGGCGGTTACGATATATCAATACATACTGCTCCTCGTCCATTTCTTCGCTACCCGTATCGTGCTGCGACTGTATCATCTCGTAGATGTTTGCACCCTTCTTATAAGGCAAGAAATCGACCACCGGCAACGTGAGATAGCAATAAATACCAAGACCCATAGCGATGGTACAGAACAGCGCAGCAAGCATCAATTCAGCACGTCTGAAAACAAGGATTTTATCTCGACGATAACGATACCAGATGGTCACTACAAGCGGCATAACGGCCAAATTCTTAAAGAATGTAGCCCAAGGTGATAGTCTCAGCGCATCACCAAAACAGCCACAATCCTCGACAGGAATCCACGTTGCGCTAAGGAATGTCAGCACCGTAAAAAAGGACATAGACAGCAGCGCAAAAATCGACACAAGGCGGATGCGAACCTTAAACAAGAGCATCAATCCCATCATCAACTCAGCTCCACAAAGCCATATTGAGAATGCCATCGAAGCAGGAGCAAACCACTCCATACCATAGATTGACAAATACTCATTCACTTTGAGGGCTGTGCCCCAAGGATCGACAACTTTGACAAAGCCCGAGAATATGAAAAGTATTCCCACCACCACGCAACTAATCGTGGCAGATATTTTCAGTGCCCTGGTCCTCATTAATTGTAGTTATTTAAGTACGACTCCACGACCTTCATTATACGAGAGAAAATCTCATCTGGTGTTGCCATCTCACCCTCGAAAGTGGTGCAATCCACAACGTGCATATCCTCGTCATACTGCGACGCATCGATATAGACCTGACGCACGGCACGCTGCAAATCCATAGATTGCTCGTGAATGTCCTGCTTACCCTTCAAATAATCACGATCATCGCCCACTCGCTGCTCCTTCAACTTACGCTCGGTAAAGGCAAAAGGCACATCCAAGAAGAGCGACACATCGGGACGCGGAATGGCGAAATATTCATATTCGAGGCTCAAAATCCACTTACGCAACTTCTCGCGCTCCTCGCCGTCCTGCATCTTAGCACACTGATAACCCACATTGGAATAGACATATCTATCCACAATAACGACCTTGCCATCGTTAATCCAACCACGAATCATCGAAGCCGCATCACGTCTATCCTCGGCATACAGCATCGCCACAACATAAGGATCGACCTGCTCCACAGAGCCGAGTTCGCCACGCAAGAAACGGGCTATCATCTCGCCAAAATAGGGTGCATCGAAACGTGGAAAATGCAAATACTCGCTCTCGATTCCACGCTGGGCAAACATCTCGCGCAGATTGGCAATTTGGGTGGATTTTCCTGCTCCATCTACACCTTCAAGCACTATGAACATAACTTATTTGTTTGGTTTAGGTTTATCTTAACATTCTAACAGCGCGCTCTACGCCACGACAAAGGGCCTCAATCTCTTCGCGCGCGTTATACATAGCAATCGATGCTCGGCACATTCCCGTCACACCAAAATGCTTCATCACAGGCTCTGCACAGTGCTGGCCCGTACGGATTGCGATACCCAACTTATCGAGAATCATACCCACATCATAGTGGTGCACGCCCTCGATATTAAACGAGAGAATCGAGCATTTATCCTCGGCCTGGCCATAGATGCGCAGGCCTTCGATGCCCGACAGCAACTCCTCGCCATAGAGTAACAATTCGCGCTCATAAGCCTCAACAGAGGACATATCCAAAGCCGAAAGATATTTAATGGCCTCACCCAAGCCAATGGCACCGATGTAATTGGCTGTTCCCGCCTCATACTTCAATGGCAGAGGGGCATAGGTAGTACGCTCAAATGACACTCTATCGACCATATCGCCACCACACAAAAACGGAGGCATCTGATCCAATAAATGGCGCTTGCCGTACAGCACACCAATTCCAGTAGGGGCATATAATTTATGGCCTGAAAAGGCATAAAAATCGCAGTCAAGATCCTTTACATTCACCCCGCCGTGAACCACACCCTGACAGCCATCCACCAAAACGTGAGCACCCGCAGCGTGAGCCTTAGAGATGATGAGTTGCAAATCAGGGCGTGTACCCAAGGTATTAGAGGCCTGAGTCACAGCCACCATACGAGTTCTATCATCAAGCAGAGAATCCAACTCGCTCACCACGAGTTCGCCTCGCTCATCAAAGGGCAACGCCCTAATCTGGACACCTTTACGCTGGGCAATGAGTTGCCAAGGAACGATATTGGAGTGGTGCTCCATCTCGCTCACCACGATATTGTCGCCCTCACGTAGGAAACACTCACCCCACGCATAAGCCACAGTGTTGATTGACGCCGTAGCACCAGCCGTAAAAATAACCTCCTCGCGACACTCTGCGCCAATAAAATTGCGCACCTGCTCACGGGCAGCCTCATACAGAGCCGTAGCCTCCTCGGAAAGGCGATGTACGCCACGATGGATATTAGCATTCTGCTCGCGGTGCATACGATTGATACACTCAATCACACACTCGGGCTTCTGGGCTGTGGCGCCGCTATCCAAATAGATTAGCGGTTTACCATTGACCTGGCGCGAAAGGATGGGGAAATCCTTGCGTATTTGGTTTGGGTCAAACATCTTACAACGTATCAAGTTTTGCGGTCATCTCGGCGGCCAACGCATCGCCAAAATGTACCGACGAGAGTACTATATCGCTCACAAAGCCCTCAATCTGCAATCGCTTGGCCTGCTCCAACGACAAGCCTCGCTGACGCATATACAACAATGCCTCGCTATCGAGCTGGCCGACCGTAGCACCGTGAGAACACTTCACATCGTCGGCATAAATCTCCAACTGAGGCTGGGTCTTGATGTGGGCCTCGCTGCCAATCTCTATGTTACGCGAAGTCTGCAACGCCACCGTACGCTGAGCGTCGGGAGCCACATAGACCAAACCCTCGAACTCGCCCGTAGCCTTACCGCCAGCAATACCCTTGACAAGGGAGTTACTACGACAATCTGCCACATTATGGTTAGTTCTCACGCCAATGCAAGCCTGCTCCTGACCGCCTACGATATAGGCCGCACGCAACTGATTGGAGGCATAAGAACCATTAAGGTCCGACACATAGTCGAGCTTAGCGCCATCGACCATAACGCTTGTTATCTCGCAACTGCTGCCAGCCTGCTGACGCAACTCTACACGACACTCAACCTTCGAGAGCAAAGCGTGTACAATACGCAGCTTGGCATAAGGCATTACATCTATTGACAACTTAGACTCGCCCTCGTGGGTATGCACAATCAAGAGCAACTCCTCACCCTGCTCGGCAATACCGCACTCGACCTTCGAAGGGTTAAGAAGCAGCAACGCAGGAGTGCCATCGGGCAGAATAATCTCGCCCGACATAGAGCAATCAATGCCAATGCTTGTTAAATAATCGAGTAAAACCATCGCTACTCCTGATATTGATTAATAAGCCAATCGTAGCCCTCCTTTTCGAGCTTCAACGCCAGACTCTTGTCGCCAGAATAGATGATGCGACCCTTGTAGAGGACGTGAACATAATCGGGCACGATGTAATCCAACAGACGCTGATAGTGGGTAATGACAATGGTGGCATTCTCTGGAGTGTGGAGCTTTGTCACACCTGTGGCTACAATGCGCAGAGCGTCGATATCAAGACCCGAATCGGTCTCGTCGAGGACAGCCAAATTTGGCTCCAACATCGCCATCTGGAAGATTTCGTTCTTCTTCTTCTCGCCACCCGAAAAGCCCTCATTCACAGCACGGTTAGTGAGCTTAGAATCAAGCTCCACCACTGCACTCTTCTCGCGCATAAGGCGCAAAAACTCGCCAGCAGTCAGAGGCTCCTCACCGCGGAACTTACGCTGCTCATTAACGGCTATTTTCATAAAATTGGCCATCGTCACACCTGGAATCTCCACAGGATACTGGAAGCCCTGGAAAAGACCCATACGAGCGCGGTCCTCGATAGAATACTCCAACAGATTCTTACCCAAGAACTCAACCTCACCCTCTGTCACGGTAAACTTTTCATTACCAGCCAACACCGAAGCAAAGGTACTCTTACCCGAACCGTTGGGGCCCATAATGGCGTGAACCTCACCAGCCTTGACTTCAAGATTGATGCCTCGCAGAATCTCTTTATCTCCTACCGAGGCGTGCAAATTCTTAACACTTAACATATATTTTCTCTTTTATTCTCATCTGATTAACCCACCGAGCCTTCAAGACTAATGGCGAGCAGTTTTTGTGCCTCGACGGCAAACTCCATCGGCAACTTGGCCAATACCTCGCGAGCATATCCATTGACAATCAAACCCACAGCATCCTCGGTCGAAAGACCTCGCTGACGGCAATACATCAACTGCTCCTCCGAAATTTTCGATGTGGTAGCCTCGTGCTCCAACACTGCCGATGAATTGTAAGACTCCACAACGGGGAAGGTGTGTGCGCCACACTTATCGCCAATGAGCAACGAGTCACACTGCGAATAGTTACGAGCATTCTCCGCAGCCTTGGCCACCTTCACCAGACCACGATAGGCATTCTGGCTACGGCCTGCCGAGATGCCCTTCGACACGATACGGCTACGGGTATTGCGACCAATGTGAATCATCTTGGTACCTGTATCAGCCTGCTGATAATTGTTGGTCATCGCCACAGAGTAAAACTCACCGACAGAATTATCGCCAAGCAACACACAACTCGGATACTTCCAGGTGATGGCCGAGCCTGTCTCGACCTGAGTCCACGACAGACGACCATTCTCGCGACACATACCGCGCTTAGTCACGAAGTTATAGATTCCGCCCTTACCCTCCTTATCGCCTGGATACCAGTTCTGGACGGTAGAGTACTTAATCTCAGCATCGCGCTCAACCACAATCTCGACAACGGCAGCGTGGGGCTGATTCTCGTCACGACGTGGAGCTGTACAGCCCTCCAAGTAGCTCACATAAGCACCCTCGTCGGCCACAAGCAACGTACGTTCAAATTGCCCCGTACCCTCGGCATTAATGCGGAAGTAGGTTGAAAGCTCCATTGGGCAACGTACGCCCTTTGGAATATAGCAGAACGAGCCATCGGAAAAGACTGCGGCATTCAACGCAGCATAGAAGTTATCGGTATAAGGCACTACCGAGCCCAAATACTTCTGCACCAATTCTGGATACTCGCGGATAGCCTCCGAGATAGAACAGAAGATAATACCCTTCTCGGCCAAAGTCTCGCGGAATGTAGTCTTGACCGACACCGAGTCCATCACAGCATCGACAGCCACACCAGCCAATGCCATCTGCTCCTCCAACGGAATACCCAACTTATCAAACGTACGCTTCAACTCGGGATCAACCTCATCCATCGAGCCGAGCTTCTTGACCTGCTTGGGTGCCGCATAGTAAATAATATCTTGAAAATCTATTTCAGGAATATTCAGATGTGCCCACTCGGGGTGAGGCATCTTCTGCCAATGACGAAAGGCCTTCAAGCGACGCTCCAACATCCACTCAGGCTCCTCCTTTTTTTGTGAAATAAGGCGAATAACATCCTCATTGAGGCCGCGAGCAATGGTCTCGGTCTCGATATCGGTGGTAAAACCATATTTATATTCACCATCAAGTGTATCTAATATCTCTTTCTCAGCCATAATAAGCAATTATAGGGAGCAAATTTACAAAAAAAATGCTAAAAGTCATAGTCGTTTTCGATAACTACACAATTGTACAAATATACAAAATAAAATTCAATAAAAAACACTGCCGTAGTTCGTCTTTTTTCCTAATTTTACGTCATATAGTCAAACGCAGCGTTTGAAACATCAAAACACAAACTAAACTATGAAACTATATCAAACAATAGATGCTAAGCAACTCGCCGAGTGGATAGATTTGTGGCAGGAGCAGCTATTCCGCTACGCTTTTTTTCGCATCGGATCAAGAGAGGATGCCGAAGATGTGGTGCAGGATGCATTCCTAAAAATTGCCGCCTCGACGACTCACATAGCAAATCCCAAGGCATATCTGTTTCGCATTGTTGGCAATAGATGTATAGATGCTTTGCGACAAAAGGCCAAGTTCTCTCCCATTGAGGAGCGCACAACTACTCAAACGCTCACCAACGGGGTTGAGGAGAGGGAGGAGGCTGAACGCATTAATCGCCTTCTTGCCAACTTACCGGAGCAGCAGAGTGAGGTGATAAGGCTTCACATTCACGCCAACCTGAAATTTACCGAGATTGCCGAGATGTTAGAGCAACCCGTCACCACTATCAAAAGTCGATTTGCAAGTGGCATCGAGAAATTAAGAAAACAATTTGTCAACTAAAACAACTCTCAACTATGAAAACACAAGAATATAATCCACAGGATGAGCAGATTATCCAGATGCTCACTCCAAACATCGAGGCAAAGCCATCTGCAGACCTCAAGGCAAGAATTCTAAAGGCTGCCGCAGAGCAGAACAAAGCCGCAGAGCAAATAGCAAAGCCACGCAAAAACCGCTTTAGCTATTGGTTAGGAGCTGCGACATCAATGGCTGCTGTTGTGGCGATAGCAATTACCTTTATGCTCAACACACCCGCCTACGCGGCACGCCATTACTTCACAAATGCCATTCTGGCTGCGACCCAGGTTAAGACTATGATTTTCAAAGGCAAGGTACGCACAATGCCAGGCGAGCCAATAGACTACATCAACCCAGAGTGTGATTTCGTGCCTGCAACAATCAAGGTCATTTACGACGAGCCAATGTTGTGGAGCATCGAGAAGGAGGATGGTCGCACAATATTTTACAATGGTGCTGACGAGAGGGGCAACAACGTATATCAGTGGGTACAGGGCTTCGACAGCGGCTGGTACGCTTCCCACGCAGGATATGTGGATGACGAGCTGGAGGTATTCCTCAACCCTCGCCTGTTGCTTGAAGCCGAGAAGAAGGCGGCAGCCTGGCAACGAGGCTCACGCTACGAGATTATTGACAACGGCGTTTCGGTTGAGGTGAAGGTTATAACTATGGCGCAGGGCGACTACTCGGAGAGTGCCAATATGCTCAACACATCGCTCGCCGAGGCGAACACCGTAAGGATGTACACATTCGACAAGGCGAGTGGTCGTCTGACAAAGCTTCGCATTGATATGGTGATTTCAAGCGAGTTGCAGCGAACTGTCATTGAGAGCGAGAGCATAGCCTACGATGAGCCATTCACAGCCGCCAACTTGGTGGATAGCGACTACTCAAATATCTCGTTCCAGAGCGTAAACTACCAGCAGACAGGCTCTTCGCCTCTGGCAGGCATCACCGCCAACAAGGCTGCAAAGATTATACTTTCGGCTATGAGCAGCTGGGATACCACGATCCTTGACACAGCACTCTACTTCTACAATGGAGATGTGCGAGATGTGGTGAAGCGCAAGTACGAGGGTTTGCAGATTGTATCTATCGGGAAGCCTACAAAGTCGGGCTTATACCCAGGTCGCTTTGTGAAGTGCAAAATTATCCTCACCGATGGCACGGAGGAGACGCTGAACCTCGCCCTGCGCAACGACAACGACGCAAAAGTATGGTTACTCGATGGAGGACTTTAACGATATAATAATATTAAAATGGGTTGGACTCAATATAGAGTTCAACCCATTTTTTAACTTGAAACAAAAGGAGTAATCGCCTTATTTAGTCTATTTCGACAATCTCACAATTTTACAAGCGTGAGGCTCCAGACTTACTTCCAGCTTATTAACCTTACCCTCATCTTTATGAAGCCATAAGTCTCGCACATTCATCTCACCCTGAATACCAAGCTCCGACAGGTTTACAGAGAACTCCTGCGCCTCATCATCACGATTGAACAGACCTACTACCCAATCGCCACAACTAAGCTGACCATACCAAATCTGGTTCATTTTATCACCCAAATTCGCCGACAACGGCTTGCCCACAAAACCATCCTTATTAAGCTCCAGCAACTCCTCGTTCTGATAGAATCGCACGTTCTCGCCGATAGTGTCCCACTGGTCGGCAACCGTAACAGGACCGCCAGCCAAAAGCTGCAACGAGATGACAGACTCTCGCTCCGCATCCGAGGCAAAGGTATTCAGACGAATGAAATCTCCATCCAAAATCACCTTGTTACGACCCGAAATCTGCGACCAATGAACAAAGCCGTCAAACATATTCATACAGTTTGGCCAGCTGTCATACGCTACACCTCTATCTCTACCAGAGAAGTGATGCCAGCCACCATCGCCCGTATCTGCCACGATACGCACCATATTGCCATATTTGCTCTCCAGCGACGCCTTATCGTTCAAGTGAGGCATAACCAGCGAGGTGAAGATACCATACTTGGCTGCTGACTCGTTAATATATTTCAATGCCAACTCATATACATCACGACCATAGCCACGACCTACAACACCCATACCGCGATCCATTCCATCCTCATACCAGCTCAGGAAGTCCATACGGATGTAATCCACACCCATCTCGGCGAAGTGCTTGAAGAAGTTGTCGATATACTCCTTCGCACCCTCGTGTGTCGCCACAGCCCAGCCAAACCAGGTGTCGCCGACATCGGTACGATGCACCGAATCGCTCTCCTTGTATCTCAAGTCGCCAAAGGTGATGCCGTCAGTACCCTCGATAACGGTGTCATCAGCACCGTGGATCCACAATGGGTTATCATAAACACCCACTCTCAATCCCCTTGCCTTACATTTTTCAACCAACTTTTTCAGCGACATCGAGCCGTAGTGAGTCATATAGCCGCTATCATCCTTCACAAGCATTGGGATAAAGCCATCGGTGCAGACCATATCATAACCATAAGGCTTCAAATCGGTCGCTACCCAATCGATAATCTTATCCCACTGCTCCTCGGTAATATCCATCTCCGACGCAGGAACACCAGCCTTCTCCAATTCCCAGCAATACTCATACACGCTCCAGTAAAGAGGTGATTTGTAGCAATGCAACTCCTCACCAAACGCGCCACACTTCTCACTCTTCGCGCAACCGCAAAAAGCAAACGCCACGAGAACCAACAAACAGATGACAACAATCTTTTTCATCATTTTTCTGGATTAGTCAAAAAACTCTTAAATAAAAAAAGCAGAACCTCTAAAGATTCTGCTTTATCTTCATATATTTGCTTGTATTAAAGTGGTTTCAAAGCTTACGCCCCACTACACACCTAAATTACTCAGCAACTACTGACAAAGAAATTGTAGCCTTTACCTCGCGGTGAAGCTTAACAGTTGCAGTGTACTCACCTACAGTCTTGATTGACTCAACTGAGATAGCCTTACGATCTACTGTGATCTCCTTAGCAGCCAAAGCCTCAGCGATGTCTGATGAAGTTACAGCACCGAAGATCTTACCCTCCTCAGCCTTAACTGTGATAGTCAATGGCAAGTTAGCGACTGTCTCAGCCAAAGCCTGTGCATCAGCCAAAATCTTAGCATCCTTGTGAGCGCGCTGGCGGAGGTTCTCAGCCAACACCTTCTTTGCAGATGCAGTAGCAGCCTTTGCAAAACCCTGAGGAATCAAGTAATTGTTTGCGTAACCTGGCTTAACATTAACGATGTCGTTAGCATAGCCCAAGTTCTCTACGTCCTTAATAAGAATAACTTCCATATTGCTCTCCTCCTCTTTATTATTTCATACAATCGGTTACGAATGGCAAAATAGCCAAGTGACGAGCACGCTTAACAGCCTGAGCCACCTTCTTCTGGAACTTCTGAGAAGTACCTGTAAGACGACGAGGAAGGATCTTACCCTGCTCGTTGAGGAACTTCTTCAAGAACTCACCATCCTTATAATCTACGTACTTAATGCCGAGCTTCTTGAAACGGCAGTACTTCTTCTTCTTTACATCAACTGATACGGGATTCAAATAACGAATCTCACCGCCCTTTACATTCTCCTGTGCCATAGTTTACTCCTCCTGTGATTTGTTAGCAAGCTTAGCACGACGCTTTGCAGAGTACTCAACAGCGTACTTGTCCTGCTTGAAAGTTAAGAAACGAATGATACGCTCGTCACGACGATAGTTAGTCTCGAGCTTGTTGATAAGTGAACCCTCACCCTCGAACTCTACAAGGAAGTAGAAGCCGGTGGTCTTCTTCTGAATAGGATAAGCAAGCTTCTTCAAGCCCCAGTTCTCCACATTCACGATCTGACCGCCGTTCTCGGTGATGATGCCCTGGAATTTGTCAGCAACCTCCTTCACCTGTACGTCTGAAAGGACGGGAGTGACAATGAAAACGGTTTCGTAATTGTTCATAATTGTTTTTAATTAAATGTTTATGCTACTTTTTAGCGGCACAAAGGTACAACATTTTTTGCTAAAACAAAATTTTTTCTTATCTTTTTCGCCTCTGGTAGCATATAACTGCCCAATTTTTACGGATATAGGTAAAAAATCAGGAGTTATAACAAAAATTAACAACGCCCGAAAGTATCAATTCCCTTTATATTAATTGGTGGCGGGAATTATGGCGGCAAAACAAGATTATTCGTTTCAATTTTGAATTTTGAACAACAATTTCCCTATCTTTGCACTTATTATATAATATTACGAACAAGAAAATGTTACGCAAGATATTACTCGTTGCCTCGACATACCTCACTGCATTGGTGTTGATGGCACTACAAAAACCTCTTTTCCTGATTTGGTACGCTAAGCAGAGTGCCGAGGCATCGGCAAGCGAGCTCCTGGGGGTGTCGCTCAATGGATTACTGCTCGACTCGACTATGGCGGGCTACATCTGCGTCATTCCCTGGCTACTGATGCTGGTGGCGGTGTGGGTGGCAATACCCAAAAAGATCATATCACGCATTTTGAAGATATATTTTGCCACGATGGCTGCAATCATATCGCTCATTGTGGCGGTGGATTTGGGGCTGTTCCGCTACTGGGGATTCCGCATCGACAGCACCATCTTCCCCTATCTCGCATCGCCAAAGGAGGCGGCTGCGAGCGTCACCTGGGGAGACTTCATTCCATCGATAATTCTATGTATCGTCTATGCCGCCGCTATGTTCTTGACGTGGCATCCCATTGGAGGCTTATACCGCAAAGCAAAGAGTGGAATAATGAGCAAAATTCTCTCTTCAATGGCAATGCTACTTGTCGGAGGATTGTTATTCCTGGCCATTCGTGGAGGCGTGGGTGCAGCGACGGCCAACGTAAGCAAGGTATATTTCAGCGACAATATGTTCCTGAATCAGGCGGCCACCAACCCTGTGTTCTCGCTACTCTCATCATCTATGCGCTCGGAGTTGAAGGCGAGCGACTACCGCTACTTTAACCAGGAGCAGCAACAGGAGATTTTCCACTCACTAAGTAAGACCGCAGAGGGCTCATCGCAGTGCATACTTACCACCGCGCGCCCCAACGTGGTGCTTATCCTCTTGGAGGGCTTTGGACGCACTACGGCAACCACGACAGCCGAGGGCAAATCGATCACACCACACCTTGATGCACTACGCGAGGAGGGTGTGTGGTTTGAGAATATGTTTGCCAACTCATTCCGCACCGACCGAGGCACGGTGGCAGTGATGAGCGGACATCCCGCCCACCCCATCGCCTCGATAATGAAATACCCCCAAAAGGCACACACGCTGCCAGGCATTGCCGCATCACTCAAAGAGGCGGGTTATGCAACAAGTTTCACCTACGGCGGAGATGCCAACTTCACCAACACAGCATCATATCTCTATGGTACGGGAATCGAGAAAATCACAGACCAGAAGAGTCTGCATTTCGATGCACCGACAGCCAAGTGGGGCTATGCCGATGATGTGGTGTGCGACTACTTTGCGGGTGAGGTGCTAAAACTCTCCGAGGGCGACAGACCATTCTTCGCCTCACTTCTCACGCTGAGTTCCCACGAGCCTTTCGAGGTGCCATTTGACGCCTTTGAAGATAAAGTTCTCAACGCCACAGCCTTCACCGACCACCACGTCGGCAAAATGATTGACCGCTGGCGCAATAGCCCCGCGTGGGAGAATATGCTCGTTATCCTGATTGCCGACCACGGCATCAGCTACCCCGAAGGATTGAAGATTGGTTCCATCCCTCGCCAGCAGATTGCGATGGCGTGGACGGGAGGTGCAGTGAAGGAACCAATGGTGGTTAATACCTACGCCTCGCAGTGCGACTTAGCGGCCACCTTGCTCTCGCAGATGGAGCTTGACCACCGCAATTTCATATTCAGCAAGGATATTTTCGACCCCACAGCACCACACTTTGGCTATTGGAGTTTCAACAACGGCTTTGGAATCATCAGCCCCGAGATGGGCGGCAGCGTAATCTACGACTGCACGGGCGAAAAGATTATCAGCAGCGAATGTAACGACCCACAGGCCGAGCAGGATTTGCTCAACAAGGGTAAGGCTATAACACAGGGCATACACCAAGATATTTACAACCGATGAGAAGATTTCTGACTATATTTTTGCTATCGCTGATGGTAGCGTGCCAGCAGCATAGTACATTCGACGAGACGATATTCGACGAGGTGGTCTATGCGCCCGAGTATGCCATAGGATTCAATATTCTTCGCCATAGTGAAAGTGGAGCCACACTACTCACCTCAACCGACCCTTGGCAAGGGGCCGAGAGCGTAGCGTACCGACTACTGATTGACCCCAACCAATACTTCGGGACCATAACTGACCCCAGCATCCAGCGCATCGGTCAAAGTGCCCAGCGCATAATATGTATGTCGTCAGGACACATTGCTATGCTCGATGCAGTAGGCGAGGTGGAGCGTACGGTGGGAGTATCGGGATTGGACTTTATCAGCAACGACTACATAATAAGCAATCGCTCCGAGATTGGCGATGTGGGCTACGACAACAACATTAACTACGAGATGCTCATAGCCCTAAATCCCGACCTGGTATTGCTATATGGAATCAACGCAGCCAACAGTATAGAAAACAAATTGCGCGAGTTGGGAATTCCATTTGCCTACATCGGCGAATACATAGAATCTTCACCCTTGGGCAAGGCCGAGTGGATGGTGGCGGTGGCCGAGATAGTGGGCAAACGAGAGTTGGGAATCGAGGTTTTCAACGCTACGGCATCACGCTATCACGCCCTGTCGGCAATCATCGATAAGCACATCAACGGCTCGTCATCTCCTCGCGTGATGCTCAACACGCCATATCGCGACGCTTGGTTTTTGCCAGCGAAAAGTAGTTATATGGTACAACTAATTACCGATGCAGGAGGAGAGTGCTTCACCTGCGAAGGAGAGGGAAACTCATCGACTCCAATCGATATCGAGCAGGCACTACTCTACGCCTCACAGAGCGACGTATGGCTCAATCCAAGCGGTTGCAACACAATAGCGGAACTTGTTGCGCTCAACCCTAAATTTGCCGGTGCTAAACCTGTAAAAAAAGGCGAGGTGTGGAACAACAACGCACACCAGACCAAGATGGGCGGTTCGGACTTTTGGGAGTCAGGGGTGGTATGTCCCGATATTATTCTTCGCGATTTGGTCACAATACTGCATCCCGAAATCGCAGTTGAAACCGAGGAATTCCACACGCTACACTACTACAAACGATTGGAATAGATTATGCAAAAACGCAATACAATACTTTTTTCGGCGCTCTTCCTGCTGATGCTGATACTCTTTGCCATTGATATGATGGTAGGCTCGGTTGGCGTATCAGCTGGCGAGGTATGGGCCACGCTCACGGGCGGCGAGTGCGACCCGATAAAGGCCAAAATCATCATCGACGTACGCCTAATGAAGGCCATCGTCGCCATATTGGCAGGCGCAGCCCTCTCGGTGAGTGGTTTGCAGATGCAGACGCTGTTTCGCAACCCGCTGGCTGGCCCCTATGTCTTGGGAGTGAGTTCGGGCGCGAGTCTTGGCGTGGCACTCTTTATCCTGGGCGCTCCGCTATTTGGATGGACATCTACCTCAGCCCTCTCGTCACTTGGCGTGGCAGGTGCAGCGTGGATAGGATCGGCCGCCGTATTGGCCCTGGTGGCTTCGGTAAGCCAGCGCATCAAGGATATTATGGTGATTCTCATACTGGGTATGATGATTGGCTCAGCGGTGAGTGCCATTGTACAGATAATGCAATACCTGAGCAACGAAGAGGCCCTGAAAAGTTTTGTCGTGTGGACAATGGGATCGCTCGGAGATGTGACATCATCTCAACTTATGCTCGTAGCACCAGCCATCCTCGCAGGTCTGGGAATAGCAGTAGCAGCCATCAAGCCAATGAATCTAATGCTGCTGGGCGAGGCTTATGCCCGCACAATGGGTCTTAACATACGCCGCACACGTTCGCTCATACTCCTCTCGACGACGTTGCTCGCAGGTACGGTGACAGCCTTCTGTGGCCCTGTGGGCTTCATTGGTTTGGCCATCCCGCATCTTGCGCGCATCTTGTTCCAGAATGCCGACCATCGAATTCTCATTCCAGCATCGGCACTCACAGGATCTGTGGCGTTGCTCGTGTGTGATATTATATCAAAGCTACTCACTCTCCCCGTAAATACGGTAACAGCGCTGCTTGGAATACCAATTGTGGTGTGGGTAGTGATTCGTAACAAAAACATTGTATAACGATGATACGATTTGAAAACCTCAGCCTCGGCTACGGCGAGCGCATACTCATAGAGAAGTTGTCGGCACAAATCCGCAAGGGAGAACTCACCGCCCTGGTGGGTCGCAACGGCACAGGCAAGAGCACGCTGCTTAGAGCCATCGCTGGACTGGGCGAGCGTTTAGCAGGCGACATAATGCTATCGGGCGAGTCAATCGACAACTTAACACCCTCGCAACTTGCAACCATCATATCATTTGTCACAACCGACAAGGTACGCATCGCCAACCTGCGATGCCGCGACGTAGTGGCGCTGGGCAGAGCCCCCTACACCAACTGGATAGGTCGTATGCAGCAGCAGGATGAGGAGATTGTGATGCAGTCCTTAGGACTTGTGGGAATGAGCGACTACGCCGACAAGACGATGGATAGAATGTCGGACGGAGAGTGTCAGCGCATTATGATTGCGCGCGCATTGGCTCAACAGACGCCCATAATCCTACTCGATGAACCAACTGCGTTTCTGGATATGCCCAACCGATATGAGTTGTGTAATCTTTTACGCCGTTTGGCGCACAACGAAGGTAAGTGCATAGTCTTTTCGACCCACGAATTGGATATTGCCGTATCGCTATGCGACTCTATTGCATTGATTGCTCCACCACAACTCCACATACTACCTACGCCCGAAATGGTTACAAGTGGTCACATTGAGCGACTATTCACCGGTGGCATAGTCAATTTTGACCCCACGACAAGAAGTGTGAGTATAAAATAGATAATAAAAAACCCTCTCCCGAGATTCGAGAGAGGGTTTTATTTTGTTTCATATACGAAGCGTTACAACTTCTTGCCGTAGCACAAATCGCCAGCATCGCCAATACCTGGCACAATGTAGGCCTTGGAGGTGAGTTCGGCATCGACAGCTCCCAACCACAGAGTGGTGCTCTTGGATGGAAGATGGTTAAGCGCATACTCCACACCCTGCTCACTGGCAACAACCGACACAACGTGGGTGTGTTGTGGCTGGCCACACTGGGCTATCAACGTCTCGTAGGTCATACGCAACGATTGCCCCGTAGCCAACGTAGGATCAACCAAAATCAGCACCTTGCCCTCCAAATCACACGATGACACATACTCGACATCAATCTTAAACGTGCCATCCTTCTTGTTCTTACGATAGGCCGACACAAAGGCACTCTCGGCATCGTCAAAGTAGTTTAGAATACCCTGGTGCAGAGGCAAGCCCGCACGCAATACCGTCGCAACAACCACCTTATCGCTAATCATCTCCACCTGAGCCTCACCAAGAGGCGTCTCGACAGTAAGAGGCGAATAGTTGAGGGTCTTGGAAATCTCATAACTCATTATCTCGCCTATGCGTTCCATATTGCGACGAAAACGCATCGAATCACACTGGATTTGGCGGTCGCGAATCTGAGCGATAAATCTGTTGAGAATGGTATTCTCATTACCTAAAACGTGTACCATAACAGCCCTTGTTTACTTGGTTACTAATAGAGGAAATTATTAAATGGGTAACGTCCTGCGTGTATCTCACGAACCATACCATAAAGGTCGCCACGCAACTTTTCGATGTTCAATCGCTCAACAGCCGAGATGAAGATGCAAGGCGTGTTGGCCTTGGCAATCCAACTCTTTTTCAAGTCGTCGAGCGAGAGATTGCGTTTGGTTGCTGGGGTCAAATCATCCTCATCCTTCTTCTCGTAGGTATAGGCATCAATCTTGTTGAAAACCAGATAGACAGGCTTATCACCTGCTCCAATCTCGCGCAAAGTCTGCTTCACCACATCAATCTGCTCCTCAAAGTTAGGATGCGAAATATCGACAACGTGAACCAACAAATCGGCCTCGCGCACCTCGTCGAGCGTCGATTTGAACGACTCGATAAGCTGAGTAGGCAACTTGCGGATAAAACCAACGGTATCGGACAAAAGGAACGGCAGATTATCAAAAACCACCTTACGCACTGTGGTATCGAGGGTTGCAAAGAGTTTATTCTCGGCAAAGACCTCACTCTTGGAGATGAGGTTCATCAACGTAGATTTGCCCACATTGGTATATCCCACCAACGCCACGCGCACCATCGAGCCTCGGTTAGAACGCTGGACAGCCATCTGGCGGTCAATCTTGGTAAGTTCCTCTTTGAGTTTAGAGATTCGGCTGCGCACAATACGACGGTCGGTCTCAATCTCACGCTCACCCGCACCACCACGGGTTCCCGTACCTCCTCGCTGACGTTCAAGGTGAGTCCACATACCTGCCAAACGAGGCAACATATACTCATACTGAGCCAACTGCACCTGAGTCTTAGCGTATGCCGTGCGAGCGCGCGACATAAAGATATCGAGAATAAGACGCGTACGATCTAACACTCGGCAAGGCATCTCCTTCTCGATGTTGCGAGTTTGCGATGGCGACAACTCATCGTCAAAAATCACCATATCGATCTCGTTCTCCTCGCAATATGCAGCAATCTCCTCTAACTTACCCGGTCCAACATAGATTCGCGATGAAGGTTGAGGCAGACGCTGAGTGAAACGGCGCACGGTCACAATATCGGCAGTCTCGGCCAAAAACTCCAACTCGGCCAAAAACTCCTCTACCTGCTCCACAGGCTGGCCGTCACGAATAACTGCCACAACAACTGCTCTCGCTCGCAAATCCTGCTCCTCGTCGGGTGTTGTTTGAAGATTTTCTTTTGCTTTCGCCATATTTATAGGTAAAAAAAGCATCCCGTAAACAAGTCACGGGACACTTTATATTAAATTGTATAACAAATATTAGTTGAGCTGGAACATTACAGGCAACGTGTACTTAACACGCACCTTCTGACTGCTCTGCTGACCTGGCTCCCACTTTGGAGATGTAGCCAACACGCGAGATGCCTCATCACCGAGTGAACGGTCTGGCGCCTGGAGCACCTGAATGTTAGTCAAAGTACCGTCCTTCTCAACAACGAATGAGAGAACAACACGACCTGTAATACCGTTCTCCTGAGCAATCTGAGGATACTTGATACGCTCCTGAACCCACTTACGGAAAGTGTTCAAGTCACCACCCATAAATGAAGGCATCTTCTCTACCTTGATGTATGGAGTATCGTCCTCTACTTCCTCCTCTTCCTGCAACTCAACAATCTGAGTCGAGATCTCCAAATCACCCTCCAAGTCGAAGAAATCAACCTCGGTAGTAATCTTGGTGTCGTTTGTCACGATGTCAAGGATATCGTTGAATACCTTGATCTCGATCTTCTTTGGTGCCTCGGGTGGCTTCTGCTCGTTACGAGTAATCTCGGTGATCTCCTCCTCAATAGGACCATAGTTCAAATCGACCTGCTCGATACGATACTCCTTTGGAGCGTACATAAACGCAGCTACAACGAGTAACAATGAAATAACCAAGCCGATCTCAAGAAACAGACCTTTACGGTTTTGAAGGTCCGCCTTTGGTGATTTTTTAATTTCCATAACTTGTTATTTAATTTTTAATTTAATTGTTCTATTTGCAAACATCGAGTCTCACGAGTAATTATTTACATATCACGCCGTTAGCAACTTTCCAAAAGCACCTACTGACGCCATAACCTGTAAAAAACCATACAGAAACCTTTACCATTAGGGCATACGCCCACAGTTGTTTGGGCAAATATAGTCAAAAAAAATCAAAAAATAACGCCAAGCGCAGAAAAATATACATTTTTTTTCTACTTTTGTTGCCATAGTAAAAAATTCAGTATGTCATACATCGAAAAAGAGCCACTATATGGCAAAACATTAAGCCAACTACAAGAAATTTGTACTTCGTTGGCACTGCCTCGATTTGCCGCCAAGCAAATCGCCCGATGGTTGTATGTTCGCCATATCACCGAGATAGACCAGATGACCGACCTATCGCTCTCGGCTCGCAAACTTCTTGCCGAAAGATTCGACATCGGGTTACACTCTCCAATCAAGGAGAGCATCTCCCAGGATGGCACAAAAAAATACCTCTTCCAAGTGGACGAACAGGGCTTTATCGAATCGGCATATATCCCTGACAAAGAGCGCGCTACGCTCTGCGTATCGTCACAGCTCGGTTGCCGTATGGGTTGCCATTTTTGCGCTACAGGCAGACAAGGACTTACGCGCTCACTCTCGACGGCTGAAATCCTGAATCAGATACTATCAATCCCCGAAAGCGAGAAACTCACCAACTTGGTATTTATGGGTATGGGTGAACCGCTGGATAATATCGACAATGTAATGAACGCATTGGAAATCATCACCGCACCCTGGGGTATGGCGTGGTCACCAACACGCGTTACGCTTTCCACAGCGGGTGTGACGAAATATATGCGCCGTTTCCTGGATGAAAGCAAGGTGCACTTGGCGATAAGTCTTCACAACCCATTTCACGAAGAGCGCAGCGAGATTATGCCCATCGAAAAGGCATACCCGATTGTTGATATAATCGACATTTTGCGCGAATATGACTTCACGGGGCAACGCCGCGTATCGTTTGAATACATAGTTATGCAAGGTCTCAACGATTCGCCAAGACACATTAAAGAGTTGTGCAGACTATTGGACGGAGTGAAGTGCAGAATCAATCTTATTCGCTTCCATAAAATTCCCGATTCACCCTACTTCTCACCTTCAGACGAGAAGATGATTAGATTCCGCGATACGCTGACAGCCAAGGGAATACAGACCACCATCCGCACATCGCGCGGAGAAGATATCAAGGCAGCCTGCGGACTCCTGTCCACAGCCGAAAAACAACAAAAAACCGAGTAAGAATATGATAAGTTTAATCGAAAAATATTTCCCCTCGTTGAGTGAGAATCAGCGCACGCAATTCGCCGCATTGTATGATCTCTACGCCGAGTGGAACGCCAAAATCAATGTAGTATCTCGCAAGGATTTTGACCAGCTCTATCTGCGCCACATATTGCACTCGCTCGCCATCGCCAAGGTGTGCCAATTCGAGGCAGGAGCAAGAATTTTAGACGTTGGTTGCGGAGGAGGTTTTCCCTCTGTGCCACTGGCGATTATGTTTCCCGACGTGAAGTTCATCTCGGCCGATTCTATCGGCAAAAAAATCACCGTTGTGAAGGGCGTATGCGAGGGTGCAGGCATTAAAAATATTGACGCTCGCAACACCCGCGTGGAGCAGATTCAGGAGAAGTTCGACTATGTAGTTTCGCGCGCTGTGACCGAGATGCCAGCCTTTGTGAAATGGATTTGGGGGAAGGTTGAAAAGGGTCAAAAGGGTACTCTTCCCAACGGTATTCTCTACCTGAAAGGTGGCGATTTAACCGAGGAGTTGGCTGCTACAAAAATGAAGTGGACAGAGTACAACATCTCAGAGTTCTTCGAGGAGGATTTCTTCGAAACCAAGAAGGTTGTATATACAAAAAAATAGATTCTCACCTTGAAATTTTAGCAAATAGAATCATCTCACATTGGGGCTGTTGGAGAAATTATCTGACAGCCCCAATCGTTTTATAAAACCCGCCTTACGCTACTCAACCCAAGCAAAAGATGAGCCGCGAAGTAATAACGAAGTTTGAAATAGAAGAAATATTCTCATTTCGGTCAGTTTTCAATGTAAATATTCCATTCCAAAGCATCAAAATTCTAAATAAATTCGCTATCTTTACAAATAATTATAAACTTTGTTGCAATGGAAATGGTTAAAGTTATATGCCAAAACACATCGTCTGTTGTGGAGGTTGAAGTCGGCACGACGTTGCTCGACTTGGAGAAAAGACTATCGTTGGGAAGCAAACACCCTATACTGGCAGCCTATGTCAATAATCGCATCAAAGAACTTAATTACAAAATATTCAAGCCTTTGACTGTGCGATTTATTGACATCACTCATTTCGAGGGCTATCGCGTCTATCAGCGCACCATATCATTCATCATTCAAAAGGCCGTCCACGACCTTTACAACAACCGCAAATTCTTCATTCGCCACACATTGGGTCGAGGATTCTATTGCGAATTTGCCGATGGCGAGGAGCTCAGCGACAACGAGATTAATGCTCTGCGCGAGCAGATGCAGAGGATCATCGATGCTCGCTACCCCATCCATCGCCACCATATGCTGACGGCCGACATAAACGTTATGTACGAGCGTTTGGGCTTTGACGACAAGATCGCATTGCTGAACACCCGCCCA
Organism: Alistipes sp.; assembly: GCA_045612405.1. GTDB lineage: Bacteria > Bacteroidota > Bacteroidia > Bacteroidales > Rikenellaceae > Alistipes. The sequence continues at coordinate 66,609 of JAZKYX010000036.1, forward strand.
CGTCTTTACAGCGACATCTACTGTATGGACGATATGGTGGGATATTTCTATGGCGCACTGACCCCCGACTCGGGTTATATCCATCTGTTTGACCTTAGCCGCTACTACAACGGTTTCTATGTAGCTTTGCCAACCCATAACGACCCCGACAAATTGGACCTCAATGTGCATTGGGACAAGATGTTTGACGTGTTCCACGAATACCATATGTGGGTAAATATTATGGGCGTGCCGACGGTGGGTCATCTCAACGAGAAGATTCTGGCGGGCGACACCAGCGAGCTAATCAAGATTGCAGAAGCGTTCCACGAGAAGAAAATCGCAGCCATCGCCGACCAGATTGAGCAAGCCAACATATCGCGCGGCACACGAATGGTACTCATCTCAGGTCCATCATCAAGCGGCAAGACCACCACAGCAAAACGTCTGGGAATCCAGCTCCGCATCCTGGGTCTTGACCCCGTACTCATCTCGCTCGACGACTATTTTGTGGATAGAGAGCGTACGCCAAAAGATGAGAATGGCGATTATGACTACGAGGCATTGGAGGCTATCGACCTCAAATTGCTCAATAGCGATCTCAAACGTCTGATGGCTGGCGAAAGTGTAGAGGTGCCACGCTATGACTTTATCACGGGAACACGCAAATGGCACGATGCTCCACTCAAACTCTCGGAGCGTTCAATACTCATTATGGAGGGTATTCACGGCCTGAACCCACGCCTCACACCAAGCATACCGCGTGATCAGAAGTTCTGCATCTATGCGTCGTGTCTTACCTCTGTGGCGATGGATAACCTATCGCGTATTGCCACCACCGACAACCGTCTGCTGCGCCGCATAACACGCGACTATGCCACACGCGGAGCCAACGCATTGGCTACCCTGCAACGCTGGCCAAGCGTACGCCGTGGCGAGCAAAAGCACATCTTCCCTTACCAGGAGAATGCCGATGTGATGTTCAACTCATCGCTCTTCTACGAGATTTCTGTTCTGCGCTCAAAGGTTGAGCCTATCCTGCGTGAGGTGCCTGACACCGTACCGGAGTTCGGCGAGGCAAAGCGTCTGCTGAAGTTCCTCGACAACTTCACCCCTATCTCACCCGACGAGATACCACCGACATCCATCCTGCGCGAGTTTATCGGCGGCAGCAGCTTTAAGTATTGATTAGTATTTGTTTTATGAATAATACTCTATTCTCAAAGAGACAATGCTTTGCTCTTGAAAACTTTGCTAATTGTAGTGATTTACTGCTTTCGTATGGGGTTATTTCCACAGACAGTTTTACGGGGGAAATAGGAGAATATATTGCGTGCCAATACTTTAATTTACAAAAGGCGCATAGAGTTCAGAAAGATTTTGATGCAACCGATAGCTGCGGACGAAAATATCAAGTAAAGTCAAAAGTCTTGAAAGATTCTCAAAGAGAAAATTTTAATTATAACATAACCGGATTACATCCAAAAGAATTTCAATATTTAGTAGTCGTATATTTTGACACACACTATACACCAATAAGAATTCTTAAAATACCATCTAGTAGAATCACCAACAATTCTTATGCAATAAAGAGTTGTGACAACTGCAGTTATGCATGCGATTTAAAAAAATTAAAAATAAAAAAAGAGATAAGAATTGCAATTAATGAATTTGCCAAAGCGTATATAGAGTTAGAAGAACTAAACATAATCAGAAGTCGCCGAATTGTAGGAGACATTGGAGAATATTATGCGAGTAAACACTTGTCCTTAACTTTGAGCAATAGTAATATTGAAAAAGGGTGGGATGCAAAAGATAAAAACGGGATTAAGTTTGAAATCAAGACGAGAAGAGTTTACGAAAGCGATCGCCGTATTGGAAAAAGCAGACGATTAAATAATTTGAAAGGTAAAGATGCAAAATATTTAATTGTAGTTACTTTGGATAGAAATTTTCTATGCTCCGGTATGTGGATTATTCCAATGGCAAACATCACTAATCCTAAATCGGCTCATTTAGGAATTGTTAATACCCTAGATGGCGTTAGAAGCTTGATTCCTAGCAATGTATCGTGGTTGTTAGATAGAGAACCATTTGTATCACTATAACAAAAATAATTACAAAACAATAACAAATAAATTAGAGAAAATGTTTGACAAATTTCAAAATCGCCACATTGGCGTGACAAATCCCAGCGACCTTGCAGAGATGTTGAAGGTCATCGGCGTGGAGTCTGTTGAGGAGCTTATCTCGCAGGTAATCCCCGCATCAATCCGTTTGAAGAAGCCACTCGCTATCGGTGAGGGTATGAGCGAGTATGAGTTCGCGGCTCACGTCGCTTCGCTCGCAGCAAAGAATCAGCAGATGCGCTCGTTTATCGGTATGGGCTACTACCCTACGGCTGTACCTGCGGTTGTTAGTCGTAATGTATTTGAGAACCCAGCGTGGTACACTTCTTACACCCCATATCAGGCCGAGATTTCGCAGGGCCGTTTGGAGGCTTTGTTGAACTACCAGACAGCTATCCTCTCGCTCACAGGTATGCAGATTGCAAACTGCTCACTTCTGGACGAGGCTACTGCTGCTGCCGAGGCTATGCTTATGATGTATGCTTTGCGTTCACGCGAGGCTGTAAAAGAGGGTCGCAACCAGCTCTTCGTGGATAAGGATATCTTCCCTCAGACTTTGGACGTACTGCTTACCCGTAGCGAGCCATTCGGCATCGAGCTCATCGTTGATGACTACGCCGAGTATGAGTTTTCGGGCAAGGAGTTTGGTGCTATTATGCAGACCCCAGCAGCCAACGGCGAGGTGCGTGACTACTCGGCATTCGCTCAGAAGGCACACGAGGCTGGCGCATTGGTAGCAGCCATTGCCGACATCTTATCATTGGCACTTTTGACCCCTCCTGCTGAGTGGGGCGCAGATATCGCAGTAGGTTCTACACAGCGTTTGGGTTGCCCTATGGGCTTTGGCGGTCCTTCGGCTGGTTATATGGCTTGCCGCGAGGCTTACAAGCGTAATATCCCTGGTCGTATCATCGGTGTATCGGTTGATAGAATGGGTAACAAGGCACTGCGTATGTCGTTGCAGATGCGCGAGCAGCACATCAAGCGCGAGAAGGCAACATCTAACATCTGTACAGCATCGGCTTTGATGGCTTCGATGGCAGGTTTCTACTGTATCTACAATGGTCCTGAGGGCTTGCAGCGCGCGGCACTCACTGCCCACACTTCGGCAGTAGCCATCGCCGAGGCATTAGAGGCTATGGGTTACAAACTCACAACAAAGTGCATCTTCGACACTGTGGAGGTCGAGGCTGAGGCTGCCGTGGTGCAGAACATCGCCCTCAGCGCAGGCTTTAACTTCTACTACCCATCTGAGGGAAAGGTGCGTCTCTCTCTTGACGAGGTGACAACTGCCGACGAGGTGAACGCCATCGTAGCGATTTTCGCCGAGGCCGCAGGCAAGAAGCCTAAGGCTGTGAAGGTCCCAGAGCAGGCTTCGCTCTGCGACTGCGTGAAGCGCACAAGTCCTATACTTGCGGAGCCTATCTTCAACAAATATCACTCTGAAAGCGATATGATGCGCTACATCAAGCAGTTGGAGCTAAGAGATATCTCATTGGCTAACTCAATGATTTCACTCGGCTCGTGCACAATGAAGCTTAACGCAGCGGCTATTATGCAGCCTCTCTCACTCGCCGGCTTCCAGAATATGCACCCATTTGCTCCTGCCGACCAGACCGAGGGCTACACCGAGCTCATCACCGAGTTGGAGAAGGATTTGGCGACAATCACAGGCTTTGCTGGCTGCTCACTCCAACCTAACTCGGGCGCTGCGGGCGAGTATGCAGGTTTGATGGTTATCCGCGCCTACCACCAGAGTCGTGGCCAGGGCTACCGTAACATCATCCTCATCCCAGCATCGGCTCACGGCACAAACCCCGCGTCGGCAGCTATGGCAGGTATGAAGATTGTGACTGTTAAGTGTGACCAGAACGGAAATATCGACGTCGAGGATTTGAAGGCTAAGGCCGAGGAGTATAGCTCAGAGTTGTGCGGTTTGATGGTAACTTACCCATCTACTCACGGCGTATTCGAGAGCCGCATCCGCGAGATTGTTGACGCAGTACACGACGCAGGCGGTCAGGTATATATGGATGGTGCAAATATGAACGCTCAGGTGGGTCTTACCAACCCTGGCTACATTGGTGCCGACGTATGTCACCTCAACCTCCACAAGACCTTCGCAATGCCTCACGGCGGTGGTGGTCCAGGTGTTGGCCCTATCTGCGTAGCGGAGCACCTCACACCATTCCTCCCATCTCACTCGGTGATGGCTACGGGCGGCGAGGACGGCATCACAGCCGTATCTTCATCACCTTGGGGCTCAGCTATGCTTCTGCCTATCACCTACGGTTACATCAAGATGCTCGGCGAGGAGGGCTTGCGCCACTCGACAGAGATGGCTATCGTGAATGCTAACTATATGTCGTCGGCCTTGAAGAGTGAGTACCGTACCTACTACTCGGGCGAGACTGGCCGCGTGGGTCACGAGATGATCCTCGACCTCACCAACTTCAAGAAGGACTACGGCATCGACTGCGGCGACATCGCTCACCGCTTGATGGACTACGGTTTCCACGCTCCTACGCTCTCGTTCCCAGTACACGAGACGCTGATGGTGGAGCCCACCGAGTCAGAGCCTAAGGCCGAGATGGACCGCTTTATGGAGGCACTCATTCAAATCAAGCGCGAGTGCGAGGCAGCAGCCGCTTCGGGCGAGAAGGATAATGTGGTGGTAAATGCTCCTCACACAGCTATTGAGCTCGCGGGCGAGTGGTCACACCCATACTCTCGAATGGAGGCCGCCTTCCCATTGGATTGGGTACGCACATCGAAGTTCTTCCCATACGTCACCAAGATTGACAATGGCTACGGCGACCGCAACTTGGTTTGCTGCAATGTAGATTAAGGGGTAACCTTTAAATAAAAAGCAAGGGGCTGTCCAACAAGCAAGTTGAGCAGTCCCTTTTTTTCGTAGAAGTTGTATAACAAGAGGGATTTCAAGGCTTTCGAAGTCCGAGAAACCGCAGTTTACTGGGGCGTAAATGAGGATTTCGAGGACGAGAGTAACGCAGAAATCACCTTATTAGACGGCTTCTTTGTTTTATAACATATTAAACAAGGTCTGAACTGAAGGAATATTTCTAACTATCCACCACAATATCATCAGCGCCAACACCGACAATACCACATAAGGATGTTGAACATATCGGCGCACCGCCTCAACCCTCTTCCCTTTGAAAAATGTGGTTATCGCAACCGCAATAAAATAAGGAAGAGATATTACAAGAAAATAGTTATAACGAATTGCCACACCCCACTCGCCATTCAACAAATGGTGTGCAAAGCGCTGAATGCCACACGCAGGACAGTCAAATCCAGTCAAAAGACGAAAAGGACATTTGGGTGCAAAAGTAGAGTTTGTGGGGTCAATGAAAAAATAAATAACACCCAAACATACTATTATTATAAATACCCAAACTTTCCTACTCATTACAATTCAGCAAGAACAGCAATTACGACTACCAGCAAATATATAAACCAAACTACCGCTGCTGAAATCGCAGATACAATCGACCACTTTTTTGCAGCATTTGCTGCTTCAATAGCCCCCGCTTGATTTCCTTGTGCCCAATATGTATCAACTTGCGTAGCCTTAACTATTGCTACAATACCAAATGGCATACAACACAACAATGTTGTCAAAATAGCCCACACCAAATAGTTGTCAGGCTTTTGTCCGTTTACAGTCTCCATAATTTTACCCTTTCTTTTCGTCCGACTCCTTTGGCGAGTTATAAAACAAAGAAAGTGTGGAGTCGATTAGTTTATCTGACCCGAGGTTCTGGAATACCTTTGCAACAAATAAACAATACCCCACACCCGTATTGGGATATGGGGCAAGAATGCCGCCATAGATATACCAATACAAGGTGACGAGTGTGTTGCTTACCTTGTTGCAATGAAATTTTCCAGATTTCGAGTCAAGGAATAAAGCTAATACACTTTCACTTAATATGTAAAATATGTTCGCCATTACCGTATGGCTATACAAAGATAGGAAAAATTTGGGAAATAGTCTATCAAGACGAAGATTTTTATGGAACATCCAAATGGGAAATTCTCAATCCAGCACAAACAAAAGGGACTACCCTATTTGAAAGGCAGTCCCTTTATATATAATTTAAGGTATTCGTTTAACCCAATACTCTAAAAATAGGTCACCTCTCGACCTTCGATAGCCGAGAGAAGATTGTTAGCCGCAGACGATGCGCCAATGCGGAACAAATCGGTTGTGAGCCACTCCTCGCCCAAGATCTCCTTAACAATGGTGTAATATAGCGCTGCATCCTCGGCGGTACGAATACCTCCTGCGGCCTTGAAACCCACCTGACGACCACTCTTGGCGTAATAATCCTTGATGGCGTGACACATCACAACTGCCGCCTCGGGCGTTGCAGCCTCATCTATCTTCCCAGTCGAGGTCTTGATGAAATCAGCCCCCGCCTCCATAGCCAGCAACGAAGCCTGATAGATAAGTTCTGGGGTCTTTAATGCGCCCGTCTCCAAAATAACCTTCAACGTAGCACCATCCGACTCCTCGCGAAGCACCTCAATCTCGTTGGCAGCCTCATCGAGCGAACCCGACATTATCTTACCCACATTGAGAACGATATCCACCTCATCGCCTCCTTTCTCGACAGCCATAGCTACCTCCAACATCTTCACTTCGAGGAACGTTTGCGATGAAGGGAAACCGCCTGCAACACTCGTGATACGCAACGGCGTACCATCAATCTCCAATCCCACCGTCTCGACAAACGGAGGATAGACACATATAGAGGCCACATTGGGGATATGGGGATAATCCATCGTAAACTCAGCCGCCTTGCGTGCAAATGCCGCCACACTCTCCTCGGAATCAGTCGGAGAGAGGGTTGTCAAATCGATGGCCGAATAGCAGAACTTATAGACCTCTGCGTTATGATTCTCAGCAGCCGCAGCTCGCATTTTCTCGACCGTGATAGCTACCTGCTCAGCCCCAGGAGGCGTCGCATAGTCGTTGAGATGGTTGGCGTATTCCATAGTTTTAGGGTTTAACTAATGCAAATATACTAATTATTATTAAGCAACTCTAATTTTATAAGAAAAGAACGTGCCTAAAATCAACATTTCACAAAAAATTTAGGGCCACCCGACCAGGTCGGGCAGCCCTAAATTAAATATGGTAATCAGTTATTAGAACTTAAAACCGCTTGCGAACAAGTTTGCAAGGTTTACATCCTTAGCAGCCTTAGTAGCCAAAGAAGCGTCCTTAGCAACTGCGCTCTTCAACTGAGCCTTTGCAGTCTCCAAATCACCCTCCTTAGAAGCGATTACAGCACGCAAGTAGTCAGCCTTAGCAGACGCGTCAGCAGCGATAGCCTTCTTAGCAGCAGCGAGGTCGTTGTTCAATGTGCTTGCGATAGCAGCGTTGTAACCCTCCAAAGTTGAAGCAGCTGCGCTGTAGCTACCCTGAGCAGCAGCGATCAAAGCCTTAGTCTCTGCGTCAGCAGCAGCAGCGTACTGCTGAGCCTTTGCTACGTTACCGTTAGCCAAGTTAGCCAATGCGAGGTTGCTGTTGAGCTCGTTGTTGTTAAGACCGAGCTGTGAAGCCTTCTCCAAAGCAGCCAAAGCCTGAGTGTTCTCACCGAGCTGAGCCAATACAACACCCAAGTTGTTGTAAGCGCGAGCATCGTTGAACTTCTTAGCAGCGTACTCCAAAACAGCTACCTTTGCTTTGTCGTTAGACAAAACGCTCTCAGCCATATAGAGAAGCTCCTCGTTTGTGAGCTCGTCAAGACGACCTGAGTTGATCAAAGCAGCCATCTCATCATCAGTCTTACCCTTGATGTCTGTGCTGTTGATGAGCTGTGCACGACGCAACTTAGGAAGGATCTCCTTCTGCAAAGCTGCGAATACAGCTGACATATTTCTGATCTCAGACTCACGCTGTGTAGAAGAATCGTAGCGGCTCAAAACCTGCAAAATAAGATCCTTATCCTCGATGTTAGAAGCAGCTACCAACTCCTTGAAGCCGTCCCAGTCCTCACCGTAAGAAGCTACGTCAAGACCCATACCTGTCTCCTTCAAGAGCTTCTCAGCTGTCTTGTGACCAGTCTTAGAACGTGCAGCAGAGAGCTTGTCGTTGAACTTCACAGGACCCTCTGGTGAAGCGTAACCGTGAACATACAACTTCTGTGATGCACGATCGTTCTCCTGAGTAGCGATTACGTTAGCCTTGAATGCCTGCAACTCCTCAGTGTTACCAGCCTTCTTTGTTACGTAAGAAGAGTTAACAGCGTAGAGGATGTCAGCCTTTGTAACAACAGTTGTTACGTTCTTGTAGTTGTTAGCTGTGTTTGACATAGCATCAGCGTAATCCAAGTCAGCCTGCAATGTGTTTACACCCTTAGCTACTGGGTAAGCGAAAGCTGCCTTGATAGCGTCAGCCTCAGCACCACCAGCTGCCAAAGCAGCAGCCTCAGCCTTTGTTGGGAGAGCGCCAGTGTTAGCGTTAACCAAAGTAAGCTCCTTGCACTTGCCCTTTGGACACTCAACCTCAACCAAGAACTTCAACTCGCTCTGAGCCATACGAGCATCGTAAGCAAACTCAACGTGCTGAGTGTACTCACCACCCATTGCCTTGTCAACAACAGTGTAGTTCTCCTTTACCTTGCTACCCTGGTAGTACTTAGCAGCACCCTCGATGATACCACCCTCGAATACCATTACAGGAGTTACCTTTACAACTGCCTTCTTGTTGTAATACTTAGCAGGGAAAGTAACTGTTACGTCAGCCTCAACCTTACCGTTGTTGAGAACCAATACGTCAGGAGTGCAAGTAACCTTTACCTCATCCTGATTCTTTGCCATCTTCTTGAAGCAGTTACAGCTTGAAAAAGCAAGCGTTGCAACCATAACGGCAACCAATACTTTAATAGTGTTTTTCATAGTTTGGATGTTAATTAAAATGTTTATAATGATCTCAAATTTATTTTGCATTCTTGTTGTCACGACGCTCGCCGCGTGGCTTGCCGCCCTCTGGACGTGGCTTACGCTCGCGCTCTACCCAACCCTCTGGCTTTGGCATAATAGCCTTGTGTGAGAGCTTGTACTTCTGAGTCTTAGGATCTACACCGATGAGCTTAACCTCAATCTTGTCACCCTCCTTCAAACCTGTCTCCTCCATTGTCTCGAAACGCTTGTAGTCGATCTCAGAGATGTGCAAGAGAGCCTCCTTGCCTGGGAGAATCTCGACGAAAGCACCAAAAGCAACGATGCTCTTGATTGTTCCGTCGTAAACCTCACCAACCTCAGGAACAGCTACGATGCCCTTGATACGAGCAAGTGCGCCATCCAAAGCCTCCTTATCTACACCGAAGATATCTACTACACCACACTCGTCGTTCTCTGTAATAGTAATAGTGGTATTAGTAGTCTTCTGAATCTCCTGAATAACCTTACCACCAGGACCGATAACAGCACCAATGAAGTCCTTAGGAATCTGAATCTGAACGATGCGTGGTACGAACTCACGGTAATCCTCGCGTGGCTCAGCAATGCAGTCTGTAATCTTACCCAAGATGTGCATACGACCTACGCGTGCCTGCTCCAAAGCCTTAGCCAACACCTCGTAAGAAAGACCATCTACCTTGATATCCATCTGAGTAGCAGTGATACCATCCTTAGTACCTGTTACCTTGAAGTCCATATCACCCAAGTGGTCCTCATCACCCAAGATATCAGACAACACAGCCCAACGACCTGTCTCAGAGTCAGAGATAAGACCCATAGCGATACCTGAAACTGGCTTCTTGATCTTAACACCAGCATCCATCAATGCCAATGTACCAGCACAAACTGTTGCCATTGAAGAAGAACCGTTAGACTCCAAGATATCTGATACTACGCGTAACGCGTAAGGCATCTCCTCGCCTGATGGAATCATAGGGTTCAACGCACGCCAAGCCAAGTGACCGTGACCAATCTCACGACGGCTTACGCCACGAGCTGGGCGAGCCTCACCTGTTGAGAATGGAGGGAAATTGTAGTGCAAAGTAAACTTCTCTGTACCCTGAACCAACACCTCATCGATCATCTTCTCGTCGAGCTTTGTACCGAGTGTAACTGTTGTAAGTGACTGAGTCTCACCACGAGTAAATACAGCCGAACCGTGAGCTGCAGGCAAGTAACCAACCTCGCACCAAATCGGGCGAATCTCGTCTGTGCGACGGCCATCCAAACGCTTACCCTCGTCGAGGATCATATTGCGCATAGCCTTCTTCTGCACATCATCGTGGAAATATTTGTGAATAAGTGGAGCCTTCTCTTCGAGCTCCTCCTCTGTATATCGTGCTGCGAACTCTGCCTCCAAAGCCTCGAAAGCCTCAGAACGCTCGTGCTTTGCAGTACCGCTTGTAGCGATAGCATAAGCCTTGTCGTAGAGCTCAGAGATGATCAACTGACGCAACTCCTCGTCGTTTGTCTCGTGGCAGTAAGTGCGCTTAACGTCCTTACCGAGCTCCTTTGAAAGCTCAATCTGAACAGCACAATGCTTCTTAATCTCCTCGTGAGCGAACTTGATGGCACCGAGCATAATCTCCTCTGACACCTCGCTCATCTCACCCTCAACCATCAAGATGTTGTCGATGGTACCACCGACCATAATGTCCAAATCGACATCAGCCATCTGTGAGAAGTTAGGGTTGATTACGTACTCACCATTGATGCGAGCTACGCGAACCTCTGAAATTGGGCCACCGAATGGGATATCCGAAACGGCCAAAGCAGCTGATGCAGCCAAACCTGCCAATGCGTCAGGCTGGATATCCTTGTCAGCTGAAATAAGGTTTACTGTTACAAATACATCAGCGTGATAATCAGCTGGGAACAATGGGCGCAATGCACGGTCAATAAGACGTGCCACCAAAATCTCAGCATCACTTGCCTTACCCTCACGCTTCATAAAGCCTCCTGGGAAACGACCGCACGATGCGAACTTCTCCTTGTACTCAACTTGCAGAGGCATAAAATCTACTCCTTCCTTTGCGTCCTTGGCAGCTACCACAGTCGCGAGCAACATTGTGTCGCCCATCTTAACTACAACCGCACCATCTGCCTGCTTCGCCAACTTACCAGTCTCGATCATAATCTCGCGACCGTCAGCCAACGTAATCGTCTTCTGTACTGCGTTGTACAACTTCTTTTCTTCCATAAATATCTGTTCGTCAAAAAATAAATCCAAAAATTGAGGGTGCCGAAACACATAATGACACCCTCATTCAACCTCGTATTACTTACGGAGGTTAAGAGTCTTGATGATAGCGCGGTAACGCTCGATATCAACCTCCTTCAAGTACATAAGCAACTTGCGACGCTTACCTACCAAGCGCAACAAAGAGCGCTGTGTACCGAAGTCGTGCTTGTTGTTCTTGAGGTGCTCTGTAAGGTGGCTGATACGGTACGAAAACAATGCAATCTGGCTCTCAGGAGAACCTGTGTCAGTGTTAGACTTGCCGTACTTACCAAAAAGCTCTTGCTTTTTCTCTGCTGTTAAATAAGCCATAAAAATAACGTTTTACGAGTTGAGCCGAAATGCTTTACCAAATCGGTCACAACCCTGGGTTCCACTCTACGACGCATCCCCCTTACCGTGAATAACGCCAGAGCGTGCGACAAAAATACTCTGAATTTCAGAAAGTGCCAAATATTTTGAGGGTAAAAATTCCTTATTTTGTAACTTATTCATCTCTTTTGGGGTCAAGTTGTGTAAATATTGTAATATTTTGTATCTTTGCACGATAAAAATGTTAGTTCGGAGCCATTTCCGTCCACTTTTAACCGAAGTGAGGAAAGGCCTATTTTTTAGAAAAACAGAGAATGATGCGACGAAATATATGCTATTTAGTGGCAGCGATTGTGGCGCTTCTTGGTTTGGCGTGCTCGCGCCCAAATCAGAAGGAATATGTCACCTCGGATGGTCAGATGCTCGGCACATTTGTGAGAGTGACGGCTTGCACCGACCGTCCCGTGGGCGAGATATTCGACCAGATGATGCAACTTGACACCGAGGCCAAGCAATCGATGTCGATTTTTGAGAAAAATTCGCTCCTCAGCCGCTTGAATCGCAACGAGACAGACTCACTCGATGAGCACATAACATTCTGCCTAAACCGAGCTCGCCAGATGACTCAGATAAGTGGGGGTTATTACGACGTTACGGTGGCGCCACTCGTTGAGGCTTATGGCTTTGCCGGCAAGGACCGCAGCACGGAAATCAACGTCGATTCGTTGATGGAGTTTGTAGGAATCGACAAGCTCCAAATCGAGAAAAACCGTTTAATAAAAAGTGACCCACGCGTACGCATAGACTTCAACTCAATAGCCAAAGGTTATGTTGTGGATCTGGCAGCAGAAAGGCTGCGCCAGATGGGAGCAGAGGACTTCCTGGTGGATATCGGCGGCGAGGTCAGATGCCAGGGTCGTAACCCCAAAGGCGGCGCTTGGCGAGTTGGCATCGAGACCCCAATTGACGGAAGCGCAGAGGTGGGGGCCAACATCCAGCAGATTATTTCGCTTACAGATTGCGCAATGGCAACATCGGGAAATTATCGTCGCTTCTACATTGATGCACAAGGTCGCAAGGTCGCTCACACGATCGATCCCCGCACGGGAAAAAGCGCCGTCACCGACCTTCTTTCGGCAACGGTTATTGCACCTACCTGCACCGACGCCGATGCCTTGGGAACAATGTTTATGGCGATGGGCACAGAACGCGCCATAGAGTTAGCCAAAACACTTCAACCACAGGGTGTTATGGTGTATTTCATAGCTAATGGAGAGGGTGATGATTTCAAGGTTTATTACTCATCGTCGCTGGCTCCCATGCTCAATACAACAAAAGGATTTCACGCTATCAAATAAAAAGATTGTAGATTAATGAAGAGAGCTGTGTTATTATACAATGCGTCGGCAGGTCGCGGTAAAATCGAGAAGAATATCGATCGTATTGTCGGTATTTTCCGCGAGCATCATTACGATATGCAACCTCTGCCTATTCGATTTGGTGTAAATCCGTTTGACTGGTGTGGCAACATCGATTTGGTCGTCATCGCTGGCGGTGATGGCACGATAAATTATGTGGTCAATGCTATGATGCGCCGTAAGATTTCGGTGAACATAGGAATCATCCCAGCAGGTACAGCCAACGATTTCGCTGGCGCAATCGGAATGTCGAACAACATCTTGAAAGCTGCACGCCAGATTGCCCAGGGCGAGGTCGAGTTAATCGACTGCGGCAAGGTGGAACAGATGGGCAAATCGGAGGATAAGGATATATATTTTGTTAATATATTCAGTTTTGGAATCTTTACCACCACATCACAGCGCACACCCGAGGAGTTGAAACACAAAATCGGCAAGATGGCATACGTTGTGGCCGCGTTCAAGGAACTGAGAAACATCCACGGCATACCTCTGACCATAACAACCGATTCAGAGGCCTTCTACTACCCCACGTTAATGGGCTTGGTCTTCAACGGAGAGACCGCAGGCCGCGTCCCCATTGCCCGCAAGTCGAGCCTTCGAGATGGCGTGTTTGACTGCATATTTTTAAGAAAAAGAAGCCCTATTATTTCTGCACTCGATATGTTACTTTATATGATTGGCATCAAGACCCGTGCCGTCAAATATCTACGCACCAGCCAACTCACATTGATGACCCCCATAAGCGAGGACACCGATGTGGATGGACAGAGCGGCGGCCGCTTCCCAATGAAAGTGAACTGCCTGCACGGCGCACTAAGACTTGTATGCCCCAAGACTCAATAACAATAAAATTTAAGTGAGAGAGTAATGAGAAGAAGACTGACACCTACCACAGATACCCCACTTGCAACTTCACAAAATAGCATTACAACCGAAATTATTCAGTTGTTCCCATTGGACACTTCGGCCGATATCAGCACAATGAGTTGCGACAAAGATTGCTTAGTGATTTGCATCGTACGCAACGGCAGCATCAAGCTAAACATTAGAGGTGTAGCATACAAGGTTGGCAACAACTCGATGCTGGTCATCCACTCTGGAGCAGAGGTTGAGGAGGTGAAGGTAAGCAAGGCTTGCAGTGGCTATATAGCTAAGGTTAAATCCAAATATTTTGCCACCATTAAGGTCGATACTGCATCATTCATTGTCGTCGATATGGTAGCGCGTAACATTCCTGTGTTTGATATCGACAACCATCACGCTGAACTAATCTACGATATTATCGCGCGGATGTTTGACATCAATAGCAACGAACTATTCAAACTTCGCGAGTTTATCATATCATCGTTTATTGAATCGCTGCTTTACCTCATAATTTCGGTCATCAGCAATAGCCACCCAACATTGGAGAGCCTGCAAACCAACAAAAAAAATGGTTCACTCTCGCTACTGAATGGTTTCATTGCGCTTTTGCAGGAGAACTACACCAAGGAGCGCAGTGTCGATTTCTATGCTACAAAACTCGGCGTGACTGCAAAATATCTTTCGATGGTATGTCGCAAGCATCGAGGTGTGACAGCATCGCGCATCATCGACGGCATAGTGATTCGCCACGCCAAAATGCTGTTGAAACAGCACGACATAAGCGTCAGCGATGTTGCCAAAATTATGAATTTCACTTCACAATCGTTTTTTGGCAAGTACTTCAAACAACACGTCGGAGTCTCGCCATCGCGTTACAAAGGAGGAGCCTAAGCACCTCCAATCAACACATAATCCCCATCCTACTCAAAGAGTTAGGGTGGGGAATTTTGATTTTACGATTTCTATTTGTACTTTTGTTTGAATAAAAAGATTCTAAAATGGAGCGACACATAGATATTAATCAATTCGATTACCCACTACCCGACGAGCGCATTGCCAAATTTCCACTTGACAACCGTTCAGATTCCAAACTTTTGGTCTATCGCAATGGCGAGATATCGCAAACCAAATTCCAGAATTTGGCCGAGCAACTGCCCGCAGGAGCACTGCTGGTGTTCAACAACACCAAGGTGATTCGTGCGCGAGTGATTATGCACAAGCCTTCGGGTGCACGCATCGAGGTTTTTTGCCTGGAACCACACAACCCAGCAGATTATGAGCGAGCATTCTCAATCAAAGGCTGCGCTGAGTGGAGTTGCATTGTCGGCAATGTAAAGAAGTGGAAGGAGGGCCACGTCGAGATTAATTTCGAATATGAGGGTCAGCCCACACAGCTCAAAGCGTGGATCAAGGAGCGCGGCGAGCGCGAGCACATCGTGCGTTTCGAGTGGGAGGTGGATTTGACATTTGGTCAGCTGTTGGAGCACCTGGGCCGTATTCCAATCCCGCCATACCTCAACCGCGAGAGCGAGGAGATTGACCTCACCCGCTACCAGACCGTATATTCCAAATTCGAGGGCTCGGTCGCTGCGCCCACAGCAGGCCTTCATTTTACACCCGAGCTTATCGCTCAGATGCAAGCCAACGGATTTGACTTCGAGGAGGTAACACTCCACGTCGGAGCTGGCACGTTCCTTCCCGTCAAGAGCGAAAATGCAGCCGAGCATCCTATGCACACCGAGCATTTCGAGGTACGTCTATCGACACTCGAACAACTGCTTGCCCACGACGGCAACGTCACAGCTGTTGGTACCACTTCGGTGCGCACATTGGAGTCACTCCCCGTCCTGGCGTGGCGAATCCACCAGTCGGGCAACCCTGACCCAGAGCGCGTGATTGGCCAGTGGGAGAGTTACGACATCCCAGCCGACTATTCAGGTCGCGAGGCTTTGGAGGATTTGATTGATTATATGCGCTCAAACGACTTGGAGCGAATGAAGGCGGCGACGCAGATTATGATTACCCCTCTGGGATTCAAGTTCCGCATCGTTAAGCGCATCATCACCAATTTCCATCAACCCAAATCCACCCTGCTACTGCTGGTGTCGGCATACCTGAAAGGCGATTGGCGCAAAATGTATGACTACGCTTTGGCAAATAATTTCAGATTCCTCTCTTACGGCGATTCGTCACTATTGATAGTAGAATAAAAAAGCGACCCAAGATTTGGGTCGCTTTTTTATGAATTATTCCAAAAAGGGAGATAACAAATTGGCGAAAGTCATCTCCATCCCAGAAAACTTCTTCAACTATTTCTTAGCCTCTGATTTTGCTTTCTCTACCATCTTCTTTGTTGCCGCATTCAACGCAGGAACTGTTGATGGAATCACATACTTAACATTGGTCGGTTGATTCTTGTACTGCTCCTTGGCCTCATCCTTGGTGAGACGCTCGCGATTTACAACATACATCTCCAACATTGAGCGAATAAGGACTGGCTCGTCTGATTCTACAATCTTGCGGAACAACTTGCCACGACCATCAGCCTCCATAACAAAACCATTCTCAATCAAATCCTCGGGTAGATATACACCCTCGGCATTGGTGCGATAGGCGTGGGTAACGTAGAGCTGCTTGACATCGAGGGTCAATCCCAAAAGTTTCAGGATCCAAGGTGATACCGAGTGCTCCTTCTTGCCTGCCAATGCATCTTCGATGGTAGTAAATGTCTGGGTGTTCTGCTTCTGAATAACAGCCATTCCCGACTTTCCCTCCTCTTCATAGTACTTGACCGCATCGCCCGATTTGAATGACTCTGGGGCTGTGACAGCATCAACCTTTGGGTTAAGCACACGCAACACTGAAGGCACCGACGACTTATCTTCCATCGCCACACTATCCTCATCCAACACCTTATAACGCGCATAGCTACGACTACCAAGAAGTCGCAACGAGGTAGATCCGCCAAATTTTGCATCTTTACTTAAAGGGATAAAGCGGTCGGCCATATGCTCCATAAATATGGCTACGGTATCTCTCTTTGTAGTAAAACTGAAATATTCGCGCGCATAAAAGGTCTGCTTCAACACGTTACGCTTGACGGGAGAGATTACCACCTCCTCCAACTCGTAAACCATCGGTTTCATCTCCCAATCTTTGCTACGGGGGCGCTTGACAACAAGTTGCTCGTAACCAATACAACGAACGGTGACAGGATATGACGATTCCAAAATCTCTGGCAAAGTTCCATCATAAAGCGTAAAACCCACTACGTTACCATCCTTGTCCATAATGGATGCAGCCGAAACGGGGGTATTGTTAGATGCATCGACCACACGCTGCTGGGCATTGATTGAAACTGGGAGCCAAAAGAGACTAATAACAAGTATAAATAACCATCTCATAACAACATACTATTTTGTATTATTCAACAAAATTACACAGATAATACTAAACCAACAAACAGAATCAAAACAAAAAACTCCATTATGTTGAAAATAGGCGATAATATCCAAAAATAAAGAACTATATTCTTGGCGTTAAGTCGCAATTATTTTACTTTTGCGAAATCATTTAAATGCAAAAGATTATGTGTGACAAAATACAGAATTTAGAAACAGAAAAACAGCAGAGCAACGCTCCCTACAAGCATTGCCTGAATTGCGGCACAGAACTCAACGGCGCATATTGTCACGCCTGCGGACAGGAGGCCTCAAATCCAACTCCCTCCATCAAAAGTTTTATTATGGAGTATCTCGTCAATGCCTTTATGTGGGATTCCAAACTCCTGGAAACCCTCCGACAGTTGGTGCTTCGCCCGGGTTACTTGACACGCGAGTTTGTGTCGGGTAAATTCATCTCATTTATGCATCCAATGAAGTTGAATATGTTTTTGTTGTTTGCATTCATCACTTTGTTCCTTCTGTTCTCTGGTACAGAGAAAATGAGTAGCTCAGTGCACGATATAACAAGCGACGAGAGAGTATTCCCTATGCTTCAGATGCAGACGATAGCAGATAATCAGGAATATCTTGATAAAATAGATGCAAGTTCGCGCGACACGGTTCATATTATTGCTCCATTAGATATCGCCAAGGAGCATCCAAAAATCATAAGCAGCATTGAGGTCGAGGAGAATACTCAAGGCGAGGGACTTGACAAATGGATTGCAGTCGTACCAAGCGTGCTAATCGAGGAGAAAATATTAACCTCAACCGATGACGGCTATTACCTTTTTAATCCCGAGATGGGCACTACTGCGTCAGAAAATATCGACCTTCTTAATACTGTTTGGACTCAGATGGTTGATTTGTTGTCGCAATATTTCCCTATGTTGGTATTGCTGACAGCCCCACTGCTCTCATTCTCGTTGAGATTGGTGCAACGCAAGCAGAAGCGTCCTCAGATTCATCATTTTATTTTTGCACTACACTACACAGCGTTCCTCGAACTGCTTATGTTGCTCATATACATAACATTCCTTATTATTAATCTACCCACAACAATATTGCAATGGTTTGTGATCATCAGCTCGTGCGCCTACCTAACCACTGCGTTTCATTGCGTATATGACACCAATTCGTGGGTCAAGGCGGGTGTCAAGGCATTGGTTACAAGTTCGATTTATGCCTTTATTTGCGGAGCTATCTTCATAGGCTTTTGCTTGTGTGCCTGCATAGTCGTCGCATTCAAAATGGTATAATATTAGATACCATATAACCATAATACACAAAAGGCATTACTCCACGGAGCAATGCCTTTTTTATGATATTAACAATATCGCAAATGTTATAGACTACATCAAGTCTTCTACGCTCTGCTTCTTCTTACCCTTTGCATCTCGCTTCATCTGCTTAGCCATCTGCTTGTCAAGGTACTCAGATATAGGCTTAACGTTAGTCTTGATAATGAAGAGGTACTCGTTGTAAGACTCATCCACATTCTTCACTGTCTTATAGTCAGCAGTACGAGCCGATGTGCGGCTGATGATATGCTGCTCCATATTAAGTTCCAAAGCATAATCACCATAAAATGCCTGATGCTTAATGAGTTTACCAGATGATGTCTCGACCAAATCACGACCGTTATCCTTCAAGAAAGTGAGCAACTTATGGTATGTCTCATCGTTGTAGTAATATACCTTCACATCTGCAACCTTGTCGTTCTCTCCCATCTGCACCAAGATGGTGTAGTCATTCTGGGCAGGACGCACCTCCTCGCTCGCATCGGCAATAATTGCCAACACATTCACTGTTGCATTCAAACCGCTAACCTTACGCAAAGCCCAAGTGTTGGTATGGCTGTCATACTTAAATCGATTCTCCTTAAACTCACTCTTGCTGAAATTAAGGTACTTTGAGTATGGCAACACCTGTGCCTGAACAAAAAATGCTGCACACAATGCAAAACATAGTAATACTATTTTTCTCATAACATTAATTTTTTTGATTATAACTCACACAAATATAGTAAAAATAGTATAACAATGTGACAACTAAGTCCAATCAATCTAATAGCAGCCTAAGGAATTAACAGAATTTTATGTCATTGTTCAATGGTCACGTTACCAACCTGCCTCCGACAATATGGGCTGTTACGAAACTGGGACAAACAAAAATCCCGTCTGACCAGAGGTCAAACGGGATTTAATATCTCGCGATAATCCGCTTTGGTTACAACGCGTTAACGTGAAGTGAGAGTGAGCTCTTCAAGTTAGCAGCCTTGTTCTTGTGGATAATGTTAGTCTTAGCCAACTTATCGAGCATTGATGATACCTTTGGAAGCAATGCCTCAGCTGCTGCCTTCTCAGTTGTGTTGCGCAAAGCCTTAACAGCGTTACGTGCAGTCTTGTGATACAAACGGTTGTGAGCACGCTTAGTTACTGTCTGACGGATTCTCTTCTTTGATGACTTGTGGTTTGCCATAATTTTAATTTCGTTTTTATTTTTTACTTTTTCTGTCCTTTTCTGTGCCACAATTACGAGTGAGGCTCTCGTTCCGAACACCCTGAGGTGTTATGGCGACCTCGTAAGCCACCTAAAAAATCTTACCGCTGTCAAACACCTTTCAGCCAATTAACTCAGCCCAAAGGTGAAGTCATTGTAGTCCATAGGAGAGTCGAACTCCTCTTTCAAGAATGAAAATCTTGCGTCCTAACCGATAGACGAATGGACCTTACCGCTATCGGGATACAAGGTTGTATCCGTTTTAGCGTCGCAAAGGTAAGGAAAAAAAACTAAATTGCAATAAATCACAGCAAAAAAGTTTCGCAAATGATCTATTATTGCCCTTTTCCTTACTATTTTGCAGCATCAATAGCCTCGCAAATGCGACCGAACACCTCATCGAGAGTGCCCACGCCATCTACGGCTACATACTTGTTCTGCTTTGAGTAGTGGTCTGCCACGACAGCAGTCTGCTCACGATATACTGCGATTCGGTTGCGGATTACATCCTCCGAAGCATCATCGGCACGACCAGAATCCTTACCACGCAACAAGATACGCGATACAAGCTCCTCCTCTGGCACATCCATATAGATCATAACGTTCACGCTCTCACCATCCTCTTTGAGAATCTCATCGAAAGCCTCAGCCTGAGCTGTTGTACGTGGGAAACCGTCGAAGATATTGCCCGCAGCATCCTTGTGCTCCTTCATATAGTTGCGAATCATACCAATAACGATTGAATCGGGAGCCAACTGGCCTGCCTCGATATAATTCTGCATACTCTTACCCAACTCTGTTCCGCGAGAAATCTCATCACGGATAACCTCACCTGTCGAGATGTGGTTGATATTATACTTTTCCTTAATCAACGCCGCCTGTGTACCTTTGCCACATCCTGGCGCACCAAACAATATAATATTTAACATAGCTTTAAGATTATTCAAACTTAACAGGCGCCAAAATTACAAAAAACTTCAAATAAACACCATTTCGACCGAATATTTTATCACATAAAATGCAATTATTAGGATTTTTTTGCTATATTATGGCAAATTTTTCCACTCCCTGGGCGCAAATTTGCACCCCAGAGCAACACGGGAATAAACATTTTGCTAACTTTGTCGCTAAATATATTATCATAGTATGAAATTTAGACTTTTATTTTTCGCCGTCATAATCACTTTTTTTACGGGTTGCCACAAGAGCATCGAGCCGCAATGCGTGGTAGGATATATTGCATCGGTAACCGAGGGGGAACTCATAACACTTGACATTCCAGATAGCCTGCCTGCCAAGAGAAGTTTTGCCATTGACGACAACACCGAGTGCAGAAGCTGGGAGTTGTGCAACGGCAACATTGCCGAGGTGATATATATGCCCAGCGAAGTAGAGGGCGAGATGGCTCACGCCATAAATATCAAGGGTGATGCTACATATCCCCGAATGTTGGGCCGTTGGCGCACAAAGAAGGATGATAAATTTCAGATTGACATCACACTGCAACCCTATGGCAAGGTTTTGCAAACTCAGCCAACCGACATATTTTCGCTAAATAGTTGGCAACTCACGGGCACCGATGATGTAATCTCGCTACACGGCACGCTTTCACTGCCGCCAGAGAGTGAAAGCACAGATAAAAAGAAGAAAAAAAGCGAAGAGGAGATGACCCTACCTACCCAACGCCGCAATATGCATTTTATAGTCAGCGCCACACTGGCCGATGACGACGCTGGACTCACCGAGCGTGGAGAGGTGTTAATCATCACTACCGACAAGGGTCGCAAATCACGTCTCTACCCTGCGGAATAAAGTGGTCGAGCAGGCAAACGCTACCGCTCCATTGCTCCAATAGATGATAAAAAAACATCCAAATAAATTAATATAGTATCAATCGCTATGTCGAATTACATTTTCCAGGTCTGGGACAAAATAGAGCGTAAAATGGTTGCATCATTTGACTCTCACAATGAGGCTAAACAAGAGATCAAGAGAAGGATCCAGGAAAGAGATAGCTATTGGGAGGAGTATGACTATGAGATAAAAAAAGTAAACTCAAACAAAGTAAAGAAGTAATCTATACGCTAAATGATGTCTTATCGTGGACCTCTGAAACATCCGCCAGGTGTGCAGAAATCAAAAGGGCGACTAAATTCTGTCGCCCCTTTTATTTATTGTGTGATAGATAACCAATAAGCATACGCTGCAAGTGCCATAGCTACAAATATTACAGCTACACCGCAAAGCATTAGTATCATTCTCAATGTCTTCTTCATAACACTACTCCTTAAATCCCTGTGCGCGCAACTTAATGTCGCTACCATCTGGCGTCACGAGATATGCTCCCGTAGATTCACGAGTGATATGGCCGACAATATCCACCAAACCCATACTCATCACCTGCTCCTGCATCGCGAGTGGAACGGTGAACATCAATTCATAATCATTGCCTCCATTCAAGGCCGCCACCACGGGGTCGATGTGCATCTCCTCTGCAAGTCGCGTTGTCTGCTTGGCGATTGGAATACGATCCAAATAGATGCGAGCGCCACACTTTGATGACTTACATATCTGCATCACCTCGCTAGCCAAGCCATCCGACAGGTCAATCATTGACGTAGGTACAATCTTCTCGGCAGCCAATGCCTCAACAATATCCTTTCTGGCACGAGGCTTCAAATAGCTCTGCAACAGATACTCATAACCCTCGAACTGAGGCTCGGGATTCTTAACATCTCTAAGCACACGCTTCTCGCGCTCCAACAGATGCAAACCCATATAGGCAGCGCCCAAGTTTCCCGTAATACAAATCAGGTCGTTGAACTGCGCACCACTACGATACGACAACGACTTACGCTTTGCTCGGCCGATGGTAGCGATATTAATCACCAATCCCGTCATCGAGGCTGTGGTATCACCACCCACCAAATCTACGCCCAACTCCTTGCACGCAAACTCTATGCCCTCGTAGAGGTCCTTCAATGCCTCAACCGGGAGCTTAGACGACACACCCAACGAAATCATAATCTGCTCGGGCAGAGCATTCATTGCCAGCACATCGCTCACACCTACGGTCACAGCCTTGTAACCCAAATGCTTCAACGGGAAATATGTCAGGTCGAAATCTATACCCTCCAACAAAGAATCAGTTGTCACCACCACTGCATCGTCGCGACCCGCCGCTATCACAGCTGCATCGTCGCCCACGCCGCGCAATGTTGTCTTGTTATTGGACGTTGCGCCCTTTGTCAATTCATCAATCAATCCGAATTCACCCAACTCGGCTATCTCGGTACGCTTCTTATCGCTCATAGGAAAAAATATTTTACGCAAAGATACATATAAATAAACGGATTAGAAAACATTTATTAATTTTGCGTTGAATTTGGTAGCACTTTTTTTCTATTAAGCGGAATTATGAATAGCATTGCCGACATAGTTGGAGCTGTGGCTAATCCCTACTCATCGTGGCGCACGTTGAAGGGATTGGAGATAATGTTCCTGAATGATATGCCCGAATACTTTTCGGGTAATGCTTCGGTGATTTTCAATGTCCGCATTGATGGCAAAAGAAAGATATTGAAGTGTTACACTCGCCACAACCCACGCCTCAAAGCCATATATGGTGAACGCTACCTCGCATCGGAGCTTCTGGTGAGCAATATTATGGGTCAGCAACGATGGGTGGATTGCCTGCTCACCGACTTCATCGAGGGTTCAACACTTCACGAGATCCTATGTCAAAACCCATCCCAGGAGGTGCTTCGCAACCTTGCCTCGGCATTTGACAGAATGGCCGAGGATTTGTTGCAGAAGGATTACGCTCACGGCGACATAAAGCCAGAGAATATAATCGTAGGAGAAGATGGCCAGATGACGCTCATCGATTGGGATGCCGCCTTTTTACCCATCTTCGAGGGGCAACGAGCACTCGAAACAGGCACAGCAGCATACCAGCACCCTTTGCGCACGAGCGAGTTGTATGATAAACACATAGACGATTACTCTATCGCCTTTATCTCTACCCTACTGCACGCCTATGCCGTAGAGCCCGAGCAAGCAAAATATTACGCCAAGCACCACCAGCCACAGATTCATCCACGAGAGATTTATCAGTCACGACTCAACTACAACAGAGTGAAGGATATACTCAGTGGCAAAGAGCCGCAAAAAGATTGGCTTCACAAGGCGATGGAGCGATTTGCCGAGCAAGCAATGGGCCGCGAATACCACATAGCACGCCTATTGCGCGACAACACGCCGCAACTATTCTCGCTACAACGCATTTTCACCCCGCCAAAGACTCTCTCCTCTTACGACTATGCCGACGTTGAAGCCAACGTGCAACACGGCCTGTGGGGATACTCCACAGCGAAGGGTTGGGTGATTGCGCCCTATTATGATGAGTGTAACGACCCTAAATACAACATCTTGCAGGTCCGTTTGGCGGGTTATAAACACCTATTAAAATGCAGCGGTGAATTGATCGCCACGTTCAGCGTCACCACCAAAATCAAGATTCACCAGGGCAACATCCTAATCAAGCAAGAGGGCTCTGATGAGGAGTTTAAGCAAATTATTTTGTAGAAAATTTTGACCAAACTTGCAATAAATTGTATATTTGCAAAAATAGAGATAACCAATGTATAGTCAAGAGATAACCCGTAAGCACAGAACCGCTTTTGTATTGCTACTCGACCGTTCGACATCAATGCAGCAGCGTGTTCAATTCGGGCGTATGACTGCCACCAAAGCCGAAGTTGTAGCCTACACGGCTAACACCCTGATTACCGAACTTTTGGATCGCAGCCGCCGCTCGGACGGAATTCGTGATTACTACGACATTGCTGTAATTGGTTATTGCGCCGACAGAGTCGAAAGCCTACTGCCATTGGATGGGTTTGTATCGATTAAAAGTCTTGCACAAAATATGCCTGAGGTATCGACGGTGGCATTCGAGAGCGAACTCGAAGATGGCACTACCACCATCGTACGTCACCGCCAGCACCGCTGGATAGAGCCTCTGGCCGAGGGTACAACACCAATGTATGAGGCGCTACACAAAGTGAGGAATTTAGTCGAGGAGTGGTGCGACAATGAGTGCAACCGAGATAGCTTTCCGCCCATTGTCATCAACATCACCGATGGCGAGCCCACAGACTGCACCGACCGCGATTTACTCGATGTATGTACACTCATCAAGCGAACATCGACCAACGATGGCAACACCTTGTTGCTCAACATCCACATCTGCTCGGATAGCTCCCTGCCATCGGTTATCTTCCCCATACAGGAGGAGCTTTCGCAGGCAGGACATAGGGTGCGTCTGCTGGCCGATTGTTCGAGCGTTCTGCCGTCGGCCCTTGATGATGCTGTCCGCGAATTAAAGGGACGAGGCACCACTGCATCATACATCGGAATGGGTTATAATGCCACAGTGGTCGAGCTGCTCTCGATGATAAACATTGGTTCAAGAAGCATAACTCAACTCGATTGATATGGTTACAATTTCATCGCTGCGTATGGCTTTGAGCCAGCCAGAAAGCCACTTCCGAACAATAGAGGGGCTTTTGTGGAAGGAGTGTGAGATTATGCGCACAACATATTTCGCTCAAACGCGCGTCACGATTTCGGGTAAACGCTTTATACTGAGCATCCCGCTTGCGCCGACATCACTGCGCCGCATCGAGCGTTTCATACCTTTGCAACGCCATATAGCAAGCGCTATTGTGCCCCGCTTGGAGATTTTGCGCGATGAAATGAAGTATCAGCTCAATGGACAGGCCCACTATTGCGACATCCTATTGGAGCACCTGCCCGATGCGCTTCCGTTTACCGATGCGCTAGCAGATATTGGAGATTCACAGGAGGCTGAGCAATACATCATTTCGCTCCACAATTTGGAGCAGCAGCTCATTGCAGCCGATGTATCACACAACAACCTTCGCGCCGAGAATCTTTTGATTGACGCCCAGAGCGTACTTTATCCCATCTGCTGGTACTATGCTACCAAAGAGGCAGGCGGCGATAGAGATGCTATCGCATCGTTACGCAATCGCCTCTGCGCTTCAAAAAGCAATATGGAGCTTCACGAGCCCGACCCAGAACCATACACAACACCCAACGCATTGGATGGTTACATCTTTTCGAGCCAGATGCACGAGGGCTTGATTGCTGTCGAAAGCGAAGAGGGCTGGGGTTTTGTGAATTGTAGTTGCGAGGAGATAATCAAACCGCAATATTTGTGGGCCAATGATTTCTGCGAGGGTCGCGCCGAGGTGGAAACCGAGCGAGGAATGGGTCTTATCGACCGCGAGGGCAACTACATTATTGACCCCATATACGAGAGTGTGGAGTTTGACGTTGAGAATGGTTGGTCGCGAGTTTGCAAAGATAATCAATGGGCACTGTTCAACTACTCGGGCGAGCAGTTGAGCGAATGGAGCGACAGTTGCCCAACAACCAATAGAATAAACGAGTAATTAATTTAACATCAATATATTATGGAACAGACTAAATGCCTTATTATAGGTAGCGGACCTGCGGGATACACCGCAGCGATATACACATCACGAGCAAACCTCAACCCCGTACTCTACGAGGGAATCGAACCAGGAGGCCAGCTCACCACAACCACCGAGATTGAGAACTTCCCTGGTTATCCAGAGGGCATCACAGGCACAGCAATGATGGAGGATTTGAAGCGTCAGGCTCAGCGTTTTGGCGCTGACGTACGCTTCGGCATTGTGACAAACATCAACTTCGACGTGCGCCCATTTGTCGTAACTATCGACGGCGAGAAGCAGATTGAGGCCGAGACCCTCATCGTGGCCACGGGAGCATCGGCTAAGTATCTCGGTTTGGAGTCAGAGGCTAAGTTCCGCGGTATGGGCGTGAGCGCCTGCGCTACTTGCGACGGTTTCTTTTACCGCAAGCAGGATGTTGCTGTGGTGGGTGGTGGCGACACTGCCTGCGAAGAGGCGACCTACCTGGCTTCAATCTGCAAGCAGGTATATCTCATCGTTAGAAAACCTTTCTTGCGCGCATCGAAGGCTATGCAGGAGCGCGTGTTCAATACACCAAACATCAAGGTTATGTTTGAGTACAACACCGTAGAGGTATTGGGCGACGAGGATGGCGTAACGGGCGCATTGCTCCGCCACTCTTCGGGTGAGGAGACCACAATCGACATCACAGGTTTCTTCCTCGCCATCGGCCATCACCCCAACACTGACCTTTTCAAGGACAAGTTGGAACTCGACGAGGAGGGTTATATCAAGACCATCCCTGGAACGTCAAAAACCAACATCGAGGGTGTATTTGCAGCAGGCGACGTGAAAGATCCACACTACCGCCAGGCTATCACTGCCGCAGGCTCGGGCTGCATTGCTGCCCTTGATTGTGAGCGTTATTTATTGAGCAAGTAATGCCTATCGCAGTAACCATACTCGGCAACTCATCTGCCAAGCCCACCGCCACGGGACACCCTTCGGCGCAGGTGGTAAACATCAACGAGCAACTCTTCCTGGTTGATGCAGGAGAGGGTGTGCAGCGACAGATGGCACGTTGTGGCATATCGCCACTAAAATTGCGTGCTGTCTTTATCTCGCACCTCCACGGCGACCATATGTTTGGTCTGTTTCCGTTGCTCTCGACCCTTGGACTTTATGGCAGACGTACGCCACTAAAAATATATGCTCCACGCCCCTTTGGTGAGGCGTTGGAAGGTTATTTGCGCCTATTTGAGAGCAATCTACCCTACACCCCTGAGTGGGTGGAGGTGGACACCACCAAGCATCAGATTATTTTCGAGAACGACACCACCGAGGTGTGGTCGTTGCCCCTAAGGCATCGCATACCCACATCAGGCTACTTGTTTAAGCAAAAGCAGCCAGCGCTCAACGTAACTAAATATGCCATCGAGCGTTACGGGTTGGATATCCACAAGATTGTGGCAGCCAAGCGAGGCGAAAATATTACGCTGGATTCGGGCGAGGTAATCTCCAACGAGCTACTCACCTACCGCCCCTATCCGCCAATGTCGTACGCCTATTGCTCCGACACCAACTACTCGGCACGTCTGGCAAAGATGGTCGAGGGGGTCGATTTGCTATATCACGAGGCTACCTATTGCGCATCGGAGCGCAAGACAGCCAAGGAGCGTGGTCACTCCACCACTGCCGACGCCGCCAAGGTGGCACAGATGGCTGGCGCAGGTAAGTTACTCATAGGTCACTTCTCTTCACGATACAAGGATTTGGAGCCGCTACTCGCCGAGAGCCGCGAGATATTCCCCGCAACCGAGATTGCCCGCGAGCGAGAGACCTTTGTAATCGAAGAAAAACGCATAAAACAATGACAAAGCAGGAGATACAATTCGTGCGCTCGCTTGCCGACAAACGCAATCGCGACGAGCACCATCTATTTATAGCTGAGGGAGATAAACTCATTGGCGAGATTATTTCGTCGGGCCTGAAAATCCGCAACATTTACTCCATAGAGGGTCATCTTGCGGGCAAGGCCGAGATAATCCCCGCAAAGGATATGGAGCGCATCTCGCAACTCAAAACAGCCGCATCGTCGCTTGCCGTCGTAGAGCAACCTCGCCACAAGACTCCCGCCACAGCCCCAGCGGGCAAACTGAGTCTTGCACTCGACGGGGTGCAGAATCCAGGCAACCTGGGCACGATAATCCGTTTGGCCGATTGGTTTGGTATTGAAGATATATTCTGCTCGTCCGACACCGCCGACTGCTTCAACCCCAAGGTTATTCAGGCAACGATGGGAGCCATCCTGCGCGTGAGGGTACACTACCTGCCGCTGGCGGATTTTCTATCACGCACAGCCGCCGAGGGTACACCAATCTATGGCACGATGCTTGATGGAGGAAATATCTACTCTTGCGACCTGACACCTACGGGCGTAATCGTTATGGGCAACGAGGGCAAGGGCGTGAGCGAGGAGTGCGCCAAGAGTTTTACACACAAACTTTTAATCCCAGCCTTTCCGCCTGAGCGTCAGGGCTCGGAGTCGCTCAATGTGGCTATGGCAACTGGCATTGTCTGCGCCGAATTCCGCCGCCGAAGCATAAAATAGCGGCATCAACGCTACTTTTCAAGGTATAACGACTCCGTTGGGGTCGTGTTTTTTGTGTTTAGGGGCATCAAAATCGCACCAACTGGCTAATAATTATAAATTATTAGTATATTTGCCGTTTGAAAAGATTATGAAAATTATGTCAGACAACAGACTCAAAATAGGTATTACACAAGGCGACATCAATGGAATCGGTTGGGAAGTGATCCTCCACACCTTGGCAGATGCACGCCTAACAGAGATATTCACACCCGTAGTTTACGGCTCGGAGCAAGCAGCCTCACACTACGCATCGACTCTTGATAAAGAGGAGGGCACAGTGCAGTTCAACATCGTCGCATCAGCCGAGGAGGCTCGCCGAGGAAAGATTAATTTGGTGAAGTGTGGCGACGCAAAGCCACAGCCTGGCGTAGCATCAAAGGATGGCGGCAAAGCAGCGGTGGAGGCTTTACAGAAGGCTATTCAGGATTTGAAAGATGGCGAGCTCGACGCACTCGTCACAGCTCCTATCGACAAGGAGATGGCCCAGAGCGAGGAATTTAGCTTCACTGGCCACACCGAATTTGTGGCAGCCAATGCCGAGGGAGAGCCAATGATGATTATGTGCAGCGAGCGTCTGCGTGTGGGCTTGGTGACAATCCACATCCCCGTAGCAGAGGTGAGCCAGAGCATCTCGAAGGAGAAGATTATCTCATCGCTCAACACATTGCGCTCAACCCTGAAACAGGACTTCGGTATCGTAGAGCCACGCATCGCAGTACTTGCACTCAACCCCCACGCTGGTGAGGGTGGTATGATCGGCACCGAGGAGCAGGAGATCATAAAGCCTGCTATCGAGGAGGCTTTCAGCAACGGGGTATTGGCATTTGGTCCATTCCCAGCCGACGGCTTGTTTGCAAGTGGCGGATATGCAAAGTATGATGCAGTGTTAGCAATGTACCACGACCAGGGTCTCACACCATTCAAAACACTCTCGCCCGACGGCGTAAACTTCACAGCGGGTTTGTCGGTGGTTCGTACATCACCAGACCACGGCACAGCCTACGACATCGCAGGCAAGGGTATTGCCGACCCACAGTCGATGCGCAACGCGATTTATGCCGCTATCGACATCGTGCGTAACCGTCAGCAGTGGGCACTCTGGAACCGCAACCCATTGCAGCACTTCGAGCGCGAAAAAGGTCGTGACGTATCGGTAAAGGATTTGAAGTTACCCGAAGAGAACGAGTAAAACTTGTGATATATGTTGGAGGGAGGAGCAAAACGAACACCAGGCAATATGTTTTTATGGATTACCGTAGCGGTTATTTCGATGATTGGCCTGGGCTTGAATGTATATCAGCACAACACGGGCGCACAGACCGAAATTGATTGGGCACTCGTCATCTCTGAGGTGGGAATTTTCCTGGCGGCGATGCTCTTTATTGTTGACTACTTCAAAAAGCGCAAAGAGAAAAAAGAGGAAGAGAAATAATTCTTAATTTTGAATTTCAAAGTATAACCGAGCCGAAACCGTATTCCGTCTCGTAATTGTGGAAGCGGCGGCAGGCTCAAAACATAAATTTAACTAAAAACAAACTATGATTAAAATCACTTTTCCTGATGGCAATGTAAAGGAGTTTGCCAAGGGAACAACTGCTTACCAAGTTGCAGAGAGCATCAGCCCTCGTTTAGCTGCCGACTGTCTGGCTGCTTCGGTAAACGGCGCTACTGTCGATATGACTCGCGCCATCGACGAGGATGCAACAATTAAGTTCTACAAGTGGGAGGACGCCGAGGGCAAGCACGCCTTCTGGCACACATCTTCTCACCTCTTGGCTGAGGCTTTGCAGAGCCTCTACCCAGGTATTAAGTTCGGTATCGGTCCAGCTATCGAGAACGGTTTCTACTACGACGTAGATTCTCCAACACCAATCACTGAGGGCGACTTGGAGACTATCGAGAAGAAGATGCAGGAGTTGGCTCGTCAGAAGGAGGAGCTCGTGCGCACCGAGGTATCGAAGGAGGAGGCTTTGAAGACCTTTACCGAGAAGGGCGACCAATATAAGGTGGAGCTTATCCAGGATTTGGAGGATGGCACCATCTCATTCTACACAAACGGCACATTCACCGATCTTTGCCGCGGTCCACACATCCCTAACACTGGTGTGATTAAGGCTGTGAAGCTCACATCTGTGGCTGGTGCTTATTGGCGCGGAAATGAGAAGAACAAGATGCTTACTCGTATCTACGGTGTATCATTCCCAAAGAAGTCGATGCTCGACGAGTACCTCGCAATGATTGAGGAAGCTAAGAAGCGCGACCACCGTAAGTTGGGTAAGGATTTGGAGCTCTTTATGTTCTCTCAGCGTGTAGGTCAGGGTTTGCCAATGTGGCTTCCTAAGGGTGCTGAATTGCGCGACCGTTTGGAGCGTTTCTTGCGCCAGATTCAGAAGGATTACGGCTATATGCAGGTAATCACTCCCCACATCGGTAACAAGGATTTGTACGTTACATCAGGTCACTACGCAAAGTATGGTAAGGATTCATTCCAGCCTATCCACACTCCATTCGAGGGTGAGGAATATCTGTTAAAGCCTATGAACTGTCCTCACCACTGCGAGATTTATCGTTCTAAGCCACGCTCTTACAAGGATCTTCCTGTTCGTTTGGCAGAGTTCGGTACAGTATATCGCTATGAGCAGTCGGGCGAGTTGCACGGCCTCACTCGTGTGCGTAGCTTTACTCAGGACGATGCTCACCTCTTCGTACGCCCAGACCAGCTCTTGGAGGAGTTTGAGAAGGTGATCGACATCGTACTCTACATCTTCCGCACACTCAAATTCGAGAACTACACAGCTCAGATTTCATTACGTGATCCTAACAACACCGAAAAGTACATCGGTTCTGACGAGAACTGGGAGAAGGCAGAGTCTGCTATCATCCAGGCTTGTAAGGAGAAGGGCTTGAACACAACTGTTGAGCTCGGCGAGGCTGCGTTCTATGGTCCTAAACTCGACTTTATGGTCAAGGACGCATTGGGTCGTAGCTGGCAGCTCGGCACAATCCAGGTTGACTACAACCTTCCAGAGCGTTTCGACCTTACATATAAGGGTAACGACGACAAGTTGCACCGCCCAATTATGATTCACCGTGCGCCATTCGGCTCAATGGAGCGTTTCGTGGCTGTATTGTTAGAGCACACCGCTGGTAAGTTCCCATTGTGGCTCACACCAGACCAGGCTGTTATCCTTCCAATTTCAGAGAAGTTCAACGATTACGCTAACGAGGTAGCCAAGACATTGGCAAAGGCAGATGTACGCGTTCAGGTGGACGAGCGTAACGAGAAGATTGGTCGTAAGATTCGTGACAACGAGTTGAAGCGTATCCCATTCCTCTTGATTGTTGGTGAGAAAGAGGCTGCCGAGGGCAAGGTTTCAGTTCGCGTTCAGGGCGAGGGCGATAAGGGCTCAATGACTATTGCCGAGTTCGCTGCTCACATCAACGGTTTGGTTGACGCCGAGATCGAGGCCAACAAGATGCAGTAAATGAAGATTTGACAACAATAACTTAAAGTAAATTTTACTAATTTGGCAATTACACAGAAACCGTTTACTCCACGTCCTATGGGTGGAGCAAACAACAAGCCTCAGCAGCAGAATATGCGAGGCAAGCGAGTAGAGAAGGAGAACCCAAACCGCATCAACAACGAGATTACTGCGCCTATGGTGCGTATCGTTGGTGATAATGTTGAGCCCAATTTGGTAGTGCCTATCAAGCAGGCTATCGCTATGGCAGATGAGATGGAGTTGGACCTCATCGAGATCTCGCCTAATGCCGAGCCTCCTGTATGCCGCATTGCTGACTACCAGAAGTTCCTCTACCAGCAGAAGCGTAAAGCTAAGGAAATCAAGGCCAAGCAGGTGAAGGTAGTAGTGAAGGAGATTCGTTTTGGTCCTCAGACCGACGATCACGACTACAACTTCAAGCTCAAGCACGCCGAGAACTTCATCAAGGAGGGTGCCAAGGTTAAGGCTTCAGTATTCTTCCGCGGTCGTTCTATCGTCTTCAAGGAGCAGGGTGAGATTCTTTTGTTGCGTTTCGCTACCGACTTGGAGGAGATTGCAAAGGTAGAGATGATGCCTAAGCTCGACGGTAAGAAGATGAATATGATGCTTGCTCCAAAGGGCAAGAAGTAGTCATCGCCTAACCCACATAAAAACTCCGATATGGGGATTGCTTATGCTATTCCCATATTGGAGTTTTGTGTATTAATTTGCAAAAAAGGCGAAGGATTAAGTTTTTTTCATACCTTTGTAATATGATAGATAGCGATAAGATAGTAGCGATTGCGACCGAGGAGGAGTTCGCGGCGGTGGCATTGGAGGTGTTTCTCTTCCAGGCGGAACATTGCCTACCCTACAAACAGTATATCGAGTTGCTGGGTATAGACCATCGCAAGGTGGAGAGCGTGGAGCAGATTCCATTTCTTCCCATCGAGCTTTTCAAAACCCACGACATCTACTGCGGCAAGCAGGCACCCGAAAAGATTTTCACATCGAGCAACACAGGCTCGACGGTGGCATCGCGCCATATGATGAGCGAACTGAGAATTTACGAGCAGGCATTCTTCTCGTCGTTTGAGCATTTCTATGGCGATGTCAAGGATTGGAGCATCTACGGACTTCTGCCAAACTATCTGCAACGCGAAGGCTCGTCGCTTGTTTATATGGTCGATAGGATGATTGCCCGCAGTGGCTCGGGTGGATTCTATCTTGACGAGTATGAAAAGATGCTGGCCGATATGGCTGCCGACCCAAAACCGAAAATTTTGCTTGGCGTGAGTTACGCCCTGTGGGATTTGGCCGAGCAGTATGCCCCCAAGCTCGACAATACCATCGTGATGGAGACTGGCGGAATGAAGGGCAAGCGTGAGGAACTTCCAAAGGCGGAATTTCACAAGATTCTGACATCGGCTTTTGGTGTCGAGAAGATTCACTCAGAATATGGAATGGCAGAGCTCACCTCGCAGGCATACTCTGCGGGTGATGGTATTTTCCATACGCCACAGTGGATGAAGGTAATGATTCGAGATGTGAACAATCCTCTAATGATACACCCTGCGCCAGCGCGTGGCGCCGTGAATATCATCGATTTGATGAATCTTTCGTCGTGTGCATTCATCGCAACGCAAGATGTTGGCCGCAGCTTCGCCGACGGCTCGTTTGCAATCGATGGACGCTTGTCGGGTGCCGACATCAGAGGTTGTAATCTTTTAGTACAATAAGAGTTATGAAAAAAGTAGCATTTGTCCCCATACGTCTTAACAGCCAACGCATCGAGCAGAAGAATCTCCGCCCGCTGGGTCATCGTCCGTTGATGACCTACCTTTTGGAGAGTCTTGCGGCGGCAAAGAATATCGATGAGGTCTATGTCTATTGCAGCAATCCCGCCATCGAGGAGTATCTACCCCAAAGGGTTAAGTTCCTGCGTCGTGACGAGAGTTTGGACTCGAACTCAACGCTCGGTGCCGAGATTTATGACGCCTTCACCCGCGAGGTGGATGCCGACATCTACATCCTCGCCCACACCACATCACCATTCATCCGCACCTCTACAATCGAGCAGGCGGTGGAGGCGGTTGAGAGCTTGGGTCACGACTCGGCGTTCAGTGCCGAGCGCATTCAGACCTTCACTTGGTGGGAGGGAAAACCACTGAACTACTCACTCAACCACATACCTCGCACACAAGACCTCGAACCAATTTATGTCGAAACCTCCGCATTCTTTGTATTCCGTCGTGAGGTATGGAAGGAGCAACACCGCCGCATCGGCGACAATCCTTATATCGCCGTCACAGACCGTATCGAGAGTATGGATATTGACAATCCCGATGATTTCACACTGGCCGAGGCCATCGTAGCAGCGGGACTAAACAGATAGGCTACATTCCTTTGCGGGCAATCACCCACGCCAACCAATTATAGAGAGCCAATGCCGCAGGACGCACCCTCGCTGGCAATGAGTTGAGCACCCTGAGTTTTCTTACAAGTTTCCCAGAGAGTTTATTATAGGAGAAGAATTCCAATGCTCGCTGAGCCACTGCTGTGCCTCCGCGCGAACTCTCGACCAGAGCCTTTCCCAGCGCCACACGGGCTACATATTCATTGCTTATAGGCTTGGCCGTAGGGTCATATAGTTCCTCCAACGAATGAGTTGTCTGCTCGGGCTTGTAGATTGATGCCGAGCGATTCTCCGCAGCACGCGAGTAAACAACAAGTCTTCGTGGCGAAAATGCCACCTGCGCCGTACGAGCAATCTTGGTCCACAGATATTGATCCTCGGCCATACGCATCCCCACAGGGAATCCACCCAATGCCAAAGCTATATCTCGCCTGATGACTGTAGCCGAAGGGATCAACACATAACTGCGCATTGACTCTTCAAAGAAATCCACCATCCCCTCCTGAGTGGGTGTCTTTCCTGCTACCAATCGCTTACCATCATCTACATCAAAGGCTGTTCCAATGGCTCCCGCAGCGGGATGGGTCTCAATCATTCGCTCAACATTTTTCAGGTAATCACTACGCCATCTATCATCACCATCAAGCAGTGCTACCCATTCACCCTGGGCCATCTGCATCGCTTTGTTACGCGCCGCACTCACACCCGCATTATTCTGGCGAATCAACCTCACAAGTGGCAGACCCATAGCCTCCACCACCTCGGCGCTACCATCGGTCGAACCATCATCAATGACAATCACCTCCAACGGCTGAACACTTTGCTCCACAACACTAAGCAGAGTACGCTGAATCTCGCGCACTTTGTTATACAGAGGGATTATGACCGATATGCGACTCATAGATAAAAACAATTCTCATTATTGCAAATTTAGTGATAATTTATTAGTTTTGCAATATATCAACTTCAAACAAATGCGACTTACAGAGAAGATTATAAAAGCCCTGCGAGCGAGCTTTGATACGCTACTATATTTTCTCACGATGGCTGTGAAGGAGGATTTTCGCAACCACGTCGGCCGCGCGGGCGCGCAAGATATGAACCCGACAAAACGTCTTGCCATCCTGGGCAATGGACCATCGCTAAAAAATCAACTTCCTAAACTCATAGCCGAAAAGGCGTGGGCGCAGAGCGATATGATGGCTGTAAATTTCTTTGCCCTGAGCGAGGAGTTCGAGGTGGTGAAACCCAAATATTACGTCATCTCTGACCCTATGTTTTTCCGCCAGGCAGGCGCCTCGGAACGCATCACAGAGCTATATACAGCTCTCGCCACCAAGGTCAAATGGCCGATGACGCTCTATGTGCAATACTATAACCCCGAACGATTCGACTACGCAGCAGCCATAGGTAATAATCCCAACATTCGCATAGTCAGATTCCACTCTACCGTCTTTCACGGATTCCGCAACGTGGAGTTCTGGTGCTATCGTCACGGTTTGGGCTCAGGAAATTGGGGTACGGTGGTACAGAACGGAATACTTACGGGCATACAGATAGGCTACCGCGCCATTGAACTCTATGGTGTGGATCACACCCTGCTTGATGGGCTCACCGTCGATGAACAGAATCGTCTATGCCGCATCAAAAGTCACTACTACGACTCAGCGCCTACAACGGCAGAACCTATCTACTACAACGCAACCAACCCTCCACGCCCCTACTCTATGGCTGAATATTTGGCCGAGACTGCCGAGCTTTTCCGCGGTCACGAGGTATTGCGCGACTTTGCTGCACAGCAAGGAGTCGAGATTATCAACCGCACAGAGGGCTCACTTATCGATGCCTACACTCGCAAACCAATGAGATAAAACTTAAAACGCAACTTAATATGAAAAAGATTTTTTTATTCATCGCTCTCTGCTTGATCTTTGCCACCGCCAATGCTCAGTGGCAGCCAGCAGGCGATAACCTTAAAACCGATTGGGGCATCAACCTCGACCCCAATAATGTTCTTCCAGAGTATCCTCGCCCTATTATGGAGCGTGAGCGCTGGCAAAACCTCAACGGTCTGTGGAACTATGCAATTCGCCCCAAAAACGAGGCCAAGCCACAGCAGATGGATGGCGACATCTTGGTACCTTTCGCCGTTGAGTCGAGCCTCTCGGGTGTAATGAAGCCTCTGGGTCAGCACAAGGCTTTGTGGTATGAGCGCGAGTTTACTGTACCAGCAGCGTGGAAGGGTGAGCGCATTATCCTTCACTTTGGCGCAGTGGATTGGAAGGCCGAAGTGTGGATCAACGATATGAAGATTGGCGAGCACAAGGGCGGCTACACCCCATTCTCGTTCGACATCACCCCTGCGTTGCAGAAGGGCGCAAACAATCTCACCGTTAAGGTTGAGGACCCAAGTGCCGATGGTTGGCAGCCACGAGGCAAGCAGTCGAATCGTCCTTGGATTTTGTGGTATACCACCGTCAGCGGCATCTGGCAGACAGTATGGATGGAACCAGTAGCTGAGAATAGAATCGAATCACTCAAAACCACACCTGATATCGACGCGGGTACCCTTACAGTGAAGCCTGCTGTAAAGGCAGACGAGGAGTGTGTTACCGAGGTGAAACTATATGATGGCAAGGAGCTTGTAGCATCGGGCAAGAGTATGAACGGTATGGAGATTTCACTGCCTGTTCCTAATGCAAAGTTATGGTCACCCGAGAGCCCATTCCTTTATGATATGGAGGTGACGCTATCTCGAGGCGGCAAGGTAGTGGATAAGGTAAAGAGTTACGCCGCTATGCGTAAGTTCTCGATGAAGATGGGCGACGACCACATCATCCGTCTGCAACTCAACAACGAAGATTATTTTCAGTTCGGAACACTCGACCAGGGTTACTGGCCCGACGGTCTCTACACTGCCCCAACCGATGAGGCTTTGGTATTCGACATCATCAAGAGCAAGGAACTCGGCTACAATATGATTCGCAAGCACATCAAGGTGGAGCCAGCACGCTGGTACACCCACTGCGACCGCCTTGGCGTGATTGTATGGCAGGATATGCCTTCGGGAGGCGAGACACCTGAACTCCAATGGCGTCAATACTTCAAGGGCGTAGAGTTGGAGCGCACAGCCGAGGAGGAGGAGAACTATCGCCGCGAGTGGAAGGATATTATCGACTTCCTCTATTCTCACCCTTCAATCGGCACTTGGGTGACATTCAACGAGGGCTGGGGCCAGTTCAAGACTCAGGAGATAGCAGCGTGGACCAAGAACTACGACCCATCGCGCCTGGTGGATCAGTCAAGTGGCGGCAACCACTACCCCGAGGGTGGCGATATGCTTGACCTTCACAACTACCCTGAGCCACAGATGTATCTGTTTGACTACAAGCGTGCCAACGTTTTGGGCGAGTATGGTGGCGTGGGTTATGCCCCAGCCGAGGAACACTGCTGGAAGATTTTGGTTCCAACCGATCCTCTCAACATTCCATCAAAGACCTCGGGCAAGGAGGAGGCGACCGACCGCTATGAGGAGTATATCAACATCCTCAAAGGCCTGATTACAAAGGGCTACACAGCGGCTGTCTATACTCAGATTACCGACATCGAGATGGAGCTCAACGGAATGATGACCTATGACCGCAAGCTGATGAAGCTCGACGCAGAACGAGTAAAACAACTCAACCAGGAGGTTTGTAATTCGTTTAAGAAATAGTTTATACAACAAACGAGGTTGCGACACAATCGCGACCTCGTTTTAACTAATCAAAGTCAATGCTTAACACCATTTTACAGGATATTCCTCATAACAACATAAAGGTCAAAGCAAAAGAGATATTACTCGAAGCAGGGAATACTTCAAATAGCATATTCATTGTTAGGTCGGGTTGTCTGCGCGCGTGGTATAATGCCGATGGGAAAGATATTACTTTACAATTTTTTATGCCAGGACAACCCGTTGCTTCTTTTAATAGTCTTGTAAATTTAACGCCAAGCGAATATACTATCGAGGTGGTTATTCCCTCCGAGATAGAAGTAATCAGTGGTGAGGAATTTCGTGCATGGATGGAGAGTCATCACGAACACCACTACGAAGTAATGCGCTTTGCAATGAGTCGTTTAGTCTTTTATCAAAAGCTTTTTCTCTCACGCATTAAAGACACACCACAACAACGCTATAATACACTACTGCAAGAGTATCCCGATATTGTTACTCAAATTCCACAGCACTACATTGCATCTTATTTGGGAATTACCCCAGTTTCGTTGAGTCGCATTAGGGCGCGTATCGCAAAATCTTAACATTTGTTATCGTCGGGAAGTATTTTCGCACACTAACTTTGCAGAAAACTATACTGCAATGAAAGCAAAAAGACTATTTATAACCGACCTACTATTGCTCATTACTTTTATTCCGACCGCAACAACGGGTTTTGTACTTCATTGGGCAGGACACCAAAACAACCACGAGCTGTGGCATAATTGGGCGGTGGTGCATTTCTTCTCTGCGCTGTTATTTACACTCCTTACTGTCCTTCACATCTATGATCATCGGGGATGGTATAAGTCTCTACTTAAAAGTGGCATAAAGAACAAATGCCGAGTTACCATCACTCTGTCTGTGCTGATTTGGATTGTTATTGTTACTGGCTTTGCAGTACTATTCAGACATCAAGGAGCGAACTCTCATCTTGGGTTAAAACACTATATCATTGGCATAATAGTCACAGTTATCGCTATCGGGCATTTTATTAAGCGTCACAACACTCTATTCAAAGGGTTGAAGAACAATATAAAAAAGTGACGCATATAGAAATCTCTCCCCTATGCGCCACCAATTACTCCGCGTTATTTAATTCGAAAATTTCAACTTCTCGCCATCCGCATCAATCAATATCGGTTTCTCACGATTAACCTCACCCGCAAGGATACGCTTCGAGAGGTCGTTCACCACCTCGCGCTGGATGACGCGCTTCACGGGGCGCGCTCCGAACAGAGGGTCGTAACCAAGCTGTGCAATAAGTCGTTTTGCCGCAGGAGTGTAATCCAGCGTAATGCCATTCTCGGAAAGCATACGGCGAATGATTGACATCTGAATATCAACAATCTGCTCAATATCGTGGCGAGTCAGAGGCTCGAACATCACAATCTCGTCGATACGATTCAAAAACTCGGGTTTCAGGTGCATCTTCAACATCTCAACCACATCTCTGCGCGTGCGCTCAACAACATCCGCCGAGAGACTTTCGCCATCAAACGCCGCTGAGAAGTTCTCCTGGATAATCTGAGAACCCATATTCGATGTCATAATAATTATGGTGTTGCGGAAATCCACAGTGCGACCCTTGTTATCGGTCAGGCGACCATCGTCCAACACCTGCAACAAGATGTTAAAGACATCGGGATGGGCCTTTTCAATCTCGTCGAGCAACACCACAGAATAGGGCTTACGACGCACCGCCTCCGTCAGCTGACCACCCTCATCATAGCCCACATAACCCGGAGGCGCTCCCACAAGACGTGACACGCTATGGCGCTCCTGATACTCGCTCATATCGATACGGGTCATCATCGAATCATCATTAAAAAGGAACTCAGCCAGAGCCTTCGCCAGCTCGGTTTTGCCCACACCCGTCGTACCCAAAAAGATAAACGAGCCGATAGGCTTGCGGGCATCGTTCAGGCCTGCGCGCGAACGGCGAACAGCATCCGAGATAACCTCAATGGCCTGATGCTGACCCACAACTCGTTTGTGCAGTTCGGTCTCCATATTGAGTAGCTTCTCCCTCTCAGACGAGAGCATTCGCTGCACGGGAATACCTGTCCAACGCGATACCACCTCGGCAATATCCTGAGCATCAACCTCCTCCTTAATCATCGCATCGCCATTCGAGGTGGTGAGTCGCAACTCCTCCTCCAAGGCTGCAATCTGCTTCTCAGCCTCGACAATCTTGCCATAGCGAATCTCGGCCACACGACCATAATCTCCTTGACGCTCAGCCTGCTGAGCCTCAACCTTCAAGCGCTCAATAGAATCCTTATTCTGCTGAATCTTCTGCAAAAGATCGCGCTCGCCCTGCCACTTGGCACGCAGGGCCGACTCCTTGGACTTCAACTCCTCAATCTCGCGAGTGAGATGCTCCACGCGTTGCTCGTCATTTTCACGACGGATAGCCTCGCGCTCAATCTCCAACTGGCGAATACGGCGATCGAGGTTATCAATATCCTCGGGCACAGAGTTCATCTCCAAGCGAAGGTGTGCTGCCGCCTCATCCACCAAGTCGATAGCCTTGTCGGGCAGAAAACGTGATGTAATGTAGCGGTGCGAAAGTTCCACAGCTGAGATAATCGCCTCATCTTTGATGCGCACCTTGTGGTGATTCTCGTATCGATCCTTCAAACCTCGCATAATGGAGATGGCATCCTCGGTTGTAGGCTCATCGACCATAACCTTCTGGAAACGACGCTCCAAGGCCTTGTCCTGCTCGAAATATTTCTGGAACTCATCGAGCGTTGTGGCACCTATGGTGCGTAACTCGCCACGCGCAAGGGCGGGCTTCAAAATATTGGCCGCATCCATCGCTCCACTTGACTTGCCTGCACCCACAAGGGTATGAATCTCATCAATGAAGAGCAGTATCTCGCCGTCGCTGGCGATGACCTCCTGTACCACAGCCTTCAATCGCTCCTCGAACTCTCCCTGATACTTAGCACCTGCAATGAGCGCACCCATATCAAGCGAGAAGATGAGCTTTGATTTCAGATTTTCGGGCACGTCACCATCCACAACACGATGGGCAATACCCTCGGCAATGGCCGTCTTACCCACACCTGCTTCACCCACAAGGATAGGATTATTTTTTGTTCTGCGCGAAAGGATCTGCAACACGCGACGAATCTCATCATCGCGACCAATCACTGGGTCGAGCTTGCCGCTTCGTGCCATCTCGTTGAGATTGATGGCGTACTTACCCAGCGCGTTGAACTCCTGTGACGAGGTCTGGGAATCAACCGTAGAGCCCTTGCGAAACTCCTTAATGGCCGCCATCAAATCGTTCTCCGAAGCACCATTGCGCTTCAAAATATCGGCCGCCTGGCCACGCTCGGCCACAAGACCCAACAAGAGATGCTCGACCGAAGCATACTTGTCGTTGAACTTCTGGGTAAAGTCCACCGCACGCTGAATAGCCTTCGATGTATCTGATGAAAAGAACTGCTCGCCATTGCCTCCCGACACACGAGCTATCGAAGCGACAGCGTCCTTGACCTCGTCACGCAACGAACGCACATTCACTCCCACACGTCCCAACAAAAACGCACCCAACGAATCATCTTCTCGTATGATAACAGAGAGCAGATGCAAAGGCTCCACCGCCTGCTGGCCATTCTGCTTTGCAAGAGCCACCGCCGACTGCAATGTCTCCTGCGCCTTGATTGTTAATGAATTGATGTTCATAGTTTATATAGTTTTTTATGTTTTTCTTTTCGAAAATTCATAACAAAACCCCTGCCAAGACCAAAACACGACATAAGTTAGGCATTTTGGCGCAACGTGGCATAAAAAATATGCCACAATAGGACATTATGGCACATTCCGCAGCAAACCAGACAGCAGCGGTCATTTTCTGATTGATTTGAGATTTATGCGATAAATAAGGTGTATTTTATCAAGTAAGATTATCATTGTGACAAAAAAATATATATCTTTGCAGTGATATGAGTGAATTTATTGTTTCGGCAAGAAAATATCGTCCCGCGACATTTGCTTCGGTAGTGGGACAGCAGAGCATCACCTCGACACTGAAAAATGCAATCGAGCGTGGTCATTTGGCGCACGCCTACCTATTCTGCGGACCTCGCGGAGTGGGTAAAACTACGTGTGCCCGTATCTTTGCCAAGGCAATCAACTGTATGAATCCAAATGGCGCAGAGGCGTGTAACGAATGCGAATCGTGCCGTTCGTTCAACGAGGGTCGCTCGCTGAATATCCACGAGTTGGATGCTGCGTCAAACAACTCGGTGGATGATATCCGCGCCCTGATTGAGCAGGTAAGAATCCTTCCCCAGATTGGCAAGTATTCACTTTTTATCATCGACGAGGTACATATGCTCTCGTCTCAGGCCTTCAACGCCTTCCTGAAAACGCTTGAAGAGCCACCAAAGCACGCAATTTTCATCCTCGCCACAACCGAGAAACATAAGATTATCCCTACAATACTTTCGCGCTGTCAAGTCTATGACTTTAACCGCATTCGTGTGGAGGATTCTGTTGGTTATTTGAAGCATATCGCCCAGCAGGAGGGTGTGACCTTTGACGAGGAGTCGCTCAACTTGATTGCCCAAAAGGCGGATGGAGGTATGCGCGATGCGCTTTCGATGTTCGATAAGGCTGTATCGTTTTGCAACTCCGACCTGAAATATAAGGAGGTAGCACAGACACTCAACGTCCTGGACTACGACACCTACTTCTCGATGACCGAGTTGTTGCTCGCGGGCGACTACACCACTGCACTTATCCGTTTTGACGAGGTTTTGGCCAAGGGCTTCTCGGCTCAGACGTTTATGAGTGGACTCAACCAGCATATGCGTGACTTGCTGATGGCTAAGGGTCCAGCCATCTCGCTCATAGAGCTCACGGGCTCTCTGCTCGACAGATACCGTAACCAAGCAGTTCAGTGCACTACCGAGTTTTTGTTTGGCGCCATATCTCTGCTGACCGAGGCCGATGGCAAGATAAAGCAATCATCTAACCAGAGATTGTTGGTTGAACTGGGACTTATGAAGATATCGGGTCTCGGCAAAAAAAAAAATAGCACAGAGCTATTAGACGAGGATTACCCTCTGCCCGAGTTGAGCAATACAACTATCTCTACCCCTTCACCAACTATACAGAACGTAGTGCCCACGCCTCAGACGGCGGCACAGAGTGTATCTGTACCCACCCACCTTGCACCATCGCAGCCGCAAACCGCAGTTTCGACACCGACTGCACCTATCTCTACTCCCCACTTGGAGCAGAGCCGCGCTTCGGCACCCGATGCTCAGAACGCTACCCCCACTGCAACAGAAGGCGTAGCGCCACAGCAAAAGGCGGCAACGGCTACCCCACAGCAGAGTTCACGTCGTTCAAGACTTTCGGGATTATCCATCGCATCACTTATGAACGACACCGTTTCATATAGCGACGATGAGAAGCCAGAGGAGAAGAGCCAGAAGAAGGTGGAGGATACGCTCTACGACCCAGCATCGGAGCACAAACTAAAAGCAAAGCGCGAGGAGGTGGTAAAATCGATTCTCGAAGAGCGCCCACGCTTTATCGTTGCCTTCGAGAAGATGGAGATTCAGGGACACACCCTAACGCTGGAAGTCCCATCACAGACTCTGTATGAGGAGATTATGCGTTCGAAGACCGAAATTCTGCTAACAGCAGCACGCACGGCAGGAGTGGAGGGTGCTTTGGAACTGAACATAAAAATCAACGAAGAGATAAAGGCGTCGCGTCCTATCAAATTGGAGGACCGCATAAAATATATGGCCGAAAAGAACCCTCAGCTGATGGAGTTGAAGAGGATTCTCGATATGGAATTTGAATAAATAAGTATAACAATAAAATATATAACACAATGGCAACAAAGAACTTTGTAGAAGAGTTGGAATGGCGTGGTATGATCCACACAATTATGCCAGGCGCAAAAGAGCAACTCGAAAAGGAGATGACAACAGCATACTTGGGTATTGACCCTACGGCTGACTCATTGCATATTGGTCACTTGGTGGGTGTGATGATTTTGAAGCACTTCCAGATGTGTGG
The DNA here is from genome assembly GCA_045612405.1 of Alistipes sp. Classification (GTDB taxonomy): domain Bacteria; phylum Bacteroidota; class Bacteroidia; order Bacteroidales; family Rikenellaceae; genus Alistipes. The sequence continues at coordinate 111,344 of JAZKYX010000036.1, forward strand.
CCACCGCCCTATTGCCTTGATTGGTGGTGCTACGGGTATGATTGGTGACCCAAGTGGCAAGTCTCAGGAGCGCAACCTTTTGGATGAGGCTACACTTCGTCACAATCAGGAGGCTATCAAGAATCAGTTGGCCAAGTTGTTGGACTTTGAGTCTGAAGCCGATAACAAGGCTATGTTGGTGAACAACTACGACTGGATGAAGGAGTTTTCGTTCCTCGATTTTGCTCGCGACATCGGTAAGTGCATCACTGTAAACTATATGATGGCCAAGGATTCTGTAAAGAAGCGTTTC
>JAZKYX010000037.1:0-6987 GCA_045612405.1 Alistipes sp.
TCTATTTGACAACCGAGTATGGCGGTAGCAAGATTAACAATCAGGCATTGACAGTTTGCAAGGATGCCAAGGTTGGTGAGTGGCGTAAGATTACCGTTAAGTTGGAGAATGGCGATAGCGGTACCGTATATTTCAACATCACGGTTCAGACCTTGGTTGATGGCGAGGAGGTTGATTGCGACGTGACAAGCGTAGCAGTTGATATGATCGAGGCGGGTATTCCTGATGACACCGATGCTCCTGTTATCGAGTGGGCAGACCACGATTTGGCAGCGCCTTTTATGCTGACCGATGCAATGTTCAGCGAGGCTGGTGACTTCACCGCAGGTGCTGCATTTTCGGTAAAGACAAAGTTTGATATTGCATCATTTAAGTTGGCTATCAATACAACGAACAGTGATTTGGCTACCACTGTCGAGGAGATTGGTTTGAGCCAGGAGGGTGGTTTGGAACTTACATCTGGACTCTCGACAACAGCAAAGATTATTCTTGGCAGTTGGGGCTTTCCTGTAAGTAACGTGGGTGGTGTGACCGAGGTTAATTTTGACCTCTCACCATTGATGAAGGTTCTGCATTTTGACTATGCAGGAGCTCACACCTTGACATTTACCGTTGCTGATAACAAGGGCGGCGTGACAGAGCAGCAGATTGCAATTACTTCGGGCATCGTGCTTGATCCAAACATCGAGTGGGTTGGTTACGATATCAACAAGCGTTATGATATCCGCAAGGATGATAATAACACTATGAAGATTCAGGTGACAGCCAAAAATGGTATCAAGAGCTTGGAGGTGACAATCGATGGCGCGTTGTCGGCTGTGAACGATAAGACTGGCACATCGTTGCTTGACGATGTTAAGATGCCTTCATCGTTCGACCTGGTTAATCCTGGTCAGAATTTGTCTGGTGGCGACTTGGCTGTGAACTTGACAGGCCTGGGCTTCCCAACGGGTGATGATGTGAAGGATAAGACTCAGCTCAGTTTTGATATCACCAGCTTTAAGTCTATGTTGGTTGTAGCGGCTGGTCACAATGACTTCAAGTTGAAACTTACCGACAACGAGGGTAACGTCGTGGAGAAGAGTATGATGATTAATATGATTGTAGAGTAGCAATGAAAAAGATATTATACATATTCGCATTTGTCGCTGTTGCGTTTTTGGCGGCGTGTAGTGTGAGCGAAGAGCCTGCGCTCGATGGCAAAGGTGCTGTGACATTCTCTTTCTCGACAACTCGCGCAGAGTTGGAGGAGGCCTATTCTATGATGAAGTTTAGGGTCTATGCTCACTCGTCAAATGGCGAGAAGACCTTGGTGCGTCTTTATACCTATGACGAAATTAAGGATATGAAGATGTGGCTCGTAGCGGGAGATTACTCTATTGCTGTTGAGGGTGGCGAGAAGTCGCCAGCATCATTCACCGAGATCTACTATCAGGGCGGCACTGCTTTTAGCTTGGCGGCAGGCGAACAGAAGCAGGTGGATGTCGTAGTGCGCCCAAAGAATACCCTTATCAAGGTGGTTTTCGAGGATAGCGTAGTGAATAAGTTGTCTAACGCCAAGACCGTTGTGGCTATTAGCGATAGCTTCGATGAGGAGAAGATTGCAAGTGGAGAGGTTGCAAGCCTTGCCTATGAGCAGACTCGTGTGGGATATTATATGATTGACGCTGAGCAGAGCTCGTTTGTGTGGAACTTTACGGCAGATGTACCATCGAAGGGTACTTCTGTAAACAAATCAGGTATCTATACTCCTGAGGGTGGTTTCAAGGAGGGTGTAATGTACACCATCACATTTAAGTATTCTGCCGACTTGGGTGGTTATATCACGATGAATATAGAGGTGGTAGATGACGTTGAGGAGTTGGACGATACGTTGCTCTTCAAGCCAGAGCCACAGATTAAGGGCGAGACATTGGATGCTACAACCCGTATGTATGTGGGTATGGAGCCTGTGAAATATCAGGTGGAGGCTATTGCCGATTTGCAGACTTTGAAGTTTACAGTAGGTGGCAAGAGCTATATTTATACTCAGGATGGCGACAATAGCGCCGTTGAGGGTTATTTTACCGTTATGCAGATTACCGAGGGCTCTAATCTGGGTTGGATGGTTGAGTTGGGTGATAAGTTCCCTTCTCTTTTGATGGCAGGTGTCCAGAAAGTAAAGATCTCAGCTATCGACGTTGAGGGCGCCGAGGGAGAGGTTGAAGCTATGTTCTTTGGCGAGGGAGCCTACGATGTGGAGATTGTTGATGAGTGGAACGCGGTGGCTAACATTAAAGCCTATGTGAATAACGCATCAGCCGAGGCGGTTAAGATCTATTACCGCGAGAGTGGTGCAGAGGAGTGGAGTGAGGCTGAGGCAACTCTCTCTAATGATAATATCTATGTTGCGCAGGCTGGAGGTATTGATGGCAATCGCACCTATGAGTATTATTTGAGCTACGAGGGCGAGCAGAAGGGTCTGAGTGCAAGTTACACCACAGTCGGTAAGCAGATTCCTAACGGCGGAATGGAGGAGTGGCAGGGTACATCGCCATTGTTGCCATACATCGGTACGCAGTATTGGGATACAGGTAACCACGGAGCTGCTACTATTGGAGGCAATGTGACTGTGAATAGCGGCCTTACACGTCCTGATAGCGATGGTAAGTATTCGGCATACTTGAAGTCACAGTTTGTTGGTGTCGCTGGTTTTGGTAAGTTTGCGGCAGGTAATATCTTCTTTGGAACTTACCTTGGAACATCGGGAACAAACGGCCAGATTGGTTTTGGTCATCCATTCTCGTTTGACTATCGTCCAAAGGCTTTGGTTGTATGGTACAAGGGTCAGGTAGGTAAGATTGATGAGTTGGGTGATGGTAGTAAGATTGGCCTTTCAAGCGGTCAGAGCGATAAATCTCAGATTTATGTGTGGTTGTGTAATTGGAATGGTCAGCACGTTGTTGATACTGCCGACACAAATACTTTTGTCAATCCTACCTCTACCGCAACCACCGCCGAGGGTAATATCCTTGCCTATGGTGTTTGGAGTCGCGAGATTACATCGGATGACGCTGGTTCGGATGATGGCTGGCATAGGATTGAGATTCCTATCACATATCGTGAGGGCGAGGGCTTCTTGGATGTGAAGCCAAACTACTTGGTGATTTCGTGCGCTTCTTCAGCTTATGGTGATTACTTTGCGGGTAGTACCACTAGCTATATGTATGTGGATGATTTTGAATTTGTATATTAGTGTCGGGACCTTGGAATAGGTCCTAACCCAAATTTTACGCAGGGTAGGTTTGATCGCCTGCCCTGTGGCGTGAGGAAAAATATAAGATTTGTGATGCGAAAATTTGTCATATTGATGATTGTGTCAATCTGGGGTGTGACGGGTGTCGCTGCGCAAGACTCGGCAAGTGTTGAGCGTGAGCAGCGTCGTTCTGAGCGAGGTCTGGTTGATATGAACAATCTGTTTGTCCCCAAGGGACAATGGATATTTGGCGGTACGGCCGCATATTCTACCCATAACAACGACAATTTTAAGTTGCTTCTGCTTGAAGATGTCAGCTCGGTGGGCTATACCGTGAAGGTGAGTCCTATGGTGGCCTATGCCGTAGCGGATAATATGGCTGTGGGTGGTAGATTTAATTATGGTCGTACGTTTATGCGTATAGATAGTGCGAGTTTGTCGTTTGGCGACGAGCAGACAGGTACACATCTCTCGACTGATTTCTATTATGCTCTGCAACACTCCTATTCAGCGGGTGCTATTTGGCGTTATTATATCCCACTGGGAAAGAATAAGCGTTTCGCACTTTTCAACGAGGTGCAGCTCTCGGCTGGTGGTTCGCGTGCAAAGTTCGCTACCGATTCGCCAGTGAGAGGAACCTTCTCAAAGTCGTTTGATGTGGGCCTGGGTGTGAACCCTGGAATCATTGCTTTTGCGTCGAACGTGATGGCTGTGGAGGTGAATGTCGGAATGATGGGTATTCAGTATAGCCATACCAAGCAGGTGCACAATCAGGTTACAACAGGAAAGACAAATGCGAGCTATATGAACTTTTCGGTCAATTTGCTCAGCATAGGTTTGGGTGTTTCATTTTATATGTAGGAGGCTATGAGAAGAGTAATTATTTCAATCATCTTGTGCCTCGGTGTAGTAGGCAGTGCCTTGGCTCAGAAGCAGGGCGTTGAGGCTGATAATTTCCAAACCAGCAATCGCTTTATGCCAACCTCGCGACGCATTGACCGTGAGGTGAGCAAGAATGTGTTTGCCTATAAGGGCGAGTGGGCCTTGGGTCTTACGGCTTCGTATGGTACGTTGTCGAGCGAGAATAGCGATATTTTTACATTGTTGGAGCATATCAACCTCTCGGGATCGATGACTACGGTGTCGCCTTATGTGGGATATTTCTACAAAGATAATGCCTGCGTAGGTTTGCGAATGGGATATACCCATATCGCGGGCGAGTTGGATAATATGGATCTGAACTTGGGTAGTGATAATGATATTGATTTGACTATCCCTTGGGTTGATGTCGCAGCCCAAACATATAAGATGAGCGCCTTTTTGAGAAACTACGCAGCCATTGATAATGCGGGACGTTTCGGCGTGTTCAGCGAGTTGGAGGCATCGTACGCTATTGGCCACAACAAGATTGCTATGCAGTCGGGTGATGGTCCGCTTAAATATACCGATTCCAAGAATATGACCTGCAAGTTGTGGTTCAATCCAGGTGTGGCGGTGTATATGTTCCCAAATGTCTGCGCTACGGTGTCGTTTGGTATGGGTGGCTTTAAGTACACCTCAATCAAGCAGTATGATCAGGATGGCAGGGAGACTGGTTCACGCGATGTGTCGAAGTTGCGCTTCCGCTTGAATGTTGCCGACATCCATTTCGGCTTGAATATCCATTTGTGGTCAAAAAAGAGTAATAGATAATGGCTTTGTTGAGAAAAAATATAATCAGTGCGCTGGCTTTTGCGCTATGTCTGCTCTTTAATGTAGGCTGTATAGAGAATGATTTGCCTTACCCTGTGGTGGAGTTGCAGATTACCTCGATTGAGATTGAGGGTGCGAAGTCTCAGCCCGTCATTGACGAGGTGACGCGTACGGTGTCGGTTGAACTTTATGAGCAGACCGATATTGAGAATGTGAAGATTAATAATGTGACCTATACCGAAGGGGCTACTGCGTCGGAGAATCTTGTGGGTCTGCACGATATGCGCACACCTGTATATGTGACCCTGTCGCTTTATCAGGATTATGCTTGGCAGATAGTGGCCGAGCAGATCATCACTCGTGAGTTTGAGGTCGAGGGTCAGATTGGAGCTACAGAGTGGGACGTGGAGCGACGTACCGCTACGGCGTATGTAGGTTTTGAGGATCACTCTAATGTCAAGGTGAAAAAGTTGAAACTTGCGGCAGCTGATATTGCCACCTATGAGTGGACCGATGGCGTGGACCGCAACGATTTCTCGTCGGTAAAGTATGTATATGTGACTTGCCACGGCAGAACAGAGCGTTGGGATTTGTATGTCAAGACCACAGATGTGGTGGTTGATGTAGTGAAAGCCGATGCTTGGGGTAAGCTCATTTGGCTCTATGGCGAGGGTTTGAGTGGTACGGATCTCGGTTTTAGATATCGTGAGGTGGGTAGCGATGAGTGGCTCACGGTGCAGGATATCAAGGTCGAAGGTGGCTCGTTCTCGGCTTGTGTCAAGGGTTTGCAGACCGAGACTGAGTATGAGGTGATGGCCTACTCGAATGATGATACCTCGGCTATTGTGAAGGTGCGCACCGAGCAGATAACACCACTTGAAAATGGCGGTTTCGAGAGCTGGGCAACCATCAAGAAGATTGTATGTCCATACCTTTCGGAGGAGAGCGCTTTTTGGGGTACAGGTAACCCTGGCGCCGCTATGGTGAACGCAACGGTGACTGACAAGAGCGAGGATGTGCGTCCTGGCTCATCTGGCAGTTACTCTGCAAAGTTGGAGTCTAGATTTGCTAACCTGGCGGGTATTGGTAAGTTTGCCGCGGGTAACCTCTTTATCGGTAAGTATGTCTCGACGGTTGGTACCAACGGTATCGTGGGTTTTGGACATAAGTTCACATCGCGTCCTGTGGCTTTGCGATTCTGGGTTAAGTACAACTGCGGTAAGATTGATAATATAGGAACATTGCCTACGGGAAGTGATTTGAAGTTGGGTGATAGTGATACCGGTTCGGTGTTCATTGCGCTTGGCGATTGGACCAAGGAGGAGTATGGTGTGGATGCTGATGGCCAGATCAAGGGAACGGATGATCAGCCTGTGGTGGTAGATACGCGCGATAGAGGTACATTCTTCAACCCAAAATCCAAGGCTGTGATTGCCTATGGAGAGTTGTTGCTCACTGAGTCTATCGGACAGTGGCAGCAGGTGACTGTACCGCTTGATTATGTGACGACATCGAAGATTCCAACTCATATTGTGATTGTCACCTCTGCTTCGCGCCTGGGAGATTACTTTACGGGTAGTACTCAGAGCGTGATGTGGCTCGATGATATGGAGTTGTTGTATGAGTAGTACGATGAGATGTGAGTAGTCCCAAAACGGGGCTACTCGCGCTCGTTTGGTGTAAAATTGGGGCAAAAAGCAGAAAAGTGATATTTTTTTTGTGATTTAAGCCTAAAAATTTTGCTATTTATAAAATAGTGACTATATTTGCACACCTTTTCGGGGAAATGAGTTGCTGCTCGCCTCGAAAATGAGTTCTGAAATGGAATTTTAGCCCAGGTGGTGAAATTGGTAGACACGCTACTTTGAGGGGGTAGTGAGCGTTAGCTCGTGCAAGTTCGAGTCTTGTCCTGGGCACTAAAAGAGTTGCGGTTGTTTTTCAATTGCGACTCTTTTTTTTGCATAATATTAGGGGCTCTCCCAACACCTATAGACTATGGAGCTACAACCTATACAAAACAAAATCTACGAAATACGCGGACAGCGTGTGATGCTTGACCG
>JAZKYX010000038.1:0-30799 GCA_045612405.1 Alistipes sp.
ACCCTGAACCATACGACGAGCAAGCTCCATATCGTAGTTCTGCAAGAATACAATCTTACCCAAGAACTCAGGCATCTTAGATACCTCAACGATACGCTTGATCAAATCCTGACCTGGGATATCGTGTGGGTGAGCCTTACCAGCAAATACGAACTGTACAGGACGCTCTGGGTTGTTTACAAGGGCTGACAAACGCTCCAAGTTAGTGAAGAGCAAGTGAGCACGCTTGTAAGTTGCGAAACGACGCGCAAAACCGATTGTCAATACCTCTGGACGGATACGCTCAGCAACCTGAACCATCTGGCGCGGTGAATCAAAACCAGCCAACTTAGGATTGCTGCAACGCTGACGAATGTGGTTGATCAAGCGAGTCTTCAACGCCATACGCTCCTGCCACAACTCAGCATCACCAATCTTGTGAACACCCTGCCACTCAGGAATGTTGTAAACGTGACCGTTGAAGCCCTGTGGGAAGTACTTCTCGTACAAACGACGCATATTTGAAGCTACCCAAGTTGGGAAGTGAACACCGTTAGTTACATAACCGATGTGCAACTCGTTCTTGAAGTAACCTGGCCACATTGTACCCAAGATATCCTTTGACACCTCACCGTGCAACCAAGATACACCATTAACCTCCTGAGAAAGGTTTCAAGCCAATACTGACATTGAGAAGCGCTCGTTAGGATCATTTGGGTTAGTCTTACCCAAGTTGATGAACTGCTCCCAAGTGATACCCAATACATCAGGATAGTGTGACATATACTGACGCATCATACCCTCTGGGAATGCATCGTGACCCGCAGGCACTGGTGTATGTGTTGTAAAGAGCGAAGATGAACGAACTACCTCCATAGCCTCAGAGAATGATAGACGCTTCTTTGAGATGAGGTTACGGCAACGCTCCAAACCGATGAATGCAGCGTGACCCTCGTTGCAGTGGTAAACCTGTTGCTTGATACCCATCTTTGCGAGGGCGCGGATACCACCGACACCGAGCAAGAGCTCCTGCTTCAAGCGGTTCTCCCAGTCACCACCGTAGAGATAGTATGTAATCTGACGATCCTCATCGCGGTTTGCCTCGTAGTCAGTATCCAAGAGGAAAAGGTCTGTACGACCTACCTGGCACTTCCATACACGAGCCGAGAGATTACGTCCTGGCAATGCAATCTGAATTGTAATCCAGTTACCAGCCTCGTCACGAACAGGCGAGATAGGCAACTTAGCGAAGTTCTGAGCCTCATATGTTGCTACCTGAGCACCCTGAGATGAGAGCTGCTGAGTGAAGTAACCATAGCGGTACAACAAACCAACGGCTGCCATAGGCACGTTCTTATCTGATGCCTCCTTCAAGTAGTCGCCAGCCAAAATACCAAGACCACCTGAGTAGATCTTCAAAGATCAGTGCAAACCGTACTCCATTGTGTAGTAAGCAACCTTTGCGCTATCCTCGCTTGGCTTCTCCTCCATATACTCTTTGAGCTGAGCAGCAACTGCATCCAAACGTGACAAGAACTCCTTATCGTTCTCCAACTCGTTGATACGCTCCAATGAGAGCTTGTCGATCAAAGCGATAGGATTGTGATCAACAGCGTGCCACAACTGAGCGTCGATAGACTCAAACAAATCCTTTGCTGACTGAGTCCAGCACCACCACAAGTTGCGTGAGATAGTCTCCAACGCGCTCAAACGAGATGGGAGGCGCTTCTCAACCATCATACGGTGCCAAGATGGCTTGTTTGATGTGAGCTGCTGACGTACGAAGTTAATCTGCTCTGTGAAGTTACCATCCTCGGTTACAACTGTGTTGTTAGCACGAGCAACGGCGTTCTCCATAGCCTCGGCATAAGCTGCGCCATAGTACTTGAAGAAGTTCTCCCACAAAGCCTGCTTTGAAATCTCGAATGCCGAGTTACGCATATTCTCAACCTCAACCTCAGAGAGTTGGAGGAAACGCAATGTAGCATCAACAAGCTGCTGAACAGCGTAGTTATCGTTGTTGTCATCACGACGGATAACCTCAACACCTGCCTTATCAGCGAGCTTAGAAGCCCAAATACCGAAACCTGAGAGGTTCGATGTAATTGTAGGCACTGAGCAAGCGATTGATTCAAGTGGAGTGTAGCCCCAAGGCTCATAGTATGATGGGAATGCTGTTACATCAACACCTACCAACAACTCATAGTAGCTCTTGTTGAACACACCATCGTTGCCATTGAGGTATGAAGGAACGAAGATAACCTTCACGTTTGAGCTCTCCAATTCGAGTACGCTCTCACGAACTGAACGTGAGATTGAGTCCCACTCAGCGTTCTCCAAATAGTGAGTTGTGTGCTTCCACTGCTTTGCGTCGATTGGCTGAGTACCATCTGCGAGGTGACGAACCAAGTCGGCGCGTGCACCGTTGTTAGCAGCTGGAACCATAACGTAAGCCAAAATCTCACGATCGAGCTTATATGTTGCCAAACGCTTCAATGACTCCATAAAGATGTCAAGACCCTTGTTACGGAACTCATAACGACCGCTTGTAGCAACAATCAATGGGTTCTTGAACTTAGTCTGGAAGCAAGCCTCAGCAACGTCGATCATCGACTTGCGAGCCTCAGCGCGCTTTGCTGCGAGCTCCTCACCCTCCCATACGAAGTCGTTCTCGAAACCGTTTGGAGTAATATGAGTAACCTCACGACCGAGCAAATACTTGCACTCATTAGCTGTGATGTCGCTTACTGTAAGGAACGCATCGTGATACAAAGCAGCCATCTTCTCGATTGAGTGCTTAGCCATCACGTTGAAACGACGTGCCAAATCATCCGCATTGAACTTGTGAAGGTCTGAATAGAGTGACAAACCATTACCAGCAATGCAACGACCAGCAACTGTTGCGTGAGTTGTAAATACTGTCGCTACATAAGGAGAGTTCTTACGCAAGTAAAGACCACCTGATGCAGTCATCCACTCGTGGAAATGAGCGATTACCTTATCAGCCGAGTTGCAAAGATTCTCAACATAAGACTTGATAACCATACCAGCCACGTGGCCAAACAATACAGGCTCAATGTAGTCCCACTGACCTGAGAGTGAATCTACGTGGTAGTCCTCCCACAAGTGCTTCAAGACCTCGTCCTTCTGAGAAATCATTGACTTAAAGTCAATCAAGATTGCGATAGGACGACCTGCGATATTCCAACGACCAACGCGAACGCGGATACCCTCAGCATAGAGGCTCTCACGCCACGCTGTCAAGAGCGTATCGTCAGCCTCGAACTCTGGATTTGACTGCTCCTGCATAAAATCTGGACCGATAACGATATATTTATCACCCATCTGCTTACCAACAGTCAAAGCCTTGGTTGCAATTACAGTGTGAATACCACCCACCTTATTGCAAACCTCCCAACTCACCTCGAAAAGATGATCGGGCAACTGAAATGTTGTGTTCATAAAAAAAGTATGTTAATTATAATTACTCTATTATATATAAGGTATAGCTTTCGCATACCAATAATAATGCGCCGCAAAGATAATACTTTATATTTATATTTCAGCAATTTATAAGCAGTTAAAATACTTTAATAAAATAATTTAATAAAAAATTAACAATTTTTACAAACTCCTATTTTCACTGCTTTCAATCAAAATATGCGCCACACTACCACAGGGAGTTGTTTTTACTCATATTAAGACAAAAATGCCCTGATTAACATTACAAATCAGAGCATTTACATACCAAATATTTACGATTTATTATCTTTCACAACCAACTTTTGCGACCTTCAAAAAAAACAGCTAACTTCAATATTGAGTCAAACCTCCTTAAAGATGATTTTATATATTAATTTATATTGCTGTTTTTCTGCCTATTACACCTTATACGCAATCAAATCCCACCCTCTATAAAAACCTTATTTACACAGAAAAGATCCCAACAAAAGTGATATGAAATCACAACCAAAGTGCAACCATTTTGCAAATTTCTCACCCTGCATCATTTTTTTTTAGCAAAAAGTCTTACGATTTTTCTGAATCAAACTTCGAACATCGACTCGATTACAGCATCGGAAATCAAAAATCTCGCGGCTGGAATCCTCACCCAACTACCCTCGATTATCACATTTCCACTATCAGCCCAACTTTGGGCCACTCGCATCACCCTTGCCGACTCCTCAACGCCAAATTTCTCGGCGATGAAATCAAGATTTAACCCCTCAGCACATCTGAGCGAGGTCATCACATACTCATTCAACTGATCGCATTCATCCAGCTGCTCGACAACCCACTCGCGACCCTTGATATAGTCAGCAATATCCTGCTCCACATAGTGACGCACAGCACCATTGAACGAATGGGCACCCGCTCCTATTCCCAAATACTCATCGCCGTGCCAATAAGAGGCATTATGCTTCGCACGATAGCCCTCACGAGCATAGTTCGACACCTCGTAATGTTCATAACCAGCCGAGGTCAGCCTTTGGTGCAAAAAGTCAAACTCAGCCTCACTTATACTCTCCTCCACTTCGCGCATCTCACCCCTTGCCAGACGGCGACCAAAAGCAGTGTCAGGCTCAATCGTGAGGTGATAAGCCGAAATATGCTGCACGCCAAGTTTCAGGACCTCCTCCACAACGACCTCAAGTACATCAAGACCAAAACCATCTACGCCAAAAATGAGGTCAATGGTTATGTTAGAGATTCCCGCCGCCTGCAACCTCCTGACAGCATTAACGGCTTGTGCCGAGGAATGGCGACGATTCATAAATTTCAGCTCAGCATCGTTAAGCGACTGAATTCCAAGACTCACCCTATTAACCTGAGTAGTGCGCAACTCACTCACCCACTCCTCTGTGATGTCATCAGGATTAGCCTCAACTGTTATCTCCCCCACTTGCGACAAATCCCACAACTGCGCTGCGTGATCGATAAAACGCTGAAACTCACGAGGCCCGAGCAACGACGGAGTGCCGCCGCCAAAATATATTGTCTTAATATTTTTGTCGGTCAAAAAATCAGCCTGCTCCTCCATCTCGCGGTGCATAGCCTCCACGGCTTCGCCCAGCATTTCAAGACGAGCCACGCGAAAAAAATCGCAGTAAGCGCAAATCCTTTTACAAAACGGAATATGAAAATATAATCCAGCCATAGTAGCACAAATTTATAACCCAAAATTCAAAATTCAAAATTTTCTCCGCTCAGAACCTCACCCGCAAAATACCCACCCCAACGCAACTCTCAAAAATTCCCTTTTTCTTGATTTTTTAATGACAATGGCACACTAAATGTTATCTTTTTGTTAAAAATAAGTGTTATTTATTTCACAATTCAAATACTTTGCTTATTTTTGTAGCGCTGAAAATAGGGACTATGACAACTTAGTGCCATAACATTTTCGGGGCTACTATAACGTAGTTATGTAATTGTGCAAAAGAAGAAGTTTAACTAAATATTTTTTTATTGTAAAATTATGGCAAAGATTGATTTGACAAAGTACGGTATCACCGGTACAACTGAGGTGGTTTACAACCCTTCTTACGACGAGCTCTACCGCGAGGAGACTAAGGCTGGTCTTACAGGTTTCGACAAGGGTGTTGAGACTGAGATGGGTGCAGTAAACGTAATGACAGGTGTTTACACAGGTCGTTCTCCTAAGGACAAGTTCTTCGTAATGGACGAGACTTCAAAGGACACTATCTGGTGGACTTCAGAGGAGTACAAGAACGACAACAAGCCTGTAACTGAGGCTGCTTGGGCTGAGTTGAAGTCTTTGGCTTCAAAGGAGCTCTCAAACAAGAAGCTCTACGTTGTTGATACTTTCTGCGGTGCTAACGAGAACAGCCGTTTGAAGATTCGCTTCATTATGGAGGTAGCTTGGCAGGCACACTTTGTAAAGAATATGTTCATCCGTCCTACTGACGCTGAGTTGGAGGTTTACGGTGAGCCAGATTTCGTAGTATTGAACGCATCTAAGGCTAAGGTTGAGAACTACAAGGAGCTTGGTTTGAACTCTGAGACTGCTGTTGTATTCAACCTCACAGAGAAGATGCAGGTTATCATCAACACTTGGTATGGTGGTGAGATGAAGAAGGGTATGTTCTCTTATATGAACTACCTCCTCCCATTGAAGGGTATGGCTTCAATGCACTGCTCAGCAAACACTAACGAGAAGGGCGAGACAGCTATCTTCTTCGGTTTGTCAGGTACAGGTAAGACTACCCTCTCAACAGATCCTAAGCGCCAGCTTATCGGTGACGACGAGCACGGTTGGGACGACGAGGGCGTATTCAACTTCGAGGGCGGTTGCTACGCTAAGGTTATCAACCTTTCTAAGGAGAACGAGCCAGATATCTGGAACGCAATCCGTCGCAACGCACTTTTGGAGAACGTAACAGTTGACGAGGCTACAGGTAAGATTGACTTCAACGATAAGTCAGTAACTGAGAACACTCGTGTCTCTTACCCAATCTACCACATTGACAACATCGTTAAGGGTGTATCTAAGGCTCCTGCTGCAAAGAAGGTTATCTTCCTTTCAGCTGACGCATTCGGTGTATTGCCACCAGTTTCTATCTTGACTCCTGAGCAGACTAAGTACTACTTCCTCTCTGGTTTTACAGCTAAGTTGGCTGGTACAGAGCGTGGTATCACTGAGCCTACTCCAACATTCTCAGCTTGCTTCGGTGCAGCGTTCCTTTCATTGCACCCAACAAAGTACGGTGAGGAGTTGGTTAAGAAGATGGAAGCATCAGGTGCTACTGCATACCTCGTAAACACAGGTTGGAACGGTACTGGCAAGCGTATCTCTATCAAGGATACACGTGGTATCATCGACGCTATCTTGGATGGTTCAATCGACTCAGCTGAGACTAAGCAGATTCCAATCTTCGACTTCAAGGTTCCAACAGCTCTTCCAGGTGTAGATCCAGCTATCTTGGATCCACGCGACACTTACGCTGACGCCGCTCAGTGGCAGGTTAAGGCTGAGGATTTGGCTGCTCGCTTCATCAAGAACTTCGCTAAGTTCACTGGTAACGAGGAGGGTAAGTCTTTGGTTGCTGCTGGTCCACAGTTGTAATCTTAGAATTGCACAATATCGAAATAGCCGCCCACATCGGGTGGCTATTTTTTTGTCGTATGTGAATCTCCTTTACGCTAACTCAGAATATGTTTTGCTTCCGCCACTCATTCAAGCAATTTTGAATTCATAATTTTGAATTTTGAATTTATATGACGTATCTTTGTGGCCATAATAAATTATAGACTATGGCGTTAATTGACGAAATCACAAAACGTAGAACATTTGCCGTTATTGCCCACCCTGATGCGGGTAAGACAACTTTGACCGAGAAGTTGTTGCTCTTTGGTGGTGCGATTCACGTCGCAGGTGCTGTAAAGAGCAATAAGATTAAGAAGGGTGCTACATCCGACTTTATGGAGATCGAGCGCCAGCGAGGTATCTCGGTGGCAACATCTGTAATGGGATTCAACTATAAGGATGTAAAAATCAATATCCTTGACACTCCAGGTCACGAGGACTTTGCCGAGGATACCTATCGTACACTCACAGCCGTTGATTCGGTTATCATCGTGATTGACGGTGCAAAGGGTGTCGAGGCGCAGACACGCAAGCTGATGAACGTATGCCGTATGCGCAACACTCCTGTGATGGTATTTATCAACAAGTTGGACCGTCCTTGCAAGGACCCATTCGATTTGCTCGATGAGGTAGAGCGTGAGTTGCAAATCCGCGTGCGTCCATTGGCATTCCCAATTTCGAGTGGCGACACATTCAAGGGTGTTTACAACATCTACGAGAAGAATCTCTCACTCTTTACCAGCGATGAGCGCCAGACGGCCGACGCATCTACCGTAGATTTCAGCGATATCTCGTCACCAGAGCTCGACACATATATCACCAAGCAGTATGCCGACCAACTGCGCGAGAACCTCGACCTGGTGGAGGCGGTATATGATGATTTCGACCGCGAGGCATATATGGAGGGTCAGTTGGCGCCAGTGTTCTTCGGTTCGGCTGTGAATAACTTTGGTGTAAGAGAGCTTTTGGAGTGCTTTATTCGTATTGCACCATCACCACGCCCATCTACAACCGAGGATCGTATGGTTGAGCCAGCCGAGGCCAAGATGACAGGTTTCGTATTTAAGATTCACGCCAATATGGACCCTAACCACCGTGACCGTATCGCCTTTATGAAGATATGTTCGGGAACATTTGAGCGTAACAAAAACTACCTGCACGTACGCAGCGGCAAGCAGCTCAAATTCTCATCTCCAACAGCATTTATGGCCGAGAAGAAGTCGGTAATCGACTTTGCCTACCCAGGAGATATTGTAGGTCTGCACGATACAGGAACATTCAAGATTGGCGACACCTTCACCGAGGGCGAAAAGTTGAAGTTTACGGGTATCCCATCCTTCTCGCCTGAGTTGTTCCGTTATATTGAGAATGCCGACCCAATGAAGTTCAAGCAGTTGGCTAAGGGTGTCGATCAGTTAATGGACGAGGGCGTAGCGCAGTTGTTTACATCAAATCTCAATGGCCGTAAGATTATCGGTACAGTGGGTCAGTTGCAGTTTGAGGTTATCCAGTATCGTTTGGAGCACGAGTATGGTGCAAAGTGTCGTTGGGAGCCTATCTCAATCTACAAGGCTTGCTGGATTGAGAGCGACAACGCCGAGCAGCTCGCCGACTTCAAGCGCCGCAAGCACTCAAATATGGCAGTTGACAAGCACGGCCGCGATGTATTCCTTGCCGATACAAGCTACGCCTTAGCATTGGCACAGGAGAACTTCAAGGATATTAGATTCTACTTCACTTCGGAGTTTTAACTTTGCAGGAGGTGTAGCAATATACTCCGTAACAATATTCTCAGAATATAAAGCCTGTCTAACCGTTCGGTTAGATAGGCTATTTTTCTATCCACCCGAATTAGTTTTCAAAAAAATTCCGCTGCTGGTCGCTCTACCAACAGCGGAATCGGAATGAATGTTACAGGAATATTTCTTTTGAAAGAAATTCGAAATTATTTATACAAGAATCGCTTGATTGACTGCTTTGGAGTGTGCTCAAAGCCCTGCTCCACAATCTCAACAGATGAAATCTTGCTATAAGCAGGCATCATCTTGTTCAACTCGATACGATTCTGCTCCAACTGAGCCTTCAACTCATCTGTCACGCCAGCCTTCTGATCCTCGGGTGTCATCGCCACGAGAGCCACCAAGATATGACCACGATCAACAATCAATGACTCACCAACGCGTGGCATTGCATTGAGCTTGCTCTCGATCTCCTCAGGGTAGATGTTCTGACCGTTTGGCGATAGAATCATACACTTGCTACGACCTTTGATGAAAATGTTACCCTTCTTGTCGATAATACCCAAGTCACCAGTACGCAAATAACCATCCTCGGTAAACGTTGCAGCAGTAGCCTCAGGGTTCTTGTAGTAACCCAACATCACGTTGGCACCCTTAACCTGAATCTCGCCCACTGTCTTGTGAGGATTATCAGAATCAATACGAACCTCCATATTAGTAACTACGCGACCGCAAGAACCAAGACGGAATGTCTGCCAAGGCTCGTAACCAATCAACGGAGCGCACTCTGTCATACCGTAACCTACGGTGTAAGGCAATCGGATCTTACGCATAACCTTCTCGACTGGACGGCTGATAGCAGCACCACCAATAACAATCGACTGAATATTGCCACCAAACACATTGAGCAACTGCTTGCGCACCTTAGCATAAATCAACTTATTAATACCGGGGATAGAAGTCAAAATTTTAAGCGCAGGCTTTTGAAGTGTAGGCATCACCTTATTCTTGAAAATCTTCTCCAATACCAAAGGTACAGTGATAAGCAAATATGGCTTGATATCTGCCAACGCCTGCATCAAAAGGGTTGGAGTTGGAGTCTTACCCAAGAAGAATACGCGCGCGCCTCCAAACAATGGATACAAGAACTCAAATGCCATACCATACATATGTGCCATAGGCAACATAGACATAATCTGGTCACCTTTCTTTACTGGGATGTGTCTGAGAGCAAAGTCAATATTTGACGAGAGGTTACGCGATGTAAGCATAACACCCTTTGGTGAACTTGTTGTACCTGATGTATAGTTAATGATAGCCAAATCGTCCAAATCACCAATCTGGTAGTCGGTAATGATATCCTTGTTAGCGATATCAACCTTGATCTCCTCAGCTAAAATAACCTTCAATGCCTCCTCCAACTTCTCATCAGAAGCATACAACAAAGAGAAATCCTCGACGTTGATTGCAGCACGCAACTCTGGCATATTCTTAACATCCATAGCGCCCCAAGTCTTTGGGTCGGTATAGAGGATAAGGCTATCAGAGTGAGCTGTCAAACTTGCGATGTCTGCTGGGTTGAAGTCTGCAAGGATTGGGACAGCAACACCGCGGTATGCTACAACCGACACAAAGCTCATTGCCCAATGTGAACAGTTCTTGGCCGCAATGGCTACACGATCGCCAGCCTTAACGCCAACTACGTCGTAGCACTTATGAATTTTTGAAATTTGCGTTGCAATCTGACCAAAGGTATAGGTCACACCCTGATAGTCGCTCAACGCTGGAGAATCCCAATTCTCACGAACTGATTTTTGAAAAATAGATAAATAGTGTTGCATAAAATTTGAAACCCTAATGGCTAATAAAATATTCTATCAAAAATTATTGAATCTTAATTCACGGGTGCAAATATCCTATAATTAGTCGAGATGTTAAAATTTAAGTGGTGCGGCACCCTGTGGTGGGGTGAAATCCTTATATGGGATAAAAAACGCAAAACGAGGGGTGAAATTTAGAATTTCATCCCTCGTAAAATTTAATCCCACCAGCGAAAATCTACAATGACTCGCCCAATAACCACTTATTAATGTTATTTACATAGGTCTTTGAGATGGGAACATCGGGCACACCCTCAACACCAAACTCAACGAATATGCCCTCCTTTTCGCGACGCATAACCTTAATCAAATCGAGGTTGATAATATACGAGCGATGACAACGCTGGATATGAGTAGTCTCCAAATCCCTGGCCACACGAGTAAGCGTATTGCGCACCAACACCTTCTTCGTGGAACCATTATTCATATACCATACGCAGACGTAATTATCGGCTGACTCCAACATAAGCAGATGCTCACGACGTACCGACAACCTCAACTCACCCTTCTCGTCCATAATCTGGACATAAGCAGCCTGCAACACATTCTCATCCTCGGCCAGGCGCTCACGAATAAGACGCAACTGCGCCACACGCTCCTGCCAGATAAAATAGATATAACACATCACATAAGGGATGAGCAGGATAAAGAAGGTCTTAACCAGAGAGTTATAGAATAGCGTACCGATGCTTTTGTCGGTATCGGTAAACAGCGCAGCAATGGTGAAAATAAATGCCATCACCAACACCTCACACGCCACCCACAAGATATATTTAATATAGGATATTGAGTGGCGACGAGCATACAATCCCATAATCCAACGACTGATGGCCACGACAGCCATACCCACAAGGATAAAACCGATTGTAATAAGCTGAACAAGCACCTCGCGCGAGATATTCAGCCAAGTCAGCAGACCTGTATCCTCATCTATGTGTACAAAATTAAATGGTCGATAAATCGTAATAAAAAGCAACGCGAAGATTGGTACGAAGATAATCATCGCGAGCTGATTGGACTTCTTATATATAAACGAAGGAATAGGTGTCATAATCTCAGTTGTTAAAGAAATTCACGATTAGCCAAATCTTTCTCTCCATCACTCTATCCGCGTTAGGCTCTCACACTCCCTCACGCCTCACGCTAAAAGCGAACTCTGGACAATCCGACAGAACTACTTTATGTCAAATGCGAAACGGCAGAGAGCGTCGCCCGCCTCGGAAGAGAACTCATAAGCGCGAACGTCGCCATTTTGCTGCGCTTTGAGGCTAATGACATCGCCATACAGAGCCTCCTTCATAAAGTTTACGTCCATTCTTACCGACTGATAACTTTCGAGCAGCTCGATAGGCATTGCATCGCAAATCATATCGATGTAACGCATCGTATTCATATGACGGTTGAAATCAATATCGCTATACACCACACTATGCTTAGCAACCTCGTCACCCTGAACTGCCGCCACACGACGTGGACGCTCACAAGGTGATGGAGCATCTACAATGGTGCCATCGTGAACCTTCGCCAAGGTGTTCATATCGACAGGCATACGTGTATCGAAATCAAGCATACACCACTGCGATACCGCACGGCCGAAGATCTTACCCTCGCTATCGGTCAAAGTGAAATTACGAGTCGAGGAGAGTCGATTGTAATCGCTAATCCAAGTATGAATATCAATCGCATCGTACTCCTTTGGCATATAATCCAACTCCACGCAGAAACGCGAAAGCACCCATCCGAAATTTTTACCAGCCAAAGCCTGGATTCCAAAACCTCTCTTATGCGCATCAAGACCAGCCACATAAAGGATAATATCACACATCGAAGATATAGAGGCACGCGAAGTAAAATCCACCTGCTTAGGCTCTACCTCAACCTTAAAAAAACTCTTTTCCATAACTCTTTATATTATGTTTACAAATATACTCTAAATTATGCTTCTCTCAAAATCAGTTTTGATATTAATTTCAATATTTCGCCACTCATCCCACATTCGAGGACGCTACATTGTATGTAAAAAAAGTTGCAAGACCTTATAGACGGCGATGAAATGGAAAATATCTCCCAAAATTACAAAAAGATGGAAGACAGAATGCATATAACTGATTCGTTTGAAACTATACAAAACTGCACCCGTAATGTAACTAATACCCTCAGCAATAACCCATAGCACGATTGCCAAGCCTACGCTATCATAAAAGGGCTTAAAGGCAACAAGAATCGACAAACCCATCAACACATAGCAGGCTGTCTCGAAATAGCTATGAGTCTTTAACTTTCTGAAACTGAGTGATGTTCCCACGATGGCACACACCCACACAAATGCGAATATCACCCACGCCCAAATATGATAACCAGCCTGGTACATAGCTATCAGCGTGATGGGAGAATAGCTTCCCGCAATGTGCCAATAGATGGCTGCGTGATCGAATTTTCTAAGCAGCAATTTGCGAGACTCACGACTGGCGCTACAAGCGTGATAGAGCGTAGAAGCCAGGTAGGAACTCACCACGCCCAACAGATAGAGCCACAAACTCAATACCGCCATTGTCGAACCGCCACGATATCCCCAAACAAGGAATATAGTACAAACAACCAATCCTGCTACACCTCCCAATGCGTGAGATATGCTATTCGCGAGTTCCTCGCCAAAGGTATATTTTTTCAAACCATTCATTAGGGCAAAGATAACACAAAGATTAGGAAACCTGATCAAAATTGCTTAAAAAATGTTCTATCGCTCCAATTTAATGTCTAAAAGAGGCTCTTTTCTGCTCTTTTGCCAACTCCTCAAATATAATTCACCCACCTATTTGGTCATTTCGCCACAAGTTTACACCCTATTATTTCGCCTTTTACAATATATTTCGTACCTTTGATTGATTTTATTGAAGTTAAAAAAAGCAATTCAGATATGAAAAGAAAGTGGATTATTACAACAATCGTAATCGCTGCATTTTGCCTTATTGGCGCAGCATACAAGTACTACACCCGTAGTACAGCCGAGGGAGAGACCAATATTCAAATCGCTCAACCACAGGCACCCCGAAACATCCTTAATGTCAATGGTCTTGTCATTAAACATCAGTCATTGACCGAGGATATTTCGATGGTGGGTAACCTTCTACCCGACGAGGATGTCGATCTAACGTTCGAGACCTCGGGTAAGATCGTGGAGATTAACTTCAAGGAGGGTACTCGCGTAAAAAAGGGTGACCTTTTGGCTAAGGTAAACGACAAGCCTCTGCAAGCTCAGCTCAAACGCTATGAGGCTCAGCTCAAATTGGCACAGGACCGCGTATATCGCCAGAGCACTTTGTTAGAGAAAGATGCTGTCAGCCAGGAGGCTTTTGAGCAGGCTCGCACCGAACTTGCAATGCTCAACGCCGATATCGACATCGTAAAGCAGAACATCGCCCTGACCGAGCTTCGCGCCCCATTCGATGGCGTAATCGGTTTGCGTAACGTCAGCGAGGGTGCCTACGCATCGCCAAGCGTGGTGGTAGCAAAATTATCTAAGATTTCGCCTTTGAAGATTGATATGTATATCCCTGAGCGTTATGCCGATGAGATTACAACCGGCACACCTCACACATTTACAGCCGAGGGTCGCAACCAGACCTACAACGCGTCTGTCTATGCCAAGGAGTCGGAGGTTGATATGGCAACTCGCACACTCGCCATCCGTGCCACATACCCTAACGCCAATGGTCAGTTGATGCCAGGACGCTTCATCTCGGCTAAGATTCGTATGAGCGATATTCCACAAGCTATTGCCATCCCAACCGAGGCTATTGTACCTGAGATGGGTGTCGACAAGGTCTATATCTATCGCAATGGCAAGGCGTTCGCTACAACCGTAAAGACTGGTTTGCGTACTGATGCACTGATTCACATCATCGAAGGTATTGAGTTGGGCGACACCATCATCACTTCGGCTACATTGCAACTCCGCGAGGGTCTGGCTTTTAAGTTAGATATCATTGAATAATAAAGGTTTGAAAATATGAATATTTCCGAATTAAGCATACGACGCCCCGTACTCGCCACCGTATTGACGCTGATTATCATCATTTTTGGTGTGATCGGCTACACATCGTTGGGTGTGAGAGAGTACCCCAGCGTCGATAACCCTATCATCTCGGTAAACTGCTCCTATCCGGGTGCAAATGCCGACGTAATCGAGAACCAGATTACAGAGCCTTTGGAGCAGAACATCAATGGTATCCCTGGCATCCGCTCACTTTCGAGTGTCAGTTCTCAGGGTAGCAGCCGTATTACAGTAGAGTTTGAGTTGTCGGTGGATTTGGAGACGGCGGCCAACGACGTTCGTGATAAGGTTTCGCGCGCCCAGCGATTCCTGCCACGCGACTGCGACCCACCTACCGTATCTAAGGCCGACGCCGACGCTATGCCAATTCTGATGTTGGCCGTGCAGAGCGACAAGCGCTCACTCTTGGAGATTAGCGAGATTGCTGACCTGACAATCAAGGAACAGTTGCAGACCATCAGCGACGTAAGTGCTGTGCAGATTTGGGGTGAGAAGCGTTACTCGATGCGTATATGGCTCGACCCTGCCAAGATGGCTGGATATGGTATCACGCCAATCGACATCAAGACAGCCCTCGACCGCGAAAACGTGGAGTTGCCTTCGGGTAGTATCGAAGGTAATACTACTGAGCTCACAATCCGCACAATGGGACTTATGCACACAGCCCAGGAGTTCAACGACCTTGTTGTGCGCGAGAGCGATGATCGCATCATTCGTCTGAGCGATATTGGCCGTGCGGAGTTGGGTCCACAGGATACGCGAAGCTATATGAAGATGAATGGCGTGCCAATGGTGGGAGTTGTAGTGATTCCACAGCCTGGCGCCAACCACATCGACATTGCCGATGCCGTTTATGAGCGTGTCGAGACTATGCGCAAGGACCTTCCTGAGGATATTATCCTGAGCTACGGTTTTGACAATACGAAGTTTATCCGCGCCTCAATCAACGAGGTGAAAAAGACCGTATATGAGGCATTTATCTTGGTGGTTATCATCATCTTCCTCTTCCTGCGTAACTTCCGTGTGACGTTGATTCCTTGTATTGTGATTCCCGTATCACTTATCGGTACATTCTTCCTGATGTACCTGGCGGGATTCTCAATCAACGTACTTTCAATGTTGGCTGTGGTACTTTCCGTGGGATTGGTGGTCGATGATGCCATCGTAATGACGGAGAACATCTACATCCGTATCGAGCGAGGAATGGCCCCATTCGAGGCAGGTATCGAAGGCGCCAAGGAGATCTTCTTTGCCGTCATCTCGACATCCATCACTCTGCTTGCCGTATTCTTTCCTATCGTCTTTATGGAGGGTATGACGGGACGACTCTTTATTGAGTTTAGTTTGGTGATTTCGGGAGCTGTTATCATCTCGACTTTTGCTGCGCTGACAGTCACCCCAATGCTCGCATCAAAGATTTTGAAGAAGACCGAGAAGCAGAATTGGTTCTATGAAAAAACCGAGCCTTTCTTCGTAGGTTTGAACAATTTTTATAGCTCAACTCTCTCATCGTTCTTGAAATTCCGTTGGGTGGCGATTCCTCTCACACTCTCGATGTTTGTCATCATCGGTTGGTTGTGGAATAAAATTCCAGCCGAGCTGGCTCCGTTGGAGGACCGTTCCCAGATTACAATCAACACATCGGGCTCGGAGGGCGCTACATACGAATTTATGCGCGACTATACCGAGAGTATCAACTTGAAGATTGATTCACTCGTACCAGAGTCAAAGTATGTGACAGCGCGCGTAAGTAGCGGTCGAGGAAATATCCAGGTGGCGTTGAATGACATCACCACACGCGAGCGTTCTCAGATGGAGATTGCCGAGCAACTCTCTGCCGTTGTCAAGAAGCACACCAAGGCCCGCGCCTTTGTTCAGCAGCAGAGTACATTCGGTAGCCGCCGAGGCGGTATGCCGGTGCAGTATGTGTTGCAGGCAATGACTATCGAGCGTTTGGAGGAAGTACTTCCACTCTTTATGGAGAAGGTCTATGAGAGCGATGTGTTACAGATGGCCGATGTGAACCTTAAATTCTCGAAGCCCGAGGCACGCATTACAATCAACCGCGACAAGGCTAACTTGCTGGGTGTTTCAACACGCGACATTGCACAGACACTGCAATATGGATTGAGTGGCCAGCGTATGGGTTATTTCTATATGAATGGTAAGCAGTATGAGATTTTGGCCGAGATCAACCGTCAGCAGCGTAACAAACCTGCCGACCTGAAATCAATCTACCTGCGTAACTCATCTGGCGAGATGATTCAGATGGATAACTTGGTGGCATTGCAGGAGAATGTTGCTCCACCTCAGCTCTACCACTATAACCGTTTCCTATCGGCTACCATTTCGGCTGGACTTGCCAAGGGTAAGACCATCGGCGAGGGTCTCGACGAGATGGACCGCATCGCCGCCGAGGTGCTTCCTGATGATTTCAGAACAGCGCTCACGGGCGATTCCAAGGAGTTTAGAGAGAGTTCTTCAAGTTTGATGTTTGCATTCTTGTTGGCCATCTTGCTCATCTACCTCATCCTTGCGGCTCAGTTTGAGAGTTTCAAAGATCCTCTCATCATTATGCTTACCGTGCCGTTGGCGATTGCGGGTGCGCTGGTGTTTATGTCACTCACAGGCCAGACGATGAATATTTACAGCCAGATTGGTATCATTATGCTCATTGGATTGGTTGCAAAGAATGGTATCCTAATTGTAGAGTTTGCAAACCAGAAACAGGAAGCAGGCGAGAGCCTACGTTCGGCCATTGAGTCGGCATCTTTGCAGCGTATGCGCCCTATCTTGATGACAAGTGCCTCGACAATTCTTGGTCTGTTGCCATTGACCGTAGCTACGGGCGAGGGTGCTAATGGACGAATTGCGATGGGTGTAGCCGTTGTGGGTGGATTGGTTGTATCAACAATCCTTACACTCTATGTCGTTCCAGCCATCTACTCTTACGTTTCAACCGACCGTAGCAAGCAAACAAAAACTGAGAAATAAGAAAATAACATATTATGAAAAGATATTTTATCGCACTCATTTTGACACTTGGACTAATCTCCAACGTGGCAGCACAAAAGGCGCTGTCGCTCAAAGAGTGTCTTGAATTGGGTTTGCAGCAAAACTACGATCTGCTCATCGTCCGCAACAAGCAACAAATAGCGGACAACAACGCCTCGCTGGCCAATGCGGGGATGTTGCCCACGCTGGATCTCTCGGCTGGATACTCAGGCTCGATAGACCAGACTCATACGACCACCCGCCAGGGCGAAAGCCTCACCAACAACGGCGCCTATGATCAGGCAATGGATGTTGGAGTGTCGTTAGGTTGGACCATTTTTGATGGTTTCCGATTGAGCACATCGTACAAGAAGTTGCAGGAGCTGAAAGCCCTGGGATTGTTACAGACACGCCTCGAAGTGGAAGATTTTGTAGCCAACCTCACAGCCGAGTACTACAATCTCATACAGCAAACTCTCCGATTGAAGAACTACCGCTATGCTGTGGCCCTCTCGCGCGAGCGTCTACGCATTACTGAGGCGCGCTACCGAATAGGTGATTTTTCACGCCTGGATTGGTTGCAGGCAAGAGTGGATTTCAATGCCGACTCATCTCAATATATGACCCAGCAGGAGTTGGTGTCGGCTTCGCGCATCAGAATCAACGAACTGCTTGCTAACTCCGATGTCACCGAGCGTTGCTATGCACGCGACTCAGTCATTGACGTGAACTCATCTCTTAGCTGGGAGCAACTCAAAGAGGATATGGCTGAGTTAAATTCCGAGCTTCTGATTTCAAATCGCAATAAGAGCCTGACTCAATTGGAGTTGAAGGCCGTGAAGTCGCGTAATTACCCTTACCTGAAATTGTCGGCTGGATATGGTTACAACCGCAATATCTATGGCGCGGGTGATACGAAAGTAAGAGGCGCGATAGGCCCCAACGTGGGACTCCGTATGGGCTTTACCATCTTTGATGGCAATCGCCGACGAGAGCAACAAAATGCCCGTATCGAGATAGAGAATGCCACTTATTCGCATCAGCAACTCGAACAGTCACTCCTGGCCGATTTGGCGACATTCTGGCAGGCTTACACCAATAATTTGGAAGTGATAAAACTCGAAGAGCAGAACCTCGTTGCCGCCAAGGAGAACTACGAGATTGCAATGGAGCGTTACCTCTTGGGTGATCTGCCAGGTATCGAGATGCGCGAGGCTCAGAAGAGCTTGCTCGACGCCGAGGAGCGCATCCTGACGGCCGAGTATAACACCAAGCTATGCGAGATTTCGCTGATGCAGATTAGTGGAAACATATTGGAATATTTGAAGTAGTTTTGGCTTTACGGGGCACAGGCCCCTATCAGCAAATATGAGCATACCCTTAGCAGAGCGCCTTCGTCCGCAAAATCTTGACGAATACATAGGACAGTCTCACCTGGTGGGCACAAATGGAGTCTTTCGTAAATTCCTCGAAACGGGGAACGTACCATCGTTTATCTTATGGGGACCTCCGGGAGTAGGAAAAACTACTCTCGCCAAACTCGTTGCCAACCATTTGAAGCGCCCGTTCTACACCCTCTCGGCTGTGACGTCGGGCGTCAAGGAGGTGCGCGAGGTGATAGAGTCTGCACGCAAACAGAGCCTATTTCAGGCCAAGGCCTCGTTTTTGTTTATCGATGAGATTCACCGCTTCAATAAGAGTCAGCAGGACTCTTTGCTCGGCGCTGTGGAACAGGGCATCGTGACTTTGATCGGAGCCACCACAGAAAACCCCTCGTTTGAGGTTATATCGCCTCTATTGAGCCGCTGTCAGGTATATATACTTAAATCGATGACCGACGAGGAGCTCAACACCCTGCTTATGCGAGCGCTCACCAGCGACGAGATACTCAGCAAGCGCCAAGTGAAGGTCACCTCGACCGAGGCACTTTTCAAATTTTCGGGAGGCGATGCACGCAAACTGCTCAACATTCTCGACATTATAACTGGTGCGAGCGATGGAGATATTGAAATCACGGATCAATACGTCACAGACTGCCTACAACAAAACATCGCGCTCTACGACAAGAATGGCGAGCAACACTACGATGTTATCTCGGCCTTCATCAAATCGGTCAGAGGTAGCGATCCCAACGCTGCAATATACTATTTGGCACGTATGTTGGCAGGAGGTGAAGAGCCACGTTTCATTGCGCGACGTTTGGTGATTTTGGCATCGGAAGATATTGGCCTGGCCAACCCCAACGCACTGCTGCTGGCGAATGCCTGCTTCGACACTGTGCACAAGATTGGTATGCCCGAGGCACGCATCACACTTGCCGAGACAACCATATATCTGGCCACAAGCCCGAAAAGCAACTCGGCCTATATAGCGATTAACGAAGCACTTGCCTTTGTTAAACACGACACCACCAACCGTCCCGTGCCCTTGCACCTGCGCAATGCGCCAACAAAACTAATGAGCGAGGCTGGCTATGGCAAGGACTACAAATATGCCCACGACTATGCCGGGGGCTTTGTAAAGCAGGAGTTTATGCCAGATGGTCTATCAAGACACACCTTCTACCACCCAAACCTGCAAAACCAGCAGGAGCAGAAGATTGCCGAAAGAATGAATATGCTATGGGAAGAGAAGTACAAATAATTATCGTTAAAGAGCAATGAGAAACATAATCCTTACAATCATAATGGCGCTTTGTGCCACCATTTGCCAGGCACAGAGCTCCCAGGAGCATCATCACAAGGGCTGCGACACCCATCTTTTCGCAGTAAAAGGTGCCGACTCCCTCTACCTGGACCACTATACTGCGTCAGTAGAGGGTAAACGCCCCTGCGTGATATTCGTCTTCGGTGGCGGCTTTGTCAGAGGTACTCGTGACATTGAGCGAGATATTCCCTACTTCCAGTTCCTGGCACGCAACGGCTATGACGTTGTGTCGATTGACTACCGTCTGGGAATGAAGAATGTGAGCGCCCCAGGAATGATTGAATTCTTGAAGCTATTTGATAAGACAATAAACATCGCTGTCGAGGATCTCTTCTCGGCCACAAACTACATCCTCGACCACGCCGAGGAGTGGCAGATTGACCCCGAGCAGATAGTTGTCAGTGGTTCAAGCGCAGGAGCCATCACAGCGTTGCAGGCCGAATATTCGATCTGCAACAACCTTGATGTGGCGTCTCAGCTGAAAAAGGAGTTCAACTATGCGGGTGTCATCGCATTTGCCGGAGCTGTGTTTACGCTCGATGGTGCACCAAAATGGAAAAACTTTTCGGCACCGACACTCCTTTTCCACGGCTCGTCGGATAATCAGGTTCCATACAACAAAGTATCGCTTTTTGGCCGAGGTATGTATGGATCGAAATATATTGCCGAGAAGTTGCACGATGCAGGAATGCCCTATTGGCTCTACACCGTAGAGTATGAAACCCATTCAATGGCTGGAAAGCCTATGCATTTCAACCAGAAGGAGATTCTCATCTTCCTCGACGAGTATGTGGCCAAGAAGCGCCAATATCAGCGTACGACCCACATCATTGACAAAAGCATCCCAAAGGGCAAGACATTCTTCCTGCCAACCGACTTCATTAAATCGAACTACTAACAATGAGACGTATTGGAGTGATTTCCGACACCCACGGCTGCTTTGATAATCAGCTGCGCGAATTCTTAAAGGATGTAGATGAAATATGGCACGCTGGCGACTTTGGCTCAATTGAGCTATCCGACGAAATTGCCGCCTTCAAACCCTTGCGCGGCGTATGGGGTAATATTGACGGAGGTATTATGCGTAGAGTTTATAACGAGTTTGCATTCTTTGAGTGCGAGGGCAAACGTGTACTCATCACCCACATTGGTGGCTACCCACGCCACTACTCGCCCGCAGCTCTGAGAATGATACAATCCTCGAAGCCCGACATCTTCATCGCTGGACACTCCCACATATTAAAGGTAATCTATGACCCCATCTACTCACTCCTACACATCAACCCAGGAGCTGCGGGTAAATATGGATTCCACAAGGTGCGCACAGCCATTCGCTTCACCATTGACGGCGATGATATCCGCGATATGGAGATTGGTGAATGGACTCGATAGTGTCAAGGCATAAAACAAAAAGGCATTAATTTAACATAATAATTAAACATTTCGACTCGTTATATTGCCGAAAAAACGTAAACTATGGCAATTAAAATATCGAAATGCTTAAAGAGTGCATTGGCACAAACAACATTTGATCTAAAACATAAGGAGAAAGCGCACTCCTATCTCGACCATCTTTTTATCAACATTATGCGCGAACCTGCATCGCTGGCTTACAAGGATTTACAGGCCCGCGTCTCGACTGATGGGTTACAACACATTATCTCCGACATCAACCATCTTATCATCAGCCAACCTACACACGAGCATCTCACACCCGAAATATTTTTCACCCATCTTAGCGACCTGCTCATAGCAACAACCATTGAAGCTGAGGCTACTTCGCTACATTTTCTTCAACACATAGCGACAAAGACTCACACTGCAACATCTCAGATGCTGGCTCACTATGGCATTACTGCAAGCAGTTATCCCCGCCCGTGGGATAACCTACCCACAAATCCTCAATCTCCACTGAGCACAAAATCAATCACTTATATCGAACCCAAGGCCGCAGCGCCAGAGTTATTGATTGAGCGATTCTCTACCGAACTAACAAAACTCGCTTCGACGGGGGCAATCGACCCCGTGATTGGCCGAGAAAATGACATCGAGCGTCTGAGTCAAATCTTATGTAGGCGCAAGAAAAACAACCCGCTACTTGTGGGCGATGCGGGAGTTGGCAAAAGTGCTATTGTCGAGGGTCTTGCTCTCAAAATAGCCAATGGCGATGTACCCCAAAGACTTCGAGGAGCAAAAATCTATTCACTTAATATGGCTGCGCTGGTGGCCGGCACAAAGTTTCGCGGCGAGTTTGAGGAGCGCATCAATCAAATGATAGAGGAGTTAGGCAACGAGAGTAGTTCGGTAGTATTTATCGACGAGATTCACACCATCGCTGGTGCAGGAGCGACACAGGGTAATCTCGACGTAGCCAACATCCTAAAACCAGCACTCGCTCGCGGCAATATACGCCTCGTTGGAGCAACCACCCACGACGAATATCGTAAACACATTGAAAGCGATGCAGCCCTGGCGAGAAGATTTCAGCTCATCAACATCAAGCCTACAACCATAGAGCAGACGATGGATATTTTGTTCAAAATAGCCCCAACATACGAACGCCATCACGGCGTTAAATTCTTGGACGAGGCACTAATAGGCTGCGTGGAGCTAAGCCAGAGGTATATCCCCGACCGCAACCTTCCCGACAAAGCCATAGACCTGATGGATGAGGCGGGAGCCTACATTCAACAACATTCCTTCTCATCTAACCAGACCCCAATGGTAACGCTACGCGATGTCGAGAAGATGATTACCCTAACGACAGGAATTCCAACGGCACAAATCACAATGAGCGAGCGCGAGCGACTTGCAGCCCTGCCTCAGCACCTCAGATCGCGCATCATAGGTCAAGACAGAGCTATTGAGCTACTCACGCGCAGGATAGCGATGTATAAATTAGGTGTTCAACGCAGCGATCGGCCGATAGGTGTTTTTCTCTTTACTGGGCCAACGGGTGTAGGCAAAACGATGCTGGCACGCGAGCTTTCAAATTGGCTCTTTAAGGGAGAACGAGGCCTGATTCGCATTGACCTCTCGGAGTATGGGCAGCAGCACACCGTATCGCGTCTTATTGGCTCACCACCAGGGTATATAGGCTATGGTGAGGGCGGACAACTAAGCGAGGCTGTGAGGCAAAATCCCCACTCTGTTGTACTCTTTGACGAGGTGGAGAAGGCTCACAGCGAGGTGTTAAACCTGATGTTACAAATATTCGACGAGGGGCATCTAACCAACGGCTCGGGACGCAGGATAGGCTTCCGCAATACCATCATCATCCTCACCTCGAACATAGGCTCCGACAAGGCCTCGAAGCCGAGGATTTTGGGATATGACACATCCTCAAAGCGCAGGAATCAACGCCTCACATCGAAGGACCAGGCACTCACCGTTGTGGAGCAGACTTTAAGCCCCGAACTGTTGAATCGCATAGATGAGGTGATATGCTTCCGCAGTCTTGATATGGATGACGCAAGGCAGATTATCGACATTGAGCTTGATTCGCTATGTTCGCGCACTCTAAAATTGGGTTATTCGCTCAATATCTCGGAGCAGGCAAAAGAACATCTGGCCACCATCGGATTTGAACCAAAATATGGCGCTCGTGCCCTAAGGCGCACGATAACACGCTCGATAGAGGAGCCCATTGCGCAACTTATCATCGAGGGAAAACTCTCAAAAGGCGGTCAGGTCAATATATCGCTCTGCGAAGAGCAGATAGAGCTAAAAGTCGCATAATGACTTCATAATGATTAGTGGTGTAACCCCACTGAAAATAAAATGAAGAAGAGAGAGGCTGTCAAATATTCATTGACAGCCTCCCATTTTATTCAGTGTCGCAACAAACTACCCCACTCGACGATACTCCTTGGGCGACATTCCCACTCGACGTTTGAAGTATTTGCCGAAGAAGGTCTGCGATGGGAAACTCAGAAAATCGCTAATCTGCTGTACAGTCATTGTGGTCGATTTAAGCAGAGCACGAGCCTCCAATACCACATAACGTTCGATCCAATCGGCTGCCGACTGACCTGTACACTCCTTGACAACGCGCGAGAGATAACGCGGCGTAATACATAGCGCATCGGCATAGAATTGCAGCTGACGCTCCTTGCGGAAATTATCTTCCAGCAACTCAATAAATTTCTTTGACAACACATCGGCATTGGAGCGTACCATCTCGCCATTCTGACTCAGCGACGAGGGTACATCGGTGGAGTAGAATATAGCCATCATAACGTGCTGAATCAACTGCAAACGGTATGGGTTATCCTTCAACGCCAACGCGTGACGTACAGCCTTGATGAATGTGTCCTCGACTTTGAGTTCCTGTTCGCTACAATGTCTTACAATCTGGCGATGCATATCAATTCTGAAAGGAATAGTGCCATTGAGATAGACCATCAACGATTCGATAAACTTGCGCGACATTATCATCGCCGTCATATCAAAATCCTCGCTAATGGCCCCCACCGACAAGATGTGGCCAGGCACGATGGTTATCATATTTCCACCGCCACGAATGTTATACTCCTCCATATTGATTGTTAGCTTCACATCGCCCGAGATATGCTGCGCAATCACAAAAAAATCAAACTTATGAGGCACCCTCATCAGTTCAGCAATATCCTTGCCCATTATCTTGAATTCGGAGTGCAAATCAGAGTAGTTGAAGATAGCCAACTCGCCCTCGATGCAATCCACCGACTTCATACTTTCCAAAAAGGGTAACCAATCAAAATACTGTATCATAATGCTACTAATTTCAAAGTTTTTCCACTTATGTGCCAGCAAAAGTAGTCAATAATTATCCATAATCAATAATCAGTGTACTTTTAGACCAATTTATCGAACACTCATTCAAAACAACATTACATTACGTCTCAATTATATCACAAAGCGGACAAAAAGCAAATTGCACACATAGATAACGCGAATGGAGTTTTTTTAGTATCTTTGCTTGCGTTATGAATTTCATCAAAAAATACGCACCATTCTACAAGGAGAATCTACACCTTGCCCTACCCGTCATATTGTCACAGGTGGGACAAATAACCGTACAATTTGCTGACTCGGCGATGGTCGGTCGCTATGGTGGAGATGACCCTACACCGTTGGCGGCAGTGTCGTTCGCATCGAGCTTCTTCTTCATCATCTTCATCGCCTCGATAGGCCTCACATTCGGCCTAACGCCAAAGGTGGGCGAGCACTTTGCCAAGGAGAATCACGGCTATCTGCGCCGTCTGCTAAGCAATGGACTCATCCTCTTCTCGGTGCTGGGTGTAGTCGCTACGGCACTGCTCTATGCGCTGCGAGGAATGCTTCCCGTGATGGGAAAGTTGATGCTGGGCGATAGCGGCGATGCTTCAATCAGCGAGGTTGTCGATATGGCACTACCCTACTATAACACACTGATGTGGAGCCTATTGCCTGTGATGGTCTGGGGTACAATAAAACAGTTTTTGGAGGGTGTGGGCAACACCCGCATCGCGATGGTGACAATCATCGTTGCCAACACGATAAACATAATCCTCAACTGGATACTCATCTTCGGCAAGTGCGGATTCGAACCTATGGGTGCACTCGGCGCAGGCTACGCTACGCTCATCTCGCGCATCTGCCAATGCTTGATGCTGGTGGGTTATTTCTTCCTCACGCCACGCTTCAAGGAGTACACGACAAGAGTCTTCGAGCGCACCAAATTGTCGTTGCGCACGATGGTAAGCATCCTGAAAGTGGGCATCCCAATCGCATTCCAGATGTTGATGGAGGCGAGCGCCTTTGTGCTTGCAGGAATCTTGGTTTTGGCCTTCGGTGCAACATCGGTGAGCGCCTACCAGATTGGTGTAAATATGATGAATCTCACATTTATGATTATCATCGCCATCGGCTCGGCAACGACCATCCTTTGTTCCTACATCTACGGCAAAAACGACTACTCGCGCCTACGTCACACAGTCAATGCAGCCTACCAGATGGGACTGATATGGAACCTCTCGGTGGCGACGATTTATGTGATTCTGCGCAAGGAGATTCCAGTTCTCTTCACCTCAAATCAAGAGGTGATAGACATCACGGCAAGAATGTTGATTTTCATTGCTTTATTCCAGATTTCAGACTGTTTGCAGGCCATCTCGATTAGCATCCTCAGAGGTCTGCAAGATGTGAAAATCATTATGCCCATCGTGGTGGTGTCTTATCTGGTGTTCAACATCCCGATTGGCTACCTGCTCGCCTTCAACTGCGGACTGAAAGCCGACGGACTTATCATAGGTTTCATCATCGGACTCTCCATCTGCGCCATCCTGACGATGAAGCGCGTAAGACGAAACATCCGCATTATGGAACTTTCCAATGAAAAAGAGGATAAAAAATAATTTTTTTATTATCTTTACCAAAATTTTGTAATTACTATGGATTGTCCTAAAAAACATATACCCGAAATGGGACGAGGTTTCAAGGTGTGCGACTGCCACGAGGAGTTGTACGTCGAGCCTGTGGAGGGCTGCTTCAAGCTACACGAGACACCTTGGTTGGAGGAGTACCCCAACAACATCCCAACAGATATTTTTGAGGTTAGATTCAAAAATACACGTCGTTCGTTCTACAAGAATGTGAACAATCTTGACCTGAAACGTGGCGACATCGTTGCGGTGGAGGCTTCACCGGGTCACGACATCGGCATCATCTCGCTCACGGGCGATATGGTAGCTAAGCAGATTCGCCGTACGGGCTTTAACCCTTTCAATGGCGAGTACAAAAAGATCTACCGCAAGGCCAAACCTTACGACATAGAGCGTTGGCAAGAGGCCATCGCTATGGAGCACGACACAATGATTCAGTCGCGTCAGATTGCTGCCGAGATGGGTCTTGATATGAAGATTGGCGATGTGGAGTATCAGGGCGATAAGATTAAGGCGATTTTCTACTACATCGCCGAGGGCCGTGTCGATTTCCGCGAGCTTATCAAGGTCTTTGCCGAGCGCTTCCACATCCGTATCGAGATGAAGCAGATTGGTGCACGTCAGGAGGCAGGCCGCATTGGCGGCATCGGTGCCTGCGGACGTGAGTTATGCTGCGCATCGTGGATTTCATCATTTTCAAGCGTCACAACCAACGCAGCACGCGTGCAGGATATCTCGCTCAACCCACAGAAATTGGCGGGTCAGTGCTCAAAGTTGAAGTGCTGCTTGATGTATGAGTACGACGTCTATGCCGATGCTCGTCAGACTCTGCCACGCCTGCGTGAGCCACTCCAAGCAATGGACGGAGAGTATTACCTTGTCAAAACTGATATTTTGGCTCGCACGATGTCATTCAGCAGCAGCAAGGAGTCGATGTCCAATGTGGTAACAATCCCAACATCTCGCGTAAGAGAGATTTTGGCAATGAACCGCGCTGGCAAGAAGGTGGATTCAATCGTTGACAAGGATAGCGTCGTGATGGTTGAGGAGCCAACATTCCGTACCGAGGAGGACAGCATCACACGTTTTGACAACCAGAACAAACGTCGTCGCAAGAATAAGAGCCGCGATAAATCTCAGCGAGAGCGACAGCCAAAGGGGGAGGCTCAGCAGGCACAACAGCCACAGCAGGCTGCGCCAGAGACCACCGAGAAGGCTCCAAAGAGCGAGGGCCGCGAGAAGGAGCAGCGTCACGACAAGCACCACAAGGAGCACCGTTATGACCACCGCAATAAGGATCATCGCCACGACAATCGTGACAAGGAGCAACCTCGCGAGGTTCACAACAAGGAGCCACGACACGAAGGTCAAGAGCAGACTCACGACAAGAGCCAGGAGAAGGGTCAGCCACGCGAGCGCAACAACCGCCGCAACTTCCGTCCTCGCAAAGATAATCGCCACGGCAACGAGAATGGCGGCAACGCAGGAAATGCTGAGAGCAAACCATCTGCGCCTAAGCAGACTCAAAACGAGTAGGTTATGCGTAGGGTGATTTTTGGCGCATCAGTTTTGGGTGCTTTCATCCTATCGGCTTGTGGTGTGAAGTCCAATACGGTAGTAATGAGTGATGTCGATTTGCGAGGTTGGCAAGAAACAGCAACCATCACATACGACAACACCTCACTCGACGAGCGTCAGATGAGCGTAATGTTGCACGTCAACAGCAAGTTCGACGCCGAGTGTATCAACTTAGAGGTCAAGATGCTCACTCCCGACTCGTTGTGCTATGAGGAGCAGGTGAAATTAACTTGCCCCGCGACTAAAAAGATACCTACGGCTGGCTCGATTGACATCGAAATACCCTACCGTTATGGCGTGCGACTACGCAAAAAGGGTCTCTACACGTTTGAACTCACTCCTACGCAGAGCGTGGCGGGCATCGAGGCTATTGGCATAAATTTTCAATCTGACAACTAATAAAACTATATAATTGTGGGAAAAGACAAACTCAGACGATTTGCAGAAAACCTCACATTCAGCTGTATGGTACAGCCCGAATTTGAGGAGATATTTCACAAGGACCACCCATTGAAGGGTCGTTGGCACCAGGATTTCTTCCACAACGACAATCCTATCATCTTGGAACTCGGTTGGGGCAAGGGCGAATACACCATAGCTTTGGCTGAGCGCAACCCAAACGCCAACTATATTGGCGTGGATATCAAGGGTGCCCGTATGTGGCGCGGAGCAAAGACTGCGACAGAGAGCGGTATGACCAATGTGGGTTTCTTGCGTACGCGCATTGAGTTTATCAACTCATTTTTCGCCGAGGGTGAGGTGGCCGAAATATGGATTACCTTCCCCGATCCACAGCTCAAAACTCGCCGCGCGAAGAAGCGTTTGACCTCGCCAATATTTTTGGAGTACTACGCGCAGTTCCTCGCAGCCGACGGTTGGATTAACCTCAAAACCGACTCTCAGCACCTATATGGCTACACCAACGAGGTGGTACGCCACTTTGAGTTACCTTGCGAGGCTTCAAACAACGACATCTATGGCTCAGGCTATGCCGACGCCGAACTTTCAGTAAAGACAGCCTATGAGACCAAGTTCTTGCAGCGCGGACTCCCTATCACCTACACCCGCTTCTCGTTGGCTGGTGGCAAGGTTTTCCCTATGTTTGAGTGGGAAGAGGATGAGAAATTGGAGAAGGATAACGAAGAGGCACGCATCGGAATCAGCAAGTGCTAATGTAGATTATTTCGCAAAAATTAAGGGCTACCCCAATTGGACAGGTCTTTTAATTTCTAACTGATTGATTTTCAGTGTTAGTTCTTACGAAAGTTGCAAAATCCTACATAGAAGACTACATAGAGGCGTAATTAAGCCGAAACATTGCGCGTAATAAGTGTATAGCGATTTTGAGAGTAAAGCACTGAAATCAAGCTTCTTCCAATGATGCATTGTGAATAAACAATGGTGGCGTATTAAGAAACCACATAGTTTCCTACATACGCCCCGTTGTTTGTTATTAGTTATGCTACAATGTGATAACTCTTGATGCTACAAAGGTATAAAAATAATGCTGACGAAAAGAGAGTTTGCAACATTTTCTTTTTTCGCCAGCTTCTTTTATGTTGCAAGAGTAAAAACAAGTTTAGTCCGTTTTGAGTATATAGCAAAGTGGATAAACTAAACCTCATAGCCACATAGTCATCTGATTCCACTACATTGGAGCAGAACTCCATAGAAACAAGTCACATTAACACTTGCACATACTTGAATATAATAAGAGTCTCCGTTATTGCATACGAAGACTCTTACGGTATTGATTAATATTTTAAGGCTTAAATATCCTTGATAGGGAGAAACTCCTCTCCGGGAACAAAGACTGTTGTTCCTGTATATTTATCAACAATTGGCAGCATTACTTCCTTCTGACTCTTTCTTAGCAATCCTCTGCCAATCCAGTTTTCTCCGACCCAAAATCTTGAACCATTGTCATAGCCCCATATGATATTGCCTGCACTTGCGTAAGGTACTGGAAATGCTGTTATCATCTTCTGAATGCCCTTAGCGTCATAAGCACCTCCCGGCGAGCCGGCATAACCCCTTTCATCTGGGCGGATACACTGATACCAGCCAAGCTCATCGGCATAGTAGCATTTATGGGCAAGAACAACCGCCTCTTCGATGGTGCAAACCCTCAATGGGTCGATAGTATTCTTTGCCGTGCCTTTTACAAAACCAAGAGTATTCATAAATCCCATTGCCTCAAGAGCCCAGTCTGCAACCTTTCCCTTGTCTGAATAGATATCGAGATTTGGAGTATATACAGTATATCTGACACTTGAATGTTCTTTTATGTATTGAAGAGCATTAAAGAAGTATGCAGACATTTCCTGACGTGTGACTGGGGCATCGGGTGTAATAGC
>JAZKYX010000039.1:0-19088 GCA_045612405.1 Alistipes sp.
AAGCCGTTACAGAGGTTAAGGCCGGTAAGATCGACTTCAAGGTTGACAAGTACGGTATTATCCACACATCGGTAGGTAAGATCTCTTTCACTCCAGAGCAGATCATTGACAATGCTAAGGAGGTAGTGAATACTATCATTAAGTTGAAGCCATCGGCTGCTAAGGGTACATATGTGTTGAGCATCTACCTTTCAACAACGATGAGCCCAGGCTTGCAGGTAGATCCCAAATCAGTAGAAACGAAGTAAAGAAGGAGGATATAAGAGATGACAAGAGAAGAGAAATTGGCCGTTATCAACGGTCTCGCAGAGCAGCTCAATCAGTACCCTCACTTCTATATTACCAACATTGAGGCTTTGAACGCTGAGCAGACTGCAACATTGCGTCGCAAGTGCTTTGAGAACGGTATCAAGCTCGTTGTAGTGAAGAATACATTGTTCACAAAGGCATTGGAGAAGGCAGAGAAGGCTGATGCTGATTTGGTAAACGTATTGGAGGGTTCAACATCAGTGATGTTCACCGAGACTGGAAAGGCTCCAGCCGTAGTAATCAAGGAGTTCCGCAAGTCGTGCGACAAGCCTGTTTTGAAGGCTGCGTATGTTGAGGGCTGTGTTTACGTAGGTGATAATCAGCTTGACGCTCTTTGTAACATTAAGAGCCGTGAGGAGCTTATCGGCGACATCGTTGCTTTGCTCCAGTCACCAGCGAAGAATGTTATTTCTGCATTGCAGGGTAATGCAGGTCAGAAGATTGCCGGCATAGTTAAGGCACTCGAAGAAAGAAACAACTAATCAAACAAAAACAAAAAAAAACTTAAAAAAATTATACAACTATGGCAGATGTAAAAGTATTGGCAGAGGAGTTGGTAAACTTGACTGTTAAGGAGGTAAACGAGTTGGCTACTATCCTCAAGGAGGAGTACGGTATTGAGCCTGCTGCTGCAGCTGTTGCAGTTGCTGCTCCTGCTGCTGCAGGTGAGGCTGCTGTTGCTGAGAAGACTTCATTCGATGTAATCTTGAAGAGCGCAGGTCAGGCTAAGCTTCAGGTTATTAAGGCTGTTAAGGAGGCTGCTGGTCTTTCATTGGGTGATGCTAAGGCATTGGTTGATGCTGCTCCTAAGGCAGTTAAGGAGGGCGTTTCTAAGGAGGAGGCTGAGGCTCTCAAGGCTGCTCTCGAGGAGGCTGGTGCTGAGGTTGAGGTTAAGTAGTTCCTACTTATAATTTCACACAAGTCAGGTATAGAGTTTACGTTATGTAAGCTCTATACCTTTTGTGGTCTAAGGATTGGGAGTGCCACGGAGCTGTGCCCAATACTTAGCGATATATTGATGCTCTCATTGTGTATATATTTTACACTGAGGGCATTAGCGGGATAAACAGATCCCATTTTTTAGGGGTGCGCACCCCTTTGAGTACTCAAATACTTTTTAACAAAACTGATTTAAGATGTCCGCATCAAAACAACAAAGAATTAGCTTCTCTACGCTTAAGAACAGGGTTCCCTATCCCGACTTGCTGGAGGTACAGCTTAAATCATTCCGTGATTTCTTCCAGATGGACACTACTGCCGAGAACCGCAAGAATGAGGGTCTCTACAAGGTGTTCCAGGAGAATTTCCCTATCACTGATACTCGCAACAACTTTGTATTGGAGTTTATTGACTACTATATCGACCCGCCCCGTTACTCTATCGAGGAGTGTTTGGAGCGCGGTTTGACGTATAGTGTGCCTTTGAAGGCGAAGCTCAAACTCTACTGTACCGACGAGGAGCACGAGGATTTCGATCAGGTAGTTCAGGATGTGTACTTCGGTACAATCCCATATATGACTGATCGTGGTACGTTCGTGTTTAACGGCGCAGAGCGTGTTGTTGTGTCACAGTTGCACCGTTCGCCAGGCGTATTCTTCGGTCAGAGCACACATACCAACGGTACGAAGCTCTACTCGGCACGTATCATCCCATTCAAGGGTTCGTGGATTGAGTTTGCTACCGACATCAACAATGTGATGTACGCCTACATCGATCGTAAAAAGAAGTTGCCCGTAACAACTCTGTTGCGTGCTATCGGTTTTGAGGCCGATCAGCAGATTCTTGAAATTTTTGACCTTGCTGACGAGGTAAAAGTTACGAAGTCGAACTTGAAGAAGGCGGTAGGTCGCAAGTTGGCAGCTCGTGTTCTTTCAAGCTGGGTAGAGGATTTCGTAGATGAGGATACGGGTGAGGTTGTCTCTATCGAGCGTAACAACGTAATCGTTGACCGCGAGGTTGAGCTTACCGAAGATCATATTGATGCTATCATCGAGAGCGGCACTAAGACTATCCTCCTTCACAAGGAGAATGCGTCGGGTATCGACTTCTCGATTATATACAACACACTTCAGAAAGACCCTTGTAACTCAGAAAAGGAGGCTGTTGTTTATATTTATAGACAGCTTCGCGCTTCGGAGCCACCCGATGAGGCAACGGCTCGTGACGTGATCGAGAAGCTCTTCTTCTCTGACAAGCGTTACGATTTGGGTCAGGTGGGTCGTTATCGTATCAACACCAAGCTCGGTTTGGATACAGATCCTTCGACTCGCGTTCTTACACGCCAGGATATCATCGAGATCATCAAGTACTTGATTCAGCTCATTAACTCAAAGGCTGATGTTGATGATATCGACCACTTGTCAAACCGTCGTGTTCGCACGGTAGGTGAGCAGTTGGCAAACCAGTTCTCGGTAGGTTTCGTGCGTATGGCTCGTACTATCCGTGAGCGTATGAATGTGCGTGATAATGAGGTGTTTACACCAGTGGATTTGATCAATGCCAAGACTTTGTCGAGCGTTGTAAACTCGTTCTTCGGAACCAGCCAGCTCTCGCAGTTTATGGACCAGATCAACCCATTGGCTGAGATTACCCACAAGCGTCGTCTTTCGGCTTTGGGTCCTGGTGGTCTTTCGCGTGACCGCGCAGGTTTCGAGGTTCGAGATGTACACTACACACACTACGGTCGTTTGTGTCCTATTGAGTCTCCTGAGGGACCTAACATCGGACTTATTTCGTCGTTGTGTGTCTATGCAAAGATTTCAGATATGGGCTTCATCGAGACTCCATACCGTACAGTAGAGAATGGTAAGGTAGATCTCGACAACAGCCACATTAAATACTATTCTGCCGAGGCAGAGGACGGCCACATTGTGGCACAGTCGAATGAGCCACTTGACGATGAGGGTAACTTCATCCATCCTGATCGTATCAAGGCTCGTGAGGGTGCCGACTTCCCAGTTGTTACCGACCAGGAGGTTACCCTTATGGACGTAGCGCCTAACCAGATTGCCTCAATCGCAGCGAGCTTGATTCCATTCTTGGAGCACGACGATGCTAACCGTGCGTTGATGGGATCTAATATGATGCGTCAGGCAGTACCATTGATTACAAGCGAGTCTCCTATCGTCGGTACAGGTATCGAGAAGGAGATGATTTCAGACAGCCGCATCCAGATTGTTGCCGAGGGCGACGGTGAGGTTGTGTTTGCTGATGCTACTAAGATTCAGATTCAGTACGAGCGTACTGAGGATGAGAAGATTTGCTCATTCCAGCCAGAGGTTACAACTTACGAGTTGCCTCGCTACCGCCGTACTAACCAGAATACTACCGTTACGTTGAAGCCTATCATCTTGACAGGTGACCACGTTACCAAGGGTCAGATTTTGACCGAGGGTTATTCAACCGAGAAGGGTGAGTTGGCGTTGGGCCGCAACTTGAAGGTGGCGTTTATGCCTTGGAAGGGTTACAACTTTGAGGATGCGATCGTTATTTCAGAGCGTATTCAGCGTGAGGATATCTTCACATCTGTACACGTTGATGAGTACATTATGGAGGTTCGTGACACTAAGCGTGGTGTCGAGGAGCTTACATCTGATATTCCAAACGTGAGCGAGGATGCTACCAAGGATTTGGACGCAAACGGTATCATTCGTGTTGGTGCAAATGTTCACCCAGGCGATATTCTTATTGGTAAGATTACACCTAAGGGCGAGAGCGATCCTTCACCAGAGGAGAAACTTTTGCGTGCTATCTTCGGTGATAAGGCCGGTGATGTGAAGGATGCTTCACTCAAAGCACAGCCTTCATTGCACGGTGTAGTTATCGACACTAAGCTCTACTCTCACGCTCAGAAGGAGGGTAAGAAGAGCAAGGCCGCAGAGCGCGTTCAGCTCGATTTGATCGACCAGAAGTTCGCTAAGGAGATTGCTGAGCTCACCAAGGTATTGGTATCAAAGCTCTGGCAGTTGGTTGATGGTAAGGTAGTAAACTCTGTGACCGACTACTTCGGCGTGGAGCTCTACTCGGCTGGTCAGAAGTTCACTATCAAGATGTTGGAGGATATCGCTTCTAATAACATCGACGATAAGACAGGTGTTGTTTCAGGTTACTTGAACTTGGGCAGCTGCAAGTGGACAGGCGACGAGCATATCGACAAGTTGATTGCTACTACAATTAACAACTATACAATTGAGTGGAAGAAGGCTGATGCCCGTATCAAGCGTGAGAAGTACAACTTCACTAATGGTGATGAGCTTCCAACATCGGGTGTTATCCAGATCGCCAAGGTTTACATCGCCAAGAAGCGTAAGTTGAAGGTCGGTGATAAGATGGCGGGTCGTCACGGTAACAAGGGTATCGTAGCTAAGGTTGTTCGCGATGAGGATATGCCATTCTTGGAGGATGGTTCAATCGTGGATATCTGCTTGAACCCATTGGGTGTGCCTTCGCGAATGAACCTCGGTCAGATTTACGAGACCGTTTTGGGTTGGGCAGGTAAGGAGCTCGGCTTGAAGTTCGCTACACCTATCTTCGATGGTGCATCGTTGGAGCAGATTAACGAGTACACAGCTAAGGCAGGTGTTCCACGTAGCGGTCGTACTTATCTCTACGATGATGGTACAGGCGAGAAGTTTGACCAGCCTGCAACCGTTGGTGTGATCTATATGTTGAAGCTCGGTCATATGATCGACGATAAGATGCACGCCCGTTCAATCGGTCCATACTCACTCATTACGCAGCAGCCATTGGGTGGTAAGGCACAGTTTGGTGGTCAGCGTTTCGGAGAGATGGAGGTTTGGGCATTGGAGGGCTTCGGTGCCGCTAATATCCTTCAGGAGATCCTCACAATTAAGTCTGACGACGTAATGGGTCGTGCTAAGGCTTACGAGGCTATCGTTAAGGGTGACAACCTTCCACGTCCAGGCGTACCAGAGGCGATGAACGTATTGTTGCACGAGTTGCGTGGTTTGGCATTGTCTGTTAAACTTGAATAATAAGGTAGGTATAATAAATAAAGAGAATTGTAATATGGCAATTAAAGATAATAATAAGCAACACGGTTACAACCACATCTCGATCGGTCTGGCATCTCCTGAGGAGATTCTGGCACAGTCGAGTGGTGAGGTGTTGAAGCCCGAGACAATCAACTATCGTACCTACAAGCCTGAGCGCGACGGTCTTTTCTGCGAGCGCATCTTCGGTCCTGTGAAGGATTATGAGTGCCATTGCGGTAAGTACAAGCGTATCCGTTATAAGGGTATTGTCTGCGACCGATGCGGTGTCGAGGTGACAGAGAAGAAGGTACGTCGTGAGCGTATGGGTCACATCTCATTGGTGGTGCCTGTGGTTCACATCTGGTACTTCCGTTCTTTGCCATCAAAGATTGGCTATTTGTTGGGCATCCCAACAAAGAAGTTGGAGTCTATCATCTACTACGAGCGCTATGTAGTCTTGAACGCAGGTGCTGCTGCTGAGCAGGGTATCGAGCGTTTGCAGACTTTGGCCGAGAAGGAGTATCTCGAAGTGTTGAACGCTTTGCCAGCTGGCAACCAGGCTCTCTCTGACGATGATCCAAACAAGTTCATCGCTAAGATGGGTGGTGAGGCTATCTACGAGTTGTTGCAGACCGTAGATTTGGATTCAATGTCATACGCATTGCGTCACAAGGCTTCAACCGAGACATCTCAGCA
This sequence comes from Alistipes sp., assembly GCA_045612405.1. Lineage (GTDB taxonomy): Bacteria > Bacteroidota > Bacteroidia > Bacteroidales > Rikenellaceae > Alistipes. Next base: position 6,000 of record JAZKYX010000039.1, read on the forward strand.
GCGTAAGAGCGAGGCTTTGAAGCAGTTGAACGTCATCGAGTCGTTCCGCGCATCAAAGGGTCAGAACAAGCCAGAGTGGATGGTCTTGAATGTGATTCCAGTCATTCCACCAGAGTTGCGTCCATTGGTACCATTGGATGGTGGTCGTTTTGCAACATCTGACTTGAACGACTTGTATCGCCGTGTGATTATCCGTAACAACCGTTTGAAGCGTCTTATCGAGATCAAGGCTCCTGAGGTGATCCTTCGTAACGAGAAGCGTATGTTGCAGGAGGCTGTCGATTCATTGTTCGACAACTCACGCAAGAGCAACGCCGTTAAGAACGAGAGCAACCGTCCTTTGAAGTCACTCTCTGACTCACTCAAAGGTAAGCAGGGTCGTTTCCGTCAGAACCTTTTGGGTAAGCGTGTTGACTACTCGGCTCGTTCGGTAATTGTCGTAGGTCCAGAGCTTAAGATGCACGAGATGGGTATTCCAAAGGATATGGCGGCTGAGCTTTACAAGCCATTCGTTATCCGTAAGCTCATCGAGCGTGGAATCGTTAAGACAGTTAAGTCGGCAAAGAAGATTATCGATAGAAAGGATCCTGTAATTTGGGGTATCTTGGAGAACGTAATCAAGGGTCATCCAGTATTGATGAACCGTGCTCCAACCCTTCACCGTTTGGGTATTCAGGCATTCCAGCCTAAGCTCATCGAGGGTAAGGCAATGCAGCTTCACCCGTTGGCTTGTACGGCGTTCAACGCCGACTTCGACGGTGACCAGATGGCGGTGCACTTGCCACTTGGCAACGCTGCAATCTTGGAGGCTCAGATCTTGATGCTCGGTTCTCACAACGTCTTGAACCCTGCCAACGGTGCGCCTATTACCGTGCCTTCGCAGGATATGGTCTTGGGACTTTACTACATCACCAAGCCTCGTAAGGGTGCCAAGGGTGAGGGTTTGGTATTCTACGGTCCCGAGGAGGCTATCATCGCCTACAACGAGAAGCGCGCAGCATTGCACGCCACTGTTAAGTGTATCGTTCGCGATGTTGACGAGATGGGCAACGAGTTTGAGGAGTTGAAGGAGACTACTATTGGTCGTATCCTCTTCAACCAGTTCGTACCAAAGGAGGTTGGTTACATCAATACTCTTCTTACCAAGAAGTCATTGCGTGATATCATCGCTGTTGTCTTGAAGAAGGCGGGTGCTGATAAGGTTGCTAAGTTCTTGGATGATATTAAGAATATGGGTTACCGTATGGCGTTTGAGGGTGGTTTGTCATTTAACCTTGAAGCTGTGTTGATTCCTGATTCAAAGCAGGAGCTCGTACAGGAGGGTTATGCAAAGGCCGACGCTATTATGGACGACTATAATATGGGTCTTATCACTAACAACGAGCGTTATAACCAGATTATTGACGTTTGGACAAACATCAATAACAAGTTGACAAAGCAGGTTATCGACACGTTGATTAAGGATCAGGACGGTTTCAACCCAGTATATATGATGCTTGACTCAGGAGCCCGTGGTTCTAAGGAGCAGATTCGTCAGCTCTCTGGTATGCGTGGTTTGATGGCAAAGCCTCAGAAGTCAGGTGTCGAGGGTGGTCAGCAGGTTATCGAGAACCCTATCCTCTCGAACTTTAAGGAGGGTCTGTCGGTGTTGGAGTACTTTATCTCTACCCACGGTGCTCGTAAGGGTTTGGCGGATACCGCGTTGAAGACTGCCGATGCGGGTTACTTGACTCGTCGTTTGGTTGACGTTGCACAGGATGTTATCATCAACGAGGAGGATTGTGGCACATTGCGTGGTTTGACAGCTACGGCTATCAAGCGTAACGATGATGTTGTACAGTCACTCTACGATCGCATCTTGGGTCGCACAGCGTTGAACGATATCGTTCACCCAATCACTGGCGAGGTAATGTGCGCTGCGGGTGAGGAGATCACCGAGATGATTGCCGAGGCTATCGACAAGTCACCATTGGAGTCTGTTGGGATTCGTTCAGTACTCACTTGTGAGGCACGTCGTGGTGTATGTGCTAAGTGTTACGGCCGTAACCTTGCTACTGCGCGTATGGTTCAGAAGGGTGAGGTTGTTGGTGTCATCGCTGCACAGTCTATCGGTGAGCCAGGTACTCAGCTTACACTTCGTACGTTCCACGTCGGTGGTGTAGCGGGTGGTTCAACTGTTGAGACAAACGTTATTTCGAAATATGCAGGTCGCTTGGAGATCGACGAGTTGCGTACCATCAAGGGTAAGACTTCCAATGGCGAGGATGCAGAGATTGTTATCTCTCGTCAGTCAGAGTTGCGCATCGTAGATCCTAAGACCGATATCGTACTCTATACTCACGCATTGCCTTATGCATCAACCCTCTTTATGCAGGATGGTGCCGAGGTTAAGAAGGGTGACTTGATCTGCGAGTGGGATCCATATAACGCAGTAATCATCGCCGAGACTGAGGGTAAGATTGCTTACGAGAGCATCATCGAGGGTGTAACTTACCGCGATGAGCGTGATGAGCAGACTGGTCTTTCAGAGAAGGTGGTTGTCGAGTCTAAGGACCGTACAAAGAACCCTGTGATTCACATTTTGAACAAGGAGGGCGATATTATTAAGTCTTACAACTTGCCTGTGACAGCACATATAATCGTGAAGGATAACGCCAAGATTAAGGCTGGTGATATCTTGATCAAGATCCCTCGTGCTGTTGGTAAGGGAGGTGGCGATATCACCGGAGGTCTTCCACGAGTTACTGAGCTCTTCGAGGCTCGTAACCCATCTAACCCAGCAATTGTTTCTGAGATTGATGGTGAGGTAACATTCGGTAAGATCAAGCGTGGTAACCGCGAGGTTGTCATCACATCAAAGCAGGGCGATGTTCGTAAGTACTTGGTACCACTTTCACGTCAGATTGTGGTTCAGGAGAACGACTATGTTAAGGCTGGTATGCCATTGTCAGACGGTGCTACTACCCCAGGCGATATCCTCCGCATCTTGGGTCCTACCAAGGTTCAGGAGTACATCGTGAACGAGGTTCAGGAGGTTTACCGTATGCAGGGTGTAAAGATCAACGATAAGCACTTCGAGGTTATCGTTCGCCAGATGATGAGCAAGGTTAAGATTGAGGATCCAGGTGATTCACGCTTCTTCGAGGATCAGATCGTCGATAAGTGGGAGTTTATGGATGTAAACGACGAGCTCTACGACAAGGTTGTTGTTGAGGATGCAGGTGATTCTCAGAACGTGCAGCCAGGTCAGATTATCTCACTCCGCAAGTTGCGTGATGAGAACTCGGCTTTGAAGCGTCGTGATATGAAACTCGTTAAGGTTCGTGATATCGTTCCTGCAACATCTAACCAGGTTCTTCAAGGTATTACTCGTGCAGCATTGCAGACATCGAGCTTCATCTCGGCTGCATCGTTCCAGGAGACTACTAAGGTCTTGAACGAGGCTGCAATCCAGGGTAAGATCGACCCATTGGCAAACTTGAAGGAGAATGTAATCTGCGGTCACTTGATTCCAGGTGGTACAGGTTTGCGCGACTACGACAACTTGGTTGTAGGTTTGAAGTCAGACCTCGCAGAGTTAAGCTCAGAGGCAGAGTAATCACCTCTGATATAATGAAAAATAGCTCAACCGAAAGGTTGGGCTATTTTTTTTGTGTGGAAGCACCATTCTATGGCGGAGGGAAGTAATAAATTGAAACCAAATAAGGGGGGGGTAAAATTGCGATTTGAAAGTTGTGTAAGGTGCTGAATAGTAATGTGTAAGCTATTGCGTGAGAGCGAAAAATTATTAATAAAAAGTATAGGATTTGTGATAACTTTTTCCTAATTTTGAGTAGAACAATCTCGTGGATTTTTGATAAAAGGTTGTTTGCGAAGTTTAGTTATTAACTTAATCTCGTATGGCTATGAAAAAGTTTCATTTCATTAGGATTGTCGCTCTTGTGTTGGCGATGATGCCCCTCTTTATCTCTTGTCAGAAGGATGACAATGTAGAGCCTGAACCAAAACCAGAGTCAAAATGCCAAATGACTTTTACCACTGATAAGCCAATAGGTTCAACTATATGGTTATTTGTCAAGAAGGGCAATAGACCTACCGAGGTGATAGGTGCAGAGGCAGTGTTTGGAATAAATCCCTTTGATGGCGGTCCTGCCGATGATCAAGAGGTCGTTGGTCTTGTTCTTGAACAGTCTACGGTCACAATTAAGGGTGACATCACATATATTAGTTTCTATGACCCTAAACTGACGGCACTGGATGTCAGCAAGAATCCTGTATTGGAAACACTTATGTGTGATAATAACCAATTAACTTCATTGGATGTTAGTAAGAATACCGCATTGGAATCACTTGTGTGTGATAATAACCAATTGACATCGCTGGATGTTAGCAAGAATACGGCGTTGAAATCTCTTTCTTGCGAAGCAAACAAAATGACATCAATCGACATAAATCATAATGCTAAGTTGAATGTATTTAGTTGCGCTTACAACAAAATATCTTCGCTTGATATAAGTAAAAATCCCGAGTTGCAATTTCTTGATTGCCGTTGCAACAAGATTAAAGCCGAGGAGATGTCAAAAATTGTCAATGCTTTGCCCGATTGGTTATCAAAAAAAGATGAAGTGAAGGCCCGTTTTTCTGTTCTTGACCCATATTCAAAAAATGAAGAGAATGAAATAACTGAGGCAGACGAAAAGATTGTCAAAGATAAGAATTGGGAGATATTTAATTACTAATATCCTTAAACCCTCAATCTGCGGATTGGGGGTATTTTTTTTGTTTTGCTCTTTTCTAATAATGAAAGTATATCGCCGACAGCACAACTCCTCTCGGCGACAAATTTATCTTTGATGGGCAGTGTCGGGTGGTGCGAGAAACGCGTTATGTCCCCGAAGATAGAGCCCGACGGCACTATTTGTAAGGACGCTTTTAAGGTTAATAAAGAAAAATTTTGAATTCTTAATTTTGAATTTTGAATTAATATTGTGTATCTTTGTGCTTGTCGTTTCTTGCGGCAGGTATTGGCTCCATAGTTCAAGGGATAGAACGGAGGTTTCCTAAACCTCAGATTCGCGTTCGAGTCGCGGTGGAGCTACTTTTTTATTTTTAAGCTATGAAAGTATTTCGCAGTGTAAAGGATTTGGGCGACCTCAATCTCGCACTCCAAGAGGCGATGGAGATCAAGGCCGACCGCTATAAGTATCAGGAGTTGGGTAAGAACAAGACTGCACTCTTGATTTTTTTTAACAATAGCTTGCGTACTCGTCTGAGTACCCAGAAGGCGGCGATGAACCTTGGTATGAATGTCATCGTGTTGGATGTCAATCAGGGTGCCTGGAAGCTCGAAACCGAGCGTGGCGTTGTGATGGACGGCGACAAGAGCGAGCATTTGTTGGAGGCTATCCCTGTTATGGCGAGCTATTGCGACATCATTGGTGTGCGTTCGTTTGCTACGTTCGAGAGCCGCGAGGATGATTATAACGAAAAGATTCTCAATCAGTTTATCCAATACTCTGGCAAGCCTGTGTTTTTTATGGAGAGTGCTACGGTGCATCCATTGCAGTCGTTTGCCGACCTGATTACCATCGAGGAGTACAAGGAGCGCAAGCGCCCAAAGGTGGTCCTCACTTGGGCACCACACCCAAAGGCTTTGCCTCAGGCTGTGCCAAACTCATTTGCTGAGTGGATGAATGCTGCGGATGTTGATTTCGTGGTTACCCACCCCGAGGGTTATGAACTCGACCCAGAGTTTGTGGGCGATGCCAAGGTGGAGTACGATCAGATGAAGGCCTTCGAGGGAGCAGATTTCATCTACGCCAAGAATTGGAGCTGTCCAGGTGTGACACGCCCCGAGGATTATGGTAAGATTTTGTCGAAGGATATGAGCTGGACCGTAAGTGAGCGTCAGATGGCTGTTACCAATAATGCACATTTTATGCACTGCTTGCCTGTTCGCCGTAATATGATTGTGACCGACGATGTGATTGAGTCGCCACGCTCATTGGTTATCCCCGAGGCTGCCAACCGCGAGATTTCAGCTACGGTTGTGTTGAAGCGAATGTTGGAGGCGTTGAAGTAAGCTGAGCAAGTTGGCCTTGCCAGGTAAGGCCAAGGTACATATAAAACGAGAGGCTGTCAAGCAAAGTTTGCGACAGCCTCTCGTCTGTTTTTTATCGGTAGGGTAGTGAACTTGTGCCCGTTGTTTGTGCTTGCTATTTGAGCTTATTATAAGCCTTCGCCACTTGTCACTCTTATGTTGTGTCTCGTAGAGTTAGAAATAGTATCCCACGCAGAGTTGAATGTTGGAATTCTTGTTCTTACCAGTCGAGAAACCCCACACATCGGTACGGTTGATTGCTCCATTGTAGCGTGCCGATAGAGAGATTCTACCCAGCGAGCCCTCCACGCCTATGGCATAGCCCATCGTTGGAGTCTTTATGTGCCAATCGACATTGTTGGAGCAGCCGCCTGCATTGTCCATAACGCAGAAGCGTGGACCTGCCTGCAATTTCAGCACTCCCAGAACATTGTAGCTCAGCAATACGGGTACATCAATCTGGTTGATTTTCAATCGGCCATCGGCACCCGAAATATTGAACGAGTTACGAGAATATACCGCCTCGGGATGTATGCCCCATTTGCCCCACGCCACATCGAGCATTGCGCCAGCCAACCAGCCTGTGTTGGAACGTATGCAAAAGTTGGTCATAGTGCTACTCAGGTCGTTTGTCTGATAATCCAAACCTGCTTTCACTCCAAATTTCACTGTTGGAATCAAGCCTGCCGATGCGTATGTCGTCGCAAATAGCATCACGATGATTAAAGCAATCTTTTTCATAATCTCGCAATATTTAATTTTGTTTACATCTTGCTACCCTTTGCACCCTTTGCACCCTTTGCACCTTTGACACCAGAGATGTTGTAGTTGAAGATATTCTCCTTGTAGCTTGTGGTCTTGAACGATGAGTCGCGCTTACGCTGGAAGGCGATATCAATCAGACGCTCGGTAAGCTCTGTGAAGCTCACGCCCGTAGCCTCCCACAAGTAGAACGACAACGAGCCCGGGATGGTGTTAATCTCATTCACATATACATTGCCGTTGGCTTCGTCAATCATAAAGTCGATGCGCGCCACGCCATCACAAGCCAATGCCTTGAAGGTCTCGACAGCTGTTTTGCGAATGTGGTCAGTAACTTCTTCGGGAAGGTTGGCAGGAATCTCACGCACTGTTGAGTGCATACCGCGCGACTCCTTTACACCACCTTTTGCTCCGCCCTTTGTGGCGCCGCCACCCAAGTATTTGTCGGCGTAGCTCAAAATCTCACCGCTGCGGATAGGAGCCTCACACACCGATGGCTCACACTCGTAATAGTTACCCAGCACCGAGCAGTTGATCTCCTTCAACTTCTCAACCAGGTGCTCGACGATGATACGCTTCGAGTAGCTCACAGCATTCTCGATGGCCTCCACCAACTCCTCGCGGTTATGTACAGAGCTGATGCCCACGCTTGAACCCGAGTCAGCAGGCTTCACAATCATAGGATAGCCCAACTGCTTCTCCACGCGCTCCACCACATCTTGCTGGCGGTCGAACCACTCCTTGTCGCTAAACCACGCATAGTCGATTACAGCGATACCATTGGCCGCAAGAATCATCTTCATCGTAATCTTGTCCATACCGTTGGCCGATGCCAATACGTTGCAACCTGCGTAAGGGATACCCGTCATCTCGATTGTACCCTGGAATGATCCATCCTCGCAGTTGGTGCCGTGCAGGGCAGGGATGATGACGTCAATTTTGGCCACTACGTCGCTACCAAACAATGGCTTGCGTACCTTGTAGAGGTTATTGTCGCCATAAGTTGGACGCAGATATACCTCGGTGCAGCTCTCGTAGAGCGACTCCATATTCTTGTAGTTGGCGCTTGTGCGCAGATTGTCGCCCGTGTACCAGCGACCCTCCTTTGATATGTAGATTGGTGTGATGTCGTACTTCTCGGTGTTGATGGCCTCCATAGTCTGGATAGCGGTGAGGACCGAAATCTCGTTCTCCACCGAGCGACCGCCAAAGATTACTCCTACGTTAATTTTGCTCTTCATCGTAAGGTGTGTTCTATAAATTAGTATAAAAATGTTTCTATTTGAATGAGTCGGGCAGGTCGTTCTCATAAAGAATAACATCGCCCGCGCGTAACTGCTGTGCCAATACGGCCGAAGCCTCGGCAAACGAATCTGCCACGATGATCTGTGTCGCAGGGAACTCAGCATCGTCAAGACCCGCCATTATAGCCTCGCGGTTGGTGCGGTTTACCACCACCGCCAAATCACACGCCGCAGCCATATCTCGGCCAAGTTCACGATTCAGTTCGGCCTGACGCTCGCCCAACTCCACAAATCCTGGTGTCACCACAATTCGGCGCGTCCCCGCAGGGCGAGTGAAGTGGTGTAGCACCTCCAATGCCATCTTGGCACCAGTAGGGTTGGAGTTGTATGCGTCATCGATTATCGAGATGCCGCCCGCCGTACGTTTCACGCTCAGGCGGTGCTCAATCTGCTCAATCTGGCGCATAGCGCGCTTTTGCTGTGCCTCGCTCACGCCCAGGTGGTCAGCCACTGCCACCGCGGCCAGCAGGTTGAGGATGTTGCCTCGTCCCACCAGATGAGTTGTATAGCCTTCGCGTATGTCGCCACGATAGTCAATGTCGAATGTGGTCTCGGTAGGGGTGTAGCGGATATTCACAGCACGATAGTCGGCGTTGTGATTCTTCACGCCATAACCCGCCAGCGCAGCTTTGTGGTCAATGGGCTTTGCCGCAATGTACTCCGAGTCCATATTTGCCACCGCCAGACCCTTCTCGGGCAGGGCGTCGATGAGTTCAAACTTGGTGCGGCGCACATTATCCACAGAGAGGAATGTTTCGAGGTGCATCTCGCCCACAGCCGTCACGATTCCCACTCCTGGGTGTACAAGGTCGCAAATCTCCTTAATGTCGCCCAACTGCTTGGCTCCCATCTCGACGATAAAGACCTGATGGTGGGGCTTCAAATGCTCTCTGATGGTGCGGATTACGCCCAACGTGGTGTTGAAGTTGCCAGGTGTCATCAGCACGTTATATCTCTCCGAGAGTATGCGGTAGAGGTAGTGCTTCGTAGATGTCTTGCCAAAGCTACCCGTGATACCGATGATTTTAAGGTCGGGCATCGAGCCGAGTATGCGCTTAGCGTCATTATAGTACCAATGGCTGATTGCCGCCTCCAAAGGTTTGTTCAATAGATTGGCGCCGAGCATCACCACAGGCAAGACCAATATGGCGAGCGCAATGGCCGCAGCATACTCTGGCAGGAAATATAGAGCCGCCGCAACAGCTGCAATGGTAAGGAGCACCGAGCTTATGATTAGTCGCTTGATGCGCATCGTATAGACCAGCGGTTTCTTATATGGGGTGCTGAACTCACGCCACGCTACACATAGCATCAGTGCGCTGGCGATGCTTATGGCAATTTCGTGGGGAATAAAACTCAGTGTGAGCATCACCGCCACCAGGGCAGTCAGACCCGAGCGCAGGAACTTATGTCCCGAGCGATACCATCTCGCATAGCGCTCCACGCGATAGGAGTTGTGCTGGAACATATGTATGTCATATCGCACTGCGGCTGCCCACAGGGCGAGGTATGCAGTCCAAAATAAGATGTCGTATAACATTATCGTCTGTTAATTTCTTTACTCAAAAAACTCTCTACTACACGCAGGAACAGAGGCTGATTCTCCAAAAAAGAGTAGTGACCCGCGCCCGCCACCGTCACCAAGCCAGCGTCGGGGATCAGCTTCTCCATTCGCTTGGCATCCGAGAGGGGAGTTGCGGTGTCATTCTCGCCCCAGAAAAGTAGCGTAGGGGCCGCAATCTTTGGCATCAGGTGACACAAATCCTCGTTCACAACTTTCGACAGCACAGCACGCATCATCGGCGATGAGGAGTTGTAATCCGCCGAGCCCGCCTTTGAGCGTCGTTTCTCGATCAACTGCTGTGCACGCTCCTTGCCAAAAAATAGGTTGGCCAGGTGTTTGAAGAGCTTAAACGTATAGACCTTGCGGTAGTAGTTAAGGCTTCGCTTGGGTTTTACACCTGCCGCATCTACCAGCATAACCTTGCAGGTCTTGTTGCGAGAGGCATAGACAATCGACACTCTGCCGCCGAACGAGTGACCCACCAACACTGGGTTCTCTACGCCTTCCGCCTTTGCCAGCGCCTCCACCGAGCGGGTGTACTCCTCAACGCCCCATACTGCGGGTGGCTCCTGGCTTGTGCCGAAGCCTGCGAAATCTACATTTATCACGCGGAAACGCTCCTCCAAAAATGGTACTACGCTCTTCCAAATCTCTGTCGAGCAGCCCCATCCGTGTAGCAAAAACAGCGGCTGCCCCTCACCCCAAATGGTGTAGTGCAACTTGATGCCTTCGTATGTGAAACACTTATCCATAATATGCGACAAATTTAACTCTTTTTTGTCAATGTAGAATCCCATAGAGCATAAAAAAGCAGATTCCAGACGGAATCTGCTTTTTCTATTGTCAAACTCGACTATTTCGAGTTCATAATCTCGTTCTGGCGGTTGATACTCTCCAAGTGGATAGCCTCCAAAACCGAACGTACGAACTCCTCGCTCAGACCCATACCGCGCGTCATCGACATCATACGGCGGCAGATGTCGTCCCAACGGTTGCTCTGCAAGATAGCCACATTGTTAGCCTTCTTGATGCGACCAATCTTGTCGGCAGTCTGCATACGCTGGCTCAAAAGGTCGAAAATCTCAGAGTCAATCTGGTCAATCTGCTCACGGCATAGTTTGAGCTCGTCGTTGAACTCTGGGTCGGCGGCAGTCTTGGCGCGCCACATCACATTGTCAACCATCGTGATGCAATCCTGAGGTGTCACCTGCTGCGATGCGTCGCTCCACGCCTTGGTGGGCTCAATATGACTCTCAATCATCAAGCCGTCGAAGCAGAGGTCGGCAGCCTGCTGCGAGATGCCATAGAGCAATGGACGGCAACCGCAGATGTGCGATGGGTCGCAAATCATCATCATCTCGGGGAAGCGGCTACGCATCTCGAAGAGCATATGCCACATAGGAGGGTTGCGGTACTTGCTGTGACCAAAGTATGAGAAACCGCGGTGGATAAGACCAATGTTCTCCTCTTTCACGCCCTCCTTGATGAAGCGCTTAACAGCGCCTTCCCACAAGTTGATGTCGGGAGTCATAGGGTTTTTAATCAACACCGTAATATCCTCGTTGCCGTGAAGGCTCTCGGCAATCTCCTGGATGGCGAATGGCGACACCGTAGTACGCGCACCAATCCACAAGATATCCACGCCGTGCTTCAACGCAATTTCAACGTGAGCGCGGTTGGCTACCTCCACTGCGATAGGCAGACCCGTAGCCTGCTTAACTTCGTTGAGCCACTCCAAACCAATCTCGCCCACACCCTCAAAGCTGCCAGGCTTGGTGCGTGGCTTCCATACGCCTGCGCGGATGACGTCGATGCGGCCCGACTTTGCGAGCTGCATAGCTGTTTCGATAGTCTGCTCGCGGGTCTCGGCACTACAAGGACCCGCTATGATTAAGGGGCGTTTGGTCCCAAGTGAAAACTTTTCCATATTACCTAACTTTTTTGGGCCAGCGGCCCATAACCTATTTCAAAATGTTGCGAATCTTGTTTGCTCGCTGCATAGCCTCCACCAAACCCTCTCTGTCGTCGCGCTCGATCATACGGCGCAGAATTTGAAGCTGATGGATGTGTTCGCGCAGAACATCCAAGACATTATATTTGTTTTCCATAAAGATGGGAGCCCACGTTTGAGGACGGCTTTTTGCCAGACGTACCGTACTCTCAAAACCTCCGCCCGCCAGGTCGAAGATGTGCTCCTCCTCACGCTCCTTCTCCAAGACGGTCAGCGCCAGGGCGAAGGATGTGATGTGCGAGATGTGTGACACATAGGCGCAGTGAAGATCCTGCTCCTCGGCACTCATATACTTTATTGGCATCCCGAGCGAAGAGTATATCTGCTCGATGATGTCAAGTGCATCACCATCGGAAGATTCTCTCTCACAAATAACGACCGTACGGCCCGAAAATGCTCCGTGCTCGGCAGCGTCGGGACCACTATGCTCGGTTCCCCACATAGGATGGGTGGCAACTAATCTGCCACGGTGGGGGTGCATAGCCGTCATCTCACACAGCTCCTGTTTGGTTGAACCCATATCCATCAAAATCTGGTCGGGACGTATGCGGTTGAGGATTTTCACTGCGAGAGTAGGGATAATATCCACTGGCGTAGCCAGCACGATAAGATCGCTCTCGGCCAGCGCTTCGTCCATCGTAGTGATCTTCTCCACCAAACCGAGTTCGAGGGCTCGGCGAGCACTCTTTTCCGAGTGCTCGATGCCCCAAACCCGATCGCACAACCCCTTGTCTTTCAGACTCAGGGCGAACGAACCTCCTATAAGACCCAGACCTATGATGGTTACGGTTTTCATTCTCTTAAATTATTTTACGAAACGACTCTTAACACGCTCAGCAGCCTCAGCCAAACGCTCAGCAGGCATACAGAGTGAGATACGGATGTACTTTGTACCCTCAGAACCGAAGATACCACCAGGTGTTACGAATACGTCACACTCGTTGAGGACCTTGTCTGAGAATGCGAAGCAGTCGCCATCGAAATCCTTTGGCATAGCGGCCCACACAAACAGACCAGCCTGTCCCTTAACATAGTCGCATCCGAGAGCATCCAAAAGGGCATATCCTTGAGCCTCGCGAGCGTAGTATGTCTTGTTAAGCTCGTCGAACCACTCGTTGCCCAAAGCCAAAGCCTCGGCAGCGGCAGCCTGCACTGGGTAGAACATACCAGAGTCCATATTACTCTTGAAACGGAGAATCTCGCTGAGAATGTCGGCACGACCTGCCTCCCCGCCTCCACGCCAGCCAGCCATACTGTGGCCCTTACTTGTAGAGTTCATCTCGATAGCTACGTCCCAAGCACCAGGGATAGAGAGGATGCTGAGCTGAAGGTTGTTACGCACGAAGCT
>JAZKYX010000040.1:0-54482 GCA_045612405.1 Alistipes sp.
AGGTTACATACGCGTTACGCACCCGTGCGCCGGTCGCCATCAAACATTGCAAGCAATGTTTATGCTGCCCCTCGACTTGCATGTGTTAAGCCTGCCGCTAGCGTTCATCCTGAGCCAGGATCAAACTCTCCATTGTATAAAATATAAAATGTTTTGTTAGAGTCCTGACTACTTCATATTCTTTTTAAAAGAATTGACAGATAAAATACTACATTTCTCTCTTGTTATACCAGTAAATCAAAGAACCATTTGAAAAACCTCTTCGTTTATTTTCGAAGCGGAAAGTGGTGCAAAGATAAAGCATCTTTTTTAAACCACCAAATTTTTCAAGAACTTTTTGCAAACTTTTTTTTAAGTTTCTTTTTCTTCATCAGTTTCGAGGCCTAAACCTCCCTACTTGCTGTCGATCTTTAAGAACTTATTTCCTGATTGCGGATGCAAAGGTAGGCATTATTTTCATACCTGCAAACATTTTGCAATATTTTTTCTCCAAAAAGTGCTTTTTTCTTAAAAATAGCCATTTATACCTATATTTATTATATATAGGGGCAGAAAAAAGGCCTATTTTAGTTAAACAAGTGCCTAAACAAATCCTTAATATGTATAGACAATTTGCGCGCCAGGCTTGGCGGATGGGGAAAAAGTGGTATCTTTGTGTAGAGATAAACCAAAACACATAAGATATGAAAAGATTAAATTTTGCGAGGGTCGCACTTTGTGCTGTGCTGGCAACCCTCACCATCGCCTCGGCTCACGCGGCAGAGAAAGCAAATCACGATTTCCCCAAAAAGGTTACGATGAGCAAAGAGCAACTGCTCGACAAGATTAAGGGCGCGTGGGCAGGTCAGGTATTGGGCTGCACCTACGGAGGTCCAACCGAGTTCCAATATCGCGGACGAATGATTGGCGATGACCGTTTCATCCCCTGGGGCGATATCGACCAGGTGGCAAATATGATGAATCGTGTGCCGACGCTTTATGACGACATCTATATGGATCTTACTTTTGTGGGTGTGTTCGACCGCTTGGGCCTGGACGCACCACTCGACTCGTTGGCCAACGCCTTTGCTCACGAGGGATACTACCTCTGGCACGCCAACCAGGCGGCGCGTTACAACATTCTGCGCGGAATCAAGGCTCCAAAGTCTGGCCACTGGAAGAACAACCCTCACGCCGACGACATCGACTACCAGATTGAGGCCGACTACGCAGGCATTATGGCACCAGGTATGCCAAACGCCGCATCGAAGGTTTCTGACAAGGTGGGTCACATTATGAACTACGGCAATGGATGGTATGGTGGCGTCTATGTGGGTGCGATGTATTCTTTGGCATTCCTGAGCGACGACATCGAATGGATCATCACCGAGGGTTTGAAGTCAATCCCCGAGAAGAGTTCTTTCCATAAGTGTATGGTTGACGTGATCGACATCTACCACGCCAACCCCAAGGATTGGCGCAAGGGCTGGCAGGTATTGGAGGATAAGTGGGGCCACACCGACATTGGCTGCGGTGAGGGCGCACTCGATCCACTCAACATCGACGCTATGATTAACTGCGCATACATCCTCTTTGGCCTGCTCTATGGTGAGGGTGATTTCTACAAGACAATCGACATCTCGACTCGCTGCGGTCAGGACTCAGACTGCAACCCAGCATCGGCGGCGGGTATCCTCGCAACAGCCAAGGGTTACAACTGGATTCCAAAAGAGTGGATTGAGCCTTTGAAGAAGGCTGAGGATATCAACTTCGCATACCTACCCTACTCGCTCAACTCTACCTACAAGATGAGTTTCGAGCAGGCGCTGGAAATGATTGAGCGCAACGGTGGCAAGGTGACAGAGAACGATGTGACCATCAATATTCAGAAGACAAAGCCCGTTCGCTACGAGGTGAGCTTCCCAAATTTGCAGCCAGCCGAGCGTAAGCCTATCAAGATTCAGCTCAGCGACAAGCCATTTGGTTACGAGGCTGAGTGCGCGGGTATCCTCTTCAACGGCTTCGTGAAGGGCAAGCGCGACTATGTGGCCGAGTTGGAGATGCGGGTCGATGGCAAGTTAACCGAGAGTTTCACAATGCCGGTATCGTACCGCCTGCGCCGATTGGATATCTACTGGAACTTCGACCTAAAACCAGGCAACCACTCATTTGAGCTTCGTTGGCTCAACCCCGAGGAGGAAGCAACAATCGACGTTGTGGATGTAGTGATTTACAAAAAGGTGAAATAACCTACAACAAAAAGAGGGATGACGAGCCGAGAATGGCCATCATCCCTCTTAATTTTTTTTTACGATCAATCATCTCCTGCGCAAAACACTCCACAGAGCAAAGCTCAGTAACAGATAGGCTCCATACAACAGAAGGCAGGCTCCCCTACTCAGATTCCAATCCCACGCGAGTGCAGAGCAAGAGGCACACCACTGGGCCACGCCATTCATCCAGCCGACGACGTGCTCAACCACCCAGCCGACCACAGGCGCCAGCACGGGCAACGGGAAGGCTACCCACGCCACAACCACACACGTCGCCACACAACATAGCAACATCATCGGCGCACCGACCACAACGCCCCACAACGAAATCGTGCCAAAAAGATACGACACCAGAGGCATTGTCGCCAACGAGGCCACAAGACCAAGCAACGTAGTGAAGCCCAGCCACCCGACAAACGCCCTCGTAGTGCGCAACAACAAGCCCAAGAGGGGATGGCGAATAGCAAACTCATAATGTGTGCGCCTATCCTCGCCGCCGAGTCTAAAAAGATTGCGCAGCGGCAACGCCCACACAAAGATGGCGGCAACAGCGATGAACGAGAGCAGGAAACCCGCATCGTGAATCATACGCGCATCCCACACAAGCATCACGAAGGCTATCGCGCAGAGCGTATTGATTCTGTTGGGGCGTGAATTTAAGGCAAGCCCCAGTTGCAACAGACTCAACATCGTGGCGGCACGCACCACCGAGGGTGTGAAGTTCACCACCATCGCATAGGCCCAAATAAGAGCCACCGCTATCAGGCTACGCAACAACTGACCGTGGCGCATAAGCAGCAGAGGCAACAAAACGAGATTAACCAGCACAAACACAAAACCGATGTGCAGGCCCGATATGGCCAACAGATGAGCCGAGCCCGCGAGCGTATAGTGGCGGCGCGTAGCGGAACTTATCTCGCTGCGCTCGCCTATACTGATAGCCGCAGCCAAAGGCTCAACCTCACAGCTCAGCCCAAGCGCTTCGATTCGCCGCAGAGCCCTCTCTCGAAATAGAACCGAAAGGCCTCGCCGCGACGAGTCTCGCACCAACACATCATCCTCACCAAGATAGATGCTGCCCGCAAAACCTCGGCGAAGCATATAGTCGCTATAACTACTCTCCCCGTCAAATGGCCGCAGACGGGCCCTCAAAACCAACCTCTCACCCTCGGCTATGGCCATCGACGACGGAGCCACCAACTTCACTTGTGCATTACTGCGGCGCAGCGACCCACCATCCGCAAATGCCGTCATCGAAGCATCGAACCTGAGCAAATCATCATCACGATGGCTCAGCCTGTCGAGCGCAAGCTCCATAACACACTCCTCGCCTAACGGCGGATTGATGGCCCTGCGCAGAGTCAAAGCATTAACGCCCACCACAAAGACAAGCAACAGAAGCGATGCCGCGCTGCGCCAAAACCACGCCACGCACACTACCACAACAAAGGCCGCAATGCTCAGCCACAAGGGCAAAGAGAACGCTTGCGCCGAGAGAATTCCCGCCACCAAAGCCACCAGCGAGGTAAGCATCGGCATAACTTTTAGTCGTGAAATGATATTTTCCGCAACCTCCACCATCAAATCTGGAATTAATTTTCCTGAATAAAAATAACCATTTTTCTCGAAACTCGCAAATTCCGCCACCATTTCATTAATCACTCACAGCTTCGCCATCCAACCTCAACCCTCAAAGGATAGACAATACCCTCCCCAACTAATTTTAAATTTCCCTTTCAGTTTTTTCTCAACCCAAGAATTGACCGCAACAAGAATTAGGAGTATATACCCGTAGCGACAAGTGCAATTTTGAATTTTGAATTTTGAATTTTGAATTATATTTTGCTACCTTTGTCGAAAATCAGACATTATGAAACTACGAAAGTTAGCTATATTGGCAGTCGTGCTGCTGCTTTTGGATCAGGCACTCAAAATTTGGATCAAGACCCACCTGAGAATCGACGAGGCGATAGAGATATTTCCCTGGTTCCAGTTGCGTTTTGTCGAAAACAACGGCGCAGCCTTCGGTATGCAAATTGCCAGCTCAGGCGGTTTTGATTGGGGTAAATTACTGCTCACCTCATTCCGTATGGCGATGATTGGCCTGCTGGGTTACTACATTTTCCACCTCACACGCCGCGTCAAGCAAATGCCTAAGGGCGCGCTCATCGGCCTGACGATGATTTTTGCGGGTGCCGTCGGCAACCTCATCGACTCGTTGCTCTATGGCGTTATCTTCACAGCCTCAACACCTATCTCGGTGGCTACGCTGGGCGAGGGATATAGCTCAGTGCTGATGGGTAAGGTGGTCGATATGTTCTACTTCCCGCTCTTCCAATGGAACAACGTGCCATCGTGGCTCGATTTTTTGGTGGACCACAACAACTATTTCTTTGGAGCGATATTCAACCTGGCCGATTCCTACATCTGTGTAGCGGCGGTCTATCTGCTCATTTTCCACTGGCGCGCATTCGACCACGAGGAGTAGCAAAAATTGGCTACAATATACGACACACATACCGCAAGAGGCCTTTACCCCCTCTTGCGGTATTTTTTTTGAATAAATTTATTGCGAAATAAAAAAAGTGTAGTACCTTTGCAATCCGAAACGATGCCCAGGTGGTGAAATGGTAGACACGCTCGTTTCAGGTGCGAGTGCTTCACGGCATGTAGGTTCGAGTCCTATCCTGGGCACAAAAAAAGGAGAGTAGTAATCTACTCTCCTTTTTTTATTCTGTTGCCTGATCTGGCGTGACTTCGGACTCTGGGTCGGGCGAGGGCGCAGGAGCAGTTTCAGGCGCGGGGACATCGCACACCTTCACAAGGCCGCGTTCAGCGGCGAGGCGCTCCATCAGGGCGTAAGCCTCGGCGTAGTCATTACGGATTTCGCCATCGAGGATGGCATTTTTAATCACCACCTTAATCTCGCCAATGGTGTTGCAGGGCTGCAAGGCATAGCATCGCATAATAATGTCGCCCGTAATCGGCGGCTGGAAGTTACGCACACGGTCGCGCTCCTCCAAATCCTTCATCTTGCAACGCACAAGTTCAAAGTTAGCCAGGTAACGCTTCACCTTGGCATCAATACCCGACGTGATGTCGGCCTCACACAAGGTCATCAACTGCTCGACATCATCGCCCGCCTCGAAGAGCAGACGTCTTACGGCCGAGTCGGTCACCATATCCTCCGACAAAATAATCGGACGCAGGTGCAGATAGACCAACTTCTGGACAAACTTCATCGGCTCACCCAGCGGCAACTTCAAGCGTCGGAAAATATCGCGCACCATCTTTGAACCCAAGACCTCGTGCTGGTGGAAGGTCCAACCAATCTTGCGGTCGTAGGCCTTGGTCAGCGGCTTGGCGATGTCGTGCAGAACAGCTGCCCAGCGGAGCCACAAGTCATCGCTCTTGCGCGCCACATTATCCAGCACCTTCAACGTGTGGCGGAAGTTATCCTTGTGGGCGTGATTACCCACTCGCTCGACTCCGCACAGACGCTCCATCTCGGGAAAAATCAACTCCAAAAGACCTGTCATATGGAGCAAGTCGAAGCCCATAGAGGGCACCGGCGAGAGAATTATCTTATTGAGCTCCACAATGATACGCTCCTTCGACACGATCTTGATACGTTCCTTATTTCTGACGATGGCATCGAAGGTCTCCTCCTCGATGGTAAAGCCCAACTGGGTAGCAAACCTCACAGCGCGCATCATACGCAGAGGGTCGTCCGAGAAGGTGATGTCGGGGTCGCACGGTGTACGGATGATGCAATCCTCCAAGTCGAACATTCCATCAAACGGATCGACCAACTCGCCAAAGCGGTCGCCATTCAGGCACCACGCCATAGCATTGATAGTCAGATCGCGGCGACGCTGGTCATCCTCCAACGTACCAGCTTCAACCACAGGGTTACGCGAGTCTCGTGTATAGGACTCCTTGCGGGCGCCGACAAACTCCACCTCGGCACCGCAGGCTCTTACCATAGCCGTACCATAGGTCTTAAAGACCGACACTTTACCCTTCACCTCGCGCCCCAAGGCTTCGGCAACCTCAATACCACTGCCGACCACCACGACATCTATATCGGTCGAGGGGCGACGCAGATAGTAGTCGCGGACATATCCGCCCACGACATAGGCCTCAACACCCATCTCATCGACGATGCGCGATATTTTGCGAAACACGGGGTTAGAAAGTGGAGCAAACTCTTCCATCTTAGACTATTTTTCTGCCGCCACCAAGCAACGGCGATATAACTGTACTGTATTCTCCAAACCATAGTAGAGAGCATCAGAGATCAACGCGTGACCAATCGACACCTCGTCACACCACGGAATACGCTCGGCAAAATATGCCAGGTTTTCCAGGTTCAGGTCGTGACCCGCATTAAGCCCCAGACCCACACGGCGCGCAGCCTCGGCAGCCACCACATAGGGTGCGATAGCAGCCTCACGGTCAGCCTTATAGCCTGCGGCATAGACCTCGGTGTAGAGCTCCACGCGGTCGGCGCCACACTCCTTGGCTCCCTCGACCATCTCGGCCATAGGGTCCACAAAAATCGAGGTGCGGATACCCGCCTCTTTGAAGCGGCGACACACATCGGTGAGAAACTCACGATGGGCGATGGTATCCCAGCCTGCGTTCGAGGTGATGGCATCCTCGGCATCGGGCACCAGGGTCACCTGAGCAGGTTTTACCTCCAACACAAGATCCACAAACGAAGGGATGGGATTACCCTCGATATTTAATTCGGTCGAGATTACAGCCTTCAAATCACGCACATCCTGATAGCGGATATGGCGAGCATCGGGGCGTGGATGCACCGTAATACCCTCACCTCCAAAACGCTCGATATCGAGCCACGTGCGCACCACATTGGGCATATCACCGCCGCGCGAATTGCGCAATACGGCAATCTTATTTACATTAACACTCAGTTTTGTCATAAAATCGTTATCTTTGCGATGTAAAGTTACTTATTTTTTTCTTTGCGAGTATGAAAATTATACTTTTTTCTCGTCCTCAGATTGCTCACACCCAGGAAGACGTGAGCCGTTTGTTCAGACTTTTCGACCATCACGGTTTCGACTTTGCAATAAATCAGGAGTTTGCAGAGGTGGTTGAGCAACTGCTCAACATTGCGATTCCGGGTGAAAAAATATACACCACAACCACTGGTCAGCAACCCAAGGAGAGCGTTATGGTCTGCTGCGGAGGCGACGGCACGCTGCTCGAAGGCATCCATCGCCTCAGCGACAAGAGCATCCCTGTGGCGGCCATCAACTTTGGACATCTGGGCTTCCTCACGTCGGCCACACGCGACGGAGTGGAGACTCTTTTCGAGCAGATAGCAACGGGAAATCTCGACATCCAGCCACGCACAATGCTCACCGTCAAGGGCGAAAAAATAGGCACCCTTATGGCCCTGAATGAGGTGGCTGCACAGCGCCTCGACGCCACGATGATCAAGGTCATCACGAAGGTCAATCAGCAGATGGTGGCACAATACAATGGCGACGGTGTAATCATCTCAACTCCAACGGGTTCTACGGCCTACTCGCTCAGCGCCGGAGGCCCCATCGTGGCACCCGAATGTGGCTGTTTCCTCATCACTCCGCTGGCGCCCCACAACTTCGGTATGCGCCCTGTGGTGATTCCCGACACAGCCCAGATTGAGCTCGAAATCAAGACCCGCCAGGGCAAGGCAATGCTCGCCATCGACAACCGCACCTACACCCTTTCGAAGGGTGAACACATCACAATATGCCGCGCCGAGGAACAAATTTTGTTGGCTGTGCCACACAATATATCCTTCTACGAGACGTTACATAGCAAGATGATGTGGGACGTGGACATCAGAAATTAGATTCCTCCACACCAATAATACCACCTAAAACAACCCCTAAATGGGGCAAAAGGGCAAAAAACTCGAAAATTGTTTAGTTTTCGAGTAATTTTGTCTATATTTGCGAGTTATATGAGCAAAGAAAAAGCAATACCACAGCATATTGCCATCATTATGGACGGCAATGGTCGATGGGCTCGTCAGCGCGGCAAGGAGCGCAGCGAGGGTCACATCGCAGGTATGGAGTCATTGCGTGCTACGGTGCGCAATGCAGCACAGGCCGGAGTAAAATGGCTCACAGTCTATGCCTTCTCGACCGAGAATTGGGGTCGCCCCCAGGCCGAGGTGGATGCGCTGATGGAGCTTATCTGCAAAGGTGTGGAGTTGGAGAGCGAGGAGCTGATTCGCGTCGGCATCAAGGTGTGCATTATCGGCGACCGTTCGCGCTTCCAGGGTAAGGTGTTGGAGTCGCTCAACAAGATTGAGCAGATGACAGCCCAAGGCAAGAATATGACATTCGTCCTGGCACTCAACTACTCATCGCGCAGCGAGATTACCACTGCGGTGAGAAGTTTGGCTCAGCGCGTGGCTGCGGGCGAGATTGATCCCCAGGCCATCGACGAAGAGATGATCTCGTCATCGCTCTACACATCGTCATTGCCTGATCCCGACCTCATTATCCGCACAAGCGGCGAGTGCCGTTTGAGCAACTTTTTGATGTGGCAGGCCTCATACTCGGAGTTTTATTTCACTCCCACGTTGTGGCCCGATTTCGACAAGGCCGAGCTGGACAAAGCGCTTGAAGCCTATGCCGCACGCGACCGCCGTTATGGCTTAGTTAAGTAAATAGTTTTTTTTGAGATAGATGAAATACGCAAGTAAAATATTTATTGCCATCCTGACTATGGTGCTCGGCCTAAGTGTCGAGGCATCGGCCCAGCAGGATAGCTTGAAGCAAAAGGGAGAGGTGGAGCAGCTTTTCGACAATGAGGCTACCATAATGAAACCAACCGAGAAGCCACGCTTGTACCACATCCGCAATGTCAATTTCCACGGAGTGGAGCATATGAGCGAGAGAACGTTGCGCTCAATCGCAGGTCTTATCCCAGGAGATACTATCTATCTACCAAGCGGTTATATCGCCAACTCAATCTCACGTCTGTGGGCCCAGAAGTCGTTTGCCGACGTTAAGATTGGTGCTTCGATTGATGGCGACAGCGTGGATATGGAGATCTTCCTCAAAGAGCGTCCTCGCGTACACACCTGGAACTTCGTGGGCGAGGGTATCGGTAACGCCAAGAAGAAGGAGTTGGCCGAGAAGTTGCAGTTGCGCCGCAACAGCGAGCTCTCGGACTACATCATCGACAAGAACGAGAAACTCATCAAGAAGGAGTTTGCCGACAAGGGTTATCGTAACACCGAGGTGAAGGCTCTGATTACAAACGACACTACAGGTCTGCAAAATGTTGTTCACGTCACCTTCCACATCGACCGCAAGGAGAAGGTGAAGGTTGGCGAGATCACATTCGACGGTAACGAGATGTTTACCGACAAACGTCTGCGTCGTACATTCAAGAAGACCCACCAGAAGAGCATCAACTTCTTCCGCAGCACAAAGTTCAACCCCAAGGAATTCGAGAACGACAAGGATTTGTTGGTCGATTTCTATAACTCTCAGGGTTATCGTAACGCCACCGTCATCGCCGACTCGGTTTACGACATCTCGTCTAACCGCATCGGTATCCACCTCGACGTAGCCGAGGGCGAGAAGTTCTATATCCGCAACGTAAATTGGGTGGGTAACTCGAAGTTCGAGACAGAATTCTTGCAGCGTATGTTCGGCGTAAATAAGGGCGACACCTACGATCGCAAGTCGATGCACAAGCGATTGGGTATTGGTCGTGAGGCCGACGCTTCGGACAACAACTCTATTTCGAGCCTCTACCAGAACGATGGTTACTTGATGTCGCAGATCGACCCTTCGGAGATCATCGTGGGCAAGGACTCTATCGACGTGGAGGTGCGCATCTTCGAGGGTAAGCAGTTCAAGATTAACGAGATCGGCATCTCGGGTAACACCCGCGTAAATGACGAGGTTATCCGCCGCGAGCTCTCGGTATATCCAGGTCAGCTGTATAACCGCGCATTGTTGATGTACTCTCTGCGTCAGTTGATGAGTATGGGTCACTTCGATGCTGAGCAGTTGCAGCCAGACGTACAGCCCGTATCGAACGACTTGGTGAACATCAACTTCCCATTGGTTGAGCAGGCCAGCGACCAGTTCAACATTGCCGGAGGTTGGGGTGCCGGCTCATTCGTGGGTTCGGTGGGTATCACCCTCAACAACATCTCTACACGCGACTTCTTCAACAAGAGCAAGTGGACCCCATATCCTATGGGTCAGAACCAGAAGTTCTCAGTATCGGGTCAGACCAACGGTACATACTATAAGGCTATCTCGGCGAGCTTCACCGATCCTTGGGTGGGTGGTCATAAACCAAACTCACTCACCGTGTCGGCTCACTGGTCGGAGCAGAACAACGCCTACTACATCTGGCAGACATCTACGATGCACTTCCGTACGATGGGTCTGGGCATAGGTCTTGGAAAGCGTATGAAGTGGCCAGATCCTAACTTCACGATCTACACCGAGGCTCAGTATCGCCGTTATGCGTTGAACAACTGGGATTACTTCATTATGAAGGATGGTGTGGCTAACGAGCTCTCGCTCAAAGTGGCCTTCGGCCGTTCGACTGTCGATCAGCCTATCTACCCACGCAGCGGTACTGAGTTCTCGGTTACAGCAACCATCACACCTCCTTACTCATTGTGGGATGGCATCGACTACTCGAATAGCGATTTGCCCGACCGCACACGCTACAAGTGGATTGAGTACCACCGTTGGGAGATGAAGGGACGCTGGTTCCAGCCTCTTACACGCGACCGCAAATTGATATTGATGGCCAAGGCCGAGATGGGTTACTTGGGCAACTATAATAAAGATAAGGTGTCACCATTCCAGCGCTTCGAGGTCGGAGGTGACGGTATGAGTGGATATACGCTCTATGGTGTTGATGTCATCGGATTGCGCGGTTATGAGGATGGCGCACTCGACCCACGAGGCAGCAATTATTCAGTCGCATACAATAAATACACTATGGAGTTACGTTATCCTGTTGTAATGAAGGATCAATCGCAGGTATTCGTTCTCGGATTCTTGGAGGGCGGTAGCGGTTTTAATTCGTGGGAAGAGTTCTCTCCATTCAAGATTAAGCGTTCAGCCGGTTTGGGTGTACGTCTTTACTTGCCTATCGTGGGTCTGATTGGTATCGACTGGGGTTACGGTTTCGACTCACCAATGGGTCACACATCGAAGAGTGGCAGCCGCTTCCACTTCACAATGGGTCAATCGTTCTAACGACGAGTGGCAGAGAATTTGAGAGAGTAAGGTATTTATTGTAGTTATAAAACAATACAACTATGAAACGATTGATTTTAGCCATCGCCCTGATGATGGGCATTGCCACTACTGCATCAGCACAGAGCTATGCGGTGGTCAATAGTGAGAAAATTTTTAAGTCAATTGAGAGTTATAATGCCGCTATCTCGGAGTTGGATAAGCTCGCCAACGACTATCAGGCTCAGGTGGACGCCAAGTTTGAGGAGGTGGAGTCGCTCTACAATAAATATATGGAGCGCCGCAACGAGCTCAACACAGCATCGCAGCAGGCTACCGAGGCCAAGATTATGGAGATGGAGCAGGAGGCAAGCAAGTTTCAGGAGTCTATCTTCGGCACCGATGGAGAGTTGATGAAGAAGCGCTTGGAACTCATCCAGCCAATCCAGAAGCGTGTGTTCGACGCCATCGATAAGTATGCCCAGCAGAAGGGTTATGATATGATTATCGACGTGGCCCAGAACGCTACTATGCTCTACTACTCGGCCAAGGCCGACAAGACCGAGGCGGTCATCGCACTCTTGAAAGAGTAAACTAACGCAAACTAATAAATTACACACATAAAACACTATGAAAAAAGTATTGAAACTAACCCTTGCGGTAGTATGCGTGATGTTCACATCATCACTTTTTGCACAGAAAATCGGTTACATCAACACTGACCCTATCGTAGCCAATATGGCCGAGACCAAGGAGGCTATGACCAAGCTCGAAACATTTGCTAAGGACCTCTCGGCTCAGGCTGAGACTCTCCAGGTGGAGTTCAACACCAAGCTCCAAGAGTATCAGAAGGGCGCAGAATCTATGTCAGACTCAATCAAGCAGCTCAAAGAGAAGGAGTTGGACGATATCAGCAACCGCATCCAGCAGTTTGAGCAGATCGCTCAGCAGGATATCCAGAAGGAGCAGCAGAAGTTGATGGCCCCTATCTACGAGAAGGTTAAGAACACTATCAACGAGGTAGCAAAGGCTGGCGGTTACAGCGTAATCCTCCCAGGCAACGCGTTGATTTATGCTGACGAGGCTACTGTTGCTGACATCTCGAAGGATGTTGCTACAAAGCTCGGCATCGACTGGGATAAGGTACTTGCAGGCGAGACAGCTGCACAGTAATCCTTGCGATTGCATAAGTTTTTAGATTTTAGTTACAGACATTTGGAACTGCCAAGGGCTCAACGTCCTCGGCAGTTTTTTTATGCCCCTATATCGGCCAGTAGCGCCAACACGGCAACCACCAATCTCAATCCAAAAACTCTACGATTCATAATTTTATCTTTCAAGATTATTTTCACATTGTTGCATAACTATACAAGATTATAAAAAAAATTCCTGAAATCACACTATTTTCCGCGGCTCATCTGCTCCACTTTACAATAGTTTTTCTAAATTTGTATAGTGAAAATAGTCTTTTGGGGCAAACAATAAGAGGAAACGAACTGATAATGCCATACATTTGGGGAGATGAGCGCCGCTTCAATAGCTATGCGGCATATTTTAAGCGCACGTTTGGAGGTCGTATGCAGAAGGTGACCATCAATGCGGGCTTCACCTGTCCCAACCGCGATGGCTCAATCTCGACGGGAGGATGCTCGTTCTGTCGCAACGACGCCTTCACGCCCTCCTATTGTCAAAGTTCAAAGAGTATCACACAGCAGATTGACGAAGGTATTGAGTTCCACCAGCGACGCTACCGCACAGCGCAGCGCTACCTGGCCTACTTCCAATCCTTCTCCAACACCTATGCTCCGATTGAGCGATTGAGGGAGTGCTACGATGAGGCCCTGGCCCACCCTTCGGTGGCCGGCATAGTGGTCGGCACACGCCCCGACTGCGTGGACGAGCAGAAGCTCGACTACTTTGCCGAGCTGGCCAAGCAGAAGTATGTGATATTGGAGTATGGCGTCGAGTCGTGCTACGACCAGACGTTAAAGCGCATAAACCGAGGCCACGACTTTTCGACGGCCAAGCGTGCTATCGAGATGACCGCCCAGCGCGGCATACACTGCGGCGCTCACTTCATACTCGGACTGCCAGGCGAGAGCGACGAGATGCTCATCAACCAGGTGGCGATGATTAACGAGCTGCCGCTGACGACCATCAAGTTCCACCAGTTGCAACTCTTCAAGGATACGCCGCTGGCGAGGGAGTATGACCTCCACCCCGAAAGGTTCCGCTTTTGGAGAGTCGAGGAGTACATCGATCTCTTTATCGAGATTCTGCGCCGCCTACGCCCCGACATCGTTGTCGAACGCTTTGCGGGCGAGGCTCCGCCGCGCTACCACCACCTCGAAGGCTGGGGTTTGGTGCGCAACGAGACACTTTTAGCAATGCTCGACAAACAATTAGAGCAAAAAGATATACATCAAGGCGATATTTTTAATATATTTGCAGCCAAATAGGGAATATAGATTCCAAAACGATAGTAGAAATAAATATTTAATTACAAATTATAAGCATTCAAAGCTATGAAACTTTCAATGACTAAGGTCGCAGTCGGCATCAAGGAGTATCTGGTCCTCGGATTGGGTATGTTCCTCTACGCCTTCGGTTGGACGGCCTGCATCATCCCCGCAGGCGGTATGGGTGGTGGCGCGACAGGTATGTCGATGCTGCTTAACGCAATCTTCCCAGCAATCACTCTCGGTCAGTTTGTCTTTATCATCAACGGCATCCTGCTCCTCATCGGAGGATTTATCGTGGGCTGGAACTTCGGCATCAAGACCATCTACTGCATCATCATACTATCCATAGCGATGGATGCGTGGGGTGTGTGGTTGCCCGATGGAATTCTCGCCGACGGAACGGTGATAGACAATGGTGTGTTGGTGCAATATGCTCAAACGATTAACTCTTACAACATCCTGATTATCATTCTGGGTGCTGTGATTGCGGGTTCGGGTGTTGCCATCAGTTTCAGCCAGGGCGGCTCAACAGGAGGAACAGATATCGTTGCGATGATTATCAATAAGTATAAGACCATCAGCTATGGTAAGATCGTGATTTCGAGCGACTTCTTCATCATCGGCTGCTCAATCTTTGTGGCCGACGACATCGCCACAGGTATCGCAACGATTGTTTATGGTTACATTATGATTGCAGTGTATGGTTACACCGTAGATATTATCCAGTCGGGTAGCCAGCAGTCGAGCCAGATATTCATCATCTCGCCAAAATACGCCGAGATCGCCGATGCTATCAACAACGAGGCACACCGCGGCGTGACAATCCTCGACGGCAAGGGCTGGTACACCAAGTCGGATTGCAAGGTTGCAATGGTCGTATGCCGCAAGCGCAATGCTTCTGAGATTTTGAAGATTGCCCACCGCATTGATGAAAATGCCTTCATCACTATGGGCTCTGTAATGGGTGTATATGGTCAGGGTTTCGAGGCTCTGAGCAAGGCATAAGGAGCAGAAGGTAAGGTGAAAGACAAGAGTTAGGCACCTCAATATAATAAAAGGTCACTTCCTCCGAGGAGTGACCTTTTTTGTTTGAATACCTTGGTTCATACTACTAAAAAAATAGGTTGCCCAGCTGGACAACCTATTTGTCATAGTTCCCGTAAAGTCATATAGCAAGAGGGATTTCAAGGCTTACGAACCCGAAAAAGCGGAATTTACTTGGCGTAAATGGGCATTTCGAGGGCAAGCGTGACACAGAAAACACCTTGCTATGCGGCTTTATTTTTTATTAAAGGTATTCATCGTCATATCAGCCCCCACGCAAACAAACGAGAGGATAGCATCGCCAAAAACTTTCAGGCGATCGGGCATAGCCTTGCGCTCCTCGTCGCTCCACTCACCCAAGACGTAATCCACCTGATGGCCGCGAGCAAAGTCGCCTCCCACGCCAAAGCGCATACGGGCATAATCCTCTCTGCCGAGCAACTCGGTGATATTCTTCAAACCGTTGTGGCCTCCCGCACTACCCTTCTTGCGCATACGCAACTGACCAAATGGCAGAGCGATATCGTCGGAGATAATCAGCACATTCTCGATGGAAATCTTCTCCTGCTCCATCCAATAGCGAACGGCCTTGCCCGAGAGGTTCATATATGTCGAAGGTTTCAATAGTATAATCTGACGTCCCTTGTGGCGAACGGTGGTTGTGGAACCATAACGACCCGCCATAAAAGAGACGTTGGATGCCTCAGCCAAGGCATCCAACACTTTGAAACCTATGTTGTGACGGGTCTCGGCGTACTCGGCGCCTATGTTACCCAATCCTACAACGAGGTATTTCATTCTCTCTTAACAGATTACTTCTGCTGTGCACCAGCTGAACGAGTTGCACGAGTTACACGAACGGCGCAAACTGCTGTTGTAGCAGGAGTAACGAATGTAAGGTTGTCGAACTTCAAGTCGCCAACGAAGATTGTCTGACCAACCTTCAATGGAGTTACGTCAACAACGATCTCGTCTGGCAACTGATCAACCAAAGCCTTAACGATGAGCTTACGAGCTGACAAAGCCAACTTACCACCGATCTTAACACCCTCAGCGTTACCTGTCAAACGTACTGGGATAGCGATTGCTACTGGCTTACCCTCCTGAACACGGTAGAAATCGATGTGGAGAATCTGCTCACGAACTGGGTGGAACTGAACCTCACGCATAACTGCCTTCTCTACCTTACCGTCGATGTTGATCTCAACAACGTAAGAGTTTGGAGTGTAAATCAAAGGCTTAACCTCCTTTACGTCAACTGAGAAAGCGATCTCCTCGCCGCCACCATAGATAACGCAAGGAACCTGACCCTCACGACGAATAGCCTTAGCTACCTTCTTACCGTACTCGGTACGCTTTGTACCATTGATTGCAAGTGTTTTCATTTGTTTTGTTTTGTTTAATTGTTTTTACTACAGCATTACTCAACTTGGCGAAAAACACAGCCGCCAAATCCCATTATGCCTGAAATCGGCCGCAAAGATACCTTATAAAATTCAATTTTCAAAATTCAGAATTCAAAAATATCTCACTTTATGCAAGTTGCGACCATTTTTCCTGCGCCCCACCTCAGAGGGAGAAGCGCTTAAAGCACCCCTCGCTGCGGGGCTAAATCTCTATTTTCAAGCGACGACTGCCCCCGGCTTAGATGCTGGCCACAATCTTCTGGGCAATCTCGCGATAATACTTATCCACGTCGGCATCGAATCCTGCCGATGGCTGACCATTCTCACCACCCTCCATAATCGACTGAATGATAGGAATATGGCCCAAGAACGGAACGCCCGCCTGCTCGGCATAGTCGCGTGCGCCACCCTTGCCAAAGATATAATATTTGTTATCAGGCAACTCCTTGGGCGTAAACCACGCCATATTCTCCACCACACCCAACACAGGCACATTGACCTGCTCGTGGCGGAACATCTCCACGCCGCGCACCACATCGGCCACAGCCACCTGCTGAGGCGTTGAAACGATGATGGCGCCGTCGAGCTTAATCTCAGATATCATCGTCAGGTGAATATCGCCCGTTCCCGGAGTCATATCATTTAACAAGACGTCCAAGCCGCCCCACATAGTCTGGTGGAGCAACTGCTTCAAGGCGTTGGTTGCCATCGCACCGCGCCACATCAGGGCGTCGGTAGGCTGAATGAAGAAGCCGATGGACATCAGCTCGATATCCTGGCTCACGGCTGGGATGATATAATCCTGACCATCCTCCTGCACCGCGTCGGGCAGATAACCCTCGCAACCAAACATCTTGGGCTGTGATGGACCATAGATGTCGGCATCCAACACACCCACACGCATACCCATTCTACTCAGCGTGAGTGCCAGGTTTGCTGTAACGGTGGATTTACCCACACCGCCCTTACCCGAGGCTACGGCGATGATTTTACCCACCTTCACAGTGGTGCTCTCGCGTTTGGGCTGTGGCGCACGGGGCGCAGCCTCCTTGATAACTACTGTAATGTTGCCTGCCGCTGCTGGGAACTGTTCCACGAGAGTCTGCTCCACTATCGATTTGATTCTCACGGCAAACGGATCGCGACTCTTGGCAAAGCACAACACCACGGTGATCTTATCCTCTCGCGCCGTCACCTGCTCCACCACGCCGCTATCGACGATATTTTGCTCAGTCTCGGGGTGAATGATACCCCTGAGAAGCTCTTTTACTTTATCTTGCATAGTTTTGTTTGTAAAACTCAAAATCCAATTTTGAATTTTGAATTATGCATTTTGAATTTTAAAATGTAGCCTCCATTACTACTGGATAGTGGTCCGAGATGTAGGGCGCACCGTAGTTCTTGTCACACAACACCTTGAACGTG
Organism: Alistipes sp.; assembly: GCA_045612405.1. Taxonomy (GTDB): domain Bacteria; phylum Bacteroidota; class Bacteroidia; order Bacteroidales; family Rikenellaceae; genus Alistipes. The sequence continues at coordinate 17,835 of JAZKYX010000040.1, forward strand.
TGAGCCTCGGCACCACGGAAGAAGATGTGATCGATGACACAACCCGGGTTGCTGGTGTTGGCTGCGTTCCAGCCGTTGTAGGTACCACGATGGTCGGTCACTGGCGCTACCTCGCGAGCATCCTTCATATCGGCCTTCAATGGCTCGAAGATTGAATCCGAAGTGAGAGCGTTGAAGTCGGCAGTCACAAAGACCGTCATACCCTGAGGTACAATCTCCTCGGCACGCTTCACAATCAGAGCCAATCCCTCGCGCTGAGCCACCTTACCGACGTGATCGAGGTGGGTATTCAGATAGGCAAACTCCTTGCCTGTGCTCTTCATCCTGAGTTTTGTCCAGGTGCAGGTGCGCTTGCACGCCGCATCCCAGCCCTTTGATGGCTCGTCGGGAGTCTCCGAGAGCCAGAACGTACCGCCATCCAGGAGTTCAACCTCCTCCTTCAAGTAGAAGATAGCCATATGCTCACCCCTTGACACGCCATCCTCACGACCTACGCCAATGTAGCCATACTCAGGTAGGTTTTCCGCCAAGTACTGCATCTGGTCGGGGTTAGCCTCCTGCAATCCAAAGATTGTGGGCTTCTCGTCGTGAATCATATTCAGCGAGGCGTGTTTACGCTTATCCCAATGGTTCTCGCCATCGCCACCACTGCAACGCACATTATATGAGATGACCTTGATGGGAGCCGTAGCCTGCTTGCCACACGACACTATGCACATAACGACTGCGCACAGAGCAAAGAGAAGAATCTTTTTCATATCTTAACGGTATTTGTTACTAATCAGGGTCAAAAACTCCTCGCGGGTGCGAGTATCTTTGAGAAAGATACCCGTAAAGGCCGATGTGGTCGTAGCCGAGCCGAGCTTCTCGACACCACGCATCTGCATACACATATGGCTTGCCTCGATAACAACCGCCACACCGATTGGATCCAACGCCTGCTGGATGCAGTCACGAATCTGCACCGTCAGGCGCTCCTGCACCTGCAAGCGGCGTGCAAAACACTCCACCACGCGGGCAATCTTCGAGAGGCCTGTGATGCGGCCATTAGGGATGTAGGCAACGTGAGCCTTGCCCACGAATGGCATCATATGATGCTCACACATCGAGAAGAGCTCGATATCCTTCACCAGCACCATCTGCTGATACTCCTCCTTAAAGATGGCCGAGTTGATAATCTCGATAGGATCCTGGGTGTAGCCCTTGGTCACAAACGACATAGCCTTTGCCACTCGCTCAGGTGTCTTGATAAGTCCCTCACGCTCGGGGTCCTCGCCCAGCAATGAGAGTATTTCACGATAGTGATATGCCAATTTTTCTATGCGCTCAGCGTCGTAACGCTCCTCGCGCGTGTAGTTTACTTCCATAGCAAAAATTAAATAATATAGCGCAAAGATAGAGAATAAATTCAAAATTATGAATTAATTATCGTATATTTGCCCATTGGAACGCTTTGTTCCGCAATCGAGCTAAGAAAATACAAAACAAGATAACAATGGAATACAATTTCAAACAGATCGAGACCAAGTGGCAGAAGCTATGGGCTGATCGCAAGACCTATCGTGTGGAGGTTGACCCTTCACGTCCAAAATATTATGTATTGGATATGTTCCCTTATCCATCGGGAGCAGGTTTGCACGTTGGTCACCCTCTGGGTTACATCGCGTCGGATATCTACTCACGCTACAAGCGTTTGTGCGGTTTCAACGTGTTGCACCCAATGGGTTATGACGCCTTTGGTTTGCCAGCTGAGCAGTATGCTATCCAGACTGGTCAGCACCCAGCCGTAACGACAGAGCAGAACGTGAACCGCTACCGCGAGCAGATGGACAAGATTGGTTTCTGCTACGACTGGGACCGCGAGGTACGCACCTGCGACCCTGAGTACTACAAGTGGACTCAGTGGGCTTTCTTGAAGATGTATAACCACTACTACTGCAACGTGGCTCAGAAGGCTGTCTCAATCGAGTCACTCAAAGAGCAGTTCGCTAAGCAGGGTACCGAAGGCTTGGATGCTGCCTGCACAACGCCTATGACATTCTCGGCTGAGGAGTGGAACGCCTACTCAGAGGAGGAGAAGGAGCAGGTATTGCAGAACTACCGCTTGGCTTACCGTGCCGACACTATGGTGAACTGGTGCCCTCAGCTCGGCACAGTGCTCGCTAACGACGAGGTTAAGGATGGCTTGTCGGTTCGTGGCGGCTTCCCAGTGGAGCAGAAGCGAATGAAGCAGTGGAGCCTGCGCGTTACTGCCTACGCTCAGCGTATGTTGGATGGTTTGGAGGCTTTGGAGTGGTGCGACTCATTGAAGGAGATTCAGCGCAACTGGATTGGCCGTTCGGTGGGTGCTCAGGTATTCTTCGATGTTAAGGATTCAGACCGCAAACTCGAAATCTTCACCACTCGCCCTGATACCATCTTCGGTGTTACGTTTATGGTCATCGCCCCTGAACACGAGTGGGTCGAGGAGCTCACAAGCGCCGAGAACAAGGCTGCTGTGGAGGATTACATCGAGCAGACCAAGAAGCGTTCGGAGCGTGAGCGTATCGCCGAGACACGTCGTGTGAGCGGTGTGGCTACGGGTTCTTACGCCATCAACCCATTCACAGGCAAGGCTATTCCAATCTATATCTCAGACTATGTATTGGCAGGTTACGGTACAGGTGCCATTATGGCTGTGCCAGCGCACGACTCGCGCGACTACGCCTTCGCACGCCACTTCGGCTTAGAGATTATCCCAGTTGTCGAGGGCGGCAATATCGAGGAGGAGTCATACGATGCTAAGTCGGGTAAGATGATTAACTCGGACTTCATCACTGGTATGGACGTTACGGAGGCCATCCCTGCTATGTTCGAGGAGGTCGAGAAGCGCGGCTTGGGAAAGAAGCTCATCAACTATCGCTTGCGCGACGCTATCTTCTCACGTCAGCGTTACTGGGGTGAGCCATTCCCAGTATATTACAAGGGCGAGACATCATACCCTATTCCAGAGGATAAGCTCCCATTGGAGTTGCCACCAATCGAGAACTTCGGTCCAACCGAGCAGGGCGAGCCACCATTGGCACGCGTAGAGGATTGGACATTCGAGGGTCACGCCTTGGAGCTCTCGACAATGCCTGGTTTCGCAGGTTCATCGGCTTACTACTTGCGCTATATGGACCCACGCAACAACGAGGCTTTGGTATCGCAGGAGGCCAACCAGTACTGGCGTAATGTCGATTTGTATGTGGGCGGTATCGAGCACGCGACAGGTCACTTGATGTACTCACGTTTCTGGAATATGTTCCTCTACGACTTGGGCTACGTTTGCGAGACTGAGCCATTCAAGAAGCTCGTGAACCAGGGTATGATTCAGGGTCGCTCGAACTTCGTATATCGCGTTGTGGGTACCAACAAGTTCGTGTCGCTCGGTTTGAAGAAGGATTACGATACTCAGGAGATTCACGTCGATGTAAACATCGTCAAGAACGACCAGCTCGACCTCGATGCCTTCCGCGCTTGGCGTCCAGAGTTCAAGGATGCAGAGTTCATCTTGGAGGATGGTAAGTATGTATGCGGCTGGGCTATCGAGAAGATGTCGAAGTCTATGTTCAACGTCGTGAACCCAGATAACATTGTCGAGAACTACGGTGCCGACACATTGCGTATGTATGAGATGTTCCTCGGTCCATTGGAGCAGTCAAAGCCTTGGGATACCAACGGTATCGATGGCGTTCACAAGTTCTTGCGTAAGTTCTGGCGCTTGTTCTTCGACCGCGAGGGTCAGTTGACACTCACCGACGAGGCTGCTACACCAGCCGAGTTGAAGACCCTTCACAAGACCATCAAGAAGATTCGCGAGGATATCGAGAATTTCTCATTTAATACCTCGATTTCGGCATTTATGATTTGTCTCAACGAGCTCGGTGCTTGCCACAAGCGCGAGGTGTTGGAGCCACTTACAATCCTCATCGCTCCATTCGCGCCACACATCGCTGAGGAGTTGTGGGAGGTGATGGGTCACGCCGAAACTATCTTCGATACCTCTTATCCAGAGTTCGACGAGCAACACTTGGTCGAGAGCGCATTTGAGTATCCAGTAATGATCAACGGTAAGCTCCGCTTCAAGCAGAACTACGCCTTGACGATGACCCCAGCCGACATCCAGGCCGACATCGTGACAACCGAGGGCGCACAGAAGTGGCTCGAAGGCAAGGCTCCAAAGAAGATTATCGTTGTCGTAGGCAAGATTATCAACATCGTAATGTAACGAAATATGTTGCGCAAGCTATTGTTCACCTTAACGATGCTCATTTCGGCTATGACAATCCAGGCACAGACTGAGGTAAAGCTGTGGGACAACACCACAGCTCCTCACTCCAACCTCCTCGTGGGGCAGGAGCGAGATGAGGGCGGGGTACGCTACTCCAACACCACCGAGGCGGTACTCTATATCTACGAGGCAGCCGAGGACAAGGCTACGGGCCAGAGCGTTGTCATCTGCCCGGGCGGCGGCTATTGGTTGGTAGCCATCGGTCACGAGGGTCACGACTTCGGCAAATGGTTAGCCCAGAATGGCATCACAGCTGCGGTATTGAAGTATCGTATGCCCAACCACCACCCCGAGGTGCCGATGGAGGATGCAGCCGAGGCACTACGCTTTATGAAGGAGGAGTGGGCGCCCAAGCACTGCATCACAAGTGTGGGCATTATGGGATTCTCGGCAGGCGGCCACCTGGCAGCCTCAACGGCTGTGGGAGCGTTAGCGCACAATGGCGACACAAGCCACCGCGCAACCCTGCGTCCCGACTTTGCAGTGCTGTTCTACCCTGTGATTACGGGCGAGAGCCTCCACGCTCACAAGGGTTCGTTCGACAACCTTTTGGGTCCAAAGCGCAGCAAGGAGCTAACAGACAACTACTCAGCCGAAAAATTGGTCACAAAGCTCACGCCACCCACCTTTATGGTGCTCTCTGACGACGATGGCGGCGTACCGCCAGCCAACAGCGTGAAGTTCTACAACGCCTTGAAGGAGGAGGGCATACCCGCCTCGCTCCACATTCTCCCCTCGGGAGGTCACGGCTGGGGCTTCCGCGACTCGTTCAAGCATAAAGCGCAATGGCAATCAGCCCTGCTCGACTGGCTCGGCGGATTGAAATAGTGATAAAAAGAAAATAGGAAAGGGATACCCGATGGTTCGGATATCCCTTTTTTATGTCACAAGACAAAGGTCTAATGTGCATCGAGCCAATTATCGCCCACGCCTGCCTCGGAAATCAGCGGCACACGCAGCGAGGCTATACCCTCCATCGACTCGGTGACAATGCGCTTTACCTGCTCCAACTCGCTGCGCAGGGTATCGACCACAACCTCGTCGTGAACTTGCAGAATCATCTGCGAACGTATGCCCTCGGCCTTGAATCGGCGGTGAATCTCAATCATCGCGAGCTTCATAATATCGGCCGCACTGCCCTGGATGGGGGCATTGATGGCGTTGCGCTCGGCCACACCTCGTGCCACGGCATTGCGCGAAGCAATATCGTTAAGGTAGCGGCGGCGATTGAAAGCCGTCTCGACATAACCCCTCTCCTTGGCCTCTGCTATCGAACGGTCCATATACTCCTTTACCTGGGGATAGGTGGCGAAGTAACCATCGATGAGCGACTTGGCCTCTCCGCGAGGAATATCCAGACGCTGGCTCAGGCCAAATGCCGAGATGCCATAGATGATGCCAAAGTTGGCGGTCTTGGCCTTGCGGCGCTCGTCGGTAGTCACCTCGGCGATAGGCTTATGGAAGAGCTTGGCAGCTGTGGCGGCGTGGATATCCTCACCCATCATAAAGGCCTCGATGAGCGATGAATCGCCACTAAGATGGGCCATCAGTCGCAACTCGACCTGGCTATAATCGGCCGAGAGCAGAACATGCTGCTCGTCACGCGCCACAAAGGCCTGGCGTATGCGGCGACCCATATCATCGCGCACAGGGATGTTTTGCAGATTAGGGTTTGTCGAAGAGAGGCGACCCGTAGCCGTCACCGCCTGATTGTAGGAGGTGTGGATGCGGCCCGTCTGGGGGTTGATAAGCTGGGGCAGAGCCTCGACATAGGTCGAGATGAGCTTCTTCACCCCGCGATATTTCAGGATGTTGTCCACGATGGGGTACTTACCCGCAAAGCCTTGCAGATACTCCTCGTCGGTACTATATTGGCGCGTCTTGGTCATCTTGGGTTTGTCGGTAATCTGCATCTTGGCAAACAATACCTCGCCCAGCTGGCGTGCCGAGTTCACATTCAGCATCGGTTCGTTGGCCTCGCGGCGTATCTCCTCCTCCAAGCGTTGCAACTCACGGTTGAGCTCCACGGCATAGTCTGCCAGCTGATGGGCATCGACCCTCACGCCCGCAAGTTCCATCTCGGCCAGCACATCAATCATCGGCTCCTCGACTTTCTCATAAAGTTCCACCAGCCCCTGCTTCTCGATTTCGGGCCAGAGCACCTGTTTGAGCTGCATAGTGATGTCGGCATCCTCGGCCGCATACTCCTTGACCAACTCTACATTCACCTGGTCCATCGTCAGCTGACGCGCACCCTTGCCGATGAGGCTCTCGATGGCGATGGGCGTGTAGCGCAGATAACGCTCGGCCAGAAAATTCATATTATGGCGCGACTCGGCATCGAGCAGGTAGTGGAGAATCATAGTGTCAATCTTGCGACCACGCACCTCGATACCCAATCTACGAAGCACCATCATATCAAATTTAATATTCTGCGCCACCTTCGTAATCGCTTCGTTCTCAAACAGCGGGCGCACAGCCTCGGCAAATGCAGCCCTATTTTCGGGTTTGAAGGCCACATACCACGCCTTATGAGGCTCGATGGCAAATGACATTCCTACGATGTGGTCGCGGAACATATCAAAACCCGTAGTCTCTGTATCGAAGCAGAACTCGCTCACCTGACTCAGGCGAGCCACCAACGCCTGCATCTCATCTAAACTATCAATCAGGACATAGTCGTGAGGAGTGGTCGCGGCCGTAGCCAACGCCTCGGTCTGCGCCTCATCAGCAGAAAACGCATCTGCCACCACGACTTGCTCTGCTGGTGCAACTGTCGCAGCTGGTGCGGCTGGCTCTGCGCTCTGCAAAGCTCCGAAAGCGGCAAACAAATCACCCTGCTCGGCCCTCTCCTGACATCGCTTGGGGCAGGGCTTGGTGGTCTCAGTGGCAGGTGCATCGAAAAGCGATGCGGGCTTGGACTCCGACTTCACACCACCCACGCTCGCCACGTCGGGGGGCAATTCACGCAAAAACGAGGTGAAGTCAAGCTCCTGATACAGAGCTCGCAACTCATCGTTATTGGGCGGACATATCTCCAAATCCTCAGCATTAAACTCCACAGGCACATCGGTACAGATGGTCGTCAGGCGTTTGGCCATAAGCAACTTATCGCCCCACGCCGCAATCTTCTCGCCCTGCTTGCCCTTGATATTCGAGGCATTACGCAAGATGTTCTCCACCTCGCCCCACTCGCCTACCAATTTGCAGGCACCCTTCTCGCCGATGCCCGGCACACCAGGGATGTTGTCCGAGGCATCGCCCCAGATGGCCAGGATGTCGCGCACCAACTGAGGGTCCGAAATGCCATATTTTGAGCATATATCCTCCTTGCGCACAATCTCCACGCCGTCGCCCTTCTGCTTGTAGATGTGGCGATTATCGCCCACCAGCTGACCATAATCCTTGTCGGGTGTCACCATAAAGACCTCATAACCAGCCTGCTCGCCCTTCACGGCAAGTGTACCAATCACATCGTCGGCCTCGTAGCCTGCGACCTCGAAAACGGGGATGCGCATAGCCCTGAGCAGGCGACACAGATAGGGCACCGAGGCGATGATATCCTCGGGCGTGGCTGGGCGGTTGGCCTTATATTCGGGGTAGAGCTGACAACGAAACGAGCCTCCCTTGGGGTCGAGCGCCACACCCAACAGGTCGGGCTTCTCGCGCTTCTGGATGTCGCGCAAGAACTTGGTGAAGCCAAAGAGAATCGAAGTGTTCATACCCTGACGATTGCGCATAGGGCGTCCCACAAAGGCGTAATAGTAGCGGAACACCAGCGCATAGGCGTCGATGAGAAATAGGCGTTTCATCTAACGGGAGTTTAATATAGTTCTATGTATTCGTAAGTGTTGCCCACGCTCTGCAAGTAACGCTCGAACATCTCCTGCGAGATGACCACCGTGGCGGTATTGTCGTTGGGATGGAATGAGAGCGAGGGGTAAGAGAGCAGGTTCTTATCCAGAAAGAGGTGAACGTGGTGCTCCTCATCGTTAATCAAGCCGAAGGGCGACACCGATCCTGGGCGCAGACCCAGGTAACGCTCCATACGCTGCTCCGAGGCAAACGATAGCTTGCCTTGTTTTAGGCTCTGCTCCAAATCGTGGATGGCCATCGAACGGTCGCAGTCGAAGCACACCAGATAGTGGCGGTTACCCTTATGGTTGCGGAAAAAGAGGTTCTTGCAGTGCTTCGAGCCATCCTGGTGCCAATACTGCTGGGCTATCTCGATGGTCGGAGCCTCGGGATGGGTATAGGTTGTATATTCAATATCGTGCTCGGCCAGATAGTCATAGACCTTCTGGCGGCGAGCCAAAATCTCTTCACTCATAAACTTTGATTTTATCGCGATGCCACGCTGATGACACCATTTCTATCCTTGGCCCACTCATCCTGCGAGCGCAGAGTCTGCTCGATGATGTCGCGCACAGCACCCTCACCACCCTTGAACTCCGACACATAGCGTGCCGCCTCCAACACCTCAGCGCACGCATCGGCTGGGCAGACGGGGATTCCCACCATCTCCATACACTCCAAATCGGGAATATCGTCGCCCATATAAATTGCATACGCGGGGTCAATCTCATACTCTGAAAAGAACTCCTCCATAGCTGCAATCTTGTTCATACAGCCCAGGTAAATCTTCGTAACGCCCAACTTCTCCAAGCGGGCACGCAGCAGGTTGCCAAAGCCGCCCGAGATGACGCACACCTTGTAGCCCCGGCGCACGGCATAGGCTATGGCATAGCCATCCTTGGCGTTATACTTGCGGATGAAATCCGTACCACCCTCGATGGGCGAAATACCTCCATCGGTCATCACGCCATCGACATCGAAAATAAAGGCGCGTGTCTTTGCTATATCTTCTTTGAAGTTTGCCATATATAATCGGTTAAAAGTTTATAGACCTCCTGTTGCTGCCCCTCGCCCAGCATCGCCTGGTGACGCTGCGCCACCTCTCTGTCGCCTCTGACGGCGGGACCCGTCTGCACCTGACGCGGATGGGCGGCATCCACAGCCTTGCGGGCTGTCTCCAAAATCAGCGGGCGCAACACATCGAAAGGCAGAGCCTCGCTCTGGGCCAGGTGATCGGCCGCCATCGCATAGAGCGCATTCACAAAGTTGCAGGCCATAACGCCCGAGAGATGAATCTCACGGCGGCGTGACGACGAAGCGTGATAGACCCTACTGCTCAGCGTCTGGGCCAGTTCCTCGATGTGGGCCTCGACGTCGAGGTTGCAACCCTCGATAAAGAGTGGCACATCCGAGAACTCGACTCTGCGGCCAACGGTAAAGGTCTGGAAGGGATAGAGCACACCCGTCTGACCCTCGCCCAGGGCTTTGATTTCGACACTGCCAGCCGTATGCAACAGGATGGAGTCCTTGGGGCGGCGCAACTGCTTGGCCACCTCCGCCACAGCGCGGTCGCTCACAGCGATGATATAGAAGTCGGCAGCCTCAACCTGCTCGAAATCATCGCTCCACTCCGTGCGACACATCTCGGCGATGGTCTCGGCACGTTTGGCATTGCGGGCCACCACCTGCCTGAGCTCCAACGCCCACGCATCGGCCACAGCCACAGCTATCGCCTCGGCAACATTGCCGCTGCCCACAACAACGACACTTATGGGTTGATTCTTACTATTCATTTGCAATCAATTCAGCTATTGTTTTATTCTCCTTGGCCAGCGTGGCGGCACTCTTGATGCCGTCAATCACATCCGACGCGGGAGTTCCATCGAGCTGTTTATCGAGGTTGTCAGTGCCCGTAGGTTCGCTATGCTGCTCGATGGCATTGAGCATATCGCACACTCGCAACGTATTGATGTCGCGCGCAGGGGCATAGGCCACATCATAATCCTGCTCGTCGCACTTCACCTCGTTGAGTATATCGGCAGCCACCAGAGTGGCAACAAGTTTGCTAACGATTCGCGTCGGCACACCCAGGCTCTGGCGCATTACACCCAGCGGCACAGCACCTTTGCCCTGCACAAACCTACGAGCCACCACACAGACAATGGCGACCATAAGTTTCTGGGCGTGGTCGTGGCTGATGACGGGCAACTCGCGCTCCTCATCATATCGTTTTTCGTTCTGGATGGCGAACGATATTTCGCAACCCATAAGCAATATACGCCACGAGTTCTGCATCCACAGCAGGAAGAGAGGTAGAGCCGCGAAGCTACCATAGATGGCGCTATAAGAGGTCATCCACTTCATCAAGAAGACAAACAGCGTCTGAAACAGAAAGAAGCCCGTACCGGCAAACACACCCGCCATCATAGCTGGGCGCAACTTAACCTTGGTGTTGGGCAAAACCAGATAGACCAGCGTAAACATAGCCCACACAAGCACCAGCGAGAAGAGTTTGGATATCACACCAAGCCATACGCTACCCTCCAAGCCTATCATCTCGCGTGTGTAGCTTCCGACCGATGTGGCGACAATCCACAGCAGCGGCGCGATGACCACCACGGTGATATAGTCGCTATACTTACGCACAAGGTTGCGCGTGGATTTCACCTCCCATATCTTGTTGAAGTTGGTCTCGATGGACTCAAACAGGCTCATCACCGCCCACAGCAACGTGAGCAAACTTATCGTCGCCATCAAGCCGCCATTGGTGCGTGCCAGGGTGTTGTTGGCAAACGCCACCATATAATCCACCACCTCGGGCATCTGGGGCAGCAGCGAGTAGAGGTTATGGACCAGGCTCTCTGCCAGGCCAAAGCCCTTGACTACGGCAAAGGCCAACGCCAGCACTGGCACAATCGATACCAGGGTGTAGGACGTCAGCGCGGCACCCATATCCATAGTGCCGTGGGTGAGCAGACCCTGCACGGTGTAGATGATGAGCTTCAAGGGTCTCACCAGCCATCTTAGGCCCGGTATGCGCGCAATGGGCGCGACCAGGTCGTGTAGAAAATTCAGCGGTTTATGTTGCATAGTCCCAGGGGATTTAGTTTTTCATTCGGTAGGCACGCTGCACACCCTTGATACGCATAATCGAGTGGATGAGCATATCGACAACGGCTGCACTTGGCACCTCAACGCTCACCGTACCCGACGCCGTACCATCGCCACGAGAGTTGAAGTTCAGACCTCGGATGTTGAGTTTCAATTCGCGTGTGATGACCTCGGTAATCTGGTTCGCTACGCCCGGTATATCGTGTGACACCACACCAATCGTAGCGCGGAACGAGCCATCGGCATTGTTGCGCCACTGAGCCTCCATAATGCGGTAGGGATAGTTCTCCCTCAGACGTGCTGCGTTGGGGCAGTCGGTGCGGTGGATGGTGATACCAGCCGAGATGGTCACAAAGCCAAAGATGGAGTCACCCTTGATGGGGTTACAGCACTTGGCCAGCTTGTACTCAATGTTGTTAATCTTATCGTCGATAATCAGCGCATCGGATGAGCGGCGTGGTGCCGAGTCGCTGAGCTTGCTCTCCTCCTTTTTCTTGTCGGCCTCGGCAGCTGCGGCGCGGCGCTCCTCATCGGCCTGGCCCGAGAGCCAGCGGTTCAAAATCTCCTTGATGGAGATGAAATCCAACTTTTGCAACGCAATCATCGAGTGGAGTTCACGACCCGTACGCACTTTGAGCGTGCGACACAGGTATGCCACCACCTCGTCGATGGGCACATTAATCTTCCAATTTTTGAGCTTACGCTCCAACTCCTCACGACCCATACGGGCGTGCTTCAACTGCTCCTCGCGCAGGTAGGACTTGATGCGGGTGCGGGCCTTCGAGGTGACACAGAACGCGAGCCAATCGGCCTTGGGCGTCTGGTTCTTCTGGGTCATCACCTCGACAATGTCGCCATTACGCAACACCTCGCGGATGGGCACAGCTCGGTTATTGACCTTACCGCCCGTACAGGTGGCGCCCAGGTTGGTGTGGATATCAAACGCGAAGTCCAGCACCGTTGCCCCCTCGGGCAATTTACGGATGTCGCCATTGGGCGTAAAGACAAATATCTCGCCCGATGTGGGCTTGGCATCGAAACGCTGCGAGAGTGAATGAGTGGTCTCCTCCAACGCCTCACGCAAGCGGCTAAGCCACTGCTCCGAGGTCTGGGCACCCTGGTTCACACCCTTGTAACGCCAATGGGCGGCGATACCCCGCTCAGCCACAGCGTCCATACGTTCGGTGCGAATCTGAATCTCGACCCAACGACCTCCACCCGCCGAAACGGTGGTATGCAACGACTCGTAACCATTCTTCTTTGGGATGGTCACCCAATCGCGCATACGCTTGGGGTTAGGAGTATAGCAATCGCTCACCACTGAATAGACCGTCCAGCAGAGCTGCTTCTCCATCTCCTTGGGACAGTCGATGATAATGCGCAGGGCGAAGATGTCGTAAACACCCTCGAAGCCCACATTCTGCTTGCGCATCTTGTTCCAGATGGAATATACCGACTTGGTGCGGCTCTTGATGTGGTAGTTAAGACCCGCCACCTGCTGCAACTTCTCCTCGATGGGCACCAGGAAGCGTGAGATGAAGGTCTGACGCTCGCTCTCGGTCTCCTCCAAACGGCGACAGATGTACTCATAGTCCTCGTTCTCCAACCACTTCAAGGCCAAGTCCTCCAACTCGCTCTTCAAGGCGTAGAGACCCAACTTATGGGCAATCTGGGCATAGAGGTTCATACTCTCCCAGCTCTTCTTGCGGCGCTTCTCGGCGGGGAATATCTCCAAATTACGCATTACCTCCAATCTGTCGGCCAACTTGATGAGGATAACTCGTGGATCCTCCGAGTAGCTCACGATCATATCGCGGAAGTCATCGGCCTGCTCCTTCGAGACTTTGAGTTTGATGTTGGAAATATTACACAGGCCCACAATGATACCCAGCACGGGCTCACCAAACTCCACCTTAATGAGCTGCGAGAGAGCCTCAACCTGCTCGGGGTGCTCCTTGCTCGCGATGCGCATCACATCGTGAAGGATGGCCGCCACAATCGAGTTACGACCCAGACCCAACTCCTTGGCCACAATCTCGGCCACAGCCACATCGTGATCAAACATTGGGGCTCCATCATAACGCTTATACTCGCTCATTCTCTCATAGGCAAACACCAATGCCTTATCCACACACTCCTGGGTGGTGGTTGAATACGACGACGCAACAATGTTGCGCAGTGTTCCATATCTTTCAATTGCCTCCATAACTAACTATTTTGTTGATGGTTTGCGAACAATATACAATTTCTCGTCGGTCAGAGCATATCGCTCCTGCTCGGCTCGACTCAGCATCTGGCGATAGTCAATCTCATAGGCCTCAAAGCCCACACGCTCCAACCTCTGGGCGTAGTCGCGGCCATAGATGCGGCGGTGGTCATACTGACCAAAGATACGCGTACGCTCGTCGGGGTCGGTAATTGAGTCATCCTCGAAGGTCAGCTCACGGCTCTGGTCAATGGGCGAGAGAATCACTCCCCAGCCCCCACGCTTCATCACGCGGAACAGTTCACCCAGCGCCTTGACATCATCCTCGACGTGTTCCAAAATATGGTTACAGATAATCACGTCGAACGACTCATCTTCGAGTGGAATCTGCTGCACATCGAAGTGGATATCGGCCAGCGGACTCTCCAAATCGGCCGTCACATAACGCTCCGCCTCACGGGCATACATCTTCTTAAACTTACGCATCAGCGCCACTTCGGGTGCAATGTGCAACATTCGGGGCAGAGCCATCGCTCCTCGACCCAAGTCGCTCTCGCGCAGCAGCCACAGCCACAACAGACGGTGACGCTCCAAGGCCAGGCAGTTGGGGCAGAGGGCATTCTCGCGCTGCTCGACATAGCCATAAGGCAGGAACTTGCGGCGCTGGCAGCCACACACGGGGCACTCCTTGCCTCGGCCCACATATAGCAGGCCCATCAGCGGCACAGCCCACCCAGCCACGCGCTGCAACCACGGGCGCGGAATGGTATTGAGGATATATTTTATCAATCGTTTCATTCTCGTTGTCTTGTTTTATCGCACCTGGCCAGCACAGCCAGCAGGAATCGCCTACTCCTCCATCTGCTTTTTCACAGCAGCCTCCACATCGCGCAGCTGCGCCTTGCAGCGCTCGATGAGCTCCGATGCACGTTTAAGCTCCGCAGCCAGGGTATCGACACCCGTCTGCTCGCTGCGCAGGCGCGAGATTATCTGCTCAACCTCGGCAATAGCCTCGCTGTATGTAAGTTCCTTGCTCTCCATATCTTAAAAACTATTCTACTTTTGCTTTTATTGTTCCATCGAGGAGTTCAATCTCCAACTCCGTTCCACGCGGCGCATCGCCTATGCGACTCAGCGCCCTACCCTGGCTACGCACCACCGCAAAGCCGAGCTGCATAATACGCTTGGGCGAGAGAGCCTCCACGCTACGCTGGGCAATCTCCAACCGCTGCTGCTCGCGTTCCAATCGGCGCTCCATTAGCGAGAACAACTGCTCACGCATCAGCATCAGTTGCGCCTCGGCACGCGAACAATAGGTCGAAGTATAGTGAGTCAGCTCAGCCGTCAGGCGTTCCAGCCTCAACTCCTCGCGCTTGGTCACAGCCGCCGCCAGCGACGCCATCTGCACTGTCATCTCCTCCAACCACGCCTCGATGCGAGCCATACGCTCGACGAGCCACGCCGCCACCGCCGTAGGTGTTTTCAGCGAAGTGTGCGCCACCATATCGGCCACGCTGGTATCCTTGTCGTGACCAATGCCAGTCACCACAGGCAACGGGAACTGCGCCACATAGGAGCAAAGACGGTATGAATTAAAGCAGCTCAAATCGCTTGCCGAGCCACCGCCGCGGATGAGCACCACAGCGTCGTAGCACTCCTGCTTCAAGGCCACCTCCTCCAACGCCGCACAGATCGACTCCTCGGCAGCTGCACCCTGGACCACCACATCGTAGAGGTCGCAACGAAAGGCGTAACCACCCTCGCTCAGTTCGTTCATAAAGTCACGATAGCCTGCCGCTGCCGCACTCGACACCACCGCAATGCGCTGCACAAGGTAAGGCAACTCCAACTCACGATTCATATCCCACACGCCATCGGCTTGCAGCTGAGAGATGGTCATCTGCTTCTGACGCTCCACCTCGCCCAACGTGTAGCTTGGGTCAATGTCGGAAATTTGCAACGACAGTCCATAGAGTTCGTGGTACGACACCAGCACCTTGGCCAAAATCTTCATTCCCGGCGCAAGCTCGGAGCCCGTCTGCGCGCGAAAATAGGGGGCAATCATCGCCCACTGGCTGCGCCACACCACCGCCCTCGCCTGGGCCGTCGGGGTGGACGAGCCACCACGCTTGGGCTCGCTCTTCTCGACAAGCTCCATATAGCAGTGACCCGAATAGTTGACCTTCAACTCCGCAACCTCGGCCACCACCCATACGGGTAGGGGCAAAGCCTGCTCCACCGAAGCCTTAATCAGCTGTTGGAGTTGCTTGAGGGTGATATGTTGCACTTGCTGTGGCATCGTAACAATAGTTCTAATTTACAAATATAAAAAATATTTGTTACATATAAAAAGATTAACTCCAAATGCTCTATAAAACTATATATAATTGAAAATAAATGAAAAAGTATTTATCTTTGTACAATTATATGCTAAAAGTGATGTCTTTATGAGTAGTATGATGAGAAAAATCACCTTAATCAATGATTATCAGGATGGAATATATTCCACATTTGCTAAAGAGATAAAAAATGGATTGTCTTTGAGAGATATATCCGTACAAATAACTGATGGTGGTTATGATTATCACGGTGGAATGTTTGTGGGTGGAGACTTTAAGTCTTCAGATATATTGATGTTATTACATAGCAAGCTATCAAGCCGTTGCGGTGAAATTCTAAATATTGTAAAATGGGCGAAAGACAATAAAAAAAAGTTGATAATTGTGACTCTTGACGACACTCCACTAAGGGGTGTTTGGGAATTGATATTTACTGATTATAAGCAATATCAAATTATTAAATATAATGAAGCAAATCCAAATGAGACTATTTTTGAGATAGAAGAAAGCCTGAAAAAGATTGAAAGATCTTCTTTTAAATTATCAAAGATTGATTATATTATTTTTGTCTTTTCAGTTTTAGTCTCAATCTGGTCCACAGTTGATACATATCCTATAGACCTAGAATTAATAATTTTAATAGCAGTTATAATTTCTTTATTTCTTTGTCTAGGTTATAGAATAGGTCGTGGGCTTAAAAACTTTGTGGTTAAGTTTTCAAAAAATAGCAATCGTCTGCAAATGCAAATGCGGACGCCAAGGATATCAGACAAAGTACAGCCAACTTTAACCGACAATAAGAAGATTGAGTACAAGTGTTTTATCGCAGGAGCTACTACTATCACCGAGGAGAGAGATGCTGTAAGAGCAAGCCTTTCTCAGGTTGTGAATAGATGGGGCTCTTTAGATATAATGCTTTCTTCCTATACCTTTGAAGATTTCGACAACAATCATCAGCAGCAGATGCGTTATGATGAGTTTATTCAAAATGAAGCTGATTGTGTCATTGTGATTATTACAGATGGCATTGGCCCAAAGACAATTCGCGAATATCGCCTGGCTGTAAGCACCTTGCAAAAGACCAAAAAGCGACCAAAGGTTGTGGTATATGCTGACGAAAAATCAAAGAATGACCAAGATGTTGTAGAGTTCAAAAAAGAGGTCGAGAACAACAAGACATATTGGGTTTCATACACCTCTTTGAATGAACTTAAGGAGAAGATCCAGAATGAAATGACAAAACAACTCTTGCCAATTGTTCAGGAAACAATAAAGAAGAGCTAAATCATTACAAAAACAGTAACAACAAAAAAGGGTTGCCCGTGTGGACAACCCTTTGTTATTGTGTAGTGGCACAACTTACGCCAACTCGCTCTCCTTCAAACGCTCGGCGTTCTCGGCTACGATAAGTTGGTCGATACAGCCCTGAATGTCACCATCCATAAATGCCGAGAGGTTGTAGATTGTATAGTTGATACGGTGGTCGGTGATACGTCCCTGTGGATAGTTGTAGGTACGAATCTTAGCCGAACGGTCACCCGTAGATACCATTGTCTTACGCTTTGACGCAATCTCGTCCAAATACTTCGAGTATTCAAGGTTGAAGACACGCGTACGCAACTCCTCCAACGCCTTGTCGAAGTTCTTAAGCTGAGACTTTTGGTCCTGACACTGAACGACGATACCTGTTGGGATGTGGGTCAAACGGATAGCCGAATAGGTGGTATTCACCGACTGGCCACCAGGACCCGACGCACAGAAGATATCCTTACGGATGTCGTTCATCGAGATCTCAACATCAAACTCCTCGGCCTCGGGCAACACAGCCACCGAAGCAGCCGAAGTATGCACACGTCCCTGAGTCTCGGTCTGAGGCACGCGCTGAACACGGTGAACGCCCGACTCGTACTTCAACGTACCATACACGCTCTGACCCGTAACCTTCAACACAACCTCCTTATATCCGCCAGCGGCACCATCCGAGAACGATGTAATCTCGTAACGCCAGCCCTTAGACTCGATATACTTGGTGTACATTCTCAGCAAGTCACCAGCAAAGATAGCTGCCTCGTCACCACCCGTACCACCACGGATTTCGAGGATTGCATTCTTGTCATCCTGAGGATCCTTAGGGATAAGCAAGAGCTTAATCTCCTCCTCCATCTGCTCCAACGCAGGCTCCAACTCAGCAATCTCCATACGAGCCATCTCACGCATCTCCTCATCCTTATCGTTGGCAAGGATATCCTTGGCCTCGGCAAGGTTGGCGATAGCGGTGCGATAGCGCTCCGAAGTCTCGATGATTGGCTCCAACTCCTTGTACTCCTTGGTGAGCTGAACGAACTGCTTCACGTCGGCAATAACTTCTGGGTCGGTAAGTTTCTGACCAGTCTCCTCGTATTTGAGTTTCAAA
Organism: Alistipes sp.; assembly: GCA_045612405.1. Classification (GTDB taxonomy): domain Bacteria; phylum Bacteroidota; class Bacteroidia; order Bacteroidales; family Rikenellaceae; genus Alistipes. The sequence continues at coordinate 36,071 of JAZKYX010000040.1, forward strand.
CCGTCAAGACGGATAAGTATTGAATTGTCTGCCATATAATTTCAAATTTTTTGCAAAGATAAGATATATCTTTCACATATCAAAATAGATACTCAATTACAATTTCGCAATCAAATCTTCCACATCCTCCGAGCGCGTAGCCCAGCTCGTGGCAAGACGCACAACAAGGCGCCCATCCGCCAGGCGCTCCCACTCGGTGAAGGTCGTGGCGGCACGCAGGCGAGCCTCCTGCTCGGCATCGAGAGTTACAAAGACCTGATTTGTGGGCGAGTCAAAATAGAGCTCATACCCCCTCTCCACAAGAGCCTTTTTGATGCGCGCAGCCTGCTCCACAGCGTGGCGGGCAATGTCGAGATAGAGATTATCGGTAAACAGAGTCAGGAACTGTAAGCCGAGCATACGTCCTTTGGCGAGCAGTGCGCCCTGCTGCTTGATGATGGTGAAGAAGTGAGGTACCAAACCCTGACGCATCACCACCGCTTCGCCAAACATAGCTCCACACTTGGTGCCGCCGATGTAGAACACATCGCACAGGCGGGCCAGGTCACTCAACCTAACATCACAACCCTCTGAGGCTAAGCCATATCCCAAGCGTGCGCCATCAGCGAAGAGCTTCAACTTCCACTTGCGACACACCTCGGCCAACGCCTCCAACTCCTGCAACGAGTAGAGCGTGCCGTACTCCGTCGGTAGCGAGATATAGACCATCCCAGGGAAGACCATATGCTCGAAACTCTCGTCGGCATAGAATCGCGCCATATACTCCTCGACAGCCTGGGCCGAAATCTTACCGCAGCAGTGAGGCAGCGTCAGCACCTTATGACCTCCGGCCTCGATTGCACCACTCTCGTGGACAGCGATGTGACCCGTCTGAGCCGCCAGGACACCCTCGTGGGGTCGCAACAGAGCGCGAATAATGGTCGAGTTGGTCTGGGTGCCGCCCACCAGGAAGTGTACCTCGGCATCTGGCGCCTGACACGCCTGCCTAACAGCCTCACGCGCCCTCACGCAATACTCATCCAGGCCGTAGCCTGTGGTCTTCTCCATATTTGTAAGGGTGAGTGCCTCCAAAATCTTGGGATGCATACCCTCCATATAATCGCTATCGAAATGTTGCATAGTGACAAATAAAAAAATGCCCGCCATCAGGACGGGCATATAAAAACTCTATTAGTAGCTTCTTGCGAAGAGCACGCGGCACGCAGAAGGCTTGCCTGTGAAGATACACTTACCCTCCTCAGGCTTAGCATCCAAAGGAATACAACGGATTGTAGCCTTGGTAGCCTCCTTGATAGCGACCTCGGTCTCAGGAGTACCATCCCAGTGAGCCGAGATGAAACCACCCTTGTTATCGAGAGCCTCAACAAACTCCTCCCAAGTATTAACCTCGGTAATCATCGAGTTGCGGAAGTTGAGAGCCTTCTGGAAGATGTTATCTTGAATCTGGTCGAGCAATGAAACGATGTAGTCTGCGATGCCCTCCTGCGATACAACCTCCTTAGTGAGAGTGTCGCGGCGAGCAACCTCGATTGTACCGTTCTGCAAATCGCGTGGACCCAAAGCCAAGCGTACAGGTACACCCTTCAACTCATACTCAGCGAACTTAAAGCCTGAACGTACATTGTCGCGAGCATCAACCTTAACAGATACGCCCTTTGCGCGAAGTTCCGCAGCGATTGACTCCAACTTATCGGTCATCTCCTTCAACTGCTCGTCGCCCTTGTAGATAGGCACCATAGCCACCTGGATAGGAGCGAGCTTTGGAGGCAACACCAAACCGTTGTTGTCAGAGTGAGCCATAATCAGGGCACCCATCAAGCGAGTAGAAACGCCCCACGATGTAGCCCAAACATACTCCTGCTTACCCTCCTTTGTAGTGTAGGTAACGTCGAACGCCTTGGCGAAATTCTGACCCAAGAAGTGCGATGTACCACTCTGCAATGCCTTACCATCCTGCATCAAAGCCTCGATAGTCAAGGTATCCTCGGCACCTGCAAAGCGCTCGTTTGGAGACTTGTGGCCCACAACAACAGGCACACCCATCCACTTCTCGGCAAAGTCACGATATACGTTCACCATCTTCAATGCCTCGGCCTCGGCCTCCTCACGTGTAGCGTGAGCCGTATGACCCTCCTGCCACAAGAACTCGGCAGTACGCAAGAACAGACGTGTACGCATCTCCCAACGCACTACGTTAGCCCACTGGTTGCACAGGATTGGCAGGTCGCGGTAAGATGTAATCCAATTCTTGTATGTATTCCAGATGATAGTCTCAGATGTAGGACGCACGATAAGCTCCTCTTCGAGGCGAGCCGATGGATCGACAACGATACCCTCGCCCTCGGGGTTGTTCATCAGGCGGTAGTGAGTCACCACAGCACACTCCTTGGCAAATCCCTCGACGTGAGATGCCTCGCGCGAGAAGAATGACTTAGGGATAAAGAGTGGGAAGTAGGCGTTCTCGTGGCCTGTCTGCTTAAACATATCGTCCAACACACGCTGCATCTTCTCCCAAATAGCGTAGCCGTAAGGCTTGATGACCATACATCCTCTTACAGCCGAATTTTCTGCCAAGCCTGCCTTCACAACAAGCTCGTTGTACCATTTCGAGTAGTTGTCCTCTACTTTGGTTAAGTCTTTAAGTTCTACTGCCATATCTTAATAAAATTCAAAATTCAGAAAAAAAAGGGTTACCCCTATCCCAAAAGACAAAAGTAACCATTTTTTATTGAACTCGTGCTATTTCAGCCGATTTTTTCGCTATTTCTATCTATTTCAACTTTATGCGGCCCGCAATCAGCAGCTACCCCGACAAGCAATGGTCTTTTTCGCGCCGAGGCTCGACGAGAGCAAACGTCTCGCCATCAACACCTTAACCCACGAACAACGCCAACGAAATAGTCAAACGTAATTACGCCCGCGATTAGAATCTATAACCCACAGTGAGGGTGAAGTAGTTGCGATTGAGGTCGGTGCGATAGACTGGGCTGGCGGTGTCGAACACGCCCGCAGCGTTGTCCATAGCGTAGTAGAGCATATAGGCCGTCTGCAAATTCTCCACTCGCTGATAGGCCAGGTCAATGGTCGTAGCACCAAAAGCGTAGCCCACACCCGCCGACAAGCAGGTGGTCTTGTAAGTCAGCGGAGCATTATAATAGAGGCTCTCGTCGTTACGCAACGCGCCACCAGCAACACCATAACCAGCACGCAGAGCAAGCTGAGCAGTAGGCTTTATCTCGGCTCCGAGGCGCAGGGTGTTCGAGCCCTTGAAATTCTCCTTAAACTCGCGGCGATAGTAGTCCTTGCTCAAATCAAATCCCGCAGGGATATTGCTCACTCTCATACCGTTATACCAATCGCGCTCGTAGTCCACCGACACCATAGCAAAGCGGCCGAACGAATAGGATGCACCGAGCATCAGGCGCGTAGGCGACCAAAAATCCCAGCTATTCTGACCCAAATCCTCCAAAATATCGGTAGTGTAGCCCGCAGGATTGAGGTCGGAAGCCATATAGGCCTGGTAGCTACGATCCAGCGTGTAGAAGGTAGGCGTGTGAAGTGCAACACCCAGGCGCAACGCCTCGATAGGACGATAAATTGCACCCAGCTTGACATTCATACCCGTACCACTAACTATCACCGACTGGTTGTAATCCATCCAGTTTACAGGCTCGGCCAGCGCGCCACCATTGATATACACAGGGGTCGAGGTGTAGAGATAATCCTCGCCATAATAGATCTGGCGCTTCCAATTCACCGACTGGATACCCCAGGTGAAGCCCAAGTAGAGCTTATTATCTACATTGATACCAAACGAGATATCATACTCGCCAATCGAGCCTCGACTCTCCATTCCCACCGTATGACCCACACCTGCGTTGGCGCCAATACGATCGGCTGTGGTGTAGAACTTACCATAACTATCCTCGCCCACGTCGAGCAGATAGTTGTTATAAGCCAAGATGCCACCCCAATAGTAGGCATCGCGGAAGTCGCACGCCAATCCGCCCGAAGCATCGGGATACAATCCACTCTGACCCATCATCACCGAGAAGGCATCGGCAATCGAGCGATAGGGAGCGAGCGACGCACCACTCTGAGATGAGTAGCCATAGCGATAGTTGAAGTCGGCCACGCGGTTATAACCCAGACCCACGCTGACGCTAACCACGCCAGTATCGCTGCTCTCGTAGAGGTTGAGCACCGCACCCAGATTGCTCACTGCGAAGCGGCTCTGCTTATTCTCTCCCCACGCCGCAGCGCTGTTGCTGGCATTATTGAAGCCCATCAGGGGCGAGAACGAAATCTCGTTGGAGCGATACATACCCAAGCCCGCAGGGTTGATACCCATAGCCGACACGTCGCCACCGAGCGAGGTGAAGGCACCCGCCATAGCCATCGAACGGGCCGTACCGAAGCCGAAATTGACCTGCGAGAGCGAGAACATATCGTTGCCCATCATTCCGTCGCGGTCCATCAACGCACCACCGAAGCTATATCCACCCTGGGCGCGCAGCGTAGTCGTAGAGGCCACACACATCATCACCACCAATGCCAATCTAAACAATCTTTTCATATTTGCTCACTTTTTACGCGTTATGGCGGCAATTTTTGTGCCGCCATAAAACCTTATCTATCAATTTCAAAATTATCTACCGCCACGCGAGGTTGAGCCTGAGCTGCCCACCGAACCACCTCCACCGCGAGATGACGAACCCGAGAACGAAGAGCCCGAATATCCACCACCGCCACGAGATGATGAGCCCGACGAATAAGAAGAGCCCGATGAGTAGCGACTCGATGATGATGAAGAGGATGAACTGCTTGACGTTGTACTACGGCTACGCGAAGTGCTTGACGAAGAGTTCACGCTACTCTTGCTGGTCGAGGTAGAGCGCGAAGGCGCAGGTCTGCTGCTCACCGCCGAGCCTCGGCTTGTGGTGCTTGTGCCACGATTCACCGTAGCGCCCGATGTAGATACGGCTGCTCCGCTGCTTGTCGCCGCACCTCGGCCTACCGAGCCACTCTTGGATGCCGCAGCATTAGAGTTGCCGCGCGATGACTGACCATAGGTTGAACCTGTGATTGGCGAACGATATGGAGTTGAGTAAACCGAACCTCGATTCACCATCGAGCCTGAGCGTGGAGGCTGCGCGCCACCTGGCTTTGAACCCGAGCCCACAGTTGGCTTGTTACCCACCACGCGAGGAGCGTTGTGGCGCCAAGCGTGAGGTTTGTTGCCACCACACCAGCCGCCAAACGATGGGCCGTAGTGGTGATGGTGTGGACCATAATGGTGGTGACCAAAGTGGTAGGCTGGACGACAAGGGTGGTAGTGGCCTCCCCAGCCCCACCAAAGGTTTACACCCCAACCTCCGCCGTAGCAGATGTTCCAGTTCCAATCATACCACGAGTAGCGTGGATAGCCATACCACGAGTAGTACCAAGGATCGTAGTGGTGCCAGCCGCCCCAGCCGTAATACCAAGGCGAATAGATGGCCGCAGTGGCGTTAGTAGCGCCCCAGGTGCCAAACATCGAAGTGATGTAGCGTGGCTCAACCCACACCTGATCACCCGACACCATAATGTTGTAAAACGCTGGATCGTAGGCCGTAACGTAGCTATAAGAGCCACCATAGCGCAGATTATAATACGACGATGGCATACGATACGACGCCGACTTAAAGCCCGCCAAGCGACGTGCATAGGCACTCTCGTAGTTATTGGCCACAAAGCCCGAATAGCCCGCCTGGTTAGAGGTGTTATCCTCGACGATGACCAAGCCATCGGAGTCGATGCGCTGACCACTGCGGGTCACAGCAACAGTGGCAGTCTGACCACTTTGGGTTGTTGCCAACAGACGTGCCGCCTCGGCCTCATACTCGGCCTGCAAGGCCAATGCCTCGGCACGACGAGCCTCAGCCTCAGCACGACGTGCTTCTGCCTCGGCCTGCTGACGCTGGGCGATGGAGATGCGGTCGTGAGAGACATACATATCATCATAGGCACTACCCGACCCTGCCGAGTAGAATGCCGACGAGCAACCTGCCGCCACAAGGGCTACAAGCGCTATAACTATCAATTTACTCACATTTCTCATAATCGTGTGATTTAAATTTGCCACCTTTGTTTTGTAACATAACGCTGCTGCGCGGCATTTTATTGTGCGTCAGCCCAATTCTATTGCAAGCCACTACAATGCCAGACGTTGCGCGCACCGCGTTTGCTGACAAAGATACTTAAAATAATTGTGATTTTTGTAGTTTTCGGCTCCATTTTGCGACTAATATAACAGAGGAATGCGAGATTTGTGAAAAATTAACTTATATTTGCGTAACTAATAATTTAATATCAACACATTACCCGAGAGGCGGAAATCGAGATGTCGCTCGGGAAAAAGATTAAAGTAAAACTATGGAAGAGAATAAAAGTTACAGACCTTTGCCCCCTGAGGATTACCATCAGCCCGCAAAGCAGAAGATGAGCTTTGGCAAGGTATTCTTGGCAGCGTTGTTGGCTGTCGTGGTAGGTAGCGTAGTGACGGTAGTGGTGTGGATTTCAGCCATCTCGGGCCTCACTCAGGCGTTCCAGAGCGCACCCAAGACTATTCCCAACACTGCTATCTTGAAGATTGACCTCAACGAGAGCATTATCGACGCTCCATCGAAGGACCCAATGGCAGGCTTCGACATTCAGACCCTACAAACTGAGGAGTTCCTGACGCTGTTCGACGCACTGAAAGCCATCGAGCCGGCAAAGAGCGGCGAGCGCGTGAAGGGTATCTACACCAACCTCAATGGCGCAGGCTCGGCTCCGGTGACCATCTTGGAGGAGTTGCGCGCAGCAATCGAGAACTTCAAGCAGAGTGGCAAATGGGTAGTGGCCTACAACGACAGCTACTCACAGTGGGCATACTACCTGAGCTCAGTAGCCGACAAGGTGTATATCCAGCCCGAGGGCTCATTCCAATGGAATGGTATCTATGCAAGCACCCTCTTCTTCAAGGGCTTGATTGACAAATTGGGTGTCGAGGTTGATATTTTGCGTCCAACAGCTTGTAAGTACAAGAGCGCCGTGGAGCCATTCTTCCTGAATAAGATGTCGGATGCCAACCGCAAGCAGATGCAGGATATGGTTAATAATATGTGGGGCGTAGTGACCGAGGCGGTGGCTACATCGCGCGGCATCGACAAGGAGCAGCTCAACAGCCTGGCCAACGAATTGGCCGTGACGCTTCCAAAGGAGGCTTTGGAGCACAAGTTTGTGGACGGCGTGATGTATGCTGACCAGATGGAGGAGCTCTTTGCCACAGAGTACGGCATCGAGAAGCCTGAGTTCGTCACTTTGGGCACCTATGCTGCCAACCTGGTTCCCGATGTAAGCAAGTTGTCGGCACCAAAGGTGGCTATCCTCTACGCCAACGGTCAGGTGATGGATGGCGAAGGCTCAGACGACAACATCTATGGCTACACATTGGCACGCAACGTAAAGGAGTTGGCCGAGGACGATGACGTGAAGGCTGTGGTAATGCGCGTGAACTCACCTGGTGGTAGCGCATTGGCCTCTGACATCATTTGGCGCGAGGTAGAGCTCCTCAGAGAGAAGAAGCCCGTCATCGTATCTATGGGCGAGTATGCTGCCAGCGGCGGTTACTACATCTCGGCTCCTGCCGATGCAATCGTGGCTGACAGATTGACGCTGACAGGCTCAATTGGCGTGTTTGGTATGGTACCAGCCGTAGGCAAGGCTTTGGAGAAGCACGCAGGTGTCACTGTGGATGGCGTAGGAACCAACGCCAACTCAGGTATGCTCAACAGTTTCTCTCCTTTGACAAGCACCCAGAACGCAGCGATGATGCGTAGCGTGGACCGCGTGTATGAGCGTTTCACATCGCTCGTGGCTCAGGGTCGCAACCTCCCATTGGAGCGCGTATTGGAGATTGCCGAGGGTCGCGTATGGAGTGGTGCTCAGGCTCAGCAGATTGGCTTGGTGGACACTTGCGGCGGCTTGACAGCGGCATTGGCTATCGCAGTAGACAAGGCTGAATTGGGCGACAACTACCAGATCGTGGAGCACGTCGAGCCATTGACAGGCCTGATGTCGATTTTGAAGGACTTGAACGTAAGCGTAAGCCAGCGCATCATCTCACGCTCTGAGTTTGGCGAGTTCTACAACGAGTACAAGCGTGTGGAGAACATCATCGACAGCAAGGGTGTGCAGGCGTTCTGCCCTTGGGTATTCAAGTTTGAGTAGTCATTTTATTACTCATTGATATTGTGGCGGCCATCGGTTGATTGTAACCGATGGCCGTTGTTGTTGCAATTTCGTCACACCGCCATTTATCCGAAAATTCATCTGCCGAGGGCAGAAGATATGACGTTCCTATTTATCTCTTTCTTCGATATATTACGCCATTTCAGCAGCCCTTCCAAGAGCCGTCACAATGGCGTTTTGCGAGGCCCATCTTTTAATTTATTACCTAAAACACGTGGATGCGGGAGTTAAAAAAGTCAATTTTCTACAAAATTTCGCATATTTATTACAATTTGTAAGTATTTTCGCATAAAAGCGATGAATTTATTGTGCGACTTGCCCTTTTTTTATACCTTTGCATTTGTGATTGCATTGTTACCCAGGGCAACCATTCCAAGTCGCTACACCTCATTCAAAATGCAACACACAGGCGTAGAAATTCAAATTCAATAAATATAACTTAAAAAGATTAAGCTATGTACGGTAAAATTAAGGAACATCTCCAAAATGAGTTGGCAGAGATTAAGGCTGCTGGACTCTACAAGACAGAGCGCATCATCGAGTCACCTCAGCGTGCCGAGATTCAGGTTGCAGGTAAGCCTGTTTTGAACTTCTGCGCTAACAACTATTTGGGTCTGTCGGACAACCAGCGTTTGATCGACGCAGCAAAGAAGGCTATGGATGAGCGTGGCTTCGGTATGTCATCTGTACGCTTCATCTGTGGTTGCCAGGATATGCACAAGGAGTTGGAGAAGGCTATTGCCGACTACTTCGGAACTGAGGACACTATCCTCTACGCGGCTTGCTTCGATGCTAACGGTGGTGTGTTTGAGCCACTTTTGACTGAGCAGGATGCTATCATCTCTGACGCTTTGAACCACGCATCTATCATCGACGGTGTGCGTCTTTGCAAGGCTGTTCGCTATCGTTTCGCTAACGCCGATATGGAGGAGTTGGAGGATTGCTTGAAGCGTGCTCAGGCACAGCGTTTCCGCATCATCGTAACCGACGGTGTATTCCCGATGGATGGCAATGCCGCTCCATTGGACAAGATTTGCGCTTTGGCCGAGAAGTACGACGCTTTGGTGATGGTTGACGAGTGCCACTCGGCTGGTGTATTGGGTAAGACAGGTCGCGGTATCACCGAACTCTACAACTTGCGTGGCGAGGTGGACATCCTGACAGGTACTTTGGGTAAGGCATTTGGTGGTGCTGTGGGTGGTTTCACAACAGGTCGCAAGGAGATTATCGATATGTTGCGTCAGCGTTCACGCCCCTACCTCTTCTCGAACTCATTGCCACCCGCAGTCGTAGGTGCTGGTATCGAGATGTTCAAGATGTTGGCCGAGAGCGACGAGTTGCACGACCGTTTGGCGGCCAACGTAGAGCACTTCCGCACAAAGATGACCGAGGCTGGTTTCGACATCAAGCCCACACAGTCGGCTATCTGCGCCGTGATGTTGTACGATGCTAAACTCTCGCAGGATTTCGCTGCCAAGTTGCAGGAGGAGGGTATCTTCGTTACGGGCTTCTACTACCCCGTAGTACCGAAGGGTCAGGCCCGCATCCGTGTACAGGTGTCGGCAGGTCACACTACAGAGCAGTTGGACCGTTGCGTTGAGGCATTTATTAAGATTGGCAAAGAGTTGGGAGTATTGAAATAATAGGGAGAGAGAAAATTATGACCAAGACAACATTAGATGCTACAGATAAAAAGATTCTTCGTTTTTTGATTAAGAATGCGCGTACACCCTTCTTGGAGATTGCCCGCGAGTGCGGCATCTCGGGTGCGGCTATTCACCAACGCATAAAGAAGTTGGAGGATATGGGCGTGATTCAGGGTAGCCGCTTGGTGGTGGCTCCCAAGTCGCACGGATTCGACGTATGTGCATTTATATCTATCCGCGTGAGCGATATTACTCGCCAGCAGGATACCGTAGAGCAGTTGAAGGAGATTCCCGAAATCGTGGAGTGCCACTACATCACAGGCTCATACAACCTGATGGTTAAGTTGTACTGCCTCGACAACGAGCACCTGATGCGAACAATCTTCGACAAGATTTTCCACGTTCAGGGCGTATCGAGCACACAGACTTATATGTCGCTCAACGAGTCGTTCCAGCGCGAGATTTATGTCGATTGCTTGAAGTAACAGATAACGAAAAAGCAAAACTTAAAGAATTATGACAGCAGAACAAGCCAAAAAATTTAAGTATTGGCAATACCGAACAATCATAGCAACGATGATTGGTTATGCGCTCTTCTACTTCGTGCGCAAGAACTTCTCGTTTGCTATTCCGGGATTGGGAGCCGAGTATGGCATCTCGAACACAAGTTTCGGTTTGATTATGACCATCGTGGGCCTTATCTACGGTCTGTCTCGCTTTGTGAATGGTCTTATTGCCGACCGTATGAACGGACGTTGGCATATGTCTATCGGCCTGTTACTTTGCGCCTTGGCGAGCATCGCCTTTGGTTTCGTGCCGACTATGTTGGGTGCTGATTGGACCTACACTCCCGCAGGATTGGTTACAGGCTTTGGTGTATTGCTTGTGCTGAACAACATCTTCCAGGGTAGTGGTTTCCCGCCCTGCGCACGTCTTTTGACACACTGGATTCCGCCCCACGAGTTGGCAACAAAGATGTCGGTTTGGAACACATCACACTCCATAGGTGCTTCGTTGTTGGCCATCCTTTGCGGTTATATTATGAGTAATATGGGTAGTGATTTGTCGGCTGACCAGCAGGTAGTGAGCACTATCCGCAACAACCTCGTATCGCTGAACCCCGCACTTAAGGAGAATGCTATGCAACTCGATATTATGGTGCATAGTGCCGCCGCCACTGCTGGTGCGTGGAAGTGGTGCTTCTGGATTCCTGCGGCCATAGCGTTGTTGGGCGTTATAGGTTTGCTCGTCTCGTTGCGCGACACTCCCAAGTCGGTGGGTCTGCCCGAAATGGAGGGTACACACACCAAGGTAGAGGATAACTCATCATCGGCCGAGTACCGTGCATTCTTGCGCGAGAAGGTGTTCCGCAACCCCGTAATCTGGACTTTGGCGTTTGCCAACTTCTTCGTCTATGTGGTACGTTTTGCGGTGTTGGATTGGGGCCCGAAGTTCTTGCAGGAGGCTCGCGGTCTGTCGCTCTCGGATGCGGGATGGTCGGTTGCTACGTTTGAGATTTTCGGTATCATAGGTATGTTAGTTGCAGGTTGGGTGACAGACAAGTGGTTCAAGGGCCGCGCTCACCGCACTTGCGTATTCTGTATGTTGGGTGCTGCCGTATTTATGGGAATATTCTATATGTTGCCCGCATCAGCACCTATGTCGGCACTTATCATCGTGTTGGCTATGGCCGGATTCTTCATCTATGGCCCGCAGGCTCTTATCGGCATTGCGGCCGCTAACCAGGCTACAAAGAGCGCTGCTGCTACGGCAAATGGCGTTACGGGTATCTTCGGCTACTTGAGCGTATTTGTATCGGGCTTGGGCGTTGGAGCTATGGTCGATTGGATTAACCTCAAACACGAAGGTCAGGGCTGGGATGCCGTATTTATGATGATGATAGGTATGGCCATCGTAGGTATGCTTATCTTCCTTGCAATGTGGAAGGTCAAGGCTACGGGCTACGACGAAGAGAAGGCATAAACACTCCATAGAATAAAATGATTAAGGGCTGTCCGACAAACACGTTGCGACAGCCCTTATTGTAATTATCAGTTATCTTATTAATAAAGATTCTCTATTGGCGAATCCACGAGAGCAACTCCTTGAACGAAGGCTTCTTGCCGTGCATAAATATGCCGACACGATAAATCTTACCTGCAGCCCACGCCATAGCCACAACCGATGCGTAGAGCAGAGCCAACGAGAGGACAATCTGCCAAGTGGGGATGCCAAACGGCACACGCGCCATCATCACAACGGGCGAGGTGAAGGGGATAATCGAGCCCCAAAATGCCAGCGTCGAGTTGGGGTCGTTGAATACCGACATAGCAAGAATAAGAGCCAAAATAATAGGCACGGTAATGGGAGTTTGCAATTGGTTGGCATCCTGAATAGAATCGACAGCCGAGCCTACGGCGGCAAACATAGCCGAGTAGAAGAGGAATCCGCCCACAAGGAACAGGAGCAACCACACGAACATCATAACCAAGCCACCAACATCCGTAGCGAGCGATACGGCAGACAAGAGGTCGGCATCGATATCGGCCTCGACAGAGGTCATCTGGCCCATCTGCACAGCCTCAACGGTCTGCATAACATCCTCGGGCATCAGGGCAGGCAACACAACGGCACCTATACCGCACACCAGCACGCCCCAGATGGCAATCTGTGTAACGGCAACCGATGCCACACCCAAAATCTTACCCATCATAAGTTGGAAGGGGTTGACGCTCGACACCAACACGTCCAACACGCGCGAGCCCTTCTCCTCGATTACCGAGGTCATAACCATCGAGCCATAGATTATAAGGAACATATAGAGCATCATACCCAGCACCAAGCCCAACAGATAGGCTATGGTCGATGATGTGGCCTCCTCATCCTCGCCCTCTTCAGAGAGGTCGTTGCGGAATGTAGAGAACGACACTCTGACCTTCACATCCTGCATAATCTGCTCCAGATTCTCAATATCGTAACGCTTCAGGCGCTCTCGCTCGATAATCTTCTCCATCTGCGAGGCGAGATTGCTCTCCAGCGACATCGACGACGAAGAATTGGTGTAGAGTTTCACGTTCGACGGGTTATCGACAACATCGCTGCCAATCCACAACACACCAAAGATGTTGCTGTCGGCACGAGCCTCATCCAGCGTCACATCCATCGGCGTGAATGTAATCTCGTCATCACCCTCCAGCGACGGAGCGATGATACCGCTCTGGTCAATCACCACAAGGCTCTTCTGGTCGCCTTTGGCAAAAAGCATCATAAGCGACGGAGCAACCATCAGACCAATCATCAGCAGAGGCATCAGGATGGTGGTGGTGATAAACGACTTTTTGCGCACTCGCTCGTTGAACTCACGAGTTATAATGATTCCTATTTTATTCATACTCTCAAATAATTTTGTTCAACTTTTTGGCTATTAGAGTTTGCCCTCAACGGCACGGATGAATATATCGTTCATACTCGGTATGACCTCGCTCCACGAGCGCAACTCGACATTATCGTTGGCCAGCGCGATACTCTCACGGATTGTCGCCGACTCCTTGAGACGGATGCGTGAAGTGAGATACGAAGTGTCGGCCACCTCGGCAGTCGAAAGCATCTCGGCTACGGGCGACATCACACTCTCGAAAGCATTCTTATCACCACCATATACCACCTCGAAGATGTTCTCGCCAAAGCGACGACGCACCTCATCGACCGAGCCCGAGAGGATGTTGCGCGACTTGTTAATCAGCGTGATATGGTCGCAAATCTCCTCTACGCTCGACATATTGTGCGTTGAGAAAATCACCGTCGCACCCTCATCGCGCAAACGCAAAATCTCCTGCTTGAGGATGTTGGCATTGATGGGGTCGAAACCCGAGAACGGCTCATGGAAAATCAGCAACTTGGGCTCGTGCAGAACACTTGTGATGAACTGCACCTTCTGCGCCATACCCTTCGAGAGGTCCTCGACCTTCTTGTCCCACCAACTCTCGATGCCGAGGCGGATAAACCACTTCTTTAGGCGTTGCAGAGCATCGCGGCGCGAAAGGCCCTTCAGACGTGCAAAGAACAAGGCCTGCTCGCCCACCTTCATCTTCTTATATAGGCCGCGCTCCTCGGGCAGGTAGCCAATCTTGTAAATATCTTCGTCGGTGATGGGCTTGCCATCGAACAACACACGGCCTGCATCGGGCAATGTGATGCGATTGATGACGCGTATGAGCGTCGATTTACCCGCACCATTGGGGCCCAAAAGACCGTAAACCGAGCCACGCGGCACATTGAGCGACACATCGCTCAAGGCTGTATGGTTGGAATAACGTTTGGTTACGTTTTCAATCTGTAGTATATTCATAATCGTATGATGATTTCTGTTCTATTATATATAGTCGCAAAACTCTCCGTAAAATTACAAAAATTTGAAAAAAATTTACATTTCGTCCATATTTTTCACCCACATACGACTAAAAAGTGGCGAAAGCAAAGAGGAAAAGGGTAATTCAAAATTACGAGAGATAAACTCTCGTAATTTTGAATTTTGAATTCGATTTTATATCTTTGTAGTGTAATGGTTCTTCGTAGGGCCGACATCGTCGGTCGGAAGATTAAAAGGGAAACGGGTGAAAATCCCGTACAGTTCCCGCTGCTGTGAGTTTCTCTGCCCAAGTGGCAGATAGTGAGTGAGGCTCTCTAAACCACTGACCTATAGGTCGGGAAGGTGCCCTGCTCGGAAACAAGTCAGAAGACCTGCCTTACACAACTTCAACGTATTGTCCTGCGGCGAACGGGACACTCGACTGATGCTTTTTCAAAAGTTGTAAGGAGTGTATAGCACAAGGCCGCCAAAGGATAGTCGGAGTGATGGGTTATGAGAATTATTAACTTAAAACTATAAAGACTATGAAGAGATTTTTTATTTGGGGAGTCTTGGCTGCGGCCCTGTTGTCGGCCACAAGTTGCTCGAAAGATGAGGAGGAGAATCAGCCTATAACGGCTGTCGTTGACTTCGAGGGGGAAGAGTGGAAGGAGTTCGTGGCTTTGAATGTGGGTAGCACCTATTCGTCGGAGGTGGTTACTGCCGACTATGTGTGGGAGCACGACCAGACCAAACTGACCTCGCACCCCATCACAAGCGTGTGGGATGGCGTATCCTACCTGGATGGCGGTTTTGCTGTATCCTCTTTCAATAGCAACTGCTTGGAGAAGTTCAATATCTACGGTGCTTATCTGCGCGACCTCTACGTCTATAACGCTGAAAATGAAGATGCTGCAAAGGGCGGTGGCAACGGCGGCTCGGACAATTTCCTTGTAGGCTACGGTAACTACGAGGGCGACAAAAGTGGCGAATGGGGTGACGAAGATTGCCGCCCGATGCTCACATTCTCCGACGGCAAGGCCCGCACGATAAAGGGTTGCTATGTCAACACTACTGCCTACTTCGTCAGCATCACCGAACTCGGCAACGATTTCTCACCGGCATTGAAGGCGGGCGAGAAAATCACGCTGACGGTTACGGGTTACGACAAGATGCGCCGCGAGACGGGTAGCGTGACGATGACTCTGGCCGAGAAGGGCAACATCACAAAGAGTTGGCGCGCGTGGGACCTCTCGGCATTGGGGGCTGTGGTCAGCGTACGTTTCAACATCACGGGCGGCCCGACCGACGAGTGGGGAATGATGTCACCCAGATATTTCGCCATAGACGACATCACCATCGAGTGGGATGACTCGGCACAGGCGGAGTGACGCCAGAATAAATAAAAAAAACCGCTGAGTCCGAGGGGATTCAGCGGTTTTATTTGATACATTATCGTTAGAACAGCATAATGCCGACGCCGACTTGGAGAACGTGAGCAAACTGCTTGTAATCGACCTTCGAGGCGGGGATGTCATAACTGCCCGAAGTATTCACTACGGGGCGGCGCAGATTGATTTGATAACCCACGCGGAAATCAATCTTACCCGTCTGGCCAACAACAAGACGCATACCGCCACCTATACCAGCCATTGCTCCAACGGTCTTGGACTTTGCCTTATCGAAATAGAACTGCGGGCCGAGATGTACATAGTTGAAGAAGCGATAGCGATGCTGAACGGTAGCAGGGCCATAATAATAGTTGAACGTACCGTAGAACGGCATTGCAATACCATTATCCTGGAACAGCGCTCCTGTCTCCACTCCTGCAACGATATTCTCATTGGTCTTATAACCCACGCCAAGCAATGCACTTGCTCCCGACAAACCAATCTCGCGAGGATAGGATACAACATCGTCCTGATGTTTGAGTGCAATGCGGTCGGTCATACCGAAGGCCATATTATATGTACCTCCAAAGGTAACCGTCCATTTGCGCTTGGGGTTATCGAGCAAGAAATCGCGCTCTACCTTCTCACCCTTATACTTTGGAATGAAATACTGCTGGGCCTCAACAACAGAGGTCGTACAGAAAACACCCCAAATCAATAGCATCAATATCTTTTTCATCATCTATAAATTTTTCGTTGCTCCACTGCGAGCAAGCACTCTACTAACGGTCTGCGGCACCGTTTTATTTTATGCCTCGCACATTTTTCTCCCACCCCCACGCTGAACGCAAGGTGTCATCCAACGAACGCTCGGCCTTCCAGCCCAACTCGTTGTTAGCGAGCGATGTATCGGCCCAGATAGCCACCACGTCACCCGGACGGCGAGGAGCAATCTTGTAATTGAGTTTCAACTCGTTAACGCGCTGGAAACTCTCGACCAACTCCAATACCGACACGCCATTACCTGTACCGACATTGAAAATCTCGTACTTCTCCTTATTCTTGTCCTCTACCATACGAGTGATAGCCACAACGTGAGCCTTGGCCAAATCCACCACGTCGATATAGTCGCGCAAGCAAGAGCCGTCGGGAGTGGGATAGTCGTCACCAAAGACGCTCAAGCACTCACGCACACCTGCGGCGGTCTGTGTGATGAAGGGCACCAAGTTCTGGGGCACACCACGAGGCAACTCACCGATAAGAGCCGACGGATGGGCTCCAATGGGGTTGAAGTAACGCAAAGCGATACCCTTCAGGCCATCGTATGCATTAACCGAGTCACGCAAGATATCCTCGCACATCTGCTTGGTATTACCGTAAGACGATGTCGCGGGCTTGCGCGGTGTGAGTTCCGTTACGGGCAACTCATCGGCCTCGCCATATACTGTAGCCGAAGAAGAGAACACGATGTTGGGACGTGAGAACTCACGCATCAAATCAACCACATTCATAAACGAAGTGAGGTTGTTGTTGTAATACTTCATAGGGTCCAAAACAGACTCTCCTACGGCCTTGAAAGCCGCAAAGTGGATAACTGAATTGAAGTTATACTGCTCGAAGACCTTGCGGAAGGCCTCCTTGTCGCAGCAATCAACATTGACGAAGGGGACATCGACGCCTGTAATCTTGCGTACGCCCTCGACGCCACTCATATCTGAATTTGACAAGTTGTCGGCTACGACAACATCGTAACCAGCGTTAATCAACTCTACGGCTGTGTGCGAACCAATATATCCTGCACCACCCGATACCAATACCATCTCTTTCATTTCTTTCGTTTTTAGTGCTTATATACCATATTACACTATATTGGGTAATCTTTCTTGCTGATGAGAGCCTGCGTTGCGGCTTTTAGCCGCATTTACAAGTCTGACCCACCCCCAACCCCCGCCTCAGGCAGGGGCTTTGGTCGCCACTAAAAGTGGCTCCTAAAAAGCACTACCGCAGGTTGTGTAATTTCGTATATAATATTTTTTAGGGACAACCCCTATATTTCGGACTGCAAATATAGACAAAAATTGTGAAACACCTTATTTTGCAGACAATTCCTTAACTATTGCGCACATCTCATCATACTGACGCTCCATACTCTGCAAGAGTTTATATTGGGCGCGAGTACGTACCAAGTTGTGGTCGGCATAGGCTGTCTTGTAGTAGTTATCGCCATCGATGTAGTCCATCAAGAAGCGCAACACCTGCTCGAAGGTGATATAGCGGCCAGAGAATGCCAACCAATCGAGTTCGCTCTGTGTCATCGTAGCACACTGCTCCGAGAGATAACCCTCGGCATAGGCGCGGAACATATCGATGCTCATCTCCACATTGTCCAGACACTTGTCGTCCTCGGCACCTGTGTTGGTGTAAGAGCGGATAGCATCACCGAAATCGTTGAGCGATGTAGAGCTCATAACGGTATCGAGGTCGATAGCGCACAATACGTTACCTGTAGGCTTATCGAAGAGGATGTTGCTGATTTTGGTATCGTTGTGGGTAACGTGAGTGGGGATAGTGCCATCCTCAACCAATGACCAGAACGAGAGCATCTCCTCGCGGCGTGACTCAATCCACGAAATCTCCTCCTGCAACTCCTTAACACGACCTACGGGGTCCTTGGCAATGGTCTCATCCCACTGCTGGAAGCGCCAACGGATATTGTGGAAGCCCTTGATAGTCTCATTCAGCGGCTTGTCGAA
>JAZKYX010000041.1:0-22332 GCA_045612405.1 Alistipes sp.
TTTCGGACGTATCGGCCGTATGGTATTCCGTGCAGCTTGCACTCAGACAGAGAAGTACGATGTAGTAGGTATTAACGACCTCTGCCCAGTAGAGTACTTGGCTTATATGCTTAAGTATGACACAATGCACGGTCAGTTCGACGGTACTATCGACTTCGATACAGAGAAGAATCTTTTGATCGTTAACGGTAAGGCTATCCGCGTTACAGCTGAGCGTAATCCAGAGGATTTGAAGTGGAACGAGGTTGAGGCTGAGTACGTAGTTGAGTCAACTGGTTTGTTCCTCACAGCTGAGAAGGCTGAGGCTCACATCAAGGCTGGTGCTAAGTACGTAGTTATGTCAGCTCCTGCTAAGGATAAGACTCCTATGTTCGTTTGCGGTGTTAACACTAACACTTACGCTGGTCAGACAATCGTTTCTAACGCATCTTGTACTACAAACTGCTTGGCTCCTATCGCTAAGGTTTTGAACGACAACTGGGGTATCGCTGACGGTTTGATGACAACTGTTCACGCTACAACTGCAACTCAGAAGACTGTTGACGGTCCATCTTTGAAGGACTGGCGTGGTGGTCGTGCAGCTGCTGGTAACATCATCCCATCTTCAACAGGTGCTGCTAAGGCAGTAGGTGTTGTATTGCCAGAGTTGAACGGTAAGCTCACAGGTATGGCATTCCGCGTTCCTACTTTGGACGTTTCAGTTGTTGACTTGACAGTTAACTTGTCTAAGCCAGCTACATACGCTGAGATCTGCGAGGCTATGAAGGCTGCTTCTGAGGGTGAGTTGGCAGGCGTTTTGGGTTACACTAACGAGGACGTTGTATCATCTGACTTCTTGGGTGACGCTCGCACTTCAATTTTCGACGCTAAGGCTGGTATCGCTTTGACTGACACATTCGTTAAGGTTGTATCTTGGTACGACAACGAGTGGGGTTACTCAAACAAGGTTCTCGACCTTATCTCAGTTATGAAGGCTTACAACAAGTAATCCAATAATACAGAGATTATAAAATTAGGCTATCCTTTGGGATGGCCTAATTTGTTTTTATGGTGGGGCGTTGATATTGGAATTTATGATGTGGTGCTAATAGAGCCAGCTCTTTGCTTGCTTGTAGTTTTTTGTTGCGAGTGAGGTGTTTTTGTAATGTGAGATGGAGGCTGTTGTGCTTTTGGTTAGGTGGTGGAACGGAGAATTTCGATATGGAAAGCAAAATTTACTGCTTTTGAGCGTATGAAAGTGATAATTAAGCGATACAAAAAGAGTAATTATTTGCACGTTTCGCAAAAAAATTGTAATTTTGCCTGCTATTTGTTGCGAAATGGAGCTTAATAAACAATATTCAATCGCATATAAAGGCTTGAAAAACAGCTCATTCGACTTTGTTTTCGAGGTCGATAATGCCTTGTTTGCAGCCTATGAGTGCCGTGATATTCGCGGCGGAAAGTGCCGAGTTGAGGCTACGATGTTGAAGGCGGAGCACCAATTGGACTTTGATTTTACCATCGAGGGTGAGGTAATCTGGGAGTGTGACCGTTGTTTGGAGGATTGCAAGATTCCAATCGACTACCAGGGTCACTTAATCGTGAGAATCTCGGATCAGGAGGGTGAGTATGATGGCGATGTGATGTGGCTCCATCCAGCCGAGAATGAGGTCGATTTGACACAATATATTTACGAAAGCATTGTTCTCTCGTTGCCTTACCAGAGAGTTCATCCCGAAGGTGAATGCAACCCCGAGATGCTGGCACACATTACGATTGCCGATGAGTCGGAGCTTGAAGCTATTGAGGCTCGCGCCCAGGCGACAGATCCACACAGCATTGACGAGGGTGACTTCAATAAGTTGGCAGCATTGAAGGCTCTAATGGAGCAAGACAAGGAGTAGGATAAGAGAGATAGAACAAACGATAACTTAAAATTTATATTGCAAAATGGCACATCCAAAACACAAAGTTTCGTCTACACGACGTGACAAGAGAAGAACTCATTACAAGGCAGTTGTTCCAACTGTTGTAGCTTGCTCAAACTGCGGTGCATCAGTACTTTACCACCGCGTATGCCCAGAGTGCGGTTTCTACCGTGGCAAGTTGGCTATTGAGAAGAAGGCTGAGTAAATTTTATGCACTGAGAGCCGCCCCATAAGAGCGACTCTCTTTGCTTTTTTATTTGGGGAGTTGATTTCCCTGTTATCATTAATTTGACCATAAAGAAAGTCCTTATGATAAAAATCGGTATCGACGCTATGGGTGGCGATTTTGCCCCCGAGGTAGCCGTAGAGGGTGCTGTGATGGCACTTAAAAAGGTGGGTAAGGATAGCCGCATTGTGCTCTTTGGCGATAAGGAGCGTATCCTTGAATTGCTGAAAAAGCATAAGTGCAGTGCCGACAACTTCGACATCGTGGGTACGACCGAGGTTATCGAGATGCACGACCACCCAGCCAAAGCATTTGCCTCGAAGAAGGATTCGAGTATGACGGTAGGATTCAACTACTTGAAGGAGGGTAAGATTGACGGCTTTGCGAGTGCAGGTTCGACAGGTGCGATGATGGTTGGCTCGCAGATGGTTATCAAGACTATCGACGGCGTGATTCGTCCTGTGATTTCGACTTTGATTCCTATCATCAAGAACAAGCGCGGTCTTTTGTTGGACGTAGGTCTTAATGTGGATGCTAAGCCAGAGGTGTTGGCTCAGTATGGTCTTATGGGTTCGATTTATGCCGAGGCTATGTTGGGTATCGAGCGTCCTCGTGTGGCGTTGCTCAACATTGGCGAGGAGGATACCAAGGGTAATGCTCAGTCAAAGGCAGCATTCGAATTGCTCAAAGCAGACAAGAATATCAACTTCGTGGGTAACTGCGAGTCATCATATATCTTCACAGGCAAGTATTGCGATGTGGTTGTGGCTGATGGTTTTGTGGGTAATGTTATCTTGAAGATGGCTGAGGCGTTGTATCGTATCAATGATCGTCTTAACCCATTCAAGCCTTGGTTGCTCAACTTCTTGCGTCCAGTGTTGGAGCCTATCTGCGAGAAGCTCTATTGGCACTCTAACTTCTGGAACTCGATGAACTACGAGAGTGTGGGTGGTACTATTGTTATTGGTATCAATTCGCCTGTTATGATTGGCCACGGAGGCTCTTCTGCAAAGGCTATTTGCAGTATGATTCTCACTATGGAGCGTAACATCGAGAGCCGCGTGTGCGACAAGATGCGTGCAGCATTGAAGGAGTTGGCTTCTGCAAACCAGCAGGAGTAGGCCTACTTGACTGCTGATAAAAGATTAAGGGCTGTCCAACATTGAGTTGTGACAGCCCTTATTTTATGCTTTGTTGTGGACTATTACTTCTTGAAAAGGCAGTAACTCTTGACCTGCCCCAGCCAATTACTCTCGGCATAGTAGGCCACAGGAATATATCCCTCCAATCCTGATGCGAACAACTTCTCTGCTGGGGAGTTGTTTTTTGTACCCCAACCTCCGTCCCACGCCTTTACCCAGAACTCGTTGCCTGCAAGATTTACGGGTGTGAAATCTCCTTCGACAGAGCAGTTTTCCTTGGCATACTCCACGATTCGAGGCAACGCCTTGATATACCACTCCAATGACTCCCAGCCTTTAGCGATGTGAACCTTGCGAGGGTGGAATAGGCGGTATATGCTATTGCGGAACTTAGATTGCGAACGTTGCAGATGAAGCTCTCCGCCCAACTCACGCTCAAAGAAGTCGGGATGAATGCGATTTAGTTCGGCGATGGTCTGCGCCTTGCGGTCGCGGTCACGAAAACGCTTCGATGCGGCGCGTACGCGGTAATGAAATCCGACGGTGGGTAGTTTTACCACCTTGCCGCCATCTTTGAGCATCGAAATCCAAAATTCCCAATCCTCGCGGGCGATGACAATCTCACTATATCCGCCGAAGCGCATAGCATCCTCGCGGCGATACATTGACGTGGCACACAAGCGGTTGTCGGTGGCTAATTTATGGAGGTCGAAGTCTGGAAGATTCCATTCTCCTGTACGGTTACCAAAGAACATACATCGACACGTTACGGCCTTCACCTCGCTGTCGCGCTCCATCACCTCCACAGCCTCGCGGATGAATTCAGGTTCGATCTTATCGTCAGCATCCAGCGGCAGAATGTACTTTCCTTGGCTCTCTTTTAGGGCCAGGTTGCGTGCTACGCTAACTCCCTGGTTGGCCTGGGCAAAGACCTTTATGCGGCTCTCCTTCTCGGCATAACGCTGAGCAACGGCAAGCGAACCATCGCGTGAGCCGTCATCGACAACTATCACCTCGATGTTTTCATACGAAGAGCCTATGGCCGAGTCCAACGTCTCAGCTATATACTCCTCCATATTGTAGGAAGGGACGATGACCGATACCAACGGTAGCTGCTTTGCATTCATAATGAGTCCAGTGCTAAATCTTGTCGAAACCATTAGTGAACTTAATCCAATAATATTTCAAAGGATTCTTGTATTTGAGTTGCTTCCAGGGGCGGCTCTGGTGAGGACGATGAATCACGGGTAGGTTGGCGAAGAGGTAGTTCTTGAAGCCAAGCTCCAAAGCCTCGTGAGAGATCTGAACATCATACCAGTGCTTGGTGGGATCGAGTTCATCGAAATTCATCTTCGTCAGGAATTCGGGTTTGAGCAGCGAGCAGCAGAAACTGCAATGCTTCTTGACCTCGTAGCAACGACCCTCGGTGCCGCGTGCATATTCGTAAGGGTAGTTGATTTTACCATCGTCATCGACTGTTACCGATGCTGCGATGGCGCAATCCTTACGCTCGTTGGCACCGTCGAAAAGAGACTGCAAGGTGTTCTCGGCCACCACCACGTCGCTCTCGACAAGCAAGAATCCAGCTTCCTGCTCAATGGCAATACGGCGGCTGCGCTGCAACACCAGCAGATAGTTTGGCGAAGGGTGGTCGGTGAGGTCGCTGATGTTGACCAACTCAAATCCCCACTCTTTGGAATATTTCTCCAAAATGGCGGTGTTCTCGGGGGTCGAGAAGTCGTTATAGACCGTATAGGTGTATGGTACTTCGATTTTCGAACCGAGAATTGATTTGATGGTTTGAAGCGTTGATTCGATTGAATCCTTCACGGGTGTGACAATGTCCAACGATTTCATAAGGTCCCTCCTCGCGCACTCCTTTTGCAAAACATACCCCACAGGGCAATCTGCTAATGATATGCGCCAAAACTATTGGTTATTAACGTAAAATAATTTATCTTTGCCTTTGAGCTAAATACAAAGGTAATGAATTTTTCTAAATACTCAATATTTGCAACATTTTTTACACTCTTGTTGTTTGTTGCCCTCTCTTCTTCGGCGCAGACTCGCCAGACCAAGGAGGAGTATATCCAGCGATATAAGCATATAGCCATCGACCATATGGAGCGCTATGGTATCCCTGCCAGCATCACTATGGCTCAGGGTATCTTGGAGTCCGACAGCGGAAATAGCAATCTGGCTCTTCGTTCGAATAACCATTTCGGCATCAAGTGCAAGAAGGATTGGACGGGCGATAGGGTGTACCACAACGATGATGCGCCCAATGAGTGCTTCCGTAAGTATGATTCAGTGGAGGAGTCCTATGAGGATCACGCCAAGTTTCTGGATAATTCACCTCGCTATGATTCGCTCTTTGCCTACTCGGCGACTGATTACAAAAGTTGGGCCCGAGGCTTGAAGGCGGCGGGTTATGCCACAGCTAAGGATTATGCTCAGCGTCTGGTGCGACTTATCGAGGATAACGACCTCTACTTGTTGGACCAGGATAACGGCTCGGAGCTCTACGCCTCACGTAAGCGCGGCGAGGAGAACATTGTTGATAATTTTGCCGAGCAGAGTAGTGTTGTGACGCCCACGACCCATCAGGGTAAGATTGACCCCAATAATTTCCGTGTTACTGAGCGTATGGTGGGCGGATATAGCGTCTATACCAACAATAAAACCAACTTTATCGTGGCGCGTGATGGTGACCGTTTCGAACATATAGCGCGTACTTTTGCCATCTCGGAGCGTATGCTGCGCCGTTACAACGAGATTGCAATAACAAGCAAAGCCGACCCTATTGCCGGCGAGATGATATACATCGAGCGCAAGCAGGCCAAGTGGCAGGGCGAGCAGAGCCACCATACGGTGAGCGAGGGCGAGACTCTCACCTCTATTGCTCAGCTATATGCTGTTCGCCAGCGTAGCCTTGCCAATATGAACCGCTTAAAACTCAATCAACTTTTGCAGGCGGGAACAAAATTAAGATTGAAATAAATTTAACCCATTATGGATAAAAGCCCTTTACGCGAGAAAATTCTCGCTTCGATAATCAACAAATCGACACTCAAACAGCACATTTTCGATAACACCTTCACCACGCTGAACGAGTTGAAGGATGTATTGTTTGAGATTGCATCGGAACTCGACGATGACTTGGATGGAAAACTCGATAAGCGTGTGCGCATAGAGTATCGTGACCGCGGTAAGTTCGAGGCCCAGTTGCAGATTGCCAGCGACCTTTTGATCTTCCGTATGCACACCGATATTTTTGAGTTCGAGGCTAACCATCAGATTTGGCAGAACGAGTATGTCAAGCAGGAGCGAGATAACTCCTATTGCGGAATCATCGACATATACAACTTCCTCTCGGACTCGTTTAAGTTCAACCGTAGTGCCGACGAAGGTTACCTGATTGGTCGCATCTTCATCCACCGCGAGAAGTGCTATTTTGTGGAGGGCAAGCGTCAGACCATCCTCCGTCCTATGAAGTTTGGCGAGCAGAAGATTACGCGCGAGGCTCTTGTCGAGATTATGGAGACAGCCATCAACTATGCCATCAATTTCGATCCGCTGATGCCTCCTTACGAGATTAACAAGCGTGTGACCGTAGATCAGTTTAACACCAAGATGGATAACTCGAAGTTTACAACGGGTAAGCGCTTGGGATATGAGTTTAACCTTGACGATATTTAATTAGATTTAAGATGAAGAGATTTACAACCAAACTTATGATAGCTGCGGTGCTTGTACTCTCTTGCACTGCGCTCTATGCACAAAAGAGTTTCGATGAGTTATCGCAGATTACGCGCCTGAATCGTGGTGTGTATGGACTTTTGTCGATGAAGGATGGTGAGCACTATACAGTCAGCAAGGGTGGTTCTGTGATTCGTCACGCCTATGCCGATGAGTCGCAGTGTGACACTCTGTATAGCGGTCGCTTTGCCTCGTACGCCTTCTCGCCCGATGAGGATATGGTGATTTTGGGTAACAACTACCGTGAGGTCTATCGCCACTCGGCCTATGCCGATTACTCTATCGTGCGTCTTTCGGATAAGGCGAGCGTGGCCGAGCTTAAAAATGTGCGCGACCTCTCGCTCTCGCCAGATTCAAAGTGGGTAGCCTATGCCCAGGATAACAACCTCTTCGTTGGTGAGTTGGGGCATCCAGCCAAGGCTATTACTACGGATGGTGAGTGGAATAAGATAATCAACGGTACAGCCGATTGGGTATATGAGGAGGAGTATGGATTCACCAAGGCCTATGCCTTCTCGCCCGACTCAAAGCAGATTGCCTACCTGCGTTTTGACGAGAGCCAGGTGCCTATGTTCGAGATGATGCGCTTCGATGGTAAGCTCTATAACAAGCCTTATACGTTTAAATACCCCAAGGCTGGCGATGCCAACTCAAAGGTGGAGTTGTGGCTCTATGATATAGCGTCGGGCGAAAAGAAGATGGTCGATGTGGGCGCAGAGAGCGACCAATATGTGCCATTCATCGAGTGGACACCAGCGGGTGAACTCTACTTCTTCCGCATAAATCGCAAGCAGAACCACTTCGAGGTGGTGCTCTGTCGCAAAAATGGAGAGCAGAAGGTTATCTATGATGAGCAGTCGCCAACCTATGTTGAGCGTCCATCGCTCGACATCGTGCGTTTTATCGACGAGGATAGCTTCTTGGTTCAGAACGAGACTGCGACAGGTTGGAATCACATCTATCTCTACTCTGTGGAGAAGGGTTTGGTGCGCCCAATCACATCGGGCGAGTGGCAGGTGACAAGCATTGTGGAGACCACCGACAAGAACATCTATTACCTCTCGACCGAGACATCGCCTATTCGCCGTAACCTCTATTCAATCGACTACAAGGGTAAGAAGAAGACCCGCTTGACCGGGCTCGATGGTACCTACTCAATTTCGCCAAGCAAGGGGATGAAGTATTATATTTCGACATTCTCGTCGGCTGAGCAGGGTCGCCTGGTGGAGCTTCGTAATGGCAAGGGTGAGCTTATCCGTACGTTGGTTGATAACGTGGAACTCAACGAGAAGTTAAAGAGCCTTCCAAAGAAGGAGTTCTTTACATTTACAACAGAGCGCGGCGATAACCTCAATGCCTACATCATCAAGCCTGTGGACTTTGATCCAGCAAAGGAGTATCCTGTACTCTTGACTCAATACTCGGGCCCAGGCTCACAGTCGGTAGCAGATAGTTTCGGAATGGGCTGGGAGAGCGTGATGGTTGGCAACGGCTACATCGTGGCGTGTGTTGATGGTCGTGGAACTGGCTATATGGGCGAGAAGTTCAAGAAGTGTACCTATGGTAACCTGGGTGCGTTAGAGGTTGAGGATCAGATTTCATTTGCTCGCCACCTTGCATCGCAGAGTTGGGTAGATGCCGAGCGTATTGGTATCTATGGCTGGTCATTTGGTGGCTTTATGGCTCTGGGTTGCTCGTTGAAGGGTGAGGGCCTGTTCAAGATGGCCATAGCTGTTGCTCCTGTAACTTCTTGGCGTTACTACGACACTATTTATACCGAAATTTACAATGACCTACCTCAGGATAATCCAAAGGGCTATGATGATAACTCGCCAATCAACTTTGCCGACAAGTTGCACGAGCGTACATCGCTTCTGATTATGCACGGTACGGCCGATGACAATGTTCACGTCCAGAATGCTATGGAGATGTGTCACGCCTTGAACCGCGCAGGCAAGCAGTACGATATGATGATTTATCCCGACCAGAATCACTCTATGTTGCCTCATTACTCTTACAACATTCGCAACAAGATGATTCAATACACTTTGAAGAATTTGTAATTTTTACGATACGAAGAGGGGTTGTCTGGCTAAATGCTATGGCAACCCTTTTTGCGTTTTTTGATTCGAGAAAATATTTACTTAACATTTGCCCAGCAAAGGGTTTGGCATAGGGTTTGGAGAGAAAGAGTTGCTATGTGTAAGAAGAGAATAAACTTAAAGTTGATGGCTCTGGCCATCCTTGCGCCAATTCTGGGTTGGGCGCAAACTGATAGTGTAACTATGCAATCCGACATCCGAGAGGTGGTCGTCACCCATAGCAACGAGCGCGATAAGGCTCGTTTGCCGATGACACTCTCGGTGGTGAAGGAGCAGGTGATTAAGCAGAGCCATAATTCGTCGCTGCTGCCTACATTGGGCCGTCAGGTGCCTGGCTTGTTTGTCACCTCGCGTGGCGTGATGGGCTATGGCGTATCAACGGGCGCTGCGGGCGGTATGACGATGCGAGGTATCGGAGGCTCTCCCTCGACGGGTATGTTGGTGATGGTCGATGGCCAACCTCAGGTGATGGGATTGATGGGTCACCCGATAGCCGACGCTTGTCAATCTATGCTGGCCGAGAAGGTTGAGGTGGTGCGAGGCCCAGCCTCTGTTATCCACGGCTCGAATGCTATGGGCGGAGTGATAAACATTGTCACACGCCAGATGATGGAGGACGGTGTGGAGAATGATGTTGAACTTGGCTATGGCTCGTTTAATTCGTTGCAGGCATCGTATGGTAATCGCATAAGGAAGAATAAATTTTCTTCTACGGCTTCGGTGAATTACAATCGCACTGACTCCCATCGTGCCAATATGGGCTTCGACCAGTTGGGTGCAATGCTTAGGCTGAGTTATAATTTGGGCAAGAGTTGGAGTCTGATGGGTGTGGGTAATCTCACTCGTTTCAGCGCTTCAAATCCAGGAACGGTGTCGTCACCCATCTTGGAGAACGATTCGCGCATTGCGCGTTACTCCTCGTCGCTTACTCTGCGCAATAACTACGCTTCGACTGCGGGAGAGGTGAGTCTGTTCTATAATTATGGCAGCCACACCATCAACGACGGATACTCGCCAGGGCAGTCGCCTCTTGACTATCTGTTTAATTCGCGAGATAAGTCCTATGGTGTGTCGTTTCATCAGGGTGTCTCGCTCTTTGAGGGTAACCATATAATGGTAGGCGGCGACTATCGCCACTCGGGAGGTAAGGCGTGGAATAGCTACACGAATGGCGATGCCAATAAGTTGCTGGCCAATCGCGAGATTGACAATGTGGCACTCTATGTGAGCGTGCGCCAGAGGGTGAAGGAGAGACTAAACTTGGATGCGGGTCTTAGATTCGACCACCACTCCCAGGCTGGTGAGCAGTGGGTACCTCAGGTGGGTGCTACCTACCAGCTGCGCAAGGCAGCCGAGCTGCGTGCTTCGGTGAGCAAGGGTTTCCGCTATCCTACCATTCGCGAATTGTTTATGTTCCCATCGCAGAATCCCGACCTGAAAGCCGAGAAGATTCTGAATTACGAACTTGCATTAAAACAGTCGTTGCTTGAAGGTGCGTTCTCTTATGAGGTGAACATCTACTATATCAATGGCGATAATATTATCCGTACGCTACCAGTCGATGGCCGACCCAAGAATGTCAATACCGGCAAGGTGGAGAATTGGGGAGTGGAGTGCCAGGTGCAGTGGATGCTCTCGCCACAGTGGAGTCTCACGGCAAATTATAGCTACCTGGATATGAAATACCCCGTTGTGGCGGCTCCAAAGCATAAGGCTTATGCGGGTGTGGGATACTCCAAGGGTAGGCTGATGCTCAATAGCAGCGTGCAACACATTGCGGGTCTTGTGATATCGACCGATCCTGCTCTGACGCAGAAGGGTTTCACTTTGTGGGATGCCACAGCCGAGGTGCGACTCACCAAGATGAGTAAATTCTTCCTCAGAGTGGATAATATCCTGGGTCAGGAGTATGAGATTAATGCTGGCTACCCAATGCCTCGCACCACGTTTATGACGGGTCTTAATTTCAAGTTTTAGATATGATGCACCATAACCATATCTTTGCCTCTTTCCCCCTCGACGGGTCGAGCTATTGCTCCGATGTGGGTGAGATTGCAGGTGAGGCTATTCGGCGCTATGGCGAGCAGGAGTGGCGATGTGCGGTGCTTGCTTGCGAGTTGCACGGCCACGTTGGAATCTACAATCTGCTGGGTGTCAAGATGGGACTTTTTGCCCGCCAGCAGTTGGGCGCCGAGCCTGGTCAGATGCGCGTCGTGTCGAGGGCCGGAGCTGTGCCGCCCGTGAGTTGTTTCAATGATGGTTTACAGGTAGCAACCTCCTCGACGCTTGGACACGGATTGATCGAGGTGCAGCACCCCGTTACGCCTTGTGTTGAGGCTGAGTTCGAGTGCGGTAACAGACGCATTCAGGTAAAACTTAAAGAGGATTATGCCCGCCTGATGGCCAGTGAGGTCGAACAGTTAAAGCAGAAGTATGGCGAGCGCAAAGAGTATTGGGATGCCATCCGAGGCTTGGCCATAGACTATTGGCTGGGGTGGAGTCGTGACAAGATATTCGAAGTGGTGTGATGGCGCTGTGTCGATTTTGTAGGCTACAATATTAAATAAAAGAGGCTACCTGATGTGGAATCGGGTAGCCTCTTAACCTTAAAGGTGTATTAATTAGCGGATACGCTCCTTGTACTCGCGAGTACGGCTATCAACGCGAATCTTGTCACCAGTGTTTACAAACAAAGGAACACGAACAGTAGCACCTGTGTTTACTGTTGCTGGCTTCAATGAGTTAGTTGAAGCTGTATCACCCTTGATACCTGGCTCAGTGTAAGTAACCTCCATATCGAGCACTGGTGGCAACTCTGCTGAAAGAACGGCCTCCTTCTCTGTGTGGAACATAACCTCCACGATCTGACCGTCAGCCATCAAGTCGTAGTTCTCGATGAGGTTCTTGTCGATGTTAATTTCCTCAAAAGTCTCAGTGTGCATAAAGTGCGCACCCAAATCATCCTCATAAGTGAACTGGTAAGGACGACGCTCAACGCGTACCTGCTCAATTTTCTGGCCTACTGATGAGAAAGTCTTCTCAACAACATAACCGTTCTCCAAGTTCTTGAGCTTTGAACGTACGAATGCAGGACCCTTGCCTGGCTTGCAGTGCTGGAAATCAACAACGAGGTAAGTCTTGTTGTCCATCTCAACGCACATACCGATCTTAATATCAGCTGCTGTAATTGTCATAATATTGAAATTTTATTAGAATTTTTCTCTTTTGTCGGCGCAAAGGTAATAAAAATTCTGCAAACCAACGAGTTATTTTACGATATTTAAGCATAATATGGTCGAAACTCTGGGTTTATTATAAGTTGTTGAGGCGGAATGTTGCATAGCGCGAGATGTAATCTTGCGGCAGGATGATAAATTTAATGGTCAAGCAAAAAAACAACAGCTGTCGCAACGTGGGTCGGACAGCTGTTGTTTTGTGAAAATAAATAGGTTTAGACGTTTGGTCTAAAACGGAATTTCGGGTGAGTCGATAATCTCGTCTGTGCCCTTATCGGGTTGAATCAACTCCTCGTCGGTGTAACCAAACGAGCGGTAATATTCGTTGAACCACGAGATAATTTCGCTACGCTTGGCATAGGCAGCCAGGTAGTAGAGCTCCGAGAGGCTGTCCATCCGGTCGCGAATCTCGCCAGCCACCATACTTGCCTGAATTCCATCAAACTGCAAGTAGTACTCTATATACTCAACCAATACTTTTGCATAGTCATTCAGCAACTTGTCGGCCTTCTCCACCTCGCCCAGGCTGTAATATGCCTCGATGAATGGATAGGTGTTGGCATCGGTGTAGCGAATCTTGGGTGATGGGAACACCTCTAAGCCTCGGTCCAAAGCCTTAGTCGCCTCCTGAGGTTTGTTCTCGCGGATGAGCTGCTTAGCCACACGAGCAAACGCTTCGCGAGCCTTCGACGCCGATATGTTGTATTGCAAGAAGTAATCAACGTGGACATCTTCATCCGAGAGGTTGCCATAGCGGAACGTCTCCATAAGTAGAGGATAGGTCCAATCCGTATCGATGCGACCAATCTCCCACGATGACTTGTAAGGGGTGAGGATTGGAACAAAACGATAGGTGTAACCATCGAATTGGAGGTAGTCGAGCAGACCAAAATCCTGCAAGATATAGACCTGAGTGAAGCATATTGGGCGCTTCCAATCGAAATTGGTTAGCAGATCCAAAAGCATCATCTCGCTCTTGTCGATTGAGCGTTTGCGCTCCGAGATGTTGATATATACTGTATCGACCATCAAATCTCTATCCTTCTCCTTGACGATGCCTGCGGCGATGGCATTCTCCTTGTTTACGGGGATGGCAATGCGGCGACCAGGGATGTAGTCGGTCAATGTGCCGTCCGAGAGCTCAACCTTGGTCTGCTCATCCTCGCGTGCGATGAACTGCATCAACTCCTTGCCATCGATTACTCGCTTCACGCGGTTGGCGATAGGGAGGAAGTCATTGACGAATGTATATTTGCTCGCAGGGAGTGAGAATGGCACTCCCGCAGCCTCGTTGGCGCGGGTCTTCATCTCGTCGATGTACCACTCGCCACCCAGGTAGCTGGAATTCATAATTCTCACATCGGTGCGCACCTCGTCAACCTCCTGGTTATACCACAGAGGGAATGTGTCGTTGTCGCCATAGTTGATGACGATGGCGTTTTGAGGCAGCGACTGCAAATAGTTCCAGCCTGAATCGCGCGCCATAGTACGACCCGAACGATCGTGGTCGTCCCAGTTTTGTGCAGCCAGGATGGTTGGTACGCCGAGTGCAACGACACCAGCGATGATGGCCGTAGTCTTGCCATCGTTGCGCGAAAGGAAGGCGATTGCGTCACGCAGCGCCAGCACTCCCAAGCCAATCCAGATTGAGAAGGCGTAGAACGAACCTGCATATACATAATCTCGCTCGCGTGGCTCCGATGGACAGGTGTTGAAATAGACCACCAATGCGATACCCATCATTACAAACAACCACATAACCACCGAGAAGTTCTTTTGGTCGCGGTTTAGCTGATAGATAAGACCCAGTAAGCCCAAAAGGAATGGCAGGAAGAAATAGCAGTTGCGGGCAGGATTGTTGGCCATCTCGCTTGGTAGGTCGCTTTGAGGACCAAGGTAGGCCTCGTCAAGAGCCGTGATGCCCGATAGCCAATTGCCGTGGAGGATGGTCTCTTCGCTGGCCTGGATGTCATCTTGGCGACCCACAAAGTTCCAAAGGAAATAGCGCCAATACATATAGTTGAGCTGGTAGGTGAAGAAGTAGTAGAGGTTCTCGCCGAAGGTAGGCTCGGTGAAACTCTCTCCCGTCACCTCGTCATAGACTGTGCGACCAAAGTCGAGCACCTGACCACGCATAGGCTTGCCCTGCTCATCGAGCAATACCTCGCCATTCTCGTCACGCAAAATATCGGTCTTGGTGCGGTACGCTGCCCAAGGCTTGTAGGCTGCTTCACCCTTGGATACGTTCCATAAGCGAGGGAATAGATGCTTGAACTCCGCAGGGTAGGTGTAGCCCGTTAGCGATACAATCTTGTCGTAAGATTTGGTCTGGGCATTATAGTGGTAGGATGTATCCTCGATGTAGTCATCCACAGGCGATGAGTAGTATTGACCATAGAGCAGTGGGCGGTTACCATACTGGTCACGATTCAATACCGAGAGCAACGCGTGGGGGTTGTTTGGGTTGTTGCTATTCATCGGTGGGTTGGCCAATGCACGGATGGTGACGGTGGCATAAGATGAAAAGCCTATTAAAATCATTGTTGTGCAGACAAGTATCAGGTTCCATACCTTCTTGCCTGCGCGGTGGGTGCGTACAATGCCGTAACCCAAAGCCGCCAATAGCGCCAAGGCAAAGACTACGATACCTGTATTGACTGGCAAGCCCAATGTATTGACAGCAAACAAATCGACCATAGCACCCAGATATACGGTGTAGGGGATGATGATGCCGTTGATGAAGCCCAGGATTATGAGCGAGAGCAGTGTAGCCATCGCCATACCCTTCAATGTGGGATTCTTGTAGCGTCGGAAGTAGTAGATAAATACGAGCGCTGGCACGGTCAAGAGGTTGAGGATGTGTACTCCGATTGAGAGTCCCATCAGGTAGGCGATAAGGACAATCCAGCGCGATGAGTGAGGCTCATCGGCCTGCTCTTCCCATTTGAGCATAAGCCACACCACGAGCGATGTGAACATCGACGAAAGGGCATAAACCTCGCCCTCCACAGCCGAGAACCAGAAGGTGTCGGTGAAGGTGTAGGCCAAGGCTCCCACGGCACCAGCGGCGAGTGTTGTGATTTTTTCGCCTTCGCTCATACGGCCATTTTGGGCAGTAAAGATGCGGCGTGCAAGATGGGTGATTGACCAAAAGAGGAACAGAATACAGAAGGCACTTGCCAAGCAGTTCATTCCATTGACCATATGAGGTACATAGTATGACGATGGTGCAAACATAGTGGCGATGCGTGCCATCAGCATAAAGAGTGGTGCCCCTGGTGGGTGACCCACCTCCAACTTGTAAGATGTTGCGATGAACTCGGCGCAGTCCCACAGACTCGACGAAGGCTCCATCGTCAGCAGATATGTCACGGCTGCGATGGCAAATACCACCCAGCCGATTGTCCTATCCCAGCGTTTGAAATTCATATTTTCCTATTGTGTAAATTATTTTCATATGTTATTATCCGACAAAGATACAAATTTAACGCTAAATAACGATAGTTATTTCTCTAAATTCAAAATTCAGAATTCAAAATTCAGAATTGAGGCTGGTGCGGTGTGAGAAATCACGATAAATATATCTGATATCACTCGGCGTCGAAAGTCATCTCCGCAATCTGTTATATAGTCAGAATTTTGTGATGACAGGGGAAACAAAAAAAGGTCACAGGATATGTGACCTTGAAAAAGAGAATAGATTCCATTTTATTTTGTATCCTTTGGGAAATCAAGATGATACATTGTGTGGCCATCCTTAATGCGTATCCAGGTTTTGAACTCGCGCGCTCCCTCCGTAAGTTCGATTATGCGGGCGCCATTGCCGTCGGTGATGTTGTTATAGACGGTGTTACCACCCGTGTAG
This sequence comes from Alistipes sp., assembly GCA_045612405.1. GTDB lineage: Bacteria > Bacteroidota > Bacteroidia > Bacteroidales > Rikenellaceae > Alistipes. The sequence continues at coordinate 16,241 of JAZKYX010000041.1, forward strand.
CGGCCGTAGGCCAAAAGTATGCCACGCCAATTTACAGCGTAGTCGTTGATGTGGTCGTGACCCACAAATACACCCATCACATCGCCCGCTTCCAACATCGCCGTAGCCAAGCCGCTGTTGATGGCAGGAGAGCAGGCCTTCTCCTTACGAGAACCAATCATAAATGCCGACTCGTTGCATACCGCCTCGTTGAACTCGGGCAGGGGAATGTGGAAGAATGCCAACGCAGGCAGGGGCTTGCCTTCGTTCTTAGCCTTGTACGCCGCGCTCTGCTTCATATACCAACCAATCTGGTCGTGAGCAATCCACCCATATCCCTTCACCTTGGCGTTGCGTGAGTAGGAGTGGCTGTCAAAGATGTAAAGTACCGCTGCGGTTGAGTCGTTCTGCGATGAGTATATATTTAGCGCATAGTTGGTCACGCCCGAAATACCCTCGGTTGTAGAACTTACATTGCCCTTCATCTCTTGTACCAGGCCAAGTAGTTGCTCGCGTGATAAATCCTGCTCGTCGTCGTGGTTGCCGAATGTTACGGCAAAGGGGATGTCTCGCTTAATGATGGGCGCGAGAGCCGCCTCCATAGCCTCTTTGGCTGGCTTGGCGAAGATGATGTCGCCCGTCAGAACCACCAAGTCAGGATTCTCGGCATCCAGCACCTCGGCCATACGCTCGCCTGCCACATCCGAAGCAGGGTTGCCATAGACCCAGTGGATGTCGGTAAACTGCACGATTTTGAATTTGCCATCGGCATTGAATTTTAGCACTGGTGTATTAGCATAGGCGGTGGTTGTCATAAAAAGTGAAGCAACAAGCCACACAACCATCAAAGGAGAGTAGGTTTTTAGGTATTTCATATAGTGAGAGTTTAAGTTTAAGGTTTTGTATAGTGCAAATATAGTGAATAATAATGATTTTTTAGTATGTTTGTAGTAACCGAATTTGAACACTATGAAACAATATCTTGCACTCTTGCTCTCCCTCTTGTTGGCACTCGCATCGCAGGCCCAGCAGAGAATCAGTGTTACTGACTTTGGCGCCAAACCAGATAGCGGTGAGGATTGCCGCCTTGCCTTTCGGTTGGCTGTTGAGTCGTGTGGCGGAAAGGATGCTATCATCGAATTTCCCAAGGGTCGTTATGATTTCTGGCAGGAGGAGGGTGATCAGAGCACTACGGCTATGCAACTTGTTAATGCCCAAAATCTTACTATTGAGGGCAATGGCTCCGAATTTGTCTTTCACGGCAAGATGCGTGTAATGCTTATAAAGCAGTCACAGGGGATTCTATTGCGCAACTTTTCCACCGATTGGCATCGTCCTTATATCAGCCAGGGAGAGTTCGTTGCTATCGAGCCTGAGTATGTCGATTTAAGGATTGACCCCGAAAAATATCCATTTGAGATTGCTGATAACCGCATCCGTTTTATTGGCGAGGGGTGGACGGCTGGCGTGCACGATAGTTATATGAATATCCACGAGCCTTCGGGCGAGATAGCCTACCGTACGCGCGATTCTCATACCGGCAACATCTTCAACGATAGGGCGGAGCTGGTTGCTCCCGATGTGGTGCGTTTCTATGGCAAGATTAAGGAGCAGAGGGTGCCTGTCAAGAAGGGACAAATCATAACCCTATATCACGGCACCTATATCATAACGGGCATCGAGATTGGCAATAGCCGAGATGTTGAGTTAGAGGATATTACACTTTATCACGCCCTGAGCACTGGCGTCTATGGCTACCGTTCTGAGAATATCTCGTTGCACCGTGTGAGCGCCGAGGCTCGCGCCTCAAAAGGACGTGTGTTTAGCACCGTTGCCGATGCCTCGCACTTCACCTGCTGTCGTGGCGAAATCCTTATAGATGGTTGTGCTCATACGGGCCAGGGTGATGATTTTATCAATGTTCGCGGAGTTTATTCTCGCATTAACGAAATTGTGGGAGATAATGCCGTGAGGGTCGGGAGAGGGTGGTTCTTGGAACCCAGCGATACGGTGTGGGCGGTGGATTACTCTACGGTCAGTCGCCGCGAGGAACTCATCGTAAAGAGTAAACGATATGTGCCTGAATATGATGAGCATATAGTAGAGTTCACAACGCCTATCACACAATCAATTAAGGCGGGTAACTTCCTGGAAAACAAGAGCTGGACACCATCTTTGATTGTTCGTAACTGTCGTTTTTTCAAGTGCAATCGCGCCCGCGGAATGCTCGTTACAACACCTAAATCGGTGCTTGTGGAGAATAATTACTTCAACACTGCCGGTACGGCTATCCTTATAGAGGGCGATCTCGACCACTGGTATGAGTCGGGAGCGCACACAAACCTCGTTATTCGAAACAATGTGTTCGAGAATTGCTCTACGTCAGGCTGTGAGACGGGTGACAGGTGGGAGTGGGGTGAGGCGCCCATCACCATCTCGCCATCTTATCGCCCAACCTCGGTCGATAGTCCTGCCTACCATCGTGGTATCACCATCGAGGGTAATACGTTCCGTTGCTTCGATGCGCCTGTGTTGTTTGCTCGCTCGGTTGAGGGGCTGCGCTTTGTGGGCAATCGTCTGAAACCAACTGCCGATTATGAGCCATTCCTTTGGCAGCGCTCAAATCTCTATCTTGATGGGTGCCGCGATGTGGTTATCGAGGGCAATAGGGTGCATCGTCGTTTCCCTGCAAAGACAGTTGAGTTGCATAATATGGTGGACTCTGATGTGGAGATTAAGGATAAGGAACTCAAAATCGTAGAATAAATTTGTAGTCTAAAAATAAATCTTTGGAGGTGGCGGGATGACGCGCCAGTTGCGTTACGCCTCCAAAGATTACAGCCTAAGGCTGTGGCTTTTTCCACGAGGCTCAAAATAATTTTGAATTCTAAATTTTATAATGTATTTTTGTAAAAAATATTATTACTATGGAATCAAAACTCACTCTTTACAATACGCTCACTCGCCGCAAGGAGGTGTTTGAGCCTTTGAACGAGGGTCGCGTGGGTATGTACGTTTGCGGTCCAACCGTTTATGGCGATCCACACTTGGGTCACGCTCGCCCCTCGATCACTTTTGATTTGATGTTCCGCTACTTGAAGTCTTTGGGCTACAAGGTGCGCTATGTTCGTAACATCACCGACGTGGGCCACTTGGAGCACGATGCCGACGAGGGCGAGGACAAGATCGCAAAGAAGGCTCGCTTGGAGCAGTTGGAGCCTATGGAGGTTGCTCACTACTACACCGAGCGCTACCACAAGGCTATGGAGCAGTTGGGTGTGCAGACCCCATCTATTGAGCCACACGCTTCGGGTCACATTATGGAGCAGATTGAGTTCGTTGAGCGCATCTTCGAGGCGGGTTACGCCTACGAGTCAAACGGCTCTGTCTATTTCGATGTTGAGAAGTACAACAAGGATTACCACTACGGCAAATTGTCTGGTCGTAACCTCGAGGATATCGTTGCCAACACTCGCGACCTCGACGGTCAGGGTGATAAGCGCAACTCATTCGACTTCGCCTTGTGGAAGAAGGCTTCGCCCGAGCATATTATGCGTTGGAAGTCGCCTTGGAGCGATGGCTTCCCAGGTTGGCATATGGAGTGCTCGGCTATGTCGTGCAAGTACTTGGGCGAGCAGTTCGATATCCACGGTGGCGGTATGGACTTGATGTTCCCTCACCACGAGTGCGAGATTGCGCAGGCGACAGCCGCTCTGGGCAAGGACTCGGCTCGCTACTGGGTGCATAACAATATGATTACTATCGACGGTCAGAAGATGGGTAAGTCGTACGGCAACTTCATCACTATGGAGCAGCTCTTCAACGGTGAGCACCCAAAGTTGGAGCAGGCATACTCGCCAATGACTATCCGTTTCTTTATTCTTCAGGCGCACTATCGCTCGACGCTCGATTTCTCTAATGCTGCATTGCAGGCTGCTGAGAAGGGTTTTGACCGCTTGATGAAGGGAGTGGAGACTTTGGGCAAGCTCAAGCCATCGGCTACAACTTCGGAGGCGGTGAAGCCAGCCGAGTTGGAGGCTCGTTGCCGCGAGGCTATGGACGACGACCTTAACTCGCCAATGGTTATCTCGGCGTTGTTTGACTATGTGCGTATCATCAACCAGATTGCCGAGGGTCAGCAGACCATCTCGGAGACTGATTTGGCGGAGTTGAAGCGCATCTTCGACCTCTATGTGTTCGAGATTTTGGGTCTTCGCAACGAGAAGCAGGAGGGCGCTGCAGGTGGTAGCGATATGCTTGCAAAGGTTGTTGATATGATTCTCGCCGTACGTCAGGACGCTAAGGCAAATAAGGATTGGGCTACTTCTGACAAGATTCGTAACGAACTCACAGCCATCGGTATCCGCGTTAAGGATCGTAAGGACGGCGTAGACTGGGAGCTTGAGTAGTGCGTCTCTTTTTGGTAAATTTTGCTTCGCCCTGCTTGGAAATAGAGCCACTATTCCCTGTGGAGGTTAAAACAAAATTTCCTCAAAAATAGTTCACGCTAAATAGATAACAGAATATAAAAATGTAGAGAGGGGTTTCCCCACGGGAGATCCCTCTTTTTCAATATCAAGAGTTATGGCACAGGAGAAGAAAGATTTTGAGGGTAAGTGGTTGGCCATAGGTGTTGCTATTGGTGTCGCTATCGGTTCTGCAATGGGTAATATCTCGCTGGGTATTTGTATCGGTGCGGGACTTGGTGGGGCGATTACTCTCGCCGAACAAAAGAAAAATAAAAATAAAGAGGAACAATAAATCCTTCCGAAGACATTTGGTTCTGCAACCTCGGAGCGTTAGCGACCAAAGTCCCCTGCCTGAGGCGGGGGATTAGGGGGTGGGTCAGATTTGTAAATGCGGCCAGCGGCCGCAGGGTTTACCTTCGGAAGCGAGATAACTTAATAAATTAGCAAAACAAATGGTATTAGACGACCAAATTAAAGGGGCTATAAGACGACAGGATTCGTTGGGGAGGTGCCTTTGACATCGCTCAGCGACGTATAGACCTGCAAAACGAGGAGGAGAAGACCCACGACCCCGCCTTTTGGGAGGATGCCGAAGCGGCGCAGAAGCAGTTGCGCAAGGTGGCATCAATCAAGAGCTGGGTGGAGGATTATGACGCTGTGGTGAAGGCTGTCGATGAGTTGCAACTGATGCCCGAATTCGTGGCGGCAGAGCTCGCTACCGAGGAGGAGATGGAGGCGCAGTATGCCCGTACCATTGAACTTATCGAGGCTTTGGAACTCCGCAATATGCTCCGCAATGAGGAGGATAAGATGGGCGCTATTATGGACATCAATGCTGGTGCGGGCGGCACCGAGGCTCTGGACTGGGCATCTATGCTGCTGCGTATGTACACCCGCTGGTGCGACGCCCACGGCTACAAATATCGTATGCTCGACTATCAGGCGGGCGACGAGGTGGGAGTTAAGTCGTGCACCTTGGAGATTGAGGGCGACTTTGCCTATGGTTACTTGAAAAGCGAAAATGGAGTGCATCGTATGGTGCGCCTCTCGCCATTCAACGCCAACAACAAACGCCAGACAACCTTTGCGTCGGTATTCGTTTCGCCTGCGGTGGATGATACCATAGAAATCAAGATCAATCCTGCGGACTGCGAGTGGGATACTTTCCGCGCAAGTGGTGCAGGAGGTCAGAACGTAAATAAGGTCGAGACGGCCGTTCGTTTGCGTTATCACGGCAAGGATCCCGATACGGGCGAGGCGATCGAGTTCCTGATCGAGAATATGGAGACCCGCTCCCAGCTCGACAACCGCGCCAATGCTATGCGCATCTTGCGCTCGAAACTCTACCAGCGCGAGATGGAGAAACGTATGGCAACCCAGCAGGCTCTCGAAGCCACCAAGAAGCGCATCGAGTGGGGCTCGCAGATTCGTTCGTACGTCTTTGACGACCGCCGCGTGAAGGATCACCGTACAGGCTTCCAGACATCAAATGTTGAGGCTGTGATGGATGGTGAAATAGATAATTTTATTAAGGAGTACCTTATGCAATATGGAGGAAGTGATGGAGTTTAATCCATCACTTCTGTAATTATACAATACAATGAAACACCTTTTCCTATTTATACTCTCTTTGCTCTGCCTCTC
>JAZKYX010000042.1:0-22290 GCA_045612405.1 Alistipes sp.
TATCACTGGTAACTCTACAAACCCTACACGCTTCCAGCACCCAGTAGCAGGTACTTATAAGAAGGAGCGTACTCTTGCAGGCAAGAAGTACTTCTCAGTAGCATCAGGTGGTGGTACAGGTCGTACTTTGCACCCAGATAATATGGGCGCAGGTCCAGCTTCTTACGGTATGACCGATACATTGGGCCGTATGCACTCTGACGCTCAGTTCGCAGGTTCTTCATCAGTACCAGCACACGTTGAGATGATGGGCTTCCTGGGTATGGGTAACAACCCAATGGTAGGTGCAACAGTTGCTGTTGCAGTTGCTATCCAGCAGGCTATGACTGAGTAATTCACTCAACCATAAATAACGAATCCCCACCCTTTTCAGGGTGGGGATTTTTTTTGCGCCGGAAACAACCTCAATGCCTCAAATCAAATCAGATGTTGATATAAGCACCTATGCGTGGATTTTATGACTCTATCCTCTTATGCACTACCGTCAATTTACATCGTTTCCGCATCTAAATTTAGCAACCTGTTAAAAAATTTGCAGTTTTGAGAATAGCATTTTCCTCCGCCATCAGATTTAATCTTTCTATAATCGGTGGTTTGTTTTTGGTCACAATGCCGACCTTGAAGTTGAGGGTTGGAATATGGCCCTTGATAGAATTTGCAGTATTTCTCCAACAAATGAAGGTAGTTACAAAGAATCGCATATCTGCTGGAATGAATATTTCGATGACATCGTCGGTGTAACAAATAAGACAGAGGCCCCAATTGAAGAAATTGTACTACATTACTATGGTACAACGGGTAAATACATTGAAACGAAGCCAATCCACGCCTCGCAAAAAGCTCGATGGATTGAGAAAGAGTGCTTGCTCGTAAAGCTGAGAGTTAAACAAAATTACGAGTTGGAGAGTTTTATTTTAAGTCAAGGTGAACATATAAAAGTTATATCACCCGACTCATTAAAGCAGCAGATTAAAGCAAAGGCAACAAGGTTATGTGATTTATACAATGATGCTGAATAGTCTTAAATTAGCCTCATATTCAATCAACTAACCACCCTACTATTCCAGCACGATGGTGAAAGTAATGCGATCCGGGGTGTTGGACGAAAGGGAGAGGGTACCACCGTGGAGGTAGACGATTTGGCGCGAGAGGGCGAGGCCAATGCCCGAACCATCGCGCTTGGTCGAGAAGAAAGGAGCAAAGATATTTTCGACAATATCCTCGGCAATAGGGCCGCAGTTATTGCTCACATCGATGATAATTTGCTCGTGGCTATTCAGGCGACTCTTGATGCTGACGCGACGTGGCGCATCGCTACGCAGGACAGCCTCCTGGGCATTCTTCATTAGATTCAGCAGCACTTGCGCCATCTGCGTTTGGTCGGCATAGAGCATAGTGTCGGCTGGCACAACTTCTGTCGAGAATTCGATATCTCCCCACTCCACAAGCGAAGCTGTCTGCGAAACCAACTCTGCCAAATATACGGGGCTCTTCTGTGGCGTTGGTATGCGGGTAACGCTACGGAATGAATCGACAAACGAGAGTAAACGTTCACTTGTGGAGTGAATCGTTTGCAAACCACTCTGAATATTCTTCTCATCCTGAGGTGTGCTCAGCAGAGTGCTACTGATGGATGTGATGGGAGCAAGTGAATTCATAATCTCATGGGTGAGGATTCGAGTTAGTTTGTTCCACGACTCAATCTCCTTCTCGCTAAGCATATTATTGATATCACCAATGGTTATCACACGCAAAACATTTTTGCCCTGCACCATTTCAGCACAACTCAGCGATAGACTCATCTCGCCTGTTTCGCACACATAACGCACCACCTCCTGTTCTCCCTTCTTTATGTTGAGTAATGTCTCGGTCAATTTAGCCGAGAGGGGCGTGAGCTGGCGAATGTGGGTAAGGCGGTGCAACCCCATCATTCCAACCACCTTGCTGTTGGCCTGCATCACCGAGCCGTTGGAATCGATTACGATGATACCTATGTTGGCGCACTCCATAATCAACTCCACGAATCGTTCCTTCTCGCGAATTTGCATCCTCACCGAATTCATCACCTCCATTACTCTATTCAACAAAAAATTCACCAATGCGTTGGATGTATATTCTGGGTTGTCGTTTAGACGCAACGAATCGTCACTTTCTATAACCTCGAAGACCAGATTTATGCGGTGCATAATGTCGCGGTAGATACTAAGCAAGTTCCACACCGCCACAGGAAGCAATGGCAGCGATAGCATTAGCAACGACTTGATATCTAAGCAAAACGCCACGGCAGTCAGCGCCGATGATAGGATTACCAACAGCGCCAAGAGGATAATCTTACGATATGGAATGGTGCGCTTTTTCATAGGCCGTATCGTTTGATTTTATTGTATAATGTTTGTCGTGTGATTCCCAATTTTTGCGCTACGGTGGTCATATTGCCATCGCTGGTTGAAATGGCTTCGGCAATCATCTTGCGCTCCATCTCCTCCAAAGTCGAGCACATCAGATCATCTCTCTCTTGCGTTGTCTCCAACATAAGCTCAGATAACTCAATGTAGCGGTTGTCGGCCATAATGACAGCCTTCTCTATGGTGTGTTGCAACTCGCGGATGTTACCCTCCCAAGTGTGTTCGGTGATAGCCACTTTGGCCTCATCACTCAGGCACAATTCGCCTTTATTATAGCGATGTGAGTATTTTTCGATAAACATCTCAGCCAGCGGTACAATATCCTCCTTGCGGCGACGCAGAGGCGGCAAATTGATGTGAATGGTATTGATGCGGTAGAGCAAATCTTGACGGAACAATCCGTTGCTTACCATCTTGTAGAGGTCGATGTTTGTTGCCGATATCAGACGTATATCCACAGCTATGGGTTCATTGCTGCCCACAGGAATAATTTGTCGGTTCTGCAATGCCGCCAGCATCTTAACTTGCAGATGTTGAGGTAAGTTACCAATTTCATCCAAAAACAATGTACCCGAGTTGGCGGCAACGAATTTACCCTCACGATCGGTATGAGCATCAGTGAATGAGCCCTTCTTGTGGCCAAACAATTCACTTTCAAACAGCGACTCCGCAATAGCGCCCATATCGACGCTCACCATTGCTGCATTGCGACGCATCGAGAGTCGGTGAATCTCGCGTGCCAGGATCTCCTTACCCGTACCATTTTCGCCCGTAATGAGGATATTGGCATCGGTTATAGCCACCTTATCGACTATATCCCTCACCTTCATCATCTCGCGGCTTGCACCCCAAAACATTGCAGTCAAGTTGTTTGCCGACAGCTCCTTTCTGCGCTTACGATTTTCGCCCTGACTCGTACGCCTCGCTCCGAGCAGAGCCTCTATCAATTTGTCATTATCCCAAGGTTTGACCACGAAATCCACAGCTCCGTGCTGCATAGCTTTAACCGCCAGATCAATGTCAGCATAGGCAGTAAAGAGCACCACCTTGGTTTCAGGGAATTTCTCTATAATTTGTTGCAGCCAATAGAGTCCCTCGTTACCATTGTTGATGCCAGCCGTAAAATTCATATCCAACAGCACCACATCGGCCGGTTGCAGGCGAAGTGTAGAGATTAAGGAGTTAGGCGAAGAGAGAGTCTCAATCGACACGAAATACTTATCCATCAGCAATTTCACTGCCGACAGAATTCCCCGATTATCATCGACTATGATAAGCCTTCCTTGCTTTGCCATAACTTTGATTTTAGACAAAAATATGTAGAAAAACCGCCATTGTCAAAAAAAATTACACCACTGTCTAATTTTTTGACACTTTTTCCCTTTCTAATTTTTATTATCTCACTACAAATCAACACGTTGACACTTTTGGCACGGTTTCAGCATACTCAACAGCCAAACGAAGAAACAATGAAAATCTATATGAAAACGGCTATTCTAACCCTTTTAGTGTCAATTTTTTTTACACTTCATTCATCACTCTCTTTTGCACAGCAAAAGACTCTTGCCCAATGTATGGAGTATGCGTTGGAAAATTCGCTCACAATCCAACAAAATCTCTACTCGCTCGACAATGCACGCCTCGACCACAACGCGGCCGTTGCAGCATTCTTCCCCTCGATGAGTGCCTCGACAGGAGCATCGCTCAGTTTTGGTCGCGCCATCGACCCTGCCGATAACTCCTACACAACCATCACCACCTTCTCGAACTCCTACAACGCTGGCATCTCGCTGCCAATTTTCTCAGCGCGACGTTTAGTCAATAATTTGAAGCAGGCCAAGCTCAGCTATGAGTCACGATTGGGTGATATGCAGACAGCAAAAGATAATATCTGCCGCGAGGTGATGAGCGCCTATTTCGATGTGGTCTATTACGAGGGCATAGTAGAACTGGCCAAACAGCGATTGGAGGTGAGCCGCAAAAATCTCGAACTGGTTAAAAGTTATTACGAGTTGGGGCAACGCAGTCGTGCCCAACTCAGCGAGGTCGAGGCATCGGTAAGCAACGACGAATACACCCTGATTGCCCAGGAGAACTCTCTGCACCTGGCCTACATCTCGCTGCGTTCGGCGATGAACTACCCACAGGAGGAGCCATTGCAGATTGTAACCGACATTGCAATTGATGGTGTCGGCTATGCCAATTCGTTGGAGAGCGTGAAGGAGTATGCGCTTGCCAATCACAACTCGATTTTGAGTGCCGAACGCAATGTAAAAAGTTCTCAGATTAGCTACTCCAACGCCAAATGGTCGTTGTGGCCCTCGCTCTCGGGAAGCATCAGCTACAATTACGGCACAAGCTATTACACCCGTATGGGAAAACTCGCCCCCACAACCGATAATTGGGCTGCGCAGATGAAGCAGAACCGAGGTTCGAGCATATCTCTGGGTTCGCTCTCAATCCCTATCTTCTCGGGGTTCAATCGTCGGCACAACAAGCTACGTGCCCACAACAATCTGCTCAATGCTCAACTTTCCGAGCAAAGGACGCGTCGTTCGCTCGATGACGAAATTACCCGCGTCTACCAGCAGATGCAGGGCTACGGGGCGCAATTTGTGGTTAATCACAAACGCGTCGAGACGGCTCAGCTGGCCTACGATGGAATGGAGCAGAAGTTCCAATGCGGAATGATCTCGGCCATCGAATTGCAGACCTCGGCAAATTCGTTGCTGCAAGCCCAGGCAGATATGCTTCGCACAAGGCTCTACTACATCATCCAATGTCGTGTGGTGGATTATTACAACGGCGTGCCATTTATTGAGTCGGCGCAACGAAAATAATGTTTATATTAGCAATAAAGAGAACTAAAACTGAATTATAAAAATAAAAAACTATGAATACATTAAATTACTCTTTCCGTTATTTGGCTAACCGCCGAGGCAACACCCTTGCGCGATTTGTTTCACTTTCACTTGGTCTGTTTGTCGCACTGCTTATTTTTGCAAAGGTAGGCTATCACCTCTCTTACGACTGCTGGATACCCGACTATAAGCGCATATACACATTGGGCGAGAGTTCCAATGATGAACCACGAATCAACTATATGGTGCGTTATCCTATCTATGAAAAGATAGTTAGCGAAAATCCTCTTTTCGAGGCTGCTACAGTCACACAATATTATAACCGCAAGATGAGCTATGGAAATCGTGAGGCTGTTGATATGGGTCTGGGTGAAGTATCAAACACTTTTTTTGATGTCTTCGACCTTAAAATCATCAGTGGTGACCCCCATAAGATACTCTCAACGCCAGATGCTGCTATGATTTCCGACAGTGGTGCGAAGAGACTCTTTGGTGACGAAAATCCACTCGGAAAAACCGTTCAGGTGTATAATGATGTCGGTGATAAGGTTGCTAAAGAAGTAACTATTCAAGGCGTATATAGTAATTGGGATAGCAGGCCGACACATATATCTGTGTTGAATATAGCCGATCTATTGCTTGCCTTTCGACCTGAAGAGCGAGGATTATCACACTCCGAAGTCAAATGGCTACTCTCGTTTGAGACCTATGTCAAACTTCGCAAAGGTGCAAACGAAGCAGATGTTGTAAATAATTTGGAGGGTATCGCAGAAAGAGCAGGTGCACCCGAGAAGTATCTGCAAAGAGATGAGAATTACAAGACCAAGTATCACATTGTACCCATACGAGAAATGTACCAGAATGATAGTAATACAACAATGGTGGCTCTTATGTCGGGCATCGCAATTCTGGCTTTGGTTATTGCCTGCTTGAACTATATTTTGCTCTCTATCTCATCACTTGCCGAGCGCAGTCGCACCATAGCAATGCTACGTTGTCACGGCGCACAGAAACGTGATATTTTCCGTCTCTTCCTGGTAGAGACATTATTAATCACTGGCAGCGCAACACTCTGGACATCGTTTGTGATTTGGTGCCTGGAGAAGGAGATCCTCAACCTGGTAGGATGGTCGTTAAAATCAATGTTTGCGTTTAATTTGTTGTGGATACCCATTGTAGTCTGCTGCTCGGCATTCTTGCTTGCAGGCATTATCCCAGCGTGGTTGTTCTCACGAGTTAAGTTGGAGACAGCCTTTAGAGGCGGCGGCGAGAGCTATCGTTTCTGGAAACGAGCCTTACTGTTTGTGCAGATGGGATGCACTGTGGCGGTGTTGATATTTATGATTATATGTATTCGTCAGACACAGTATCGCCGCAATATGGACTATGGCTACCACATAGAAAATATTTATGCTGTGAATCTGTATCCACCAGAGAAAGAGAGAAATAATTACGATTATAATCTTCCATCGTGCGATGCTGTGTTGAGTGAGATTAAACGCTTCCCGTTTGTTGAGGCTACCTCGATAGGAGTAAACCCTCTGGACAATGGTACTACCCAGGCATTTGTAGAGACTGCTGATGAGCAACGAAAACCACTTTTCCATTATATGGATTTGCAATGGTATGAGGGTTTTGCCGAGTTTTTAGGTGTTGGGTTGGTCGATGGACGCTATTTACGTGAAGAGGATGGCAGGGATAAGTGTCTTGTGAATAAGCTTTTGGTGGAGCGTATGGGCTGGACAGATTCTGCCATTGGCAAATATGTCAGAACATGGATGGGAATCTATCAGGTTGTAGGTGTTGTGGAAGATATTATGTCGGCAGTGGAAGGAACCGTAGTACCAATAGTAATACATAAATATACCGAGCGCACACTGACAAAGACCTACACTGTCGCTATGCGTTTCTCTACTAAAGCCACCGACGAAGAGCGTGAGCAGGTACTCGCAATGTTAAAAAATATGACGGGTAACGATAAATTGCAGATGTATTCTTACGAAGAGCGTCTGGAGGATAGCCTGTATGAAATAAAGGCTATGCGTAATCTAATCACCGTTATCTGCGTGATTACGCTCATCATTGCTCTGTCGGGACTTATTGGCTATATGGATAACGAGATGCAGCGCCGCCGCAAGGAGATTGCCATTCGCAAGGTGGCGGGTGCTACCGTTGGCGAGGTGATGGTGATGGTCGCAGCAGATTTGTTGTGGATAACTGTGCCTGCAACCGCTTTCGGCGTGGTTATCGCCTATATGGCTGGCTCAGCGTGGATGCAGACCATCGCAGGTTTGCGCGCTCCACTCTCGTGGTGGATATTTGCATTGGGCGCAGCACTTGTTTTGGCTGTGGTCTATGCCATTCAAGTTGCCCGCACTTGGCACACTGCCACTGCAAACCCTATTGAGATGATTAAAACTGAATAAAAAGACATAGGATATGAATACACTAAACTACTCATTCCGCTACCTTTCAAACCGCCGAGGCAACACACTGGCGCGATTTTTATCACTTTCGTTAGGCTTGCTGGTTGCACTGCTGATATTCTCTTACGTAGGCTTCAACCTATCGTATGACCGTTGCTTTAGCGACCATGACAGAATTTATGCCGCTTGGTCATATTCGCCGAAAGTGGGTTTCAAAAACGAGATTTCATTCGTAGCGGCAGAGGCAATGGCTACCGAGATGCCACAGATTGAGGCGATAACCTACTTCTATGGAGGAGGTCGTGGTAGTGAAGGAGAAATGATATACAACAACGAGAGTTATCGCTGGAATGGCAGCCTAAGTTTAAGGGAGAACAAAAACTTATTTGATGTTTTTGATTTTGATATTATATGTGGCGACCCACAGCAATTAAACCCCACAAGCATAATGATTTCACAGCGTTTCGCCAAAAGGGTCTTCGGCAAAGAAGACCCTATGGGAAAGGTGTTGAAATATGCAACAAGTCCTAACGAATACACTATCTGCGGAGTCTTTGCCAATACACCTGCAAACACCTCAATGGGAAGTTTTGATATAGTGATGTACGATAAACAGATGAGGTCATTTCAAGGTCAAAAAATAGACCTTTGGGGTCTAACTATCCCAACTTATTTCAAACTGCAGAAAGGTGCAAAGATTGAGGATGTGGAGCGCAACTTGGTGGAGATAGACAAGCGTTACAAGGAGTATAATGAGTCTATAGATAGAAGGGTGATGTTAGTTCCCCTAAAGGATAACTACTTCCAAAACAACAATCTCCGCCAAACACAACTCCTGCTTACCATTGTCGGCATTATGGCGTTGGTGGTGGCGTGCCTGAATTATGTTCTGCTCTCAATCTCATCGCTTGCCGAGCGTAGCCGCACGATTGCTATGCTGCGTTGTCACGGTGCGCAAAAGAGCGATATATTTAAGATGTTTGCTGTTGAAACCCTGCTTATTGTAGGTGCTGCTATTGCGTGGACAGCATTTATGATTTGGTGCTTGGATAAGGAGATATTCTCCCTCACAGGCTATCATAACGATGTTTTGTTTGCGTGGGAGCGCATCTGGATACCCCTGCTGGTCTGTGTGGCAGCGTTCTTCCTGTCGGGTTTGATTCCTGCGATGTTGTTTGCTAATGTAAAACTCTCAACCGCCTTTCGTGGTGGTAGCGATAGTTACCATTTCTGGAAACGAGGGTTATTATTAATCCAGATGACCTGCACCATCACAGCCGTTATATTTCTTGCCATTTGTCTGCGCCAGATGCACTATGTGCAGAACAAAGATATGGGATACAACATCGACAATGTCTATATGATATCGTATTTGAGAACTAATAGTTATGCTGGTATTCTGCCCATACGCGACGAGATAGCAAACTATCACGCTGTGGAGGCTATTTCATTGTCATCATCAGGTCATATTTTTTTGACTAACTACGAAGAGCGTAATATGTATGTGGATGAAAACAATCAGTTTCAATTTTCAATCTCCGAATTGTGGTGGGATGCAGAGATTCTCGATGTATTCAAATTCGAGTTGCTGGAAGGTCGCACATTCCACTCCGACGAGTATCCTATTGAGTGGGAAGATATATTGACTACTCGTAACATCTTAATCAATGAGACCTTCAAAAAACAGATGGGCATAGAGGGTTCTCCTATTGGAAGACTAATCCAAATCGGAGATATCAGTTATGCAAATATTGACCACTGCAAGTATCGCATCATCGGTGTGGTAAAGGATTTTTATATAGGACGCGGCGTTGTGAAGCCCGTAATAATCCACAATGGTACATTCAACCCTGAACAAGATATTAACAAGAGTTATTTGTCAAGTTCACAGGGCGTGCCATTGGCATCCATCTGGCCAACGGTGCGTTTCAAGAAAAAGCCTTCGAAGCAGGATGTGGAGTACATACTTAATATTCTCAATGAGAAAAACTATGATGTTACGGAGAAGGATAAATTCCAACTCATCAGTTCCAAAGAGTCCTTTATGCGTCAGTTTGAGGGCGAGCGCAAGGTGAGCATCACAATGCTTGTCATTTGCCTGATTACACTCATCATCGCCCTGTCGGGACTTATTGGCTATATGGATAACGAGATGCAGCGCCGCCGCAAGGAGATTGCTATCCGCAAGGTGGCGGGTGCGACTGTTGGTGAGGTTATGGTGATGGTCGCAGCAGATTTGTTGTGGATAACTGTGCCTGCAACCGCATTCGGTATCGTTATAGCCTATATGGCGGGCTCGGCGTGGATGCAGACCATCGCAGGCTTGCGCGCTCCACTCTCGTGGTGGATATTTGCCACAGGCGCAATGCTCGTTTTGACTGTGGTATATGCCATTCAAGTTGCCCGCACTTGGCACACTGCCACAGCAAACCCTATTGAGATGATTAAAACTGAATAACCCCTACAACTATGGATATCAAACTTGAAAAGAAGACGGGATGGAGAGCCCTCTTTCAAAAGAAGAACATACCTTATGCGGTTGCAGCCGTATTTATGATTTTAGTTTTTTCGCTTTTGCTACGCGACAAATCATCAACCCTGCGTGTGGATGCCAACATCCTCACAATATCGCCCGTTGAGCAAACCGAGTTCAACGACTATGTACGTCTGTCGGGCACGGTAAAACCCATCACCACGGTGCAGATTTCGACAATGGAGTCGGGCTTGGTGGAGCGCATCGTTGCCGAGGAGGGCACTGCCGTAAAGCGCGGCGATGTGATTGTTGAACTATCGAACAACTCTCTCTCGATGCAGATTCTCAACTCGGAGGCCGACCTGGCCGAGAAGCAGAACATCCTGCGCAACACCCTCATCTCGATGGAGCAAAACCGCCTCAACCTTCGTCAGGAGCAGATGCAGCTCGATATGGAGGTCGAGCGCAAGCGCCGCGCCTACGAGAACAACGATGTGCTCTACCGCAAGGAGCTGCTCGCCCGCGAAACTTGGCTGCAATCAAAGGAGGATTATGAATACTCCATAAAGCGCCGCACGCTGATTATGGAACGCCAGAAGCAGGACTCGCTCTACCGCACCAACCAGGTCAAGCAGATGGAGAGCGACCTGCAATCGATGGCTCGCAATATGCAGCTCATCCGCCAGAGAGTTGATAATCTCTGCGTCAAGGCTCCTATCGATGGCGAGGTAGGTGCGCTGGATGCTGTACTCGGCCGTAATGTAGGCTCTGGCTCGTCGATAGGTCAGATAAACGATATGTCGAAGTTCAAGGTCACAACTCAAATTGATGAACACTACATCGACCGCATCGTCGTTGGTCTGCCCGCCACCATCGAGCGCCAGGAACGCAAATACGATATGACCATACGCAAGGTCTACCCCGAGGTCAAGGGCGGTCAGTTCCGCGCCGACTTCACCTTCACAGACTCCATTCCCGACAACATACGCAGCGGCCAGACCTACCACATCAATCTCCAACTTGGCGAGGCGAGCGAGGCAGTAATCATCCCCCGCGGCGCATTCTATCAATCTACGGGCGGTAACTGGATATATGTGGTGGACAGCTCGGGCGAGAAAGCCTATCGCCGTGACATCCACATCGGTCGCCAGAACCCTCAACACTACGAGATTTTGGAGGGCTTGTCGGCGGGCGAGCGTGTCATCACCTCATCCTACGAAAACTTCGGCTCACACGATGTGCTGATTTTGAAGAAATAATAAACGGAACTTAAATATTATGAAAATCGCAATTAAAAACTTTCTGACAACGGTTAAACGTTACAAGACAGCCTCGGTGCTTAACATCGCGGGCTTGACCATCGCGTTTATCGCCTTCTACATCCTGATGGCGCAAGTACATTACGACCTATCGTACAACAAATCAATCAAAGACCACGACCAGATTTATGCTATCGCGGTAACTGAAGGCGATTTAAGATATGAGAATTGGAAGATTAGCGCGCCAGAGGAGACTTCACAACGAGCATTTGAGAGTTGTCCCGATGTTGTAGGGTATGGTTTTATCTCTGACTTCACCAATGATAAATGCTATAAGCAAGTCTCGGCAGATCATTACGAAGTCTTACCTTTTGGATTTGACTACATATCTTTATCGGTCATTGATCTTTTAGGGATGGAGTGTTTGGTGGGTGACCTGACTCGTGTCGCAGAACCTCAAACTATAATTATTGCTGAATCGGTAGCCAAAACTATGGACATCGGTGTGGGTGCTTCTCTGTATGAAGCATACAATATGATAGACGGACGCACCTGCAGAGGTGAGGATCCTTATACGGTTGTAGGCATATACAAAGATTTACCCCACAATTCACTATTTGGCAGATTAAAGTGTTTGATAACGCCCTCTACAAATTTTGTCAGCCTTGTGGCAAACAAAAATGCAGGTCGTGGCGGTTGGACATTTGTCAAGCTAAGAGAAGGTGCCGATGCGGCAAACTTCGAGAAGATTTGGCGCGATGACTACACTGCTTGGGCTGAGGGAGTGGATTCCAGCGAACAGAATGTGGACAAGCAACGAAAAATGAGGCTGATCCCTATTGCTGCTACATATTTTCAGCACTTTATGGACACACATACACACGGCTCAAAAAAAGCCACTTACTTGTGGATATGTATTGCATTCATAATCATCGCTATCGCCTTTATCAACTTTGTCAATTTCTTCTTTGCATTGATACCTGTGCGCATAAAGGCTGTGAACATAAGCAAGATTTTTGGTGCTTCCAATTTTACCTTGCGCTGGAGTTTCTTGTTTGAGGCTTTGGCTCTAACACTCATATCACTTGCGCTTGCACTCTATCTGATGATTGCAATAAAAGACACTTTCATCAGCAACTATCTTTCAGCGTCGCTTGATTTCAGTGATAATCTGCCAACCATTGGATGGGTAACACTCATTGTGGTGGTTATGGCTCTCACAGCTGCTCTCTATCCTGCGTGGTACATCACCTCGTTTAATCCCTCGTTAGCCATCAAAGGCGGTTTTGCGGGATCACGCGCAGGACGATGGTTGCGTATGATTCTGATAACTGTGCAGTTTACCATCTCGACCACATTGGTGACGATTTCTTTTCTGCTATGGTTGCAGTATCGCAATATTGTAAAGTTTGATGTTGGCTACCAGACCGATAATGTTGTCACATTCCAGATGGCTACACCCCACTTAACCGATCGTTTCGACACAATAATGGAGGAGTTGAGCAAAAACCCAGATGTTATTGATATAACCTACGCCGCACAATCAATATATTCAAACTCTAACATAGAGTGGGTAACTGTTGGCAACGACAGACTTCCTATGATGGGTGGAGGTGTGCATAATTCATTCCTGCGGTTCTTCAATATCCCTATTCAAATGGGTGAGGATTTTTCAGCGGATGCCACTAACCGAGAATGGATTATTGGAGAGAAGTTGCATATAGAAAAGGGTGTAAACATCGGCGATAGTTTGAATGGTCAAGGTCGTGTGGTGGGTATTATCAAGGATGTACAACTCACCTCACTTGATTTCGTTCAATATTTTATGGGATTTTTCGCGCCCGCAGATATTAGATATATGGCAACAGAGTTCTATGTGCGAATACCGTCATCTGTTAGTCTCGATGATATACGCCGTTACATACAACAGACATTGGCGAAATTTGATCCTTCGCTTGAAGAGGTTGATGTGCAATATCTTGACTACTATATGCAAAAGCGCTATGAAGACGACCGAAAAGGATTAATTATCTCCACACTCTTTTCTATCGTGGCAATAACCATCTCGCTGATGGGTGTATTTGGCTTGGTAATCTTTGAGACTCAATATCGCCGTAGAGAGATAGCCATCCGACGAGTGTTTGGAGCCACACGCCAAAGTGTGATATGGAAGATGAATATGCAGTATGCGATAATACTTATCGTATGCTTTATCATAGCAACGCCTATTGCTCAATGGTTTGCCGATATGAATTATGCACATTTTATCGCAGGACAATTGGAAATATCGTGGTGGATGTTTGCAGTAAGCTGTGGTCTGATAGCTCTCATAACACTGGGATTGGTTACCTATCGCAGTATAAAATCCACCAACGAAAATCCCGCCGATGTAGTTAAGGGACAATAAATCAAGATTAAAATTATAAACTTTTTTAGAAACCAATTAAAATTTTACAATTATGACAATGCTTAAAGTTAAGGATTTGAAGAAGAGTTTCTTCACAGAGGAGATTGAAACCGTAGCTCTTGCAGGCGTATCGTTTGAGGTTAAGGAGGGCGAGTTTGTTGCCATTATGGGTCCTTCGGGATGTGGTAAATCGACGCTGCTCAACATCTTGGGCTTGCTCGACAACCCAACCAGCGGCGAGTATATGCTTCTTGACAAGGAGGTGGGCGACTTGAAGGAGCGCGACCGCACCTACTTCCGCCGAGGCAACATCGGCTTCGTGTTCCAGTCGTTCAACCTCATTGATGAGATGAATGTGTCGGAGAACATAGAATTGCCACTCATCTATATGGGCGTGAAGCCTGCCGAACGTAAGGTGCGCGTACAGAAGATGTTGGAGCGTATGGATATGACCCACCGCGCAAAGCACTTCCCTCAGCAGCTCTCGGGAGGTCAGCAGCAGCGTGTAGCAATCGCCCGCGCCTTGGTAAGCAACCCAAAGTTGATTCTTGCCGATGAGCCAACGGGTAACCTCGACTCAAAGAATGGTCAGGAGGTAATGAACCTCTTGCAGGAGCTCAACCGCGAGGGCACAACCGTGATTATGGTAACCCACTCGCAGCACGACGCATCCTTCGCGCAGCGCATCCTCTGCCTGTTCGACGGTCAGCTCGTGACGGATGTTCGCAGCCGTATGTAATCCTTTGCGTGGCGCACAAATGAAATCGTAACGCGTGCCCGCAAGGCCAGGTGCGAGGGCGGGTGATTCCCCCTCGCATCACAAAATAAATAATAAAACAAGACTACTATGAAAATAGCTTTCACAAACTTCTTAACGACACTCCGTCGTTACAAGACAGCCTCTGTACTCAACATCGCAGGTCTGACACTCGCATTCTTTGCGATGTATGTGATTGCCGTGCAGGTGATGCACTACGCATCGTTTCATCACACAATCAAAGACCACGAACAAATATATGTATTAAGCGATTATCGGAAAAGTGAAAATGAGTGGCGAATGATGGTCGGTCGTGAATATGCCGAAGCCGCCATTGAGCAATGTCCAGAGGTTGAGATAGGTGGTATGATACAATCTCCTGCCGAGCATAAGATATGGATAGAAAAGGGTAATATCTCCACAAAATATACGTGCAAAATTGGTTTTGCATCCGAGCAATGGTTGGATGTTCTCTCATTTGAGGCTGTCGCAGGAGACTTGAAAGAGTTTTCTTTACCTAACAGCGTCATATTGTCGCAAAGCGAAGCTAAACGATTGGGCGTTGGCGTTGGTGACTATATCAAAATGCCAAACATCAGTTCCAATAGGAATATGCTTGAGGATGACAAACCCGAGATAGAGGTTAAGGTGGTGGCTATATATCGCAACTTTGCACACAACACCATAATGGCACCCTACGGGATGTTGAAAGATATTGGCAACGAGGAGTTGAATACTCGTTGGATTAGTAGCTCGTGTATCTTTTTCATAAAATTCAAGGAGGGCGCATTTACACAGAATTTCATCGATATCTACAAAAGACTATGGCGAGAGAGGTTCTATAACTATGAAATCGGTGATGAGGAGTATATTGCAAAACAGTTGTCGGGATATGAGTGTGTCCCCATTACTCAAATGCAGTGGATGAATTACTATTATAAGATGAACAAAGGTATTGCGCTGCATAATCCTCTTACACTCTATGCCGTTATTGGTATCGCCCTGCTGATTGTTTTAATGGCGTTTATCAACTTTGTAAACTTCTTCTTCGCATTAGTTCCTGTTCGTCTGCGTGCGGTGAATATCAGCAAGGTTTTCGGAGCTTCGACGTGGACTCTGCGCTGGAGTTTTGTCTTTGAGGCTGTGGGTTTTGTTGTATGTGCGTTGCTACTCACATCGTATTTCTCGTTTGGCTTGATGGATATCTCGCTCGCCGAGTATATCGACTCTCCATTGCAGGTGTCACAAAACCCATTAGCTCTGCTTGTGGTAGTTGTTATTGGTGTTGTGATGGCTGTTGTGGCGGCACTCTATCCAGCGTGGTACATCACCTCGTTTAACCCCGCCTTGGCTGTGAAAGCAGGCTTCGCAGGTTCATCGCACGGTAAGCGCATCCGTATGGGGTTGATATGTATACAGTTTACCATCTCAATGACATTGATAGTCGTTACCATCTTCTTCTTTATGCAGTATCGTTATATGGTAAATTTCAATCTTGGTTTTGAGCCAGAGAATATTTTGACCTTTACCTCGTCATATGATTTAAGCAAGAAGCGCAATGTGGTAGTCGAAGAACTCAAGCGCAACCACAATATAGCGGATGTTGCCACTTCAGAACGTCAGATGTTTAGACATCCGCTGTTTAATCAATTACATTTATATAATCCTATAACAGATAAAAATGTAGCTAGTAATTCCAGCTCCGACCCTAAAATCTCCATTATGGGAGTAAGTCCAAATTTTTTCTCGGTTATGGGTATCAAGCTGGTGCAAGGTGAGTGGCTTGGTGAGGAGGACGAGGTTTCACAAATAATATATGAGGATGCTAAAGGTTTGATGAATATCACTGACGCTCAAAGATATGGCATCTGGATTGGCGATAATGTCAATTACAAGACCAATGGTACAGCAAAGGAGATAAAGGGATACATTGAGGATGTCCGTATCCAGAGCATTGAATATGGTGATGTCCCCACAATCTTTGTCGTGAGCCGAAATAACCATTGTGCCTACTATGTGCGCCTGCAACCTACGGCGAATATCGAGGAGGTTAAAAATTATATCCGAACAGTGGTTGCACAACTTGACCCTATGGCTGACGAGCCTACGATTGAGTTTTTTAGTCAGGTTGTTGAAGAGCAGTATCAAAATACACGCAAGCAGAGTCTTGTGGTTGGTTGCTTTGCGTTGGTGGCGATTGTGATTTCGTTGATGGGAGTGTTTGGCATTGTGCTGTTTGAGACGCAGCACCGCCGCCGTGAGATTGCTATCCGCCGTGTCTTTGGTGCGACAACCTCGGGACTGCTGTGGATGTTCAACTCTCGCTATGCAAAGATTGTTGTGGCTTGCTTTATCGCAGCAGTGCCTATGGCGTGGTATGTTGTGGATAGGTGGCTGCAAAAGTTCCCAGAACGTGTAGATATGGAGTGGTGGGTCTTTGTTGTGGCATTTGTGATTGTGATGGGTATTACTCTCACATTGGTCACGACCCGCAGCTGGCGTGCCGCCAACGAAAACCCTGCAGATGTGGTCAAAGGAGAGTAAAATAATGGATGTAGCATAATGATAAGATAAAACTCCACTCCATCCAGGTGCGAGGGCGGGTGATACCCCCTCGCATCACAAAATAAATAATAAAACAAGACTACTATGAAAATTGCTTTCACAAACTTCTTAACGACACTCCGTCGTTACAAGACCGCCTCAATCTTAAATATTGCAGGCTTGACTTTGGCATTCATAGCCTTCTACATCCTGATGGCGCAGGTCTATTATGGTTTTACCTACAATCACTCTATCCCCGACAATGAGCGCATCTATCTTGTCACCACAACCAACGAGAAAGAGGGTCCTTATAGCGGGTTCGCTCCTCGCAAAACAACACAAAAGATTATGCAGGAGTGTTCCGATGTGGAGCTATGGGGCTTTACCCAGCTAAGTGGGTGCGATGAACGAGTATGGAACAAAAAGGATGATGTGTTTACTCCATTTCAGAAGGATGTGTGCAAGATGACACCTTCGATAATCGACATCTCCTCGATGAAGCTGCTGCAAGGCACAAAAGAGGATTTCCTCAAGCCCAATGTGCTGTTTATCTCTGCCTCAACGGCTAAAGAGATGGATGTAAAATTGGGCGAAGACATCTATCTCCCACACGAGGAGTGGTGGAACGGCATACGCCCTGGAGATGCTTATATGGTGGCGGGTATATTTGAAGACTTCGCACCAAACTCAACATTCGACAGGTTGAAGATTGTTCGCAAGATAGGCGACAACGAGTATATGAGTGATGGCTACTACACTTTCGAGGGTTTTGTGAAGCTGTATCCCAACACCTCGCCCGAAAAATTTGAGTCAATGTGGAAGGAAGAGAAACATATATTCTACGGAAAAGATGGAAGCATCGAAGGACATTTTGAAAGCGATGAACACGCAAAATTGTTATCGCTCAAAGATCAATATTTTGCACCAAGGTTAGAGCATAGTCCATATATTCATCAAGGCGATAAGCGTGAGCGCCTCACCCAGCTTGCCATTGCGCTGATGACTATCTTGATTGCCTTCATCAACTTCGTCAATTTCTTTATGGCGATGATACCTCGTCGTCTGCGTGCGGTGAATATCAGCAAAGTGTTCGGTGCTTCAAACGGTGCATTGCGCTGGAACTTCCTGTTTGAGGCGTTGGCTCTGACTGTCATATCGCTTGCGCTGGCTCTCTATCTGATGATTGCCATAAAAGATACTTTTATCTCAAATTATGTGAGTTGCTCGCTTGCCTTGAAGGATAATCTGCCAACTATTGGTCTGATTCTGCTCAGCGGAATGGCACTCGCTATAATCGCAGCAGTTTATCCCGCGTGGTATATCACATCGTTTAACCCCTCGCTGGCGGTGAAAGGAGGCTTTGCTGGCTCGGTGAGCGGCAGACGTCTGCGCGTGGTGCTGATTGGTGTGCAGTTCACTATATCAATGATTTTGATAATCACCACCGTTGCCTGCTTTATCCAGTATCGCCATCTGACGAAGTACGATCTGGGCTTCAAGACCGACAATATCGTGCAAGTGGATATTCGCGATGTATCATTTAGAAACAAACGCCACGCAGAGAGCTTTATAGCAGAATTGGAGTCCTCGGCAAATGTGGTGGATATAACGGCGATGTCGAGAGGATTCTACGCCTCTGGTATGAGGGAGCGCATAAGGATAGATAGAGAAACCAGTATTCCCGTAGAGGTCAGAAAGGTGCGACACAACTTCTTCCATTTCTTCGGCATCACTGTAAATCTCGGACGAGACTTCACACCAGGCGATAGCGGCAAAGAGGATATTTACATTAGCAACAAGGTAGCTTTCGACTACGAGCAAAAAATGGAAGAGTATTATGCCAATAGAAGCAATGTAGTAAGAGTTGTTAACAAGAGAACAGCAATAGGAATGTTGGATGATAAGATACTTATTACTTCGCTGAATGAGGAGCAGAAGCCTGTTCAATATATGTGTGCTGACACATTCGACCTGTTCACATTCTACATCCGTCTGCATCCATCTGTCGATGTGAAGCAGTTTAGTGAGTTTGTGCGTCAGAAGATTGATAAGTTTGAGGTTGATGCCGAAAAGTACAAGATTTCGATGTTTGAGGATACCATTGCCGAGCTATACTCTCACACCCGCAAGCAGACCGTTTTGCTGGCGTTATTCTCGGTGCTGTCGATCATTATTTCACTGATGGGAGTATTTGGGATTGTAATCTTCGAAACGCAGTATCGTCGTAAGGAGATTGCTATCCGCCGCGTCTTTGGCGCAACCACATCTGGCTTGCTATGGATGTTCAACTCGCGCTATGTGCAGATTGTGGTAGCTTGCTTTATGATGGCAACACCTGTGGCATACTACATCATTCAGGAGTGGCAAAAAGATTTCGCACACAAGGCTCCTATTGAGTGGTGGGTATATGTATCAGCTCTTGCGTTAGTGCTTATTATTACCCTCTCGCTCATCACTTACCGCAGCCTAAAAGTTGCCCGCGAAAACCCCGCGCAGGTGGTCAAAGGAGAGTAAAATAATGGATGTAGCATAATGATAAGATAAAACTCCACTCCATCCAGGTGCGAGGGCGGGTGATACCCCCTCGCATCACAAAATAAATAACAAAACAAGACTACTATGAAAATTGCTTTCACAAACTTCTTAACGACACTCCGTCGTTACAAAACCGCCTCAATCTTAAATATTGCAGGCTTGACTTTGGCATTCATAGCCTTCTACATCCTGATGGCACAGGTACATCACGGCTTGAAGTACAACAGTCCTATTCCCGACTACGAGAGAATATATGTGACAATTACCGATGATTATATGTCGGAATTCTACACATTGGGCGCTCCCTGCCCGCCAACCGAGGAGGCTATCGCACAGACACCAGAAGTTGAGGCTGCGGGATTTATTTCAACCGACAATCAAGATGAACACATTTACAAGCAAAATGGCGATCATTATGACCATTTTAACCTAATAACAACCCGTATTAGCCTCTCGGTTATTGATGTGCTGGGCATTGAGATTATTGTGGGAGATGCAGAGCAACTCAAACGTCCCCACACGGTAATTATCTCGGACTATGCCGCCGAAAAGATGAAACTCGGCATAGGAGATACAGTCTATCACTATTATGGAGGAAATCAATATTACGGGATTGAGATTGTCGGAATCTATAAGGCGTTCGGTGCTAATTCAATGCTCTCCGAAGTTCATTTATTGGAACAAGGCTATAATATCCCAAGTCTTTACTACAAAGGACAATATGGTATAATAAAATTGCGCGAAGGTGCTGACCCTGAAAAATTTGAAAATATATGGCAAGATATTTTTAACACAAAACTTAAAGCAGAAGCGGGAGAAGGTGTTTTGTTAACAGCAAAACCTATGCACCTCATACCGCTAAAAGATTTATATTTCTCTCCGCTCACAATAAAACACAATGGAGTATCTACGGGATTTCACCAAGGAAATCTCTCAACTATTTATGGTCTTATTGCAGTGGCTATATTGACTATACTGATTGCCTTTATCAACTTTGTCAATTTCTTCTTCGCGCTGATTCCTGTGCGCATCCGTGCGGTGAATATTAGCAAGGTGTTTGGTGCGACAAATCGCTCGTTGCGTTGGAGTATTCTCTTTGAGGCGTTGGCTATAACGCTTATCTCACTTGCGCTGGCTCTCTATCTGATGATAGCCATTCAAGATACCTTCATTGCCGATTTCGTAGATTGCTCATTGGCTTTGAGAGATAACATCGCAACCATTGGATGGATATTGCTAATTGTAGTCGCATTGGCACTCACCGCCGCGCTCTACCCAGCGTGGTATATCACATCGTTTGCTCCCTCTCTCGCCATCAAAGGTCGTTTCGGCGGTTCAAAAGCGGGACAGCGATTGCGTATGGTGCTGTCGTTTGTGCAGTTCACCATCTCAATGACACTTATTATGGTCACTCTCGCATTTTGGCTGCAGTATCGCCATATGACATCATACGATATGGGCTTTGACTACAAGAATGTAATTACATTCACAAGACTTCCGTACGATATAGGTTTAGAAAATAACATAGGTGATGTACTTGCAGAGGAGTTTAGGCGAATCCCGTCAGTAGAGGATGTAACAATGACACAAAAAGATATTTTTAAGCCATCTATGACAATGCGTATCTCTCCCAAGGGTAGCAACGAGAAGATTGATGTGGATTGTTTGAATGTCAGATATAATTTTCTATCGTTCTTCCGTATTCCTGTTGATGGTCGTGACTTTTCGCCTACCGACGATGACAAGAGGATTGTAACAACAGAATTATTAAACAAAATCACTGAGATAGATGTTCGTGTTCCTAAATTAGAAGATGCGATTGGCTTGATTTCGGGTTGTCGTTTCCGTTCAATCAATCGTCCTGATGTCTATTATGAAATCATTTGCCAAAACGACCCTAAATTCCTGCCTTGTTTCTATATTCGTTTGTACCCCTCGGCTGATTTCAAACTAGTAGTTGAACAAATTAGAGCTATTTGGGATAAGGTTACAGGTGGCGGCTCCTACCATCTGCAAATCAAGCGCGTCGAGGATCAAATTGCCGAAATGTACGCCGAGACACGCAACCAAACGGTGCTGATGTCTCTCTTTTCGGTGCTGTCGATTGTCATTTCGTTGATGGGCGTCTTTGGAATTGTGATTTTCGAGACTCAATATCGCCGCAAGGAGATTGCTATCCGCCGTGTCTTTGGTGCGACAACCTCGGGACTGCTGTGGATGTTCAACTCGCGCTACGCGCTGATTGTTGTTGGTTGCTTTATGATGGCTACGCCCATAGCCTACTGCATAATCCAGGAGTGGCAGAAAGATTTTGCACATAAAGCCCCTATCGCTTGGTGGGTATATGTTGGGGCATTTGCATTGGTCGCAATGATAACCCTCTCTCTCGTAACCCTGCGAAGCTACCGCGCCGCCACCGAAAACCCCGCCCAAGTCGTGAAGGGAGAGTAAGATAGGATAGGATAATATACATTATTTCAAAAGTTTTTTGATTGGTGTATTTTATAATCTCACATTTAGCACAACAGTTGCCGTTGCCATCCAGCAGGCAATGACTGAGTAATTTACTCAACCATAAATAACGAACCCCCCACCGGCCCGGCCGCGGGGGGTTTGTTAAATT
>JAZKYX010000043.1:0-92307 GCA_045612405.1 Alistipes sp.
AATCATCTAATCCTTTAATATATATATTATAGTATACATTTTTATCAGACCTCTGATTTTTGGCTTTGATT
Source organism: Alistipes sp. (assembly GCA_045612405.1). Taxonomy (GTDB): domain Bacteria; phylum Bacteroidota; class Bacteroidia; order Bacteroidales; family Rikenellaceae; genus Alistipes. The sequence goes on from JAZKYX010000043.1 coordinate 72, forward strand.
TATTAATTTATGTAACAATGTCATTATCAATAATTTATAAGAATTAATAAAATAATGAAGATTTTAACCTCATTTGTTATTTAGTGATTAAATAGAAAATTGGTCAAAGGAGAAATCGGGATATAACTTTTTGTATATATCTACACCAATCGAATGAATAGCACTTTTTGATTCAAAATAGCCCTCATCATACTCTGATATACCTCTGTATTTCTTTGCCTCTTCGAGTTTTTGTTGATAATATGAATCATCTTTAATAAGATTATAGATCGTTCTATAACCATCTATATTTAATAGAGCTCCTGTGTGAGGGTTAATTTGAAGTATCAAAAACACTGAGTCTATAAATTCTATGTGATCTTTACCGCAGTACAACCCGCTAGTGAAATACTCTAATCGCGAATCATCATAACGACGACACTCTTCAAGCCTCTGTCTTTTTTCTCTTTCTTGTCGTATTCTTTCTTGTTTCTGCCTCTCGTTAGTGTCAAGTTCTTGGGCTTTCTCTCTCCAGTAATCTGCCAAACCTCTCGCTTCCTCCAATTTTTTCTCTAACTCATTTTTTTCGCCCTCCCAAGTTAATCTCATTTTAGACATTTCGGTCTGTAACCTAGTCATCTCCTTTTTGTGTGTTTTATTCATTTCAATTGAATCAGCCCTGCTATTTTTATGAAATGTTCGAAGCTGACTCTTTAACAATTTGGATTCTTGCTTCAACTTGGCTACTTCTTGTTTTAATCGGTCGATTGTTTGCGCTTTTGTTTCTTTCATAATTTTATGTTTTCTATTAATATAGAAAAAACCGACCCTCAATTTAGGATCGGTAAAAAAAGCACTCTATTATATCTGAAAACACCAATTGCCTCGATTTATACAAACACCGTCAATTACTTTAATATAAAACCTTAAACTAATATGAATTATACCGCATATTACGCGAATATTCAATATTAAATTAATAGGGTTTGACTTTAATATGTTTTGACTTCAATTTTATGTGTGGTGCCTCCTTGCTTGTTGCCTCGCTAATCAGTTCCCAAGTGTGCTTCCAACAATCAACCTCATAGATATGTACTTTGTTGTTAATGCGGTTGTATATCTTGATTACCGATTTTGACACACTTGGTTTCTCAACGGTGATAATATCCACAACCTTACGAACGATATCTACTTTTTCTTGGAGCGACATTGTTGTTTCGTTTATCTCTTCAGCCCACATTGCTTCTTGTATTTGATATTGTTTAGCTAACAGATAGTTCACCAACTCACAATGTCGTTTGTCTTTGATTTGCAAATCTTCTTGTAATTGGTGATTCAACTCATCGGCCTTTGCCTCACTTATACGCCCCATAATCAAACGCTCTTCAATCTTGTCTATTCTTGATTGAATAGTATTCATCTCTTGTTCTATGGTGTGCAACTTCTTGCGTGTGGTGGCAATCTCTTTGTCTATCTGTTTTTGTAATATAGACCTATTCATTAGATATTGTGAATACATCTTTTTTGAAAACTCCCAAACGATAGGGTCTATATTTACTCTGCGAATAGCCACACCCGAACAATGCTTACTGAAATAGGAGTCCAATGAACTATTACCACTTAATATATAGCCCGTATGAGCATCACATATCAGTCCTTTCAGTAAAAATTGCTCTTTATGATTTAGTTTGTGAATAGTTTTATTGTTTGTAAGCGACTTTTGTGCATCTTCAAATAGCTTCGGAGTGATTATTTGAGGGTAAGCACCTTCACCTATATATAACCTACACTTCAAGTAGTTCGTGATTCTTAATATAAGCGTCTTCAATGAGGTGTCGGGGAAGTAACCCTCCTCTTTAAGATTCGTGGCTATATCTTTAATTGTCATACTCTCGTAAGCATACTCTTTGAAAATTCTACGCAGAAGGTCAGCTTGCTCTTTGTGGATTACATACTTTTTATCTTTATCTGTAAGATAGCCAAATGCTGGGCGACCACCCGCAGATTTACCTAATGCTAAATTTCGTCTGCGACCTCTCATCATTCGCTCTTGCTTCAACACCATTTCAGATTCAGATAACGAAGAGAATAACGAAAACATCAACGAGCCAGTTTGCGACATTTTACCGTCACTCTCCAATAATCGAAAGTATGGTTTTAAACATATCAACTGTATCTTTCGTTCTACCAAGTAATCTCGAATACTGAATAGCACCAGTTGTCTACGGCTTAATCGTGATAGTTCATAGATATATACACAGTTAATATTCGGGTCTTCACCTATTTCGTATTTCATTCGATTCAACCCTCTGCGTTCCTCTTCTGATAACTTGATGGCAGACTCCTTTTCTTCGATTATAATAATGTTATCATCACTAAAACCGTCTTTGTGTACCTCACGAAGTACCTCATCTGTTTGTTGTGTCAAGTCCTGATGCTGTGTACTAACTCGACTTAAAATAATAGCTCTGTTCATCCAATCAAAATCTATTTGGACATAAAATACCCAAAGAAGGGGTGCTCTTTAGCGAACACCCCTTGAACAGTTATTATTCTTATGATATAGTTTTATAAAAAAAGCGATGTAAATCTTACATCGCTTTTTTCTTTTTATGCTTTCGGCGTTCTGTTGAATAGCAATCACTGCGAGGCGAAGTATGAAATATATCTTTAAGCAGAGATATGGTTAGTATATAATAAAACACCCTGGGTCGAAGCCCAGGGTGTTTACGTTATCCATAATAATAGTAAGTTTATTTTGTTGTGTCAAATAGAGTTTGTGGTCAGCGTGTGTAATCCAGTTCTCAGTTCATTACAAAACTACTATATAGGGAATGAAAACGCAAACACCCCGCGCCGAGCACGGGGTGTTTTGTTTTCTATGTTATGAAAACTATTTCTTGGTTGCCTCCTCGTGGTCAATGTCGCACGATGAGCAGTTGCCGTGGCAGCCCAGGTCGGCACAGTCGGTGCCGGTATCTTCGCGTGACTCCTGAACGGCGCACTTGATTCCTAATCGCTGCATATTCTTGTTTGTTGCAATTTCGGAGTCTATGTCGTGGCCCTTGAAGATTTGGGTGAGCGACATTCCTAGGAAAAATAATCCGACGCCAAGAATCGAGATTCCGATAACGAGCAATATGGTGTATAGAGAGGTTGCCATCATTTTTGTAAGTTAAAAAATATCTATTAAGTTGAAATTCTGACAACAAAGTTATATATTTGTAGTTAAATTTGCAAGAAGTGTACCGTATTGTAGGGTAGGTTTATTGCAGAGTTTTATGTTGGGCAATCGTCGCACCATCTTTCGCGTGAGAGGTTGGGGCGGGCAGTAAGGAGAATTTTCAAATGAAAATAGTAATTTCAGGAATCGGTGAGATGGGTAGCCACTTGGCTCGAATGTTGAGTGGTAATGGTCACGACATTACGGTCATCGACCGTGATGCGAAGGCCTTGGCTGAATTGAGTAGTTTGGCAGATCTTATCACCATCGAGGGTGATACCACCACGTTTGCCGTGTTGCGCAAGGCGGGAGTGAGACGTTGTGACCTTTTCATCGCGGTGAATCACGAGGAGAATCAAAACATTCTTGCTGCGATGATGGCCAAACAGTTGGGAGCCAAGAAATCTATTGCTCGTATTGATAACAACGAGTATTTGGAGCCCAACAACAAGGAGATGTTTATCGATATGGGTATCGACTACCTGTTCTACCCCGAGAAGGTGGCTGCGCGTGAGGTGGCCAATCTGTTGGGTCATACTTCTACCACTGATTATGTAGATTTTTCGAATGGATTGCTTTCGCTCGTGGCGTTCAAGCTGGAACCCACATCGCCTCTTATTGGTCGAAAGCTCGCCAATCTGGCCGAGGACGGTTCGATTTCCGATTTCCGTGTTGTTGCCATCTCGCGTGGAGCGCAGACGATTATCCCACGAGGTCAGGATGACTTTTTTGAGGGAGATGTGGTCTATGCCATTGCGCGTAAGGATGCGGCTCGTGGTGTGATGGAGCTCTCGGGTCAGAAGAGTGTCGAGGTTAAGAGCCTGATGATTCTGGGCGGCTCGCGAATTGGTGTGAGAGTTGCATTGGAGTTGCAGGAGGAGATGGACATCAAGATGGTCGAGTATAATGGCGAGAAGGCTTTCCGTTTGGCCGAGGAGTTGGATAAGACACTTATCATTCACGAGGATGGTCGTAACCTGGATGCTATGATCGAGGAGGGCTTGCCTCAGATTGATGCCTTTTTGGCGGTGACGGGTCGTAGCGAGACCAATATCCTGGCGGCTATGCAGGCCAAGCGTATGGGTGTGAAGCGAGTGATTGCCGAGGTGGAGAACCTGAATTATATCTCGATGGCCGAGAGTGTGGGTATCGACACCATTATCAACAAAAAACGAGTGACGGCCTCTAATATCTTCCGCTTTACGATGTCCACCGATGTCCAGGCCATACGATGCCTGTCGGGCAGTGAGGCCGAGGTGTTGGAGTTTATCGTTAAGCCAAATTCGCCTGCAACGAAGAATCTAATCAAGGATATGCGCTTGCCTCAGGATGTGATTATCGGAGGTATTGTGCGAGGTGATAAGGCATTTATTGCGGTTGGAGATACCAAGATGGTGGCCTACGATAGGGTGGTGGTCTTTGCTATGCCCGAATCTATTGCCACAGTGGGAGAGTTCTTTAATTAATAGACAATAGATGAAGAGACCGACAAATAATCTTAATATTTGGATAGATGTCGGTTTTTGGAAAAATAATGCGTGGCGTGATGGCTGCGCGTTGTCGCCGCATAGACCGTGCGGTGGCAAATGCTGTCGAGGAGCAGTATGCGACGCTCGATGCTTTGTTAAGGCGGAGTCGCCATACGATGTTTGGTCGTAGGTGGGGGCTGGCTACGGTGTGTGGTGCCGAGCAGTTTGCCTCGCGCGTGCCGCGTTTCGACTATGGTTCTTACGAAGAGTATATCGACTTGATGCGTCGAGGCGAGAGGAATGTATGCGCTCCGGGGCGTGTGGGGATGTTTGCCGTCTCATCGGGAAGCACCTCGTCGCGGAGTAAGTATATCCCCGTCACGCAGGATTCGATGCGAAGAAATCATCTGCGTGGAATGGCCGATGTGGTGGCTATGTATCTGCGGGCAAATCCCTTGTCGTGCATCTTTGATGGACGCACCCTGACAATGGGAGGCTCGGTGAGAGTGGAGCAGGGGGCGTTGGTGGGCGATTTGTCGGCCCTGACCATTAAGGCTGCGGGCCATTGGGCCGATGCGCTGCGGGCGCCAAGTATGAGGGTAGCTCTTATGTCTGATTTTGATACCAAATGTAGGGCAATCTGTGAGGAGTGTGCGCGCGAAGGGGTTGTCGCTCTGGCGGGAGTTCCATCGTGGACGATGGCAATGCTGAGGCGTGTGTTGGAATATACAGGCAAATCGACCATTAGCCAGGTGTGGCACGATATGGAGCTCTTTATCCACGGTGGGGTGAGTTTTAAGCCCTATCGTGAGGCGTTTAGGCAGGTCCTGGGGCGAGAGATTAACTATATGGAGAGTTACAATGCTTCAGAGGGTTTTGTTGCCATTGCCGATAGGTGTGACAGCGATGAGATGCTTTTGATGCCGCATTATGGCTGTTATTATGAGTTTGCTTGTGGTGGCGATGTGGTGCCTTTGGAGGGTGTGCAGAGAGACGTTGATTATGCCTTGTTGCTGAGCTCCGAAAATGGACTTTGGCGTTATGAGTTGGGCGATGTGGTGAGGTTTAGTGAAGTTGATCCTTATCGTCTGCGCATTGTGGGTCGCACACGACAATATATAAATGCTTTTGGCGAGGAGCTGATGCTGGGTAACGTCGAGGAGGCGTTGATGCGAGGCTCTATGGTAACGGGTGCCGTGGTCGAAGAGTTTACCATCTCGCCCGTTTTTGAGCACGCCACGGGCGGCGGATACCATCGTTGGGTGTTGGAGTTTGCTTGTACGCCTGAGTCGGTCGAGGTGTTTGTCCGCGAGGTGGATAATGCGCTGCGTGAGCTGAATTCCGATTACGATGCCAAGCGTAGGAGCGTGATGCGCTGCTTGGAGGTGGAGGTGGTGTCGCGTGGAACGTTTCATCGTTGGCAGTCGCTCCGAGATCGCCGCAAGGTGCCTCGTATGAGAGGCGATGGGGCGATAAGTGATGATATTTTGAACTGCGACAGTGGTCGCAGGAAATGAAAAGAAACCTTAAAATATAACCAAAATATGTATGTAGCAATTGCAGGAAATATCGGTAGCGGCAAGACTACGCTGACCGAGATTTTGACCAAGCGTTATGGCGCGCGTGCCTATTACGAGGAGACGGACAATCCCTACATCGGTGACTTTTACAATGATATGAGTCGCTGGGCTTTTCAGTTGCAAATCTCGTTCTTGGGTAGTCGCATCCAGCAGACTGTGGATATGCTTGCCGAGGCTGAGACCAATGTGTTTCAGGATCGTACAATCTATGAGGATGCTCATATTTTTGCCAGTAATCTCCACGAGATGGGGTTGATGACTTCGCGTGACTTTGCTACCTATATGCGTATTTTTGAACTTACAACGAGCCTCATACCTCAGCCCGATGTGCTGATCTATCTGCGTGCGAGTATCCCTACGCTTGTAACCCAAATCAAGCGTCGCGGTAGAGCCTATGAGATGAATATCGACGAGGCCTACCTAAATCGCCTGAACGAGAAGTACGAGTATTGGATTAACAACATCTACAAGGGCAAGGTTCTGGTTATCGATATGGATGTTGATGATTTCATCGAGGATCAGGGTGTTGTGGATACTATCTGCGAGCGCTTGGAGGCAATGGTTAAGGAGTAAGAAAAGAGAATGTATGCAACTACCCGATAAATTTGTCGAGCGAATGATTGCCGAGTTAGGGCGCGAGCAGGCCGAAGCATTGTGTGAGGCGCTGAGTACCCAGCCTACGACAGCCGTAAGACTCAATCCCTGGAAGATGTCAGCCCCCAAGTGGGTGGATGCACGTTCAGTGGTGTGGAGTAAGGATGGCTACCTGCTGGGCGAGCGTCCGAGTTTTACGCTCGATGCTGATTTCCACGCAGGTGCCTACTATGTCCAGGAGGCGAGTTCGCAGTTTGCTGGCTATATAATGGAGTCGGCGCTCGGTGGCGAACAGGAGGCTAAGGGATGCTATGTGCTTGATATGTGTGCAGCCCCCGGTGGTAAGAGTACCCATTACGCAATGCTTGTTGGCGAGCAGGGATTGGTGGTGGCCAACGAGATTAATCGTTCGCGTGCTGCTGTATTGGCCGATAATGCCCGTAAGTGGGGTTTGGGTAATATGGTGGTGACGTGTAACGATTCGTCGCGCCTGGCTCAGGTTGTTGAGTATTTCGATGCGGTGGCTGTTGATGCTCCTTGCTCGGGTGAGGGAATGTTCCGTAAGTTGGACGAGGCTCAGGAGCAGTGGAGCGAGGCCAATGTGGCGATGTGTGCCGAACGCCAGTGGGAGATATTGCAGAATGCCTTCAAGGCGTTGCGCCCGGGAGGGGTGCTGATGTATAGTACCTGTACGTTCAATCGCTCGGAGGATGAGCAGATTCTGGAACGTGCTATGGAGGAGTGGGGTGATGAGTTGGAGGTAATAGACGAAATAAAGGTCGAAGATGATTGGGGTATAGTGACAGGCCGCGTGGGCGTGTTCCACACCTATCGTTTCTTTCCGCATCTGATTTCGGGTGAGGGAATGTTTATGGCGGTGGCCCGCAAGAGAGGTGAGTGGTCGGGTAAGCGTCGCCAGCCCAAGGCGCGTCGCCAGATTATCACGCCTATGGATCGTCGCTCGGCGGCTGAGTTGGAACGTTGGGTAGCGGAGCCTAAGCAGATGAGCTTCTTCTCGGCGGGTGAGATGTTGTATGGCTGTCGTAAAGCCCATTATGTTGATATCGAGGCTTTGTCGGGCGTGCTGTCGGTTATCTATTCAGGCGTGGCAATGGGGCAGATATTCAAGAATAAGTTGAAGCCCGATGGCGCGTTGGCCCTCTATGTGGGTCTTAATGGCGATGCTGTTGAGAGTCGCGAGGTGGCCCAGGATGATGCACTGCGATTCCTTCGCAAGCAGGATTTGTCGGCAGATTTGTTTGCCGAGGGATTGAATTTGGTAAGGTGCGAGGGTCGCGCTTTGGGTTTTGTTAAGCGCATCGGACAGCGAGTTAATAATATGTATCCCAACTCGTTAAGGATTTTGAAATAAAACGGAAAAAGATAATATGGCAACAAAAAAACTCTATTATTCAATGGGTGAGGTGGCTGAGATGTTTGATGTCACCCCGGCTCTTATACGTCATTGGGAGTCGCAGTTTGATTGTATTAAACCACATCGCAATAAGAAGGGTAATAGACTCTTCACGCCCGATGATGTGGCGAAGTTGAAGCAGATTTATCATCTGGTCAAGGAGAAGGGTATGACCCTGAAAGGTGCCAATAAGGTGTTGAAGCGCGGCAGCAAGGATGGCGCGACTCAGGAGATGGAGCTTTTGGAGCGTCTGCAAAAGATTCGTGCTACGCTTGTTCAGGTGCGCGAGGAGTTGAAGGAGGATGATGGCGAGTGTCTATTTTCTAACGATGATACCCAGCCCGAGGAGCCTATTGTTGCCCAAATTGAGGATCCCTTTGTTGAGGATTCGGGATTGGAGCAGGCTGCGGAGGAGCAGCCCGAGGTAGTGGAGGCATCTGAGGCGGTGTCGGAAGTGGCTTTGGAGGCTGCGGACCAGCAACCCGAGTCAATAAAGGAGCCTGAGTCGGAATCAGGGTCAGAGTCAGAGTCGACAGATGAGTCTGCTGCAGATGAGGTTGAGGAATCGGAGGATGTGGTTTCTGAGGAACCAGAAAATGAGGTATCAGAGGAGCCTGAGCAGGAGTCAGAGCAGGAGTCGGTGTCGGAGCCTCTGGTGGGTCAGTCATATACTGTGGAGCAGCCCAAAAAACGCGTCGTTCGTCGCAAGAAGCGCGCCGACGAGGAGGATAAGGAACTTTTCCCATTTTACGAGCAATCATTGTTCTAAACTATGAAAGTCAGAGATATAGCATTAGCCATCGAGGAGTTTGCGCCGCTGTCGTTGCAGGAGTCTTATGACAATGCAGGACTTGTAGTGGGACGAATGGAGGATGAGGTGCATAGTGCCCTGCTGGCCGTGGATGTGACCGAGGAGGTCATTGCCGAGGCAAAGCAGAAGGGGTGCGATATGATTATCACCCACCATCCGATTATCTTCCAGGCGATGAAGCGTTTTAACTCTTCGACCTATGTCGAGCGCTGTGTCGAGGAGGCCATCCGAAGCGGCATAGTTTTGTATGCTGCCCACACCAATCTGGATAGTACCATAGATGGTATGAGTTGGCGTGTGGGTCAGATGCTTGGATTGGGTAATATGACAGTCTTGCAATCGACTAATAGCGAGGGTGCGGGCTTTGGAGTTGTAGGCGAATTGGCCAACGAGGAGTCAAGCGAGGAGTTTATGCAGCGCGTGATGAAAATATTTGATGTGAAGGCTATGCGTCATAGCGATATTGTGTGCCCCTCAATTAGAAAAGTTGCCATCTGTACGGGCTCGGGCGGTTCGCTCATTGACCAGGCCAGGAAGTCGGGTGCCGACATCTATTTGACCTCGGATTTGAAGTATAATGACTTTATGCGGCACGAAAATTCAATAATTTTGGCCGATATTGGACATTTTGAGAGCGAATATTGCGCAATTCAGATATTATTTGACATTTTATCAAAAAAAATACCTATCTTTGCTGCTTGCAAGAGTGTGTGCTCGCGTAACCCCGTAAACTATATGGTTGGGGAGGCTAAAAGATAGCCTTTGAGTGGTCTAAAATAAACTTAAAATATATGGCACAGAAGAAGACATCTGAAGTGGATTACTCGATGCAGGAGAAGATTATGGCTCTTTATGAGTTGCAGAAAATCGACTCTCAGATCGATGAAATTAACAAGGTTAAGGGTGAACTGCCTTTGGAGGTACAGGACTTGGAGGATGAGATCGAGGGTTTGAAGACTCGTATCGAGAACATTAACAACGAAATTGAGGAGTTCAACACATTGACCAAGCAGCGTAAGCGCGAGATTGATCAGGCGAAGATTCAGATTGCCCACTACAAGGAGCAGCAGAATAATGTGCGCAACAACCGCGAGTATGATGCCATCACCAAGGAGATTGAGTATCAGGAGTTGGAGATTGAGCTTGCCGAGAAGCGCTTGAAGGAGTACACTGCTGGTATCAAGAACAAGAAGGCTCAGTTGGAGAGTGCCGAGGCAGTAGTTGCTGACCGCGACATCGATCTTTCGGCAAAGAAGGCAGAGTTGGAGAGCATTGAGGCTGAGACTGCTGACCAGGTATTGGCTTTGCAGGCTAAGGCTGAGAAGGCAAAGTCTAAGATTGACGAGCGTTTGTTGGTTGCTTACAACCGTATCCGTCGTAGTGTACGCAATGGTTTGGCTGTGGTATCAGTAAAGCGTGATGCTTGTGGTGGTTGCTTCAACCGTATTCCACCTCAGCGCCAGGTAGATGTTCGTCAGGGTCGTAAGCTCATCGTATGTGAGTATTGCGGTCGTATCTTGGTTGGCGATAACGAGGAGTAGGCTCCTGGGTTTAGGTTTTGAAAATCGCAAGTTTTGGAGCGATTCTTTTTGAGAATTCTAAGAGTGAAGTTCATAGCGGACTTCACTCTTTTTTTTGTGCAAAAATTAGATGTGATTATACCTTTGTTTATAAAATAATTACTAACTTTGCCGCGTATTGATAAATAGGAATAAAATCCTGAACTAAAACCGAAATGAAGATAGCGATTGCTCAATTAAATTATACCATCGGAGATATCGATGGCAATATATCACTTATTAAAGATGCTGTGCTGAAAGCTAAGGCGGAAGGTGCTGATGTAGTGTTGTTTGCTGAGTATGCCGTTAGCGGTACACCTGCATATGATTTGTTGCGTAAGACCACTTTCTTGACCCTTTGTGAGGATGCTTTGGAGGATGTTGCTGAGTGTTGTCAGGGTATAACGGCAATTGTCGGTTCACCACTCTTGACCGAGAAGGGCGCTGTTAGTGCAGCTGTTGTGTTGCGCGATGGTGAGATTGTGGATGTTATCGAGAAGCATCACATCACAGCTCGTCGTGAGTCAGGCTTTATTGTGTCGGGCCAGGGCTACAAGGAGATTAACCTCTGCGGCGAGAAGGTTGTGGTGGTTGTCGGAGATGACCTCTCATACATCAACGAGTTGGAGTCTGATGCCGATTATGTGATTAGCATCAATTCGCGTCGCTATGGCAAGGGCCTGCTTTCGTATCGTCACGAGATGCTTCGCCGCTTGACTTATACCGAGTGCAGAACAGTTGTTTTTGTCAATCAGGTAGGTGGTTCGGGTGATATCGTATTTGATGGTACGTCGGGCGTGGTTAATAAGCAGGGCGAGGTGGAACTTTTGATGAAGAGCTTTGCCGAGGATTTGGCAATCTATGATACTCTTGCTCAGAACCAGAGCTTTGAAGTTCCTTATACCTCTTACAACGATCGTACTCGTATGGTCTATGAAGCTGCCTGCTTGGGCCTGAAGGACTATTTTAGAAAGAATGGTTACACCAAGGCGTGTGTGGGCTTGTCGGGTGGTATCGACTCTTCTGTGGTAGTCTGCTTGGCTGTGGGTGCTCTGGGTGCCGAGAATGTTAAGGGTCTGATGATGCCATCGCAGTTCTCGTCGGATGAGTCTGTTGAGGATGCGCGCACACTTGCCAACAACTTGGGCATTGAGTATAACGTGTTGCCTATTACCGAGGCCTATACTTCGATTGTGAACACATTGAAGCCCGTAACAGGCGGAACAGAGTTCGACGCTACGGAGGAGAACATCCAGTCGCGTATTCGTACCGTGTTGTTGATGGCTTTGCAGAATAAGGAGGGTTATGTGTTGCTCAATTCGTCGAACAAGAGTGAGAACGCCATAGGTTGGTGTACGCTCTATGGCGACACTGCGGGAGCATTTAGCCCAACGGGCGATTTGTATAAGAGCGAGGTTTATGATTTGGCTCGTTATATTAATTCGCGATTTGAGAATGTTATCCCCGAGGTTATCTTGAAGAAGGAGCCTACATCGGAGTTGCGTCCAAATCAGAAGGATAGTGATATTTTGCCTCCTTACGAGGTTGTTGATGCCATCCTCTATCGTATGATTGAGGAGGGTCAGCACCGCGAGGAGATTATCAATGCAGGTTTCGATAGCGAGGTGGTGGAGAAGATTCACTCGATGGTGATGAAGAATGTCAAGAAGCGTTACCAGTATCCACCAGTTTTGCGTCTTTCTACCTGCTCGTTCCGTCACGAGTGTCTGTTCCCATTGGTGAATAAATACGGCTATTAATCATCTGCTGTTGCTTATGGCACAAATCAAGCATAGTGGTGAGGTGGTGCGCATCGAACGAGACGTTGTTTATGTCAGGATGACAGTAAACAGCGCGTGTAGCGGTTGCCACGCCAAGTCGGTGTGTGGAGTGGATGAGAGTGCGGAGAAGATAGTCGAGGTATGTGACGTGGTGGCTACCGACTACTCGGTTGGTGAGGCAGTTGAGGTGGCTTTACAAAATAATTCTATGGGTGCTAAGGCGGTCGTGGTGACCTATGTAGTGCCCTTTTTTGTTTTGGCTCTTTTGCTCGTTGTTGCCAGCGTGGCGGGCGCGAGTGAGGGCTTAGCGGCATTGGTGGCGCTGGGCGGCGTTGTGGTGTATTATGCGTTGGTCTATATGCTTCGCCAAAGGATTAAGCAAACAATAAAATTTATAATAATAAAACAATCAAAATGACGGTATTATTTTCTACAATTCTAACCCTCAGTGTGTTGGGAGTCTTGTCGGCCGTGATTCTGTACTTCGTTGCGCAGAAGTTTAAGGTCGAGGAGGATCCTCGTATTGATGAGGTAGAGAAGATGTTACCCGGTGCAAACTGTGGAGGCTGTGGATTTGCCGGTTGTCGTGGTATGGCTGACGCGTTGGTCAAGCAGGACGACATAGCGGAGCTTTACTGCCCTGTTGGTGGAGCCGAGGCGATGAAGGGTATTGCCTCTTACCTGGGTAAGGTGGCACCCGAGAAGGAGCCTACTGTGGCTACTGTTCGTTGTGGCGGTGTGTGCGGCAAGCGTGCTCGCACCAACGAGTACAACGGTACAAAGAGCTGTGCTATTGCAGCATCGTTCTATGTGGGCGAGACTGCGTGTGCCTATGGTTGCTTGGGCTATGGCGATTGTGTCGAGGCGTGTGCTTTCGGCGCTATCAAGGTAAACCCCGAGAGTGGTATTGCCGAGGTTGATGCCGAGAAGTGTACTGCTTGCGGTGCTTGTGTGAAGGCTTGTCCAAAGCGCATCATCGAGCTTCGTAAGAAGTGGCCTAAGGATCGTGCCGTATATGTGAGTTGCGTGTCAAAGGATAAGGGCGCAGCGACAATGAAGGCTTGTAAGGCTGGTTGTATCGGTTGTGGTAAGTGCCAGAAGGTATGTGCTTTCGATGCCATCAAGATTGAGGCGGGTGTGGCATATATCGACTCGCAGAAGTGTAAATTGTGTCGCAAGTGTGTGAATGAGTGCCCAACGGGAGCAATCGTTTTGAAGGGTATGGCCCCACTGCCAAAGGAGCCAAAGGCCCCAGCGGAGAAGCCTGCACCAGCTGCTACACCAAAGCAGGCCCAGCCAGCGGTAAAGAAAGAGAGTGATAACGAGCAGAAATAGGAGTTGATTATGAAAACATTTCCAATAGGCGGAGTTCATCCGTCGGATAATAAACAGTGGAGTTGCAACAAGCCCATTGAGGTTATGGAGCTTCCCGATGTAGTCAATATTCCGCTTGCACAACATATTGGTGCGCCCGCAACGGCCAAGGTTGCCAAGGGCGATAAGGTTTTGACAGGTCAGCTCATTGCTGAGGCTACGGGCTTTATGTCGGCAAACATCCACTCGCCAATATCAGGTACAGTGACGGCGGTGGATATGCAGCTTAATGCCCAGGGTTTGCGCCAGATGATGATTACCATCAAGCGCGAGGGTGATGAGTGGATGCCTGAGATAGATCGCTCGGCTAAGATTGTTCGCCAGTGTAATTTGGATTCTGCGGCTATCATTGCCAAGATTAAGGCGGCAGGTATTGTTGGTATGGGTGGTGCTACGTTTCCAACCCACGTTAAGCTCTCGATCCCTGATGGTTGCAATGCTGAGTATTTGATTATCAACGGTGTTGAGTGTGAGCCATATCTTACTTCGGACCATCGTACAATGTTGGAGCGAGGTGAGGAGATGCTCATCGGTGTTGAAATATTGAAGAAGGCGCTGGGTGTTGATAAGGCCATCGTAGGCGTTGAGAACAATAAGCCCGATGCGATTGCATCGCTTCGCAAGATTGTCAAGGAGAAGGCGTTTGATGTTGTCATCGAGCCACTCAAGGTGCAGTATCCTCAGGGTGGTGAGAAGCAGTTGATTGCTGCCATCACAGGTCGTGAGGTACCACCTCCACCAGGATTGCCAATCCACGTCGGCGCGGTGGTGTGCAACGCATCTACAACGTTGGCTGTCTATGAGGCTGTTCAGAAGAATAAGCCACTCATTGAGCGTGTTGTGACCATCACAGGTCAGCAGCTGAGCCAGCCTCGCAACCTGCTCACTCGTATGGGTACCCCAATCTCGAAACTTGTCGAGATGGCGGGAGGCCTGCCTGAGGGCGATGTGAAGGTGGTGAACGGTGGTCCTATGATGGGTCGCGCGATGGTAGGCCTTGATTCGCCTGTTACTAAGGGTTGTTCGGGTGTGACGGTCTATTGCGGCCAGCAGGCTCACAGAGTTGAGCCAAGCGCTTGCATCAAGTGCGCCAAGTGTGTGGAGGCTTGTCCGATGTCGTTGGAGCCTTACCTTATCTCAAAGTTGGCGAAGAAGCAGATGTGGGATAGATTGGAGGAGGAGCATATCACCGATTGTATCGAGTGTGGCTGCTGCCAATTTACTTGCCCTGCAGGTATCGCTCTGTTGGATTATGTGCGCTTGGGCAAACAGACAGTGATGGGTATCATTCGTGCTCGTGCTGCGGCTAATGCACCTAAAAAGTAACGGTTAAAAAAGAAGATTATGGCAAATAAATTTATTGTTGCTACGGCTCCACATATGCACAGCCCGATGTCAACACAGTCGCTTATGCGTCACGTGTTGATTGCGCTGGTGCCTGCATTTTGCCTCTCGGGCATCGTGTATGGTCTTGATGCATTTCGCGTGACGGCGATCGCTGTTGCCAGTTGCGTTGCGGTGGAGTTCTTGATTCAGAAGTTTTTGTTTGGCGGCAAGCAGACCGTGTCGAACCTCTCGGCTGTCGTTACGGGTGTGTTGCTTGCATTTAACCTCCCATCAGATATTGCGTGGTGGATTGTGGTTATCGGTTCGGTGGTTGCTATCGGCGTGGCGAAGATGACCTTCGGTGGCTTGGGTCGCAACCCATTCAATCCAGCGTTGGTGGGTCGTGTGTTCCTACTGATTGCCTATCCAGCTCAGATGACCTCGTTCCCTAAGCCTATCCATCCCGATTATATCGACGCCTTTGCGGGTGCTACTCCATTGGCGGCGTTGAAGTCCAAGGCTATCGCGGTGGGTGACGCTAATCTGCTGGATATGCTCTCTGGTATGATGCCAGGCTCGATGGGTGAGATTTGCGCAGCAGCTCTGCTCGCGGGCGGTATCTATATGATTTGGCGCAAGGTCATCACTTGGCATATCCCTGTTGCTGTGCTCGGCTCGATGGCTGTATTCGCATTCTTCGTAGCCCTGTTGCAGGGTGGCGTGAGCTCGCTTTTGTATGAGTTGCCAGCATTCCACTTGTTGGCTGGTGGTGCGATGCTCGGTGCTATCTATATGGCTACGGATTATGTGACCTCGCCAATGACGCACAAGGGTATGATTATTTATGGTGTGGGTATCGGTGTGATTACGATGGTTATCCGTCAGTGGGGTGCTTATCCCGAGGGTATGTCGTTCGCAATCCTTTTGATGAATGCCGTGGCACCATTGATTAATAAGTACGTTAAACCTCGCCGTTTCGGTGTGATGACAAAAAAGTAGGAGGGTAGAGTATGAAGAGTACACTTTTTAATATGGTTGCCGTGTTGTTCACCATCACCCTCATCGCATCGGCTGGTGTGGGTGCAGTGAATATGATTACTGAGGAGCCAATTGCTCAGGCTAAGGCGGCTGCAACGACTGCTGCTGTGGCAAATGTGTTGCCTGAGTTTGAGCAGAGCTCGGTGTCGGAGCAGAAGATTGACGATTTGAAAATCAAGGTCTATACTGCAACAAGTGGTGATGCTACGGTGGGTTATGCCGTAGAGACAATGACCAAAGAAGGCTTTGGAGGTACAATCCGTATGATGGTTGGTTTCTTGCCCGATGGTACGATTTATAATGTGAATGTTTTGGAGCAGGCCGAGACTCCTGGCTTGGGAACCAAGATGTGCGACGAGGGTAATGCCTTGATTTCGAGCATCAAGGATAAGAATGCCAATGAGTTGGAGTTCAAGGTAAAGAAGAAGGGTGGCGAGTTGGACGCACTGACTGCCGCTACAATCTCTTCGTGTGCATACTACGACGCTGTGGCTCGTGCCCATCAGGCCTATCAGGTGGCAAGTGGCCAGAAGCAGTGGGCAGATGGAGCATCAAGCACTACAACAACCGAAAACAATGAGGGCGAGGCAGCCCAGGAAGGAGGCAAAGATGAATAAGTTGCAGATTGTATTGAGCGGTATTTTGAAGAATAACCCAACCTTCGTGTTGGTCTTGGGTATGTGTCCTACGTTGGGTACTACAACTTCGGCCATCAACGGTATGGGTATGGGTGTCGCTACTATGGCGGTGTTGATTATGTCGAACCTCGTTATCTCGCTCATCAAGAATTTCATTCCCGATAAGGTGCGTATTCCTGCTTTCATTGTGGTTATCGCATCGTTTGTGACCATCATCCAGATGTTGATGCAGGCCTATGTGCCATCGCTCTACGCATCACTCGGCGTGTTCATCCCGCTGATTGTGGTAAACTGTATCATCTTGGGTCGTGCCGAGGCGTTCGCTTCTAAGAATGGCGCTTTGGATTCAATCCTCGATGGTGTGGGTATCGGTATCGGCTTTACCTTGTCGCCCACGGCTATTGGTGCTGTGCGTGAGGTGCTCGGTAGCGGTGCAATCTTTGGTTATTCGTTGGGTATTCAGGACTATATGCCGTTGGTATTTATCTTGGCACCAGGTGCGTTCCTTGTGTTGGGTTACCTGATGGTGTTGTTTAACAAATTAGCTAAGAAGTAGTTATGGAGCTTTCATATTTTGCAATTATCATTGGCGCCATCTTCGTTAATAATGTGGTGTTGGCGCAGTTCCTCGGCATCTGCCCATTTTTGGGTGTGTCGTCAAAGGTTGATACGTCGCTTGGTATGGGTGCGGCTGTAACCTTCGTTATGGCTTTGACATCGATTGTGGCGTGGTCGATTCAGACCTATATCCTCGTGCCGCTGGGTATCGAGTATATGCAGACCATTGTCTTCATTCTGGTTATCGCGGCGTTGGTGCAGATGGTGGAGATTGTCTTGAAGAAGGTATCGCCTGCGCTCTATCAGGCTTTGGGTATCTTCCTTCCGTTGATTACCACTAACTGCGCTGTGTTGGGTGTGGCAATCCTGATGATCCAGAAGGAGTTCAACCTCTTGCAGAGCTTCGCCTACTCGGTAGCTACGGCTGTGGGTTTTGGCTTGGCATTGGTGATTTTTGCTGGTATCCGCGAGCGTTTGGAGCTCGACGAGGTGCCATCGGCAATGAAGGGTATTCCTATTGCGCTCATCACAGCCGCCATTCTTGCTATGGCGTTTATGGGATTCTCTGGATTGGTATAAGAAATTTACTTCGGTAGTTAAGAGCGACAACACAAGTTGTCGCTCTTTTTTGGTACTTTAAATTTTGGTTTTTGAAATAAATTAGTAACTTTGTAATGCTACTATGGTAGTATATATATTTTTTTAGTGAAAGTGTTTCGCTAATTCTTGATAGGAAATCTGGTAAATTTCAATGCACCAAGAATAGCAATTCACTCATCGCTTGTATTGGTATGTGAATATGGCATCTTATGTGCCTACCCCATACTGTACGAGTGTGGGGTATTGTTTATTGGTGCAATGGCTTACCAGAGCCTCCTATCAGATAAACGAACAGTCCCACACTTTTCTGTTTATTATAATGTCTGCATAGGGATTGGGCGACGCAAATTTTTCATTATGAGAAGGTTATTATTATTTGTGGTGTTGCTATTCTTGTCTGTTAATGTGGGCGCAAAATCGGTGTCAGTTCATTATTTTTTGTACAACGGCGAAAAATGTGTATATGAAGATGAAAATGTAATCGTGAAGTTTGTACTCAATCAAGGAGTGAAGTTGTTAATTTCAAATAAAACGGATAAAGTTCTCTATTTGGATAAGACTAATTCTTTTTCCTATCTAAATGGAACTGCAACTCGAATGTATTCTAATGCCTCATATTCGGAAGGACAAACGCAGGAACGAGGCGGTGCATTGAATTTTGGAGGAATAGCAAATGCATTGGGTGCCAATAATACTATTACTGGTATAATGTCAGGAGTAACTCTTTCTGGAAATAATGGAGCACAGACCATAAAAACCGTACAAGAAGAAAGATTTTTAACGATAGCACCTTATGGCTCTTATTATATTGCGAGCTGGAATTATAGTCACTTCTTTGCTGCTGATATGCATCTTATTAGGAAGACGTATGCAAAGCCTGTTGTTGTTGGTCGAGAGTGGCATTATTCCGAGATTAATAGTCCGCAGAGGTATTCTGCATCTTTGCAATATTATACCTCTCAAACATTAGAGGAGATGAGAGCTATTTCTGTTTTAACTTATGTTGAGAATGTTGTATATGATAATTTTAAAGTGAAGAAGGGTTTTCCTTATTGTGAAAAGTATCATAATAAAATGGGCTATTATTTTGTGGAAAAAAACGAAGGTAGAAGACTCCTTATAAGCATTGGCGTGATTGTTGGAGGATGTCTTTTAACGATGGGTATATTGAGTGCTGCGTCATAATTCTATATAATTTAAGATATGTTTTTATAATCCAAACTTATAGCATCTTCAATTCTTTTGATTGTTTTTATGGTTTTTCGGCGAAAAAGTGTATTACTTTTGTATCAAAGAAAAACGAATAATAACAATTAAAACTTTATAACTATGAAAAAGCACAGATGTATTCCTTGCGGTTGGATTTATGACCCAGCAAAGGGTGACCCAGATAACGGCGTAGTGCCAGGCACTCCATTCGAGGAGCTTCCAGAGGATTGGTCTTGCCCATTGTGTGGCGCCGACAAGGAGTCTTTCGAGGAGATTTAATAATTCAAACAGCTCATATAAATTAAGGTTGTCAGCCCACCAGGGTGACAACCTTAATTGTTTTATGCTATTGCTCTGTTATTATCTTGTGAAAGATGAGCCGTAGGGGGTGAAGATTACCTGCATTCTCCACGGTTTTTCCTCATCATAGATTGTTGCGACGATTTTGCCACTACGAAAATAGGGGTCAACATCAAAAACAGGAACGCCGTTGAAGTACAGTTTTGGATTGTACCCTGTAAGACCAATGAATGTCATTTTCACATCGGGGCGGTAGATGTTGGTATCTTCAACCTCGACCTCGATATCACCATCAAAGCAGTAGCACACTGTTCTTTTAATCTCTTCACTGCTCTCGTCGCCGTTGGTAAAATATATCGTTGTCTCTTTAATTGAAGTTGAGAACTTTACATCCTGGATTTTGATCATTGTGAGGAAATCCTCATAGAGACCGTTGTGGATCAACTCGCCCGTGAGAGTATATTGGCCTTTTTTGCGGCTCACCTTCCATCGAGAAGTGGCGAGGTTTGGATGCTGACCTGGTTTCCAATATTGGTCCATAGTTCCCTCTACAATCCACTCTGCGCCATTCTCACTTAGCGATATGCCATTGTGGGTAATGTTGCATTGGCTAGCATAGTCCCACCAGCATATCTCTCCATCCTCGTTGAATTTGGGAGCCATTAAGCTGGGGTTGGAGAAGTATTGTCTAATTACTGCGTCTGCATCGCCGCCACACCTGAGTGAGTCACGATGTGCCGATGCTTGAAATAGTAAATCGAGATTATCGACAATAGTACAACCGAGTGATCCGCCCATCGTTGCACTCATCCAGCTGATGTATGATTTAATTGTAGAATCGTCGGGCCACAATGGCTGGGGCTCTTCTTCTGTGTTACAACCAGCGAAAATCAGAAGAGCTACTAACATTGAAAAGATGTTTGATAGTTTAGTTTTCATAGTTGTAGAGGTTAAATTAAACACTAATCGTTGGTGCAATTTAATCAAAAAGCGGGTTAAAAACAAATTTTAAGTACCTAAAAACCATAACATAACATAACAGGCGGCCCTAAAAGACCGCCTGAAATGCTATAAAATGAGGTAAAAAACTTTACTCTGGCTTAACTAATGAGAGGTACAACTCGTCGAGCTGCGACTGGTCGATAACAGATGGAGCATCGAGCATCACGTCGCGACCTGCGTTGTTCTTTGGGAATGCGATGTAGTCGCGGATAGACTCCGAGCCTCCGAAGAGTGAGCACAAACGGTCGAAACCGAATGCCAAACCACCGTGAGGAGGCGCACCAAACTTAAACGCGTTCATCAAGAAGCCAAACTGCTCCTGAGCCTTCTCAGGTGTGAAGCCCAAAATCTTGAAGATGAGGGCCTGCAACTGAGCGTCGTGGATACGGATTGAACCGCCACCAATCTCGGTACCGTTACATACGAAGTCGTAGGCATTAGCACGCACACGACCTGGGTCGCTCTCCAAGAACTCCACATCCTCTGGCTTTGGCGATGTGAATGGGTGGTGCATAGCGTAGTAACGCTCTGTCTCGTCGTCCCACTCGAACATTGGGAAATCGACAACCCACAATGGAGCGAACTTCTTTGGATCGCGCAAACCGAGCAACTCAGCAACGTGCAGACGCAAAGCGCAGAGTTGAGAGAGGGCCTTGAACTTCTTGCCACACAAAACGAGCATCAAGTCGCCATTCTGTGCCTCCATTCGCTCGGCGATAGCAGCCAAATCCTCTGGTGAGAAGAACTTATCGATAGATGATTTGAGGTTACCCTGCTCGTCCTTACGAATCCATACCAAACCCTTGGCGCCAACCTGTGGGCGCTTAACGTAGTCTGTGAGGGCGTCAATCTGCTTGCGAGTGTAGCCTGCGCAGCCCGTAGCCGAGAAACCTACAATATAATCAGCATCGTCAAATACTGGGAATGAGTGGCCGTGAGCGAGGTCGGTGATGTCGTGGAACTCCATACCGAAACGCAAATCTGGCTTATCCGAACCATACTTCTCCATAGCCTCAATCCAAGGCATACGCTGGAATGGCTCGTTGAACTCGATGTTCATCACATCCTTGAACATATACTTTGCCCAACCCTCGAAGATTGTCAATACATCCTCCTGCTCAACGAACGACATCTCGCAGTCGATCTGAGTAAACTCAGGCTGACGGTCAGCACGAAGGTCCTCGTCGCGGAAGCAACGTACAATCTGGAAGTAGCGGTCGTAACCTGCCACCATCAAGAGCTGCTTCAAGGTCTGAGGCGACTGTGGAAGGGCGTAGAACTGGTTTGGGTTCATACGGCTTGGTACCACAAAGTCACGCGCACCCTCAGGTGTAGAGCCTACCAAGTAAGGAGTCTCGATTTCGAGGAATCCCTCCTTATCGAGGAACGTACGGATGGCGATGGCCATACGGTGACGAAGCTCCATATTACGCTGCAATGGTGGACGGCGAAGATCGAGATAACGATACTTCATTCTAAGGTCATCACCACCGTCTGAGTTCTCCTCGATGGTGAATGGTGGGGTCTGAGCCTCGTTCAAAATCACCACCTCCTGTGCTGCAACCTCAATATCGCCCGTAGGCATCTTTGGGTTCTTTGACGAACGCTCGATGACATTACCCGTAACTTTGAGGACAAACTCACGACCGAGTTTTGAAGCAGCCTCACGAGCCTGCTCTGGTGAATTCTCCTCCACTACAATCTGTGTGATGCCGTAGCGGTCACGAAGGTCGATGAATGTCATCGCACCCAAGTTACGCACCTTCTGCACCCATCCTGCGAGTGTAACGCTCTGACCTACGTTCTCGATACGCAACTCGCCACAAGTATGACTTCTATACATCTTATTTCGATTTTTAATTGTTTCCTAACACGCAAAGATAAGTAAAATTTGTATTACATACTGCTATTAATTAACGATATTTTAACCTAAATAGCGGCTGTATGCCCCGCTTTGGGCGGAAATTTGTATAATTTTTCGCTTTTTATTACTTTCGCAGGCATCAAAGAGTGAGTATTATGGAGAATAATAGCATCGAAAAGGATAAAAAGTTTATGCAGATGGCAATAGACGAAGCCCGTCGTGCGTTAAGAGAAGAGGAGGTGCCTATTGGAGCTGTGGTGGTATGTGGCGACAGAGTCATTGGTCGAGGCCACAATATGGTCGAGACTTTGTGTGACGCGACAGCACACGCCGAGATGCAGGCCATAACGGCTGCGGCATCGACTTTGGGCGGCAAGTATTTGAAGGGATGCACGTTGTATGTGACGGTTGAGCCTTGCATAATGTGTGCCGGAGCGTTGGCGTGGAGCCAAATAGATAGGATTGTCTATGGCACAGCCGACCCAAAAAGAGGCTATACCTCCGTGCAGGGACGCATTCTCCACCCCAAGACTCAGGTCGAGTGTGGCGTGATGCAGCAGGAGTGTGAGGAGCTGATGAAGGAATTTTTCAAAGCATTAAGGTAATTTAATGTTAAATCTTTGTCTGCTCGTAGGTTAAAATTTTGCAGTAACGAAAAAATACCCTAACTTTGCCACCCGAATTTGGTAAGAAATAAATTTAATAACCTATAAACAATTTAATTTAACTCAAAATTATGAAAAAGTTTGTTTTGATGGTCGTTGCGTTGATGGCTATCTCATTTGCTCAGGCGCAGAGCGTTGTAGAGACTTACAATGAGGCTTCTAAGGCTGTTCAGGCTAAGGATTTCGCTAAGGCTGCTGAGCTTTACGAGAAGGTTATCGCTGACGGTTCAGAGGAAGAGGATGCAACAATCGCAGGATGTGTAAAGAATGCACAGAACAACCTCCCAGTAATGTACGTTTATATGGGTAAGTTGGCTGCTGGTGCTGCTACTAAGTTGGAGGATCCAGCTGCTAAGGACGCAAAGTTTGCTGAGGCTATAAAGGTGTTGGAGAAGGCTGTGTCAAAGGCTAAGTCTTACCGCAATACTAAGGCTGCTACAACAGCAACTACTACTATCGGTCAGGTTTACCAGACTCACGGTGGTGGTTACTTCAACAATGGCGACTATGCAAAGGCTATCGAGATCTTCTCAAAGGGTTATGCCGCAAACAAAAAGAATACGGACCTCGCTATGATGCTTGCTGAGAGCTACTTCAAGTCAAATAACTACTCTGAGGGTGTTAAGATCTGCTCTGAGGTTTCTGCTCTCCCAAGCCCAAAGTACGATGCTGCTATTGCTGCTGCTAAGGCTAAGATGAGCCAGTACACTAACAACAAGATTGCTGAGTTGCAGAAGGCTAACGACTTCGATGGTATCATCGCAATGTCGGAGACTATCGCTGATAAGGCTCTCGCTCAGAAGGTGTTGGTTCAGGCTTACTTCTTGAAGAAGGACTACGCTAAGGTAATCGAGATCGGTGAGGCTGCTGCTGCATTGCAGACTGACGATGAGAGCAAGAGCGCAGTTTACTTCAACCTCGGTTCTGCTTACAATGCAAAGGAGAACAAGGCTAAGGCTATCGAGTGCTTGAACAAGGTAACAGTTGAGCCATACGCGACTCCTGCTAAGGCTGCTGTTGCTGAGCTTTCAAAGTAATTATCTTATAACGAGATATGAAAAATCCCGAACTTTCGAGTTCGGGATTTTTTTTGCCTATTGCGAGAAGGTTTACTACTCTCGCAGTGCAACCATACGCTTTACTTGAGCGTTGAATGACTCCTCGCCGAGCAGTTGTTCGAGCGTCAAGTGCATACGATAGCGCCAATAGTGGTTGGGGTTGGCTGGGATGTTGATGCGCTCGCTCTCAACGTCGCTTTGCCTTAGCTTTGCATCGGTTGCCAACCAATCCTGTAAAGGCAGAATGGCGAGCATTGAGTTGGATTTTAGCTCTCGCTCGACAATCATCTGTGCAGTCTGCGCAGAGCACTCCTTCTCGGCCCTGCCCTCCAATCCAAGCACTTCGCACCAATACTTTTGCGTCAGGGCTTCATCCTCCTGCCACCAGCCGCGAATGTTCGACATATCGTGGGTCGAGGTTGCTGCTACCGACAGATATGGGTAGGTCTTGGTATCGCCGAAACTTACTCCCATCGTCTTGGGCATACGCTCGATTTCGAGCGAGAGAATCCTCTCGGAGTTCATCAGGTCGGGAACACACGCAGGAATCATTCCCAAGTCCTCACCGCAAGTGAGCATACCGGTTTTGGCCATCAGTCGTGGCAGGCGACGCATTGCGCACTCGTGCCAGAATGCGTTGTGGCGGTGATAGAAGAAATCCTCGTGCAGTGCCTGGTAGGCTTGCTGCTGTGCGGGTGTCAGGGCCTTGAATGATGGTGTCTTGTATCCTTCGATGCGTGGGGTGAATCCACCCTCGGGGTAGCGAACAAACAGCACATCCGAGCAATTGTAGTCGTCGCTGGTATGCTTTTGGGCATCGAAATCAAAACCTGAGGCCAAAATCTCTTCTGCGCTATATGGCAGCGAGGGGTAGAAATGACCCACAATCGCACTTTTAGCCTCGCGTGGCACCTCCCAGATGCGGAAGAAACCGAGTATGTGGTCGATGCGATAGGCGTCGAAATAGCGTGCCATCTTCTTCAAGCGGCGGCTCCACCAATCGTAGCCATCCTCGGCCATACGGGCCCAATTATATGTGGGGAATCCCCAATTCTGACCATCCTCGGCAAAGGCGTCGGGTGGTGCTCCTGCCGACATTGTGGTATTGTAGAGCGCGGGGGCATACCAGACATCTGCGCTGCGGGGAGATACTCCGATTGGAATATCGCCTTTGAGGGCAACGCCAAGCGAGAGGGTGTAGTTGTGGACATCGCTTAGCTCGGCATCCAGCAGGAACTGAACAAAACCGTAGAATCCCACCTTGCTGCTGTTGCGCTTCATAAATTTCTCGGCTGAGGCCTTGTCGTAGGTGGCCATCTCCTGCCACTCGTCGAAGTTGGTGGTCGAGTATTTGTCGCGTAGTACGCAGAATATCGAGTATGGTGTGAGCCATTCGTTGTTAGCCTCGGTGAACTCTGCATAGCTCTTTGATGACGTCACCTGCTTGCCGCAGAGTTTGTAGAGCTCTTTGAGGAATCCCATTTTGAGCTTTAAGGCAGCCTCGTAATCGACGGCTTTCAGGGCGTTAATCTTTGCTGCACGTCGCGAATATTTCTCCAACAGAGGTTGCAAAGATTCGGCTGTATTTTCATCTATGAACTGTTCGCAACAGCCTACGGCTGCTCTTGCTCCCAAATAGAGTGGGTGCAGGGCGAACGATGATACGGCGTTGTAGGGGTAGGAGTCGCGCCAGGTAGATGTTGTTGTGGTGTCATTGACGGGCAGGAGCTGGATGATAGACATTCCCACCTTGCTTGCCCAACGAGCCATAGGTTTCAGGTCGCTGAATTCGCCCACGCCCCAGCTATTTTCGCTACGGAGCGAGAATACGGGTATTGCAACACCTGCGCCTCGCCACGCCTTGTTGCTATCGTTTAGGCGCAGACCACGCACGATGCACGTTGCAGAATCCGAGTATGGCATCAGGCGATTATTACCCGTCTCGAAGGCTATGCACTCTCCATTGGTAGAAACGATGATGAATTTATACTCCGAGCCAGCGGCCTCGCGAGGTAGCAATGCACGCCAAATGGGGGCAGAGTGGTCGTTCATCAATATCGCGTGCGATGTGTCCCACGCACCAAGTGCAGAATTGCCGCCGACGATGGCGAGTCGCTGATCGGGGCGCAACGTTGGTGCTGCCACCTCGACAAGAATCATACCGCTCGCGGGCTTAATTTGTCGGCGGTTACGCTTTGTGCGGCGAAAGACGCCATTGGTGAATAGCGAAGAGCAGAAGGGCATATCTTGTGGCGTGTCCCACCATCGGTCGTAGATGGTCACCTCGCCCTGGCTTCGCTCCAATGTGTGCTCGCTGCTCTCGCTGCGAAGAACCTTGTGCTCGGTGTCGAGCAACGCGTAATGATATGTAGTGCCAGGCTTCACCTCTCTTATGAGGCTCCATAGTCCGTTGCCGCCTCGCTCCATAGGGCACTGCTCTCCGTCAGAGAAGATGATGTAGAGCCTCTCCTGGTCGGCGGCAAAATATTCGATACAGAATCTTATTTTCATTTTAGTAGTTTTATCTCTTAAACAAAGATAAGAAAAAAAGTGAAACGGCGAAACCTTTTAATAAAAAGAAGAGGCTGCCTAACTCCTTAGAGTATGGCAGCCCCTGATGTTTTTGCTTGTAGTCAAGAGAGATTAGTTGCCTCCCGCTACGACGATAAGAGCCAAGCCTGCGATGAAGAAGAGGAACATCACGCCGAGCAACATATCGGTCTTTTTGTCACTACCCTTGAACTCCTTCCAGATGAATACGCCCCAAATGGCAGCAATCATCGGTGCGCCCTGGCCCAAAGCGTAGGAGATAGCGGCACCAGCCTTGCCTGCGGCGATGTAGCTGAATGCAGTACCCAAGCACCAGATGCAACCACCCAAAACGCCCACCAGATGGGTTGATAGTGAGCCCTTGAAGTACTCCTTATATGATACAGGCTCGCCTACGAATGGACGGCGCATAACCAATGTGTTGAAGATAAAGTTGCTCAGCAACACACCGATGGCGAATACAAAGATTGCAGAATATGGGGTGAGCATACCAGGTGTAGGCTGCTCGAAGTTACCTAAATCCATAGCCTTGGCAACAAAGCGATAGAAGAGCGACATCAATACACCCGCCACCATCGAGAGGATGATGCCCTTGCGGTTGGAGTTATTCTCGTCGCCACTCTTGCTGATGCGACCCGATGCAATGCCGTTGCAGATGATGGCAATGACGATGAGTGCCACGCCCGCAAAGAGTAGAGTAGGGTTGCCTTGCTGCTGCCCCAAATAGTTGATAATCACACCTAATACCAAAGCCAGGCCCACGCCGAGAGGGAATGCCACAGCCATACCTGCCAACGATACCGATGCCGAGAGTAGGATGTTGGATGCGTTGAAGATAACACCACCGATGATGACGCTCAGGATGTTAGCTCCGCTTGCCTGCATCAAATCCTCGACAAAAGGACGGCCCTGATCGCCGATACTACCCATCGTAAAGCCCAGCAGTAGAGTGAACAGAACCATACCGATGACATAGTCCCAATAGAAGAGTTCATAACGCCAAGTCTTACCTGCCAATTTCTGAGTGTTTCCCCACGAGCCCCAGCAGAGCATAGTGATAAAGCAGAAAACAACTGCTAATAGATAACTGTTTACGATAAACATAATATGAAGTTTTTTGAGGTTATTATTTTCTCTTTTTCATCTGCTCGATCTCCTCACGAGTAGGTGCGGCAGGTTGTGCGCCCATCCTTGTTACGCTGATGGCTCCTGCTACGGTGGCCTCCTTGACCGCTTCGATTAGACTCTTACCCTCGGCAATAACGCTCGCCAACACGCCGTTGAAGGTGTCGCCCGCTGCCGTTGTATCAACAGCTTCGACCTTAATGGCTTCGACCCTCATCATTATCTGACCATCATAGACCAGTGAACCCTCGCTACCAAGCGTAACTACAACATTCTTGGCGCCCATATCGTAGAGTGCGAGTGCGGCGCGTTGAGCGCTACCCAGGTCTGTCACCTCGATACCCGTTAGGCGTGAGGCCTCGCTACGGTTGGGTGTTATGAGGTAGAGGTCGCGGATGAGCTCCTTGCTCAGTGGCTCTGCGGGAGCTGGGGCGGGGTTCAATATGACACGTACGCCAGCCTTGGCTGCCAGGTGAGCAGCATATTCAACAGTGTCGATTGGTGTTTCAAGTTGCATCAGCACCACGTCGGCATTTACTACCTCCTCCTGGGCTTTGTCGATATCCTCTTTCGAGAGGTACATATTGGCACCGCCCGCCACAACAATGCAATTCTCGGCCTCCTGGTTTACCGTAATAAGTGCCACGCCCGAAGGGTGATTGTTGTCGATAAAGACATAGTCGGTGACGATGCCGTCCTCCTTCATTGACGTTCTCACTTGCTCACCAAAGAGGTCGTTGCCCGTCTTGGCCACAAAAACCACTCTGTTGCCATAGCGTGCTGCTGCCACAGCCTGGTTGGCACCTTTGCCTCCGGCGTTCATAAAGAAATCTCCTCCCAAAACAGTCTCGCCGCCAGCGGGCAGATGCGAGGTCTTGACTACCATATCGGTATTGCTACTTCCAATGACAACAATATTTTTCATAGTGGTAAATGTTTTATCCAAAATTAGTTAATTTTATCTATTATAACAAAAAAACGGGCAATTATTATGCCCGTTTTTTCTTTTGCGCATCGGCTTAAATTATGTCGAATGCGATTTCCATCATATTGGTAAAACTTGTCTGCCTCTGCTCTGCGCTACACGCCGTACCGTGGACAAGGGAGTCTGATATGGTACAGATGCAGAGGGCTTGTTTGCCACTACGCGCTGCGTTCATATATAGTGCGGCGGCCTCCATCTCGACGGCCAGCACACCCATCTTCTGCCACTGCTTCCAACCCTCGGGGTTGTCGCCATAAAAGACGTCGCTCGACATCAGATTGCCTACCTTGTAATTAATATCCATCCGCTCGGCCTTCTCCACCGCCTTGCGTGCCATCTCGAAGGTGGCGATAGGGGCGAAGGTGCCTGGTAGATTATATTGCGCACCATAATTCGAGTCGGTGCAGGCGCCAATGCCAATCACCACATCGCCCAGCTGCAAGTCGGGATGATAAGCTCCCGCCGAGCCTGTACGGATAATGCGCTCTACGCCATAGAAATTATAAAGTTCGTAGGTGTAGATGCCAATCGAAGGCATACCCATACCGTGGCCCATAACCGATACACGCTTACCCTTGTAGGTTCCCGTATAGCCCAACATTCCGCGTACGGAGTTAAATTGAACTGGATTTTCGAGGAATCGCTCCGCCATAAATTTGGCACGCAAGGGGTCGCCTGCCATAATGACCCTATCGGCAATCTCGCCGACCTGGGCACCAATGTGGGGTGTAGAGGTTATAGCCATAAGTTAATGAGATGTTACAAGTTATCCTTCTCGATATCCTTAAAGTAGCGGTATGTATTAACCTTCAACTCGCCGACAGCTGGCTCGTCACATACCAAGATGCCCTTTGGATGCATCTGCAACGCTGTGATAGTCCAAGCGTGAGATACAGCACCCTCGACACACTGCTGAACGGCGCGAGCCTTCTTGTGACCAAGAGCCAGCACCATTACCTGCTTTGCTGAGCATACTGTGCCAACACCTACAGTGAGCGAGAGCTTTGGAACCTTAGTAACGTCGTTATCGAAGAAACGAGAGTTTACGATGATAGTATCCTCTGTAAGAGTCTTGATACGAGTGCGTGAGTTGAGTGATGAGAATGGCTCGTTGAATGCCAAGTGACCGTCCTCGCCAACACCACCGATGAAGAGGTCGATACCGCCAGCAGCCTCGATGCGAGCCTCGTAGTCTGCACACTCAGCGTCCAAATCAGCAGCGTTGCCGTTCAAGATATTCACGTTCTCCTTCTTGATGTCGATGTGAGAGAAGAAGTTGTTCCACATAAATGAGTGGTAGCTCTCTGGGTGCTCCTCAGGAAGACCTACATACTCATCCATATTGAATGTAACAACATTGGCGAATGATACCTTACCAGCCTTGTAGAGCTCGATAAGACCGTTGTACATACCAAGTGGAGTAGAACCTGTTGGCAAACCCAACACGAATGGCTCGCTGCTAACAGCTGCCTTAGCATTAATCTGTGCTGCTACATACTCAGCAGCCCAGCGACCCGCCTGTGCCGCTGTATTTTCAATGATAACTCTCATAATTATATCTTCATTTTAACAAATACTTCAATTGCCTGATACTCCGCCATACCCAACTGGTCGTAGAGCTGTGCGGTGTTCTGAGTACGCTCCTCGGCTCTCTGCCAGAACTCACGGCTGTCGTCGCCTGGGAATGGAACGATATCCTTCTGTGAGAGGTGACGGTAGATGGCGTGACGCTTCTTGATGATCTCCTCTGGGCTCAAAGGTACTGCCATATCGACCATACCAATCTCCCACTCCATCCAAGCACCACGATAGAGCCATACAACACACTCCTCGATCCACTGTTCACCCTGATCCTTCAGGCGGAACAATGACTCCAAAACTGACTCTGTGCAAACACGGTGAGTTCCGTGTGGGTCGGCCAAGTCGCCTGCCAAGTAGATCTGGTGAGGCTTAACCTGCTGCAAGAGTTCAGTGATAATTTCAATATCCTTGTCTGTACGCTGACCCTTCTTGATGCCACCTGTTTCATAGAAAGGCAAGTTGAGGAAATGAGCGTTGGTATCCTCGTTCAAACCGAATGAACGAACGGCACCACGAGCCTCAGCGCGGCGGATCGCACCCTTCAATTCGAGCAATGGACGTGGTTCTGGCTCGCCCTTCTTCTTCGATGCGATAATCTTCTTAACCTCCTCTACGCGGTCGCCATAGCCGAGCTCGCGTGCTGAGTCGATGTGCTGCATCACAACATCGTCGTGAACAGCCACATTACCCGATGTCTGGTAAGCAACGTGAACATCGTGACCCTGCTCAACCAAGCGGATGAAGGTACCACCCATCGAGATTACGTCATCATCTGGGTGAGGTGAGAAGATAATCACACGCTTTGGGAATGGTGTAGATGGAACAGGACGTGTCGAGTCGTCAGCATTTGGCTTACCACCTGGCCAGCCAGTGATGGTGTGCTGCAAGTCGTTGAACACCTTGATGTTCACATCGGCATACTCCATACCAACTGCGTCCAAAAGCTCGCCCAATGAGTTCTCGATGTAATCCTTGTATGTGAGTTTTAGTATAGGCTTGTTTACTACGCTGCACAACCATACCACAGCCTTGCGCACCAAACGTGGAGTCCAGTCGCAAGGACCCACAACCCAAGGAGTCTTCTTTACTGTGAGCAAATCTGCCGCAGCGTCATCCACAACAGCCTCGATAGCTGGGTGGTTCTGCAACATAGATGCAGGGATGAGGCGTGTAGCATCCTCCTCGACAACTTTGTGAAGAGTTGTAGCCTTATCCTCTCCCCACGCCATCAAGATGATGCGCTTTGCCTCCATCACAGTCTTCAAACCCATTGTGATAGCCATCTTTGGAGTGTTCTCAGCACCGTGGAAGATGCTTGCATACTGCTTGCGTGACTGGTAAGTGAGCTGAACAAGGCGTGTTACTGATTTCGCATAAGCGCCTGGCTCGTTGAAGCCCACCTGGCCCTGCTTGCCCATACCGATAACCATAATATCAATATTGCGGGCCTTGCGGTCATACTCTGCGCAGTATTTAGTTACCTCGGCAGTTGGAACTGTGCCGTCAATAAGGTGAACATTCTCAGGCTCGATATCTACCTGGCTGAGGAAATCCTCGTGGATGCGGAAATTGCGGCTCTGCTGCTCGCTGGCCTTGATGGGATAGAACTCATCAAGACTGTAAACCTCCACATTCTTAAACGAAACCTCGCCAGCCTCGTAACACTTTGCTAACTCCTGGTAAAGACCAAGTGGAGTGCGGCCTGTTGTAAGACCCAATGCAAATGGGCGCTCTGTGCCGAGTTCCTCGTGGGCCTTGATGGCCTTGATAATCTCGTCCGCAACATACTTTGCACCGTGGCTTTCGGTATCAAAGATTGATGTTGGGATTTTTTCGTAACGGTGAATGATGTCGGTTGGAGTACCCTCCAAGATCAATCCACCGTCGTAAGGAAGTGAATATTTACTCTCCATAATATGATATTTTGTTGTTTTGTTTGTATTAACACAGACATTACGCAAATTTCCAAACTTAATTTTACAAATCATCAAGATTTGAGTAAAATCCGAGATGTTTTTTCGATATTTTGTTGCCTTTTTATCTCTCTCTTGATTTTCTTGGCCAGCGGGATGGTTAAAAGTTCTTTTTTAGGCGATAATTACACCGCGGTATTGCCGAGAAAAATCAAAATGACTATATTTGTGAGTAATCTTAAAATTTCGACTATATGAAAAAGTTTTTTGCAGCAGCTGCTGCTCTGTTTATGGTGTCGGCGGCGTGTGCTCAGACACAAGTCATTGCTCACCGAGGGTTCCACGCGGCGGAGAATTCTTATGATAACACCATCTCTGCGTTGCAACACGCTCAGAAGATAAAGGTTTATGGCTCGGAGTTGGATGTAAATGAGACACTGGATGGTGAACTGATTGTGATTCACGGCGCACGTCATCGTGAAATCCCCAATGTCCAGGCTGTGGATTTTGCCACAGTTCGTGCGTTGCCTTTGACCAACGGCGAGATAGTCCCCACGCTCGATGAGTATTTGGAGCAGGGCAAGAAGAGTAAGGCGACAAAATTAATTATCGAGATTAAGCGTCATCCTTCGGCTGAGCAGGAGAGCAGAGTGACCCAGAAGATTTTGGCCGCAGTCAAGAACCATAAGATGCTGAAGCGAGTTGAGTATATCTCGTTTAGCAAGCACATCTGCCAGGAGTTGGTGAAGTATGCCCCCAAGGGTACTCAGGTTGCTTATTTGAATGGAGAACTCGAACCCTCGAAGTGTAAGGAGTTGGGATTTACGGGTATTGACTACAATATCAATACATTAAAGAGTCGCCCAGAGTGGATTCGTCAGGCTCAGGAGTTGGGTATGACAGTTAATGTTTGGACCGTAAACGACACAAAAACTTTGCAGTGGTGTATCGATCAGGGTGTGGATTATATCACCACCGATAATCCGCTGGAAGCTAATCGCTTGCTCGGTAAATAACGTAAGATTTTAGTATGGAGGCTGCCGAAGATATCAAATTGGCAGCTTTTTTTGTTTCTTCGCCTCGGTTAAATTATCTTTGCCCGAAATTTAATTTAACATATTTGATATGGATTTAAGATATAAACTTAATGATAGGCCGCCGCTGAGACAACTTTTGCTATATAGTTTGCAGTGGTTCGTATTGGCTGTGGCGGTTGTTATTACCTCGCTGTTTGTGGCTGTGGGTTCACCCGCAGAACGTGTGTTGTATGCCCAAAAGGTCTTTGCTCTGATGGGCGTAGCGACTGTTGCTCAGGTATTTTGGGGCCATCGTATGCCTATTGTTGTGGGACCTGCGTCGGTGTTGCTGGTGGGAATCATTACAGCGCTTGCATCGCAGGGCGATGCGGTGAATACTAATAAGATTTACACATCGGTGTTGCTGGGAGGCGGCGTTGTGACTCTGCTTGCGTTGAGTGGCGCGCTGGGACGTCTGCAACGCATCTTTACGCCGCGAATCGTGGTGGTGATTATGATGTTGATAGCTTTCACGCTGACGCCTACGATTAAAAATCTGATATTCCCTGCTGTCGAGGCTGAGCGTCACGCCTTTGGTCTGTGGTTTATGTTGCTTGGCTTGCCTGCTATGGTGTTGGCCGCGAGTAAGTTAACGGGTGTGGTAAAGTCGTTGCTTGTGCCAGCAGCGTTGGTTGTGGGCTGTGTAGTTTACTATGCGGTGTATGGTGGTTTGGGAGATGTCATAGCTCGCTATGGCGAGGCTGATGGAGCATTGTTATTGCCTAAGGTGGAGTTCGATGGCAGTATGATTGTGGCCTTTATGTTCAGCTATGTAGCTCTGCTTATTAACGATATAGGTTCCATTCAGTCGCTCGGAGCTATGTTGCAGGTTGATGATATGAACGGACGTTGTCGCCGAGGAGTTGGTGTGACGGGCTTGTTTAATATCGTAGCAGGCGCGATGGGAGTTATTGGTCCGGTGAACTATTCAATGTCGCCAGGCGTTATCGCTTCGTCGTCGTGCGCCTCGCGTTATGCGTTGGTGCCAGCGGGCTTGGGTCTGGTGTTGTGTGCCGTGGTGCCTGAGCTGATTGCTGTGATGTCGGCAATTCCCAATACGGTGATAGGTGTGATACTTCTCTATCTTATGGGTACTCAGCTCGCTGCGTCGTTCTCGATGATGGTGTCGAGTGGTAAGACGGTGGGCTTCGAGGAGTGTCTGATTATAGGTCTTCCCGTGATGGCGGCTCTTATTTTTGGTGCAATCCCTATGCAGGTCATTCCAGTTATTTTGCGTCCTATTGTGGGTAATGGCTTTGTGATGGGTGTTATTTTGGTAATTTTGCTCGAACACGTCATTTTCCGTAACAAGAAGTAACCAAACTGAGCGATCTCATATTATATATAGGTGAGAAATAAATCTCTGCGTCGTGATTTTACGCAGAGATTTTTTTTGTGCATATAATTTATGCTGGCTGAAAAGTGGAAATAGTCTTACTGTATAAAGGGTTTTAGGGTTTAGGATAGGAATAAATATGTATTTATTGCATATTTATGCCAATGCAATGCATAGTATATCCAAAGAATGTTTAACGACGGGTTGTGAAATTACTTACGAATTGAAATGTTTGATAATCTTAATATTGCGATTAGTAACTTTTCTTCATAATTCATCTCGATTTATTAAACAATGTTAAATTAATATTAATTTTTTTTGATAATTAGGATTAAAAGACTTACCTTTGCACTTGTATTTTCCATTTTTATGAGTGGCACAAATACGCAACGTAAATACAAATATTAAAATTAATGCTTATGGTTAGGAAAATTGTACTTTCTATCTTTGCAGTCTTGGCAGTATGCTTCGTAGCATTTGCCCAGAATTTGCAGGTGACTGGTACTGTAACTGACGGCTCTGGTAACCCAATTGTCGGAGCAGCTGTCTTTGTTGAAGGCACAAACGTTGGTACCACTACCGGTGTGGACGGTAGCTACAAGCTACAGGTGCCTGCTGATGGTAACCTCTACATATCTTTTATGGGATATGAGGATACTAAGGTGGCAGTTAATGGCAAGAGCGTGGTAAACATCGTGTTGAAGGATGATTACCAGGCAATCGACGAGGTCGTAGTTCAGACCTTCGGTGAGGTTAAGAAGAAGGACTTGACTGGTTCTATCACAGCAGTTTCTTCTAAGGACCTTCAGAAGATGACAGTATCTTCTGTAACAAAGGCGTTGGAGGGTGCAGCTCCTGGTGTTCAGACTTACTCTGATTCAGGTCAGCCTGGTTTCGACTCTTCTATCATCATCCGTGGTATCGGTTCTATCAACGGTACAACAGGTGCTTTGATCGTTGTTGACGGTGTACCTTACTCTTCAGCTCTTACAACTATCAACCCACTCGATATCGAGTCAATGGTAGTATCAAAGGACGCAGCTGCTAACGCATTGTACGGTTCACGTGCAGCTAACGGTGTTGTGTTCATCACTACTAAGAAGGGTGCTCGCAATCAGAAGGCTAACATCACTTTCGAGGCAAAGTGGGGTTGGAACGAGATTGGTGTTAAGGAGCACGAGACTATGACAAACCCAGGTGACTACTATGAGTACATTTATGCTGGTTTGTACAACTATTTCTATGATGGTTACGGTGGTAACCCAGCTATGGGTACAGCAGGTGCACAGATGTATATCCACCCAATGACTGGTAACTATATGGCTTACAAGTTGCCAGAGGGTGTACCAGCAGGTTCTACTGTAATCAACCCAGAGACTGGTAAGGTTTGGGAGGGTGCTCAGTTGCTCTATGCGGACAACTATGATGACTACCTCTTCACAAAGCAGTTCCGTCAGGAGTACACAGTTAGCATCAGCGGTGGTAACCAGAAGATGGATTACTACGTATCTGGTAGCTTCCTTGATGATCCTTCTTACGTAATCGAGTCTGCTTTCAAGCGTTACTCAGGTCGTGCTTCTTTGAACGCACAGGTTAACAAGAACATCAAGATGGGTACTAACGTATCATTCTCACGTCGTGACATCGACAACCCAGGTTACTCAGGTGCTAACACAGGTTCAGTATTTATGTGGACTTTGTGGCAGAACCCAACAGTTCCTTACTACGCTCGTGACCTCGAGGGTAAGATCCGTTACAACGAGGATGGTTCTAAGATGTTCGATCAGGGTGGTGGTGAGACACTCTCTCCTTATGGCGCAACTGAGGATATGTTCAACGCATTTGCTAACTACGCAAACCCTGAGCAGATTTTCTCTCGTAACATCAACCAGGAGATTCGTGACAACATCTATGCAAGCGCATATGTTGACGTTACTTTCTTGAAGGACTTCAAGTTCACTGCTAACTTCACTTTGGATAATGTATACCGTATGGATACATACTATTCAAACAACGAGTACGGTTCAGCTGCTAAGTCAACTTACAACGGTATCGTTGAGAAGTACATAACTCGCTACAACTCAATCAACACTCAGCAGTTGTTGAACTACCACAAGGTACTTGATGAGGTTCACACTATTGATGCAATGATCGGTCACGAGTTCCACAAGTCTTCTGACTCTGCTGTTGACGCATATAAGAAGAACGTATTCTACCCAGGTATCGGTGAGCTCGGTAACGCAGTTTCTGTTTACAGCAACGGTTCTACTTCTGGTACAACTGATTCAGCTATCGAGGGTTACTTCTTCCGTGGTAACTACTCTTACGATAACCGCTACTCTGCTTCTGTATCTTACCGTTATGACGGTGCTTCACAGTTCGCTTATGACAAGTGGGGTCACTTCTGGTCAGTAGGTGGTGCTTGGCGTGTATCTGAGGAGGCTTTCGCTAAGGATGCTGAGTGGATCGATGACTTGCGTGTTCGTGCTACTTATGGTGTATCTGGTAACCGTTTGTCTTCTGCATTCCCTTACACTAACCTTTGGTCTGTAAGTGAGTCTAATGGTGCTCCATCATTGAGCCTTTCATCTGTTGGTAACCGCAACCTCTCTTGGGAGCGTAACAAGCAGGTTGACTTGGGTATCGACTTCCGTTTCTTCGACCGCGTTTACGGTTCGTTGGATTACTACAACCGTCGTACTCACGATTTGATCTGGAACCGTCCAACTCCAGCTTCTACTGGTTTGTCTTCACGTTTGGAGAACGTAGGTATCTTGGGTAACGTTGGTTTCGAGTTCGACGTAACAGTTGATATCATCAAGAACGAGAATATGTACTGGAACATCGGTATCAACGGTGCTACTTCACAGAACAAGTTGATCGACTTCCCAGCTGAGTTGGGTGACCCAACACGTGGTGGTGACTATGTATCAGGTACATACTTGCGTGGTAAGGGTAAGTCTTACTACAACCGCTACCTCTTCTCTTATGCAGGTGTAAATCCTGAGAACGGTGCTGAGTGGTTCTGGAAGGATGTTAAGGATGCTGACGGTAACGTAGTAGGTCGCGAGAAGACTGAGCAGTTCGCTGAGGCTACTCAGTACGAGATGGGTGATGCTCTTCCAGACCTCGTAGGTGGTATCCGTACTTCATTCCGTTGGAAGAATGTTGATGTTAACGTAATGGCAGCTTACCAGCTTGGTGGTATTCAGTGGGACGGTAACTCTGCTAACCTCTACGATCCAGGTCGTGCAATGTTCAACGTATCTGACGATTTGATTGGCAACACTTGGACTCCTGAGAATCCTAACTCTAAGTTCCCACGTTTGATGTACGGTGGTACTTGGAACGCAGTTGGTTCTAACTGTGATTACCTCTACCGTTCTGCATCTTACTTCAACTTGAAGAACGTGAACGTAGGTTACACATTGCCACAGAAGTGGACTTCACGTGCAGGTATCCAGTCATTGCGTGTATTCTTCAACGCTGACAACCTCTGCCTCGTTACAGCTCACGACGGTTTCGACCCTCGTACAAGCTTGACAGCACAGAGTGGTTTCGGTTTCCCACAGGCTCGTACATTCACATTTGGTTTAACACTTAACATGTAATTTAGGAGGAAACAAATATGAAGAAATATATTTTTGCAATTGTCGCTTTGTCGGCTATGGTATTCGCATCTTGCGATAGCATGTTGGATGTTGAGCCACAGGGTAGCTCTGTATCTGACGAGCAGTTGCAGGAGCTCATTAAGAAGAATCCAGATCAGGTGTTGGCTCCTATGATGGCCGGTGCATTGAAATATATGCACAACGGAACACGTGCAGGTAGCACCGATGATACAAGCTTTATGGTTTGGAATCTTGGTATGGATCTCCAGGGTAACGATATGTTGCTCTCAAAAACTAACAACTGGTTCGCTGACCACTATATGTTCGAGAACTTGCGTCAGCAGACAGCAGGTTACACAGCTGATAAGTGGTATAACTACTACAAGATCATCTACAAGGCTAACCAGATCCTTGACTTGATCCCAGCTGATGCAACAGGTAACGCTTTGTCTTACAAGGCTCAGTGCTTGACTTACCGTGCAATGGCATACTACTACTTGATGTCATTCTACCAGGATAACTATATGAACGGTGGTAAGGATAAGGCTGGTGTACCTTTGTACCTTTCAACTTATGATGAGGTTCAGGGCCGTGCTGCTTCAACTAAGGTTTATGAGCAGATTATCAAAGATTTGGAGACAGCTGTTACATTGTTCAATCAGATCGAGTGCGATCCTTTGGCTGAGGTAACTGATATCGACCAGACTGTTGCTAATATGATTTTGGCTCGTGCTGCTGTTACTTGCGGTGAGTATGGTAAGGCTATTACTGCTGCTGATGCAGTTATCAAGGCTGGTTACTCATTGATGAACGAGGAGCAGTACACTCAGTCAGGTTTCCTCAATGTAGATCTTCCAGAGACTGTATGGGGTTACAACTGGGATTCATCAACTTCACTCGGTAACAAGTCATTCGCTTCTTGGTCATCTTTGACTGCTATTGACTCTGCTAACAACAAGGGTGTTTACTTGGTAATGAACGATGAGCTTTACAGCTTGATTCCTGATACTGACTACCGTAAGGCTAACTTCTTGGCTGCGGCAGATGATGTTTATCCTGCATACGCTGCTACGAAGTTCAATGTTCCTACTTTCGAGGCTGACGAGGTTTATATGCGACTTTCAGAGGCTTACCTCTTGAAGGCTGAGGCTGAGGCTCGTAACCAGCAGTACTCTGCTGCTCAGACAACTCTCTTCTCGCTCGTTTCACAGCGTGATAGCGCTTACACTAAGTCAACTAAGACTGGTGATGCTCTCTTGAAGGAGATTCACTTCCAGAGCCGTGTTGAGTTGTGGGGTGAGGGTCACGAGTGGTTCACTAACAAGCGTTTCAACGTAGGTGTTGATCGTAAGAACTCTGGTAACCACACTCACAAGGTGAAGATCGCTGCTGGTAAGGAGTTTACTTATCAGATTCCTCTCTCAATCGAGATTAACTCTAATCCTAAGATTAGCGAGGCTGATCAGAATCCTTTGTAGTAGGGAGTTCTAATCGAAATTAATTTAGATTAGATATTTGGGCCGCCGTCCTTTGGGATGGCGGCCTTCTTTTTGTGTGGTGACATCGGTGAGATGCCGTGTCGAAAGATTTAATTTTCAGTTAGCATTGCCTATGCTTTGGGCAGTAGTTCCCACAAGGCAATAAAAAAAGCTACGAACCCGCAGGTTCGTAGCTTTTTTTTATTGCGCTGAATCTTATCCAATCAAGAACTCAAATAGACTTGGGTTGGCGTTCAGGTATTGATAGTCAATGTTATGCTCCACCATACGCTGTGTTAAGCCCTCGAAGTCGTCGGGATTCTGTAACTCCACGCCAATCAATACAGGGCCTTTGTCGCGGTTGGTCTTCTTCTTATACTCGAAGTAGGTGATATCGTCGTGAGGACCCAGCACGTTGGTCACAAAGTCCTGCAAAGCACCCGCACGCTGAGGGAAACGCACCACGAAGTAGTGTTTCAGACCTTCATAGAGCAGCGAACGCTCCTTGATGTCCTCCATACGCACAATGTCGTTGTTGCTACCACTCACCACGCATACTACATTCTTACCCTTGATCTGCTCGGCGTAGTAGTCCAGAGCGCTGATGCTGAGTGCGCCAGCAGGCTCCACCACGATGGCATCGAAGTTGTAGAGGTTAAGAATTGTCGAGCATACCTTGCCTTCTGGGATAACGATAATGTCGTCCAACACCTGGCGACACACATCGAAGGTGATGTCACCTACGCGCTGCACAGCTGCACCATCGACAAACTTATCGATATGGTCAAGAGCCGTCACCTCGCCTCGCTCGATTGAGAGTTTCATACTCGCTGCACCCGCAGGCTCCACACCGATAATCTTGGTGTGAGGCGACATCTGCTTATACACCGCACCTATGCCCGATGCCAAGCCGCCACCGCCAATGGGGACGAAGATGTAATCGACAGCTGCACTGCTCTGCTGTAAAATTTCAAGACCTACGGTTGCCTGACCCTCGATAATCTTTGGGTCGTTGAACGGCGGAATGAAGGTCTTACCCTCCTGTTGGCAAGCAAGCTCGGCTGCGGCATTTGCCTGGTCGAACGTATCGCCCGAGAGCACAACCTCAATCTCGTTGCCACCAAACATCTTGACCTGGTTTATCTTCTGCTTGGGGGTGGTGACAGGCATAAAAATCTTGCCATTGATGCCCAACTTGTTGCACGATAGTGCTACGCCCTGGGCGTGGTTGCCTGCACTTGCGCAGACGATCCCTCGCTCGCGCTGCTCCTCGCTGAGACTACGAATCTTGTTGTAGGCGCCGCGAATCTTGTATGAGCGTACCATCTGCAAATCCTCGCGTTTGAGTGATACGTGGGCGTCGAACTTTTGCGATAGAGTGCGATTCTGCAACAGCGGGGTTGGTTCAAGAATCTCTTTGAGCGTATGCTCGGCTGTCATCACATCGTTCAGCGCAGGAAAATATCTCTTTTCGCTCATAACTTTACCGGATTAGATGTTTGCCGCAATATAGTCGCCTACCTCGGTTGTCGAAGATGGCTTCACACCCTCGGGAGCAATATCCTCGGTCACGACGTTGTTCTCAATTGAGAGATCCACCGCACGACGAATGGCAGCACCTGCCTCCATATCGGCAAAGGCGTACTCAAACATCATTGCAGCCGAGAGAATCGTTGCAATAGGGTTGGCGATGTTCTTGCCCGCCGCCTGAGGATATGAGCCGTGGATAGGCTCAAAAAGCGATGTATGGGTACCGATTGAAGCCGATGGCAACAATCCGAGCGAGCCTGTGATTACGCTGGCCTCGTCGGTGAGGATGTCGCCAAACATATTCTCCGTTACGACAACATCGAAGTGGCGTGGCTGCTGGATGATTTTCATCGCAGCGTTATCCACGAACATATACTCAACCTCCACTGCTGGATAATCCTTCTCCATAGCCTTGGCAGTCTCGCGCCAGAGACGTGAGGTGGCCAAAACATTGGCCTTATCTACCACTGTGAGCTTACATCTGCGCTTTGCGGCATACTCGAAGCCCAGGCGGCAGATGCGCTCAATCTCCTCGCGAGTATAGACGCAAGTGTCGTAGGCTGTGTTGCCATCCTCCGAGCGACCCTGAGGGCGACCGAAGTAAAGACCGCCAGTGAGCTCTCTTACGCACAAAAAGTCGGCACCCTCCACCAAGTCATAACGAAGTGGCGAACGGTGAAGAAGTGAAGCGAAGGTGTTCACTGGGCGTAGGTTGGCATACAAGCCCAACTTTTTACGCATAGCCAACAGACCCTGCTCGGGGCGCACCTTTGCCTCGGGGTTGTTGTCGAAGCGAGGGTCGCCAATGGCGCCAAACAACACAGCGTCGGCAGCCATACACACCTCGTGCGTAGAGTCAGGGTAGGGATTGCCGCAGTCGTCGATGGCCGCAGCACCTACCTTGGCGTGGGTGTAGTTTACCTTATAATCGAATTTTGCAGCCACAGCATCTACGGCCTTCACAGCCTGAGCCACAATCTCGGGACCAATTCCGTCACCGGGAAGCACTGCAATGTTAATCTCTTTCATACTCTATCTGTTTTGTTCAAACTCCTGAATCTCCTGGCGAATACTCACCAAGAAATCAACATCGTCATAACCATTCATTAGGCACTGCTTTTTGTAGGGGGCAATCTCGAATGACTCCTTCTGCTCCGAGCCCACAATCTCGATGGTTTGAGCCATAAGGTCAATCTTCAACTCTGTTGCAGGGTTTGCCTCCACCGCCTCGAATATCGCAGTAAGCATCGGCTCGCTAACCGTTACGGGCAACAGACCGTTGTTCAGTGCGT
This sequence comes from Alistipes sp., assembly GCA_045612405.1. GTDB lineage: Bacteria > Bacteroidota > Bacteroidia > Bacteroidales > Rikenellaceae > Alistipes. Next base: position 42,591 of record JAZKYX010000043.1, read on the forward strand.
TGTTACGGAAGATGTCGGCAAAGAAGCTCGACACCACAGCCCTGAAACCAGCGCCGTCTATGGCCCACGCTGCGTGCTCGCGGCTCGAACCGCAACCGAAGTTTTTGCCCGCAACAAGAATTTCGCCCTTGAACGTGGGGTTGTTCATCACAAAGTCGGCCTTTGGCTGACCCTCCTTGTCGTAACGCCAATCGCGGAAGAGGTTCTCGCCGAATCCCTCGCGTGTGGTCGCCTTCAAGAAGCGTGCGGGGATAATCTGGTCGGTGTCGATGTTCTCGATGGGCAGAGGTACTGCCGTCGAGATGAGCGTAGTGAATTTATTTCTCATAATATCTCCTCCTTATTCGGTTTACATCAAATCGCGTGGGTCGGTCACAACGCCTGTCACGGCTGCGGCTGCGGCCACCAACGGACCAGCCAGCAGGGTGCGTGCGTCGGGACCCTGACGACCCTCGAAGTTACGGTTAGAGGTCGCTACACAATACTTTCCTGCGGGAATCTTATCCTCGTTCATCGCAAGGCACGCCGAGCAACCTGGCTGGCGCAACTCGAAGCCTGCCTCGTGGAGAATATCTCTAAGACCTTCCTCGATGGCCATACGCTCCACTTCCTTACTGCCAGGAACAATCCACGCCGTGATGTTGTCGGCCTTCTTCTTGCCCTTTACGAAGTGAGCAAAGGCACGCAAGTCTTCGATGCGACCATTCGTGCAGCTACCCACGAAAACGTAATCAACCTTTTTGCCAATCATTGGTTCACCCTCGGCAAAGCCCATATAGCCAAGAGCCTTGGTGTAGGATGCCTTCGATGCTTCGTCCATTGACTCCGACGTAGGGATTGTGCCACTGATGGCGATGCCCATACCTGGATTTGTACCGTAGGTAATCATCGGCTCGATATCCTCGGCTGAGAATGTCACCTCCTTGTCAAATACGGCGTCATCATCCGAGCGCAACTTGCTCCATCTTGCCACAGCCTCGTCCCACGCCTTACCCTGAGGTGCGAACTCGCGACCCTTCAAATAGTCGAATGTGGTCTGGTCGGGGGCAATCATACCGCCACGTGCACCCATCTCGATACTCATATTACAGATGGTCATACGCGCCTCCATAGAGAGTGAACGGATGGCTGAGCCTGCGAATTCCACAAAGTGGCCTGTGCCGCCGCCTGTGCCGAGCTTCGAGATGATGTAGAGGATGATATCCTTCGAGCAGACACCCTCTTTGAGCTCGCCCTCGATGCTAATACGCATACTCTTTGGCTTTGACTGCAAAATACATTGCGACGCAAGAGCCATCTCCACCTCGCTGGTGCCGATACCAAAAGCGATGCAACCCAATGCTCCGTGAGTCGAAGTGTGGCTATCGCCGCACACGATGGTCATACCAGGCTGGGTAAGACCTGTCTGCGGACCGATGACGTGGATGATGCCATTGTGGGCCTCTCCAATAGGAAATATTGTGATGCCATTCTCGGAGCAGTTCTTCACAAGTGTAGCCACCTGCTCGGCCGACTGAGGCTCTGCGATTGGCAGATGCTGATTCTGCGTCGGGATGTTGTGGTCGGGACTTGCCGTCACCTGCTGGGGACGGAACACCTCTATGCCACGACGGCGCAAGCCCGCAAATGCTTGCGGACTTGTCACCTCGTGAATGTATTGTCGGTCGATATAGAGCACGCACGAACCACCATCAATGGTGCGTACCGTGTGGGCATCCCATATCTTATCGAAAAGCGTATTCATCGTTAGTTGATTTTTGTTATTGCATCGATGAATGACTCAACCGATGCAGTTACAATATCGGTGTTGGCACCAAAGCCGTGATATATCTTACCCTTGTGAGAGATTGACATATGTACCTTACCCAAGTCGTAGCTACCGCGAGTGATTGCCTGCACGAGGTACTCCTCGATGTGTACGCGGCGCTTGGTGATGTTTTTCACAGCTGTGATTGCCGCATCGACTGGACCGTTACCGCACGCTGTCTCGGTGAAGGTGTCGCCATCGAAGCTAATCTGCACCGTAGCAGTTGGGATTGTCGACTTACCGCAGACAATCTGCAAGCCTGTGAGCTGGATGCTCATACGGCGGCGTGATGATGCGGTGCCAATCAATACCTCCAAATCGCGTGTTGTGACCATCTTCTTCTTGTCGGCAAGCTCCAAGAAACGCTGGTAGATGTCGTCCAACTCCTCGTTCTCGGGGTTGTAGCCAATCTCGGCTAAATGGTGCTTCAACGCTGCACGACCACTGCGGGCTGTGAGGACGATGCTCGACTGATCAACGCCCACATCCTCTGGGTCGATAATCTCGTATGTCTCGCGGCTCTTCAATACTCCATCCTGGTGGATACCCGAAGAGTGAGCAAAGGCGTTACGACCCACGATAGCCTTGTTGGCCTGGACAGGCATACGCATCAAGTTTGATACGAGCTTACTTGTGGTGATAATCTGCTTAGAGTCAATGCCAATCTCGAAGTCGAGGTTGCTGTGGCACTTGATGGCCATCACCACCTCCTCCAAAGCTGTGTTACCAGCACGCTCGCCCAAACCGTTGATTGTTACCTCCACTTGGCGCGCACCATTCTGCACTGCCGCCAGGGTGTTGGCAGTAGCCATACCCAGGTCGTTGTGGCAGTGTGTAGAGATGATGGCCTTGTCGATGTTAGGCACATTGTTTTCCAGGTAGGCAATCTTGGCTCCGTACTCGCTTGGAAGGCAATAGCCCGTAGTGTCGGGGATGTTGACAACGGTAGCACCCGCTGCGATTACAGCCTCCACCACGCGAGCCAAGAACTCCTCGTCTGTACGGCCTGCGTCCTCGGCATAGAACTCCACATCATCCACAAAGCGGCGCGCGTACTTTACAGCCTCGACAGCCTGCTCCATTACGGTTTCCGGTGTCATACGCAACTTCTCGTAGATGTGGTATGTCGATGTGCCGATACCTGTGTGGATACGGCCACGCTTGGCGAACTCCAAAGCCTGAGCCGCAACCTCGATATCTTTCTTCACGGCACGCGTGAGGGCGCAGATGGTAGGATTGCTCACAGCCTTCGAGATTTCAACCACTGAGTTGAAATCGCCTGGGCTTGAAATGGGGAATCCTGCCTCGATAATATCTACGCCCAACTTCTCCAACTGACGCGCCACCTCGATCTTCTCGATGGTGTTGAGCTGGCAACCAGGTACCTGCTCAGCGTCGCGGAGAGTCGTGTCGAAAATATATACTTTTTCGCTCATAGAAAAGTCGTGTTATTAGTTATTCTCTGGGCGGAGCTTACGAACAACCGCACCTGCCTGCCACATCTCAGTCTCGCGCATCTCTTTGAGCTCCTCTTCGAGCTTTGCACGGTAATCAGGCTGTGAGTTGGTGTCGATGCTTCGCTGAGCCTCGTTACCGCAAGCTACCTCGCTGTAAAGCTCCTCGAATACAGGCATTGTAGCGTCGCGGAACTTCTTCCACCAATCGAGCGCACCGCGCTGAGCAGTAGTAGAGCAGTTTGCGTACATCCAGTCCATACCGTTCTCGGCGATAAGTGGCATCAAGCTCTGAGAAAGCTCCTCGACTGTCTCGTTGAATGCCTCAGATGGAGTGTGGCCGTTCTGGCGCAAAACCTCGTACTGAGCAGCGAAGATACCCTGGATAGCACCCATCAAAGTACCACGCTCACCTGTAAGGTCAGAGTAAACCTCACGCTTGAATGTAGTCTCGAACAAGTAACCTGAACCAACACCGATACCGAGTGCGATTACACGATCCCAAGCCTTGCCAGTAGCGTCCTGAAAGATAGCGTAGCTTGAATTCAAACCACGACCCTGCAAGAACATACGGCGGAGTGAAGTACCCGAGCCCTTAGGTGCTACCAAGATAACGTCAACATCTGCTGGTGGAACGATACCTGTACGCTCCTTGTAAGTGATGCCAAAGCCGTGAGAGAAGTAGAGAGCCTTGCCTGGTGTGAGGTATGGCTTGATTGTAGGCCATACTGAAATCTGACCAGCGTCTGAGAGCAAGTACTCGATGATGGTTGCCTTCTGGCAAGCCTCCTCAATCTCGAACAATGTCTCGCCTGGTACCCATCCATCCTCAATAGCCTTATCCCAGCTCTTAGAACCCTTACGCTGACCTACGATTACATTGAAACCATTGTCACGCAAGTTGAGTGACTGACCTGGACCCTGAACACCATAACCGATAACGGCGATAGTCTCATCCTTCAATGTCTCCAAAGCCTTTGCCAATGGATATTCTTCGCGTGTTACGACGTTCTCTTCAATGCCACCAAAAATCATCTTTGCCATAATTGTAAATTTTTTATTGTTAATTTTTTAATTGTTATCTATGTTTTCCTCTCGCATCATACGAGCATATTTTTCGTTTACATATTTCAAGTACTCATCCAGCAACTCGCGGCGTGACTTGATGATGGCCACCTGACCTGAGCATACAAATTGGTAGATTCCATAGGGGGCAAGCATCTGGTATAGCTCGTCAATCTCCTCCTTGTGCCCCGTTTTCTCCAAGACGATGTACTCGTCGTGAATTTCCAAGATGCGCACATTGTGACGACGTACCATATCCTCCACGTTGCGGCTGCGCTTAACCTTGTAAAGAGCCAACTGCTGCAACACCACCTCGTTGGGTGCGTAGCAAAATACCTTCAATACATCGACCTTCTTCTCAATCTGCTTCACCAGGTTGGCCACACGCTCGGGGTCGTTCTTGACCAAGATGGTGTATTTGTGAATACCCTCGATAGCCGATGGCGAGGCTGCTATTGATTCGATGTTTACGTTACGATGGGTAAAGACCGTAGTCACCTGACTCAAAATACCCACCTTGTTCTCTGAAAATATGGTAATGATAAATTCTTTTTCCATCTCAAAAAGCATTATTAGTGGTTATTCAAGTCTGATATTGTGAACAGGCGCTCCTGCTGGCACCATTGGGAATACATTCTCCTCGCGCTCCAAGCGGCACTCCAAAAGGAAGGCTCCCTGGGTTGTATGCATCTCGCGGATGACCTCCTCTAAATCCTCGTGGCGCTCCACACAGCGGTAGGCGATGTGGTTGGCCTTGGCCAAAAGCTCAAAGTCGGGGTTCACGAGCTCGGTGAATGAGTAACGCTTGTCGTAGAAGAGCTCCTGCCACTGGCGTACCATACCCAGGTAGCCATTGTTCATCAGGATAATCTTTACACCCACCTCCGACTGATAGATTGTGCCCAACTCCTGGGATGTCATCTGCAAACCGCCGTCGCCCACAAAGAGGCATACATCGCGCTCTGGTGCACCAATCTTGGCACCGATGGCAGCTGGCAAACCAAAGCCCATTGTGCCCAGACCGCCCGAAGTGATGATGCTACGGCTACGCTTGAACTTAAAATATTTCGAAGCGAACATTTGCTGCTGACCTACGTCGGTTACCAGAATTGCATCCTCAAACTCGCGTGATATGGCATCCACCACCTCGCCCATACGCAGGCGTCCACCTCGTGGTTCGATGGCTGGTTCGATGACCTCCTCGCGCTCGATATTGTTGCATACTCTGAACTCGTCAATCCACGCCGAGTGGTCGTTCTTCGAGATACGCTCGGTAATCAATGGAAGTGACTGCTTCACATCGCCCAGCACCGCCACGTCGGCATAAACAATCTTGTTGATCTCTGCGGGGTCAATCTCCAAATGGATAATCTTGGCGTTGATACCAAACTTCGAGGCGTCGCCCGTCACGCGGTCGTCGAAACGCATACCGATTGCAATCAGAAGGTCGCAATCGCGGTTCTTGATATTGGGACCATAGTTGCCGTGCATACCGAGCATACCGACATATTGTGGATGGTCGCTTGGCAGAGCCGACAGACCCAAAAGGGTAGATGCTGCGGGGATACCGCTCTTCTCCAAGAACTCCTGCAACTCCTTCTCGGCGCCAGCCAAAATTACACCCTGACCCACCAAAGCCATAGGCTTGCGCGATAGATTAATCAGGCGCACAGCCTCCATAATCTGGTCGTTGTCGATGTCGGCGTAGGGCTGGTAGCTACGGATGAACTTTACGGGGTTGTAGTCAAAATCGACCATTCCGTTCTGAGCATCCTTGGTAATGTCCACCACCACAGGGCCTGGACGACCACTCGATGCGATGTAGAATGCGCGGGCAATAGCCGCAGGGATATCCTCGGCGCGCTTCACCTGGCAGTTCCACTTTGTTACCGACTGAGTGAGCTCCAAAAAGTTAATCTCCTGGAATGCGTCGGTACCGAGCTGGCTCGAAGCCACCTGACCACTGATGAGAACGATAGGCGTAGAGTCCAGCAAGGCATCGGCCAAACCTGTCACGGTGTTTGTGGCTCCCGGACCAGAAGTTACGATGCAGACGCCAGTCTTACCCGTGGCGCGGGCATAACCCTGCGCGGCGTGAATGGCGCACTGCTCGTGACGCACCAAGATGTGGTTTATGCGGTCGCGATAGTCATATAGCGCATTGTACACGGGGATGATAGCTCCGCCTGGGTAGCCGAAGATGGTCTCCACATTCTCGTTAAGGAACGAGCGGATGACAGCCTCGGAGCCAGTAATGCGGGGTAACTCTTTTGCGGGTTTTGCCGCCGTTGTATCTGAAAAACCTGAAATCATAAAGTCTGGGTTATCTATGTTTACTCTTCTGGTACGATTCTCACTGCGCCCTGGTCTGCTGAGCTAACCAGGAGTGAGTACGCACGCAATGATTGAGGAATCTCTCGGTCGCGGTTCTTTGGCTTGCGGATGGTCCACTTGGCCATTCTCTGCTCCAACTCCTGCTCCGATATGCGGAGGTTGATTGAGCGTGCTGCGATGTCGATGTCGATGATGTCGCCGTCGCAGATGATGCCAATCTCACCACCCGAAGCGGCCTCTGGCGAAACGTGACCAATCGAAAGACCCGATGTGCCGCCCGAGAAGCGTCCGTCGGTAATCAAAGCGCAAGCCTTGTCAAGGTGCTTTGATTTGAGGTAAGAGGTAGGGTAGAGCATCTCCTGCATACCAGGGCCACCCTTTGGACCCTCGTAACGGATTACTACCACATCGCCAGCCTCGACCTCGCCGCCCAGGATGCCGTTCATAGCCTGCTCCTGCGACTCAAACACCTTGGCCTTACCCGAGAACTGCATCAATGACTTATCCACTCCGGCAGTCTTTACGATACAACCCTTGCGGGCGATGTTGCCTGTCAAAACAGCCAAACCTCCATCGCGGAAGTAGCAGTGCTCCATATCGCGGATGCAACCCTCGGCGTGGTCATTGTCCATCTGCTCGTAGTAGCACTCCTGAGAGCCCATCTCGCGGCTATAACGGTTGGCAGGTGCGCTGAGGTATGTCTTGCGAGCCTCATCGGAGAAGTTCTCCGAACCGTAGTAATACTGGTTAATAGTGTCGGCCAATGACTCTGCATCTACGCGCTTTGCCGAAGTGTCAATCAAACCATTCTTTGCCAACTCTCCCAAAATGCCCATAATGCCACCTGCGCGGTTTACGTCCTGGATGTGGTAGTGACCATTCGGTGCCACCTTGCAGAGTACAGGAATCTTGCGTGAAAGGCGATCGATGTCGGCCATCGTGAAATCTACGCCTGCCTCGTGAGCCACAGCCAAGAGGTGGAGAACGGTGTTTGTTGAGCCACCCATCGCAATGTCGAGCGACATTGCGTTCTCGAAGGCAGCCTTTGTGGCAATCGAGCGAGGAAGAACCGACTCATCACCCTCGAAGTAGTAACGCTTGGCGTTCTCGACAATGAGCTTTGCCGCTTTGGCAAAGAGAGCCTTGCGGTTAGCGTGTGTCGCCACGATTGTGCCGTTGCCTGGTAGAGCCAAACCAATAGCCTCGTTTAGGCAGTTCATCGAGTTGGCTGTAAACATGCCCGAGCAAGAACCACAACCTGGGCAAGCACAAGCCTCAATCTCGTCGGCGTCGGCGTCGGTGCAATTCTCGTCGGCACTCATCACCATCGCATCAATTAGGTCGGCTCCACGTCCGCGGAAGTTTCCAGCCTCCATAGGGCCGCCCGAAACAAAAATTGTAGGGATGTTCAAGCGCATCGAGGCCATCAACATACCTGGGGTAATCTTGTCACAGTTGCTGATGCATACCAGCGCATCGACCTTGTGAGCGTTGGCCATATACTCCACCGAGTCGGCGATAATGTCGCGCGAGGGCAACGAGTAGAGCATACCGTCGTGACCCATAGCGATACCGTCGTCGATGGCTATGGTGTTGAACTCGGCTGCAAAGCAACCCTGCTCCTCGATTAAGGATTTTACATATTGACCTATCTTGTGAAGGTGAACGTGACCAGGCACCATCTGAGTGAAGGAGTTGGCGATGCCAATCACGGGCATTCCCATTTGCTCCTTTGTCATTCCGTTGGCTCTCCAAAGAGCTCTTGCGCCAGCCATACGTCTGCCAAGAGTTGTTATGGCACTTCTAAGTTGGTGTTTCATTTTATTCGTATTAGGTTAAATGAAAACGCCTCTCTGTGGGAGAAAGGCGTTTTATAGTAGCTTAATATATACACATACGACCTTTCTCCCGCTATCTTTGCAAGACCACGAGAATTAGGTTGATGATGATATATAAACTATTGAACATAAATACTCAGTTTTCGTGTTTAGGTTTCACTTGCGGATCAACTTATAATCCGTAGTAATTTTCTAATGCAAATGTAATAGTAAAATTTATTAAAAACAAGAAAAATTATATATTTCTTGCATAAAAATACATTGTTTTGAATTGAAATCGGTTGCAAAGAGCTGTTATTTAGTGGAGTGCGAGGGTGTTGATGGCATAATTATTATGTAATAAAATGTAAGTATGCGGCCAAAACCTGATATTATCTCCACTGCCTATGCCTCTACTTTCTGCTGCTGATTGAGTTGGCCTTTTGCTTGGTGCAAGGGTTGGTTCTGAGCGCGGTTTATGCTCAGGCGCAGGGTGTTACCAACCTCTTCTCGGCATAGTTTCTTGGTTGAGCAGAGCTGTTCAACCATCAGCGATGCTTGGTAGCGGTCGAGGCTAAATGCTGTTTCAATCTCTACTGTATATACAGAACTGTAACGGCGCAAAAACTCCGTTACGTTTGCAATCGAGGGGCCTATGCGGCGCGGCTTGATTCTCCCTGCCGAGAGGCGGCTGATGATGGAGTGGAAGGTGCGAAGATTCTGGAATCCGCCGATGATGACGCTGGTGTCGTCGTTGCGTATCATATATGAGGGGAATCCTGTTATGCCGTTGCGGCGACACAACATTCTGTCGTGAGTGAAGTCTGTTTGAGCATTGCCCGTAGTGTATTCATCAAGGAAGAGGGTGCGATCGTAGCCCGCGCACTCGGCCAGGTCGAGAATAACATCGATTTGCGATGTGCGACGTTGCTCAGTAAATGTAGCCTCGCGCAGCGAGCGCAGGAAAATCTTGGCACGCTGTGGGTCAAGTCGCTTGGCGGCCTCGTAGGCAATGTTCTGGGGGTAGCTCGATGGGTAGCGCGGCGTGAAGAGAGGATTGTTGCCCACCACAACGGGCATTCCATGACGCTCTGATGCCATTAGCCAACTCTTTGTCACTATTGCGTTTGCGCGTTTTATAATCTCCTCAGTATCGCCCTGCAAATCGTATAGCGATGCGATATTTTCCACCAGGCCACCCATAATATATTCTATTTTGACTTTGTCGCCATAGAGAAAGTCGATGGCTCGCATAACGGGCTCGTTGCCCCACGACCACACGCATACGGGGTCGGAGAATTGATAGATTGAGATCTTTTCCATAATAATGTTTTTTGAGCCTTGGGCGAGCAATAAATGAGCCAAAGACGAGGGCTACGGTGGCGGATGAGATGCCACTTGGTTGGGGAAGATGAAAATTTAGCGATTTATGTTGTGGTGGTAAACTAAATTTTTTGTAAATTTATCGCGCTAAATAAACCTATATTATGATTTACAACGAAAGAGAGATTCGTAACCAGACGGTTAAGAGATTGGCGGAGGCTGTTATGACAGCCGCGCGTACCGCACCCAAGGCTAAGGGGCGTGATTTGGTAGAGGTGGCTATGATCACCGATGAGGATATTGAGCGTTTGTCGCAGACAATGATTCAAATGAGCGCGGAGTCGGGTATGAAGTTTTTGTTGCGCGACGCTGCCAACGTGTTGGAGGCCGAGGCTGTAATCGTAGTCGGCATTCGTGGCGAGGAGTCGGAGTGTGGCTTGAATTGCGGTTATTGTGGCTACAAGACCTGCTTGGAGAAGCCAGCGTGTGCACCTTGTGTGATGAATGGAGTGGATGTGGGTATCGCTATCGGTGCAGCTTGCTCAAAGATAGCTGATTTCCGTTTGGATTCTCGCGTGATGTTCTCGGCAGGATGGGCTGCCAAGCGTATGGATGTGTTGAATGGTGCAGATTTGGTATTTGCAATTCCATTGAGCTCAGCCTCTAAGAACCCATTCTTTGACCGCAAGTCACCTCGCAAGGGGGCACCAGCGGAGCAACCAAAACAGTAAACACATTAAGAGATAATATATGGAGAGCAAGAAATCAGTTGTGTCGTCATTCGATGTCGATCACATCACCTTGAAGGCGGGTCTTTATCTGCGTTCTGTTTATACAATCAATGAGCAGTATGCTGTTCATTCGTGGGATATGCGTTTTCGTGCGCCTATGGACCACGCTCCACTTGGTGCCGAGGAGGTTCACACCATTGAGCATTTGATGGCCTATTATTTGCGCCTGGATCCTGTTATTGGTCAGAGTATTGTGTCGTTCTGCCCAATGGGTTGCAAGACAGGATTCTATCTTTCTACTATGAACGACATCTCGGCAGAGCAGATTCGTGAGGCGTTGGCCAGAGTCTATAAGCAGGTATTCCCATTGAAGTCGAAGAACGATATCGTAGGCTTGAACGAGGTGCAGTGCGGTAATCCAGGTCTGTTTGCTATTGCATCGACTAACTTTGCGATGGCACAGTATATGCGTGCGCTTTATACCAAGGAGCAGGCTGCCGAGGCTGGTATTGAGTCAATTTATAACTGCGTTTGGTAATGAGATATCTTATAATAGCTCCCACCGAGCGCGAGTATCGTAACATAACAAAGACCCTCGAAGGCAGGGTGACTCACAATCAATATCAAGTGTCGCGTTGTGGTGTGGGTAAGGCTTTGGCGGCAGCCAATACGGCTCTTGCTATTGCGCGCGCCAAGGGTGATATCGACCGAGTGGCGATTATTGGTTATGCAGCATCTACGCTGGGTCGAGAGCGTGGTGAATTGGTGGCGCCACGCGTAGCCAGATATCACGATTGTCGTATCCCGGGTGATTTTGTACCCGAACTCACAGAGCCATATCCATTGCTTGGTCACGACGATGCTGTGGTTTGGACGGGCGATTCGTTTGTCGATGCCGAGATTATCGCCGACGTGAAGTCGCGCTTTGGTATGAAGTCGGGTCTGTTTGATATGGAGGCTACGGCTGTATGCCAGGCGGCTGAGTTGTTTGATCTGCCCGTTGTAGTTGTGAAGATGGTGTCGGATGTCCCCGAGGAGGGCGATAACGAGCACTCTTACGACGAGTTTGTGGACTCTCACTCTGACTTTGGAGTGTTTGTCGATTATTTGGAAAATTTGAAGTAATAAACCATTATGAATATCGAGTTGGCATACGGCCTGCTGTTACCCTTCCTGGGAACAACTTTGGGTGCTGCAATGGTCTTTTTCTTGAAGGATGAGATGCCATCGTGGGTGCAGAAGCTACTCTTGGGTTTTGCATCGGGTGTGATGATTGCAGCCTCGGTGTGGTCGCTACTCATTCCTGCCATTGATATGGCGGCCGAGAGTGGTGGCATCGAGTGGTTGCCGGCTGTTGTGGGATTCTTGGCGGGAATGTTCTCGCTCTTGTTCTTCGATAGCGTAGTGCCTCACTTGCATTTGGACTCCACTGAGCCCGAGGGTGTAAAATCGGGTTTGGGGCGTTCTGCTATGCTCTTTATGGCTGTGACGCTGCATAACATTCCCGAGGGTATGGCCGTCGGTGTGGTGTTGGCGGGAGCTTTGACCCAGAGTTCGGGTATAACTATGGCGGGAGCCTTGGCGTTGTCAGTAGGTATTGCGATTCAGAATTTCCCCGAGGGTGCCATCGTGTCGATGCCTCTTAAACAGAGTGTCAAGAGTCGCTGGAAGGCTTTTGCCTACGGAGTGGGGTCGGGCGCAGTGGAGCCTTTGGCGGGATTGCTTACAATTTTGATGATTGACATTCTGCAACCCATCTTGCCATATCTGTTGGCCTTTGCCGCGGGAGCTATGGTCTATGTGGTTGTCGAGGAACTTATCCCCGAGTCACAGAGTGGGCGTCATTCCAATGTGGCAACCATAGGTGTGGCGCTGGGATTTGCCTTGATGATGCTACTCGATGTGGCGTTGGGATAGAATTTATTATGGTCGGCCTTCGGGCCGATTTTTTTATATCGCAGTCTGCATTTGGTCATCGTTAGACTCCATCTCCTCGGAGTATAGCGCCTTGGCCTCCATAACTGATTTTATCAATTCGTCGGCTTCGCGGCACGATACATAGATGCGATAGTCGTAGATATCCGTAATCTCGACAAAGTTGTTCCACTCTGAGGCGTAGATAGTCACAATGTCCAATCCTTTGAAATCGAAGAACTTGCCATAATAACCAAAGAAGGCCTTTGCGCCGAAAATGCGGATAATCCATCGCATATCTTTTGTGCTGACCTTTCTTATTGAGGCTATCTCGCGAATCTCAATCTCGGTGATGTCGGCAATGCACTGAATCTCGATTCTGTCATCCAGCAGCACGATACGGCGGGGAATTGACAACACCATCAGGGCCACCAATGCCATCACCACAGAGACAAACCACGCCGAGAAGAACCCACCCGTATAGAGTTGATATAGGGCTATGGCGATGATGGCCACGACGATTAATTTTATCGCGGTGAGTATCTTGGTGCGTCGGTCTGTGTCGTATCTAAAACTGCGTTTCATCTTCGTAAGATGTTAATATAGCATTGGCAATGATTAAATCTGCGGGAGTGGTTATCTTGATGTTGGTGGGGTCGCCCTCAATGAGCGTAATCTTGCCACCCGCAGCCTCTACCACCGAAGCATCGTCGGTGAATGTGGTCGAGAATGGTTGCTCGTAGGCCTTGCGCAGTGTGTCGGCCTGGAAGATTTGAGGCGTGTGGACCATACGAAGTTTCGAGCGATCCATAATGCTGGAATTACCCTCCGCGACCCAACGATAGGAATCCGCAGGAGCCACAACAGGAATTACTGCGGGGTGTTTTTCAGCTTCCAACACCAGTTTGATAATCAGTTTTTTGCTTACCAGAGGGCGTACACCATCGTGTACGGCGATGATTTCAACCTCCTGAGTGAGAGCCTTGATACCGTTCTTGACCGAGTAGAAACGCTCCTTGCCGCCCTCCGCAATCTCGTGTTTCGAGATGTCGAAGCGGGCCGACAGATTGCGCCACATAGCAATATGCTCCTTGGGCAGAACCACAACAACCTGAGATGAGGGTAGTGCCTCGCGGATTCTGTTGATGGTGTGTCCCAGGATAGGCAAGTTGCCCAGCATCATAAACTGCTTGGGAATCGATGCACCCATTCTTTGGCCTGTGCCACCAGCTACGATTATAACTCCTATCTTTGCCATATCAATTTTTTACCAAATCCAAGTGTGTTGTCGGTTAATTTCATAAAGTCAGCCTCCAAACGCCACAGCGACAGGTCGGCTACGGCAGCATAGGGGAAACTCTTGATGTAGGCCATTCTGTCGCCATCGGCCGCAGGTTTTATCGTGCCCGTGATTTGCAAACCCTGGACTTTACCTACTGTGCGGGTCTCCAAGACGATGGATGCCGCTACGCGTGGATTCTGGCTCATCATCTGACCGTGATGGGTCGCGAGGTCGGTGGTGAATATCAGGGCGTTATCGTCGGCACGGAAGGCGTAGAAAGCATTACAGCAATATGGGTGGCCATCCTTAGTCGAGGTGGCCAGAGTCATAACGTGATGCTTGGCGATAAATTGTACTATCTTTTTATCAGGTTCCATAATCCTATTTCTTGGCTTCGGTGTTGATTGCTTCTACATTGGGCGTTACCACGTCGATGCTGTCGAGCTGGGTGACAATCATCTCGGGCGTAGACTTTCCGTCGAGCTCGGCTATGATGCGGTCACGAATCTTCGAGAAAGAGTCCATATTCTCCTTCTTGATAGGCTCGGCTGGCTCTTGTGGGATGGTGAGAGGGTTGATGTTTACTCCGTTCTTCCATACGCGATAGTCCAAGTGAGGACCAGTCGATGTACCTGTGCTACCCACATATCCAATCACGTCGCCCTGCTTCACGCGAGAACCCTGCTTGATGCCTTTGGCGTAGCCACTCAGGTGGAGATAACCTGTCATAAGGTTGCCCGCGTGCTTGATTTTGAGGGTGTTACCTCCGCCACCGCCCCAGCCTTTGAATGTTACCACGCCATCGGCCACAGCGCGTACGGGAGTGCCCTTGGGGGCTGCGTAGTCTACGCCCAGGTGGGGACGATATACGCGGTGAACGGGGTGAAGACGCGAGCGCGAGAAGCGTGAACTGATGCGCGAGAATTTCAAAGGGGCTTTCAAGAGTTGCTTGCGAAGCGATGCACCGTCGTACTCCCAATATTGCACTTTGCCATCCTGCTTGAATGGAATGGCATATACATCTTTGCCTGCGTGGTTGAACTTTGCACCCCAGATTGTACCGATGCCGACGTGGGTGGTGTCGATTAATTTCTCGTCGTAGATTACCGTAAAATAGTCACCCTTCTGTATGCCGAAGAAGTCGATAGTCCATTGGTAGATATCCTCCATCTCGGCGGCCAGAGCATAGGGTAGGCTGTCGCGCATAATGGCGCCCCAAAGCGATGATTCGATGGTGGCAGACTTCATCTGACGGCGCAGCGTGACCTCCTTCTCGCCCTTTTCGATTGTGAGCGAGTCGTTCTTGAATCCGAAGATGACATACTCGATGAGATCCTTTTCATAGACAAGATAGTCGAGCTTGATACCCGCCACCGTATCCTGAGTGAGGAAGGCAGTGTAGGGGCGGTCGGCCCTTATTTGGCGCAACGAGAACACATCCTTTGAGCTCTTGTCGAGCTTGTCGATCATTGTCGCTGAGATGCCGTAACGCGAGAGGATGTTACCCATAGTCTCACCCTGTCTGACGGTGTCATTTTTGATGGTGTAGTCATCGGCGATGATGCCATACAAAATGGTGTGTTGAGGCTCCTGAGGAGTGGCCTCGGCCTCAGTGGATTGGTGTTTACAGCACGATAATGTTGTAAAACAAGCGATTGTAAAAATTGAGTATATAAGTCGTTTCATATCGGTGTAAATTTACGCAAAGATACCCATTTTGCTTTGATATTGACAAATGAAATGCTATAAAAAGAAAAAAAACTGCGTTACGGTTGTTTCCTTTCAAATAAATGGTTATCTTTGACCAAATTGTATAATTATATTACCGCGGGTTGGCCTTTTTTACGAGATTGCCTGCTTGGGAGTTATGAAATTGCTATTAAAGTTAATATCATATATTTATCGATTGGTGATTGCCATTCGCCATTGGATGTTTGATTGCAAACTTCTCAAATCCGAGAAGTTCGAGACTCCCATTATCTGTGTTGGAAACATCACTGTGGGCGGAACGGGCAAGACCCCAACGGCCGAGATGATAATAGATTATATGCAGCCTTATTATCGTATAGCACTCCTCTCGCGAGGCTATGGTCGTCGTACCAAAGGCTATATGGAGGTGAGCTGCAAGTCCTCGTATCGTGATGTGGGCGATGAGCCATTGCAGATTAAACTGAAATATCCCGATACGTTGGTGGTCGTGTGTGAGAAGCGCGCCGAGGCTATTCGACGAATCGAGCGAGAGCATCCCGAGATAAATCTTATTGTGATGGACGATGGTTTCCAGCATCGCTATGTCGAGCCTCGCATCAATGTTGTCATTGTGGACTCTACACGCCCATTTGCTACGGATGATTTCTTGCCTGCTGGCACGCTTCGTGATAGATTAAAATCGCTCGATAGGGGTCACTATTTCATCGTGACCAAGTGTCCGGTGAATATGTCACCACTCGATCAGCGAATGTGGCGTAAGGATTTGTATAAGTTTGCTTATCAGAGAATATATTTTACCCACATAGTCCCCACCGAGGCAGTGTCGCCATTCTTCCCCGAGAATAAACTTAATCGAGGCGAGGAGGTGATTGTAATGTCGGGTATTGGCAATCCCAAGGCGTTTGTTCGTGGTGTGAAGAACGAGTACAAGATCGTAGGAAAGATGATTCTTGATGACCACCACGTCTATACGGTGTCGGATATCAATCGTCTGGTGGAGTTGCTCAACAAGCATCCAAAGGCCAAGTTGCTGACCACCGAGAAGGATGCCGTCAAGTTGCGTCGTAGCAAGCGTGTGCCTGCGATGGTTAGGGAGCGAATGTTCTATCAGCCATTGAAAGTGGAGTTCTTGGAGGGCTCGGATAATGATTTCTTTGGTACGTTGAAGGATGATCTCGATGGCAAGGTCCACTTGGGCGATTTGACTATCGGCGGCGAGAATAACGAAAAATAAAAAGTTAAAGGATATGGTAAATAAAGTAATTTTGGTAGGTAACGTGGGTGTGGATCCCGAGGTGCGTACCACAGAGTCGGGTGTGAAGGTTGCCCGAGTGAGATTAGCTACGACGGAGAGGATATATAACCGTCAGACAAACGAGAATACCGAGCTTACAGAGTGGCATACGATTACACTTTGGCGTGGTTTGGCTGATGTGGTAGATCGTTATGTACGCAAGGGTAGTCAGCTCTATATCGAGGGTCGTTTGCGTACTCGTGAGTGGACTGATAAGGATAACATTAAGCGATACACGACCGAGATTATGGCCGATGAGATGAAGTTGTTGGGTCGCCGTAGCGATAATCAACAGGCGGGTGCTCCTACGGCTGGTCAACAGTCGTATTCGCAGCCTCAGGGTGGCTATCATCAGCCTTCGTATCAGCAGCCAGCGCCAAGCTACCAGCAACCTGCATACCAGCAGCCAGTTCAGGAGTATCAGGCGCCAGCAGCCCCTACAATCCCTGCGGTTCAGGATGATCCAGATGATTTGCCATTCTAATTGATAGATATATGGAAATAAAAAAGTCGCTATTGCATAATAGCGACTTTTTTGTTCTGTTAATGCGGTTTAATCTTAATCAATCTCGCACTTCACACATTCGATTCCTACGCGTTGAAGCAGGTTCAAACCATCCTCCGAACGGTAATCATCACAATATACCACACGCTTGATACCAGCCTGGATAATGAGTTTAGAACACTCGATGCAGGGCGCTGCCGTAATGTACAGCGTTGCACTATCGCAGTTATTGGCACTCTTGGCTACCTTGGTGATGGCGTTTGCCTCGGCGTGAAGCACATAAGGCTTGGTCTTGCCTGTCACCTCGTCCTCGCAGATGTTCTCAAATCCCGATGGAGTGCCGTTGTAGCCGTCCGAGATAATCATCTTATCCTTGACAATGAGCGCACCCACCTGGCGACGTACGCAGTATGAGTTTTCGGCCCATACTCGTGCCATACGCAAGTAGCGCATATCTAATTGTCGTTGTTTTTCCTCCTCGTATCCCATAAGTGTGGCGATTTATAAGGGCGGTTACCCGCCCTTGTGAATTACATATTCTTACCGTGGCACTGTTTGTACTTCTTGCCACTACCGCAAGGACAAGGATCGTTACGGCCAATCTTCTTCTCGACCTTGATAGGAGCTGGTTTGCTCTTCTCGGCCTGACCTGCTGCCGCAGCTGCTGCCATACGCGATGCTTGGAGCTTGTTTACATCCACCTTAGCCTGCTGGCGACGCTCCTGCTGAACGCTTTGTGGATTGTTCTCGCGTGTAGGGATGTAAGACTTGTTGAGGATGGCGAGCGAGTCGCGGTTCACCTTCTCCAACATCTTGGCAAAGAGGTTGTATGACTCCAACTTGTAAATGAGCAATGGATCCTTCTGCTCGTAAGTCGCGTTCTGAACGCTTTGGCGCAACTCGTCCATCTCGCGCAAGTGCTCACGCCAAGCGTCGTCGATAGTGGTGAAGAGCACAATCTTCGAGAATGCCTTGTAAATCTCGGCACCATCGCTATCCTTGCAGCGCTGCAACTCCACTGGAACGTGGAAGCCCAAGTGACCATCGGTCAATGGGAAGTGCATTACGCGGTCCAGGTGGTCCTTGTTATCCTCATACACAGCCTGCATAGTCTGGCGAATGGTGTCGCACACAGCCTTCTGGCGGCGAGCGAACAACGTGCGCATATCCTCGACGATAAGCTCAACGAGCTGTGCTGGCTTGGCTGAGTTATATGTAGCCTCATCGAACGATGGCTGGATTGCCACCTCGCGGATGAGGTCGTATGATGCGTTCTCGTAATCCACGCCGTCGTGCTGCTGAACGAAGCCCTCGGCGTAGTCATACATAATGTTGTTGAGGTCAATCTCAATCTGCTCGCCATAGAGAGCGTGACGACGACGAGTGTAGATAACCTCACGCTGAGAGTTCATCACATCATCATACTCCAACAGACGCTTACGCACACCGAAGTGGTTCTCCTCGACCTTCTTCTGGGCACGCTCGATGGCGTTGGTCATAATTGAGGCCTGGATAACCTCACCCTCCTGGATACCCATACGGTCCATAATGGCAGCGATACGCTCAGAACCGAACAGACGCATCAAGTTATCCTCCAACGATACGAAGAACTGTGATGAACCTGGGTCACCCTGACGTCCCGCACGACCACGTAACTGACGGTCCACGCGACGGCTCTCGTGACGCTCGGTACCGATGATGGCCAAACCTCCCGCAGCCTTAGCCTCGGGCGAGAGCTTGATGTCGGTACCACGACCCGCCATATTGGTAGCGATGGTAACCTGACCTGTGCGACCTGCCTCGGCTACGATCTGAGCCTCCAACTGGTGCTGCTTGGCGTTCAATACATTATGCTTGATGCCGCGCAATTTAAGCATACGGCTCAAAAGCTCAGAAATCTCAACAGAAGTAGTACCCACCAACACAGGACGCTTAGCCTCAACCAAACGTACAATCTCCTCGATTACGGCGTTGTACTTCTCGCGCATAGTCTTGTAAACCAAGTCCTCGCGGTCGTCACGGATAACAGGACGGTTGGTAGGGATTACCACAACATCCAACTTGTAGATGTTCCAGAACTCTGATGACTCAGTCTCGGCAGTACCTGTCATACCTGCCAACTTGTGGTACATACGGAAGTAGTTCTGCAACGTGATGGTAGCGAAGGTCTGCGTAGCGGCCTCGACCTTTACGCGCTCCTTAGCCTCGATAGCCTGGTGCAACCCGTCTGAGGAGCGACGTCCGTCGAGAATACGACCAGTCTGCTCATCCACGATCTTCACCTTGTTGTCCATAACCACATACTCCACATCTTTCTCAAACATTGAGTATGCCTTCAAGAGCTGGTTTACGGTGTGAACGCGCTCCGACTTGATTGAGTAGTCGTTGATAATCTCGTCCTTCTTCTGTGCCTTCTCCTCGGGTGAGAGAGAGCTCTTTTCGAGCTCGGCGACCTCGCTACCGATGTCAGGCAATACGAAGAAGCGATCCTCGTTGAAATACTTCGACAACACCTCGTGGCCCTTGTCGGTGAGCTCCACAGAGTTCATCTTCTCGTCAATGACGAAGAAGAGCTCGTCTGTAATCTCGTGCATACGACGGCTGTTGTCCTGCATATAGATGTTCTCGGTCTTCTGGAACTGGACTTTGATGCCCTGCTCCGAGAGAAACTTGATGATAGGCTTATACTTTGGCAGACCCTTGTGCGCGCGGAGGAGCAGTACGCCACCCTCCTCAGGTTTACCCTCGGCAAAGAGTCGACGAGCCTCGGCAACGAGCGAAGTGACAAAGCTTTTCTGCAAGTTATAGAGGTGCTCAATCGAAGGACGGTAGTTCTCGAACATCTGATCCTCACCCTTTGGTACTGGGCCAGAGATAATGAGTGGAGTACGAGCATCGTGAATCAATACTGAGTCGACCTCATCGACAATTGCATAGTGGTGCTTGCGCTGTACCAAATCTTTTGGAGATGAGGCCATATTGTCACGCAAGTAGTCAAAACCATACTCGTTGTTGGTACCGAATGTAATGTCGGCCATATATGCTTTGCGGCGAGCGTCGGAGTTAGGCTGGTGCTTGCCGATGCAATCAACCGACAAACCGTGGAACTCATACATAGGACCCATCCCCTCCGAGTCACGACGTGCCAAGTAGTCGTTCACGGTAACGACGTGAACACCCTTGCGAGCCAACGCGTTCAGGAAGACAGGCAATGTAGCCACCAAAGTCTTACCCTCACCCGTAGCCATCTCGGCAATCTTACCCTTGTGCAAAACAACACCACCAAAGAGCTGAACGTCGTAGTGTACCATCTCCCACTTGATGTCGTTACCGCCTGCTGTCCAGTGAGTGGCATAGATAGCCTTGTCGCCCTCGATTGTCACAAAATCCTTGTGTGCAGCCAGGTTGCGGTCGAAATCGTTGGCTGTAACCTCGACAACATCGTTCTGGGTAAAGCGGCGAGCAGTATCCTTCATAATGGCGAAGGCCTCGGGCAAAATCTCGTCGAGTTTTTGCTCGATCTTATCGTCGATACGCTTCTTTGTGGTCTCGATATCCTTTGAGATCTTCTCCTTCTCTGAAAGAGTGATGTCAGCGAGCTCCAACTTAGCCTTCTGCTCCACGATGTGAGCCTCGTCAGCTGCGATGAAGTCGGCAATCTGCTTCATCAATGACGCACTGCGCGCACGCAACTCGTCGTTAGAAAGCTGCTCAATAGAAGGGTATATATCCTTGATTTTATTTAAGTAAGGCTCAATCTGCTTACGATCTTTGTCGGCCTTTGAGCCGAAAAAGAGTTTAAGAATGCTACTAAGTATATCCATAGTTTTGAGTTTGTTTGCTATTAATGTTTAATCCTACAAAAGTAATGATTTCTTTTTAAGAATCAAAATATTGCACCTTGTAGCGCAAATAATTGGCGCAAATATTACAAAAAAAAGTGCAAATGAACATCCTGTGAGTCCGTTTGCACTAAATTTCAGCTATTTATCTTTTTATTTTGCCGTGGCCTCCTGTTCCCTTAGTTGGCTCAGGATACGCTTACATACGGGGCACTCCTCGCAGCGTAGTTTTTGGCAATATTCAAACGTCAGCTGCAATAGAGCCTGCGAATCGAATGCCGTCTGCGCCAGCGGTCCGTAGCTCTTCCATTGGGCTATGATGGAGTTGTTCTCGGCGGGCAACTCCTCCAATAGCGAGATGGCGCGATTACGAAGCGTGTCGTTGCCAATGTAGTCGCCGTAGGCATACTGCATCTGAGCCACCAGATTGATTGCCAGCAGGTCGGTTTTGGTCCTGCCAATACGCTTTGTTACGCTCTGCTGCTTGGTTGATGCCGGGGTGTAGTGGTTGAGCCAGTAGGGTAGACTTTCGGTGCTGAATAGCTTGTGGACATCATCGCCCGATTTACACGACAAGAGTCTATCCATAATGTCGCTCGTGTGGGTCAGCAACGTGGCTATTTGCGAAAGACGCAGGATAGGCTGGTTGTTGGGATAGATCTTGGTTAGTTTCCACTCCTCGGGCTCCATTGGCTGGATGGAGTATTTGGTCGATAGGTAGGCAAAGTTGCGTTTCAGGTTGAGGATGTACTCATCGTGGGGATACAACTCCAACAATCCTGACGCACCGATAAGCATTGCTTCGATGTTTTGGGGCACCATCCTTTCTCTAAGAATGGCAGCATAGCTAACCCTCTGGGCAAGAGTGGTGAAGGCCTGCTTGTTATCCACGCCGCCCATCGTGCGCAGCAACATAATGTAGAATGTCTGTTGCCAATTCTGCTCGCTCTCCTCGTAGTATTTGTTTATGTCGTGATACTTACGGGCCAAACGCTCGAAGCCGAGCGTGTTGTAGAGGCTCAAACGATTCAATGTACCTATCCGATTGAGATAAGCACCACAGCCGAAGTACGAGGCTCCGGCTTTAAGTTTGTTGATATGTCGTTTCAGCTCCTCCATCATTTGGGTTGCTCGTTGGTTACAGCAGGTTGAGTTCCAAGAGAGCCTCCTCGCTCATCATACTGCGGTCCCAGGGTGGATCGAAGGTGAGGATGATGTTTACATCGTTCACGCCGTTGATTTTCTTGACCTGGGTGTTGATATCCTCAATCAGAATATCGGCCATAGGGCAGTTGGGCGCAGTCAGCGTCA
Source organism: Alistipes sp. (assembly GCA_045612405.1). Taxonomy (GTDB): domain Bacteria; phylum Bacteroidota; class Bacteroidia; order Bacteroidales; family Rikenellaceae; genus Alistipes. The sequence goes on from JAZKYX010000043.1 coordinate 64,980, forward strand.
TTCTGATGTTGGCCACCGCCTCGGGGTCGAAATCAATCTCGTAGATGAGTCCCAAGTCGTAGATATTTACGGGAATCTCGGGGTCATATATGTTTTTGAGTGTCAAGACAATGTCGTGTTCCACTCGTAGTATCTCTTCTGGTGTCATATCAAATCTCTATTTCTGAGAGCCAAGTGCCAAAGTATACATCTTCATCTGCTTGATCATCGCCACCAAACCGTTGCTTCTAGTTGGTGAAAGATTCTCGCCCAAGCCTATGGCGTCGATAAAGTAGAGGTCGAGGTTCACAACCTCCTCTGCCGTGCGACCATTCATCACGCGAATCAACAGTGCAATGATGCCTTTTGTGATGATGGCATCGCTGTCGGCCGAGAAGAATATCTTGCCATCCTCCTGGCGGGCATCAACCCACACACGCGATTGGCAACCCTTGATCACATACTGCTCGGTACGATGTTCTGGGGCAATGGTTGGGAGTGAGTCGCTGAGTTCGATGAGATAGTCATACTTGTCTAACCACTCGTCGAAAATTGCAAACTCCTCTATAATCTGTTCTTGAATCTGATCTTTCATTATAGTTTAATTAAAATATATTTAATCTCTCTCCCTCGGCAGCCGATGGATGGTCGATGCCGATGATATGAGCTTGTGTTGTGGCCAGCGATGTCATATCCACCTTCTGGTCATACTTGGCAGGAGCAATGCCTCCACCCATAATCACTAACGGAACGTGGGTGTCATAACGATACATCGAACCAGATAAAGATCTCACATTCTCAATCTCGACAATCCATCCGGGCATCATATTAATGATGACATCTCCCGAACGTCGTGGGTAGAATCCATTCTGTATTTTGCGACCATAACCGCTACCAAAGTAGCTGCTGCGCAGCGCCTCGGCCGAGATGGCGTGTGACACACCGCGAAGTTGCATCACAAACGTAGCAACATCGTATTGCATATCAGCAATATTTAGTCCCTTCTCGTATATGAGGTTGTGGTTCAGGTATATCACATTGTCGATAATGCCCAAAACCCATTCTCCGTTGCCGTGCTGCGAGCCGATGAAGGCGTTGGTGATAACCTCGGCTTGGCGGACGTTGAAACGACCCAGCTCGCGGCCTGGCGAGTTGTAGGCAGGGCTTGTACCGTGGTCCGAGGTGAGTGTTACGACTACCTCCTGAGGGTTAGTCACCTGGGCGAGTGTGAATGTGAGGAACTCCTCCAAATCTCGGTCCAGGCGGTAGAGCATATCCTCGTACTCCACCGACTCGGCTCCATAGCGTGAGCTAATCATACGAGGGGCATCGAGTACGATGTTGAGGATATCGACATTCTCATCGCTACCCATCTCGTTTTTTGCGATGGTCTGCTTGGCGAAAGCCAACATAGCGGTGTTGCCAGCGGGGGTGTAGCACATTTGTTCGTAGATGTTCTCTCCTGAGCCCTTGATTAGGAGTGACTCGCTCTGGATATATTGTATCTCCTTGCCATTCTTGCTCTTCAACTCCTCCATACAAGTCACCTGAGAGTTGCGGTAGAGGTCGAAGTTGAGCAGCGGAGTCCACTTCTTGTGAACCAATGGCTCGTGCATATTATTGCGATTGTACTCGGCAATCCATTTTGGGAGGTCCTTGGTGTAGTAAGATGTTGTGGTCCAGGCCGATTGCGCAGCCTCCATCCAGTATGCCTCGCCAGCGTGGCCAGCCATCACGATAGCCGACAGCGGCTCGATGGCAATTGAGCGCACGACGCTTTTGTTGTTGTGCTTCGAGAGTGCATCTGCAAGTGTCTCGGCGGTGAGTTGACGAGGTGAGTATTTGCCTGTGGCCGAACTATAATTTACGCTATACTCCTTGCTATCATCAATCAGCCACACCATCTTGTTACCCACATAGTCATACCAACGGTCGGCCACCACGCCGTGTACCGATGGCATAGCTCCTGTCGAAATAGTAGCGAGCGATACTGGTGTTGTGGTCTGCATATAGTCATAGGTGGCATTGGTAAACCAGGCACCTTCGTTTAGCAGGCGACGGAAACCGCCGTTTGAAAAATTATCGGCATAACGCGTCAAGTCGTCGGCACGCATAGAACTCACAACGATATTAACCATAAGTCGTGGCTTGGGCTGTTGAGCTGAGGCCGTGAGATGGGTGCTGATTAATAGCGCTATGGATGCGATAATGTATTTTGACCAAAATTTCATATGTAACCTTTTTTTTGAGGTCGTAAAAATAGTATAAATTTTATAAATGTGAGAAAAAATGGGCTTTTTCCTTCTCTAAATCCATCTCGGGGAACTCGTTTTGCAGCATCGCTATCTCCATTAACCACTTGCGACAAAATTGGCGATGACTATCCGACTGAGGGTTGAACGGACGGTGAGCTGCGGCGCGATTGAGTTTCTCGATGCGTTGCATAGTTGCCAAAGCCGACTCCGAAATCGCCGTATTGCAAAATCTCGACCATATATAGTCAATAGCCGTAGGCGAGGGGTGAATCATATCTTCGCCATAGAAGCGATAGTCGCGCAGTTCGTCGTTCATAATCTCATACGATGGGAAGTAGAGCGCGTTGCTAAACTCTGAGCATAGCTGGGCTATCGCTACACGCAACGTGGCTTTGCTCAAAGAGTTATGTTCCAGACCATCGCTCAGGTGGCGAATGGGGCTGACGGTAAATATAACTATCTTCTTGCTCAATACGCTTTGTAGTAGGCTACTCCATCGGCTGACAATCTCTTCCGCTGAGAGAAGTTCTCGGCAGAATTCACTAGCTGGCTGTTTATGACAATTTGCTACTACCTTGCCGCTTTGCTTGTGACGATAGACCCACGCAGAACCAAAGGTGATGATTAGTGTATCGGCAGCGTGTAGTGACCACGAGCCGTAGCGCATAGCCTTCTGCATAGCGTGAAGCGCAGCATCCTTGTCGCACGAGGAGAATGATGAGTGGAAGTCGTAGTTAAACCATACATCGCCATTGCAGAGCAAATCCTCCTGCTTGGGGGTTCTTCCCGCTGCCATATTATCAATGGCCATAGCTATGGATTCGGGATTGAAGAGTATGCCCGATGGGGATGTAATGATGTGGAATTTTGCATCACAAAGTCGCATCGCTATATTCTCTGCAAAACAAGAGCCAAGCGAGAGTATTAGACTTCTGTAATCAATCTTTTCAGCAAAAGGCGGTATATTTATGTGAGTAAAAAATTGCATCTCGATATTAAATTTCGCTAAGTTCCAACCATCGCATCTCCTTCTCCTCCAATTCTGCCATAATCTCGCCAATGCGAGCCGATGTGGCCGAGAGGTCGGTGTGGGAGAGGGTTCCCGATGAGAGGCTCTCCTCCAATTCGCGTTTTTCGGTTTCGAGTTTTGGGATTGCTGTTTCCAACTCCTCCAATTCTCGCTGCTCCTTGAACGATAGTTTACGGCGCGATGGTGTCGCAGAGCTCTGGGGCTTTGCGTTCTTTTGAGCCTTTTCGGCTGCCGCCTTGGCTTGGCGAGCCAGCTCGGCCTCCTGCTCCTTGGCATATTCGCGGTACTCGCTATACTGTCCTACGAAATCCTTGACGTTGCCGCCCTCGCTGAAAATAAAGAGGTGATCGACTGTTTTGTCGAGGAAATAACGGTCGTGCGACACTATGAGCAGACAACCCTTGAACGAGAGCAGGTACTCCTCCAACACGTTGAGTGTGAGGATGTCCAAATCGTTGGTCGGCTCGTCGAGAATTAAGAAATTGGGGTTGCGCATCAACACCGTCATCAGGTAAAGACGACGCTGCTCGCCACCACTCAATATCTCGACACGCTTGTTGAGAGCCTCTTGTGGAAAGAGGAATCGGTTGAGCATCGTAGTGACCGACACGCTGTGGCCATCGGCGGCTTCCACCGTCTCGGCTATGTCGCGGACAATATCCAATACGGTCTGCCCTGGTTTGAAGTCAATGCCATCCTGACGGTAGTATCCTATGCGTAACGTCTCACCGCGCTCGATGGTGCCACACTCGGGTTGGAGTGCGCCCGTCATCAGGTTGAGGAAGGTACTCTTACCCACGCCATTCTTGCCCATGATGCCGACACGCTCATAGCGCGAGAACTTGTAGGAGAAGTCATCCAGCATACATCTTGGGCCAAAGTGCATAGTCACACCTTCGCAGTCGATAATCTTGCCACCAAGGCGCGATGTGGCAACGTCGATAGTCATATCGCGGCGAGCCAGCGATACCGATGCCTTGTCTTTGAGGTCGTAGAAGGCGTTGATTCGGTAGCGGGCCTTGCCCGTGCGGGCCTGGGGAGTGCTTCTAATCCACTCCAACTCGCGGCGCAGCAGATTGCGGGCCTTGTCGATGTTGGCCTGCATATTGTTGTATCGCTCCTCGCGCTTCTCCAAGAATGATGAGTAGTTGCCTCGGTAGCTGAATAGCTCTCCACGGTCCAACTCAAATATGGTGTTACATACGCGGTCGAGGAAGTAGCGGTCGTGGGTGACCATTAAAAGTGTGCAACGCGACTTCTGTAAATGGCTCTCCAAATACTCAATCACATCAATGTCGAGATGGTTGGTTGGCTCGTCCATTACCAAAAAATCGGCATTCTGCAACAACATCAGTGCTATGGCTGCACGCTTGGCCTCGCCACCAGACAACTCGCCCATAGGCTGGTCCAGACGCGAAAGTTTGAGTGATGAAAGCACCTGCTTCACTCTCTGTTCGGCGCTCCATCCATCCACAGCATCCATAGCTGCCATAGCCAACGAGATGGTCCTCTCATCGCCCGATGCGATGGCCCTTTCGTAGTCGCGGATTACGTCATAGGTCTTACCCAGGCGAGAATATACCTCATCGAAAAGTGTACTTGTGGGGTTAAAGTCGCAGGTCTGGTCAAGGAATGCAACCTTGATATCCTTCATAAACTTAATCTCTCCTCCTCTGTCCGATGAGTCGAGTCCAGCGAGTATCTTCAATAGCGAACTTTTGCCCGTGCCGTTGGGGGCAATCAGAGCAATCTTGTCGCCTTCGTTGATGTTGAAGCTGATGTTACGAAATAGTACTTTATCTCCGTAGGATTTACTGATGTTTTCTACTTGAAGAAAGCTGGACATATTATATAATGTATTATATTACTTATTTTGTGAACGCTCAATCTTGCGAATCAAGCGTGTAGGGTGGTTGATTGGCTTGGGTCGAAAGTTGCTGCGAACAGCCTTCTTGGCAGCCTTCTGGCAATATGCCGCAGTGAGTGGCGTGACGGCTACGTTACCCTTGTTGCTACTCACCGCATTGCCCATCATCGTAATGCCTGTGTAGGGTGCAATAAGCTCCTCATACCAGGTGCAGGCGAGTGCATAACGGCCCACGCCCCAGCCCATATGATAGCCATCGCGCGTGAGGTCTTGCGGATGGTTGTTGATGGCCGACATTCTCAATGACTGTATTGTCGTACCCGAAGGAATTATGATATCAATCTCGTGGTTGGCCTGCTGTGCCTGATGAGCGGCCGAGTAGATGGCTTGAATCATCTGCTCGGGACTATGGTTGTAGCGGTGGAAGTCGCCGTGTTTGCTGTCGGTGCTGTATGACCACGTCATATGCCACGCGATGCGAGCTTCGGGTTGCGCCAGGCGGATGATTTTTATCAACTCGCCTAAGTAAGGCTCATAACTCTCGTATTCGCCCGAACGTCCCGATTGCTGTTGCAGGGTAATGATATCCCATTGTGTGGTCTCCAAAGCCTCTTTAAGCGAAGCCTTGCCTGGTTGCTGCGTCCAACAGTTTTCGCCAGGCAGCGAGCGCGAGAAGATATATTCGGCTCGATGGTTGTTGTGTAAATCGAGATGTTGTTGCAGCGAACATCCTCCAATGTAGAGGCGCGAAACCTCGACATTGCTGATTCCCAAATCATCAAGAATCGCTGGCAGGTACTCCATCGCATCGTCCGAAAAACTATTGCCAATGGCGAGTATGCGTAGCGTTCCGTCATCGTGGGAGTGTGCCGATGTGGCCGCAGTGTTTAGGACGACACATACGGCAAAGAGTATGGTAAGTAGGCGTTTCATCGCTGACTTGATTAGTAGAGGTTGTCGTACATTGATTGGCTCTTGTCGTACTTCAAATCCTGCAAAGATGCAGCCTTGACACCAATGTGGAAACTCCAACTCTTGTAGTATCCGAACGGAATCCACGCAAATGACATCTGCCAGCAATGGAGGTCGCGGGTGATGTTAATTGAGGTGGCCGAAAGTTTACGAGTCGAAATATCGTAACCGCCCGACAGTGTAGCACCCATCTTCTGGGAAAAGGTGATACTTCCGTTGAAACCGATGGTCTGAGTCACATTACGCTTGATACCCGTCGTGCCGTTATTGACATAACTTACGCTATAATTGATGTTGTAGTTCAGACCCAAGTTCCACGGCAGAGAGAAGTCGTAATAGGTCTGGGCCATATAGCGACGACGCATCGTAGGATCCATCTGCCCATAAGGGTCGTAGAATGGATTGGTATATTCTGGCGGTATGCTATTGATGTCGTTGATGGCTGGTGCGGCACTATCTCTTGACTTGAAGGAGTATCCAAAGGTCCAGCCTGTGTTCATAATACGACCCAAGTTACCTCGTCGCCAGGTCAGTTTATCGTAGCGTTTACCCTCGGGCGTAACCTCATAAGGGTCGAGTGTAGCGCGCAGGTTGATACCAAATTTCTTCGACACGTTAGAACGCAACGACAAACTCAGGGTCGAGAGTTTCATTGAGTCGGCCAAGAAATTGTATGAGCCGCTGATTGAGAAGTCGTCAATGAGTTTTATCTTTTTTACGCCTGTTGTGTCGCGCTTGCTGATAACCTTCATTTCCAGGCTCTGAGAGAGCGAGAAGTTGGCCGACATACTCTCGGATGTAGGAGGAACACCGTAGGCATTCTCCGAGAATGGAGAGTACACCGTTGTGCGACCCGTTGAGTCACTCTGGATGGTCTGATAGAAACCATACTTCTGGTTACCGAAGTTTGGCGAGTATGAGAAGTTTACCTGAGGGTTGAGGGTGTGGCGTATTGCCTGAATCTTCATATCCTTGTACTTCTCACGAACCTGCCACATACCGTAGAGAGTTGTTGATAACGATACTCCCGAGTTATAGTTATACAGACGATAGAATCCATATTCTGGGTCGAGCGTTTTGACCGAGTTGGTCTGAGGATCCCACTCCTTCTCCACCTTCTTGAAGTACCAACGCTCGGTGTAATTCACGTTTGGTGTGATGTTGAGGTGGTTGAAGAGGGTGAACGATGCCTGAACGGGGATATTGTGCTGGACACCATTGCGCATCTTGTCGAAGGTCTCGCGGGTAAATATCTCGCCCTCCTTGGTCGATACCGAGTTGGTAATCTTGGTCGAGTAGCTCATCGAAATCTTCTCATACCATCTATCCTGACCCATCTTGACTTTGCGCTTCAATGGGAAGAACTTCGACACGTTGAACGAGATGTTTGGCAACGTAGCCGAGATGGCCTCAGACTGAGAGTTCTGTGATACGGCCATATTCATCGACAACGAGAATGGCGTACCAGCCCAATTCTTAGAGTATGAGATCGAAGAGTTGGTCTGGGTCGAGAGCATATCGTTGAGCGTTGTGGCCGAGTAACGGCTATATCCACTCGATGACAAATTTACCGACGCCGAGAATGTGGAGCCAGGATTTGCCTTTGGATCCTGCGAGTGGGTCCATTGCAGACGATAGGTGTTCTGCTTGATGAAATCGGGGTCACCCTTGTCGCCTGTGCGGATACTTGCAAAGTTGAAGTTGAAGTTACCCGAATATTTGTAACGCTTGATGTAGCGCGAGATGGCCTGCGCCTCCCACGAACCGAGGGTGTAAAAACCTCCCGTCAGCGTGAGGTCCATATGCTGGTTGAGGGTGAAATAGTAACCCAAACCACGCATAAAGAAGCCACGGCGTGCCTCCTCACCATAGGATGGCATAAGGATACCCGACTTAGGGCCTGAACTCAGAGGGAAGAAACCCTCGGGAAGACCCAGGAATGGGATGTGAACATCCTCAATAACCAAGTGGCCTGGACCCATAATCACCTTGCCGTTCTTGCCAGTCTTGACTTTGGCCTTCGACATCCAGTAGTAGAAGTGGGGTGACTCGGTTCTGTCGCAGGTGGTGTACATACCTTCGCCGATGTTGATGGTGTTATCCTCCATACGCTTTACGGCCTTACCCACCAGCCAGCCATCACCCTGCTGTGTGGCGATGTTCTTAATCTTGGCACGCTGGGTCTCGATGTTGTACTTGATGGTGTCCATATTCAAGGTACTCTCGCCCTGGATAAACTGTGGGCGCGAAACCACAGGCTGGTTGTTTACGGTGTCGGTTCGACCAAAAGCGTAAATCTCCTTGTTGTTCAGGTCGATATCCATAATATCGGCTTTGAGCTGCATATTGTCGTAGGCAACCTCTCCCTCTTTGTACAGATGCACCTTGTTGTTGCGCAGGTCGTAGTAGAGCGAATCCTTGGCTCTACCCTTGATGATCTCGCTCAATCCTGAGCCCTTGCCCGAGGTGCGCTGACGGTGTGCCAACGTGTCGGTCAGTGCCGAAAGGATGGAATCAGCGTTGATCGTTAAGACAGTGTCGGCCTGCGTAGGGTCTGACGTTTGGTTCTGTTGGCGGCGGGGTGCGCGCTGTCGTGTCTGCGAGGTTGTGTCTTGCAGCGTAGGTGTAGAGAACACCGCTCGATTGGTTGCATATCTGTTCGCTGCAGATCCAATAAAGATTTGCACAAATAGCAGTACTACTGCTACTGAAAGGATATATTTAACTCTGACTTTGCCCAAAATATCAATATTTTTTTGTACCTTTGCCGACAAGTCGGCAAAACCGCAAGAAATGGCACTTCTGGCATCTCTTGTTAGGGTATATTAACCGACAAATGTAGCGTTTTTTTATGGAATAACGCTAAAAAAATGGCAGATTTTATGAAACAAGTAGTCGGAAGGTGGTTATTTATCATAACAATGCTCGCTTTCGGAGTGGGTGCGTATGCCCAAAACGGGGCAGGCGTCGGCGTCATTGTGATTGATGCTGGCCACGGAGGCGCGTTTCCAGGTGCCATTTACGGTAAGGTTAAGGAGAAGGATCTGAATCTGAAAGTGGCCCTGAAACTTGGCGCATTGTTGGAGCAGGAGTTGCCGAGCGTGAAGGTTGTCTATACGCGCAAAAGTGATGTGGCATTGGGCAAGACGCTGAGCGACGATTTGACGGCGCGTGCCGACATAGCCAACAAGGCTGGGGGTGATTTCTTTATCTCGATTCACGCAAATGCTGCGCCCAAAGCACCATCGGTGTATGGTGTCGAGACCATTATAATGGGTGAGAGTGAGAAGGAGACCCGCTATAACGAGAGCGCAGTGTATGACAACAACAAGGATGAACTCATCGATATGTCGGACGAAAATACGGCAGCTATGGTGAGGGCCTATATTCAGAATCTGCAATTCACCTATGGCGAGTATAGCGAGATGATGGCTCGAATAATGCAGTCGCACTATGCCAAGGGTGGACGTAATGCCCGCAAGGTTAAGCGTCAGCTGTTGAAGGTGCTCTATGCTACCGATATGCCGAGCGTATTGACCGAGATAGGTTTTATGTCCAACGCCAAGGAGCTTGCGTATATGAATTCCGAGAAGGGACAGAACGAACTTGCGCGTATGTTGTGCAATGCGGTCAAAGAGTATGTGGGCCATATCAATAAGATTTCGGGTTGGGTGGATAGTGGAGAACATCTCGTTCCCCAAGAGGTCGATTCTAAGGAGGAGGTGGTTGCTTTAACCGTAAAAGCGCAAGAGCAAAAGGCCGAGGCTGTCGTTAGTCAGAAAGCTGCAAATGTTGTTGCCGAGCAAGAAAAATCTCAGCCCAAGAGCGCAGAGCTTGTCGTCAAGGAGGGTTATACAATCCAGGTGTTGGCCTCGGACAAGAAGATTAAGTCCAGCGATAGCCAATTCAAGAGTTATCGTGACAAGGTGAAGTGCTACGAGGGTAGTGGCGCGTTGAAATACAAATATTGTTACGGCGAGTTTGCAACTCGTGATGAGGCGCAGCGTAATTTAGCGGCGGTGAGACGTACTTTCAGTGGCGCTTTTGTCGTTCATTATCGTGACGGCAAGATTGTGAAGTAAATAAAATAAAAGTCATTTAGGAATATGAAAAGAGAGATTAAAGTAGGAGTATTTGCTATTTTGGTACTTGTTGTAGGATGGGTTGTTGTGAAATACCTAAAAGGTACCGACGTGTTTAGCAAGAGCAATACCTACTATGCCTATTATGAGCAAGCAAGTGGTATTCAGCCAGCATCGTATGTAATGATTTATGGTGTGAAGGTGGGTGCAGTGACAGGTGTTGTGCTCAACGAGGACCCAACCAAAGGCGTTGAGGTCGAGATGACCGTAGATAAGCGCTATAAGATTCCAGTGGATTCGAAAGCTAAGATTTTTAGCGACGGACTGATGGGTGGCAAGGCCATAGAGATTGTGTATGGTAGCGCATCGGAGTATGTCGAGGATGATGGCACAATCCAGACCATCAAGACTGTGGATTTGATGGAGTTGGCTGGCTCGGAGATGGAGTCAATGTTGGAGAAGGTCGCAGTTATTATGGATAACCTTACGCAGACTCTTGAAAGCGTGAACTCTTTGATGGCGCAGAATACCGAGAGCATCACCAGCATCGTGTCGAATGTCAATGGCTTGACGGGTAATGCCAATGCTATGCTTGCCAGCGAGCGTGAGCATTTGGAAGTGGCTTTGGCGTCGCTGAGTAAGTTCTCAAAGAGCCTGGGCGATAAGTCGGAGCAGGTGGAGCATATCATCGGTAATCTGGATGAGTTTACTGGCCAGTTGGCTGGTGCTGACCTTGTGGTTAAGGTTGAGGGTGCTGTCGAGGGCTTGAATGGATTGTTGCAGTCGGCACAGGATAAGTCGGGTAGTGTGGGCAAGTTGCTCAGCAATAGCGAGTTGTATGATAATCTGACCACTGCAAGTGAGAACTTGTCGGCGTTGTTGGCCGATTTGAAGGAGAATCCATATCGTTACATCAATGTGTCGGTATTTGGTGGCAATCCCCAGAAGAAGGTAGAGCGCGCTAAGGCTAAGGCCGAGGTTAAGGCCATCAAGCAGGCGGCAGAAAATAATGCTCAATAATTGAAGAGTGATGATTTACCCTGTAAATTTTGAGCAAAAGATAGGATTTGACAGACTGCGCGAGCAGGTGGTCGCGTTGTGTGATATGCAGGCAGGACGCGAAATCTTGTTGGCGGAGGGCTTTTCTACTTCACGTAGCGAGATTGAGTTCCGCCAGGATATCGCCGACGAGATGCGTGTGCTTTTGATGTTAGAACCCGATGCACCGCGCGATGAGTTCCCCGATGTGGAGCATACATTGGCCAAAATCGGTGTCGAGGGTGCGTTTCTGACGGCCGAGGAGGTGGCTATTTTGCGCCAGGCATTAACGGCTGTGGGCAATATGGTGGGCTTTGTGATGAGCCGCAGCGAGGAGCAGTATCCACGCCTAAGACGCCGTAGTGAGAGTGTCTGTGTCTTTCCCGATATCATTCGTAGAATCAATCAGTTGGTTGACGAGGAGGGTGTCATCCGAGATGGAGCCTCTTACGATCTTTTATCCATACGTCGTGCCATCCGCGAGCACGAGGGTCAAGTGGCAAAGCGCTTGCAGCAGGTGTTAAACAACGCCAAGCGTGCGGGTGTGGTAGATGCTGATGCGATGATTTCGATTCGTGATGGCAGGGCTGTAATCCCCGTTTCAGCAGCCAATAAGCGCAAATTGAATGGTTTTATCCACGATGAGTCGGCTACGGGACGTACGTTTTATATCGAGCCTGTGGAGGTTGTGGAACTCAATAACCAGCTCAAAGAGTTGGAGTATGCCGAGCGCCGCGAGATTGTGCGCCTTCTGACTGAATTTACCGAGGAACTTCGACCTGATGCTGAGCCTATCGCTCAGGCGGGAGAGTATCTGGCTCAGATGGATGCAGTGAAGGCCAAGGCGCGTTGGGCTATCGAGAATGGCGCAGGCAAGCCTATTGTCTCGGATGATGACCGTATGGTGTTGCGTCACGCCTTCCACCCATTGTTGGCCCAGACGCTTCGTCGCGAAAAGAAGGAGTTGGTGCCACTTGATATGCAGCTCGACAAGGAGAAGCATATCTTAGTCATCTCGGGTCCTAATGCCGGCGGTAAGTCGGTCTGCTTGAAGACTACGGGTATTGTGCAATATATGTTCCAGTGCGGTTTCCCAGTGACTGCGGGCGAGATGAGCGAGCTTCCGGTATTTGAGAGCATCTGCATCGACATCGGCGATGAGCAGTCGATGGATAACGACCTCTCGACCTATTCGTCTCACCTGCTCAATATGAAGAATATGTTGCAGGCGGCATCGTCAAAGACTCTGGTGCTGATTGATGAGTTTGGTTCGGGTACCGAGCCCGTGATTGGAGGTGCTATTGCCGAGGCTATACTTGAAAGATTGTTGGAGAGGGGTTGCTATGGCGTCATCACAACCCATTACTCGAATATTAAATACTATGCTACGGGTACCGATGGCATTGCCAACGGTGCGATGATGTTTGATGTTCAGAATATCCGCCCGCTGTTTAAGTTGGAGCAGGGTAAGCCTGGTAGTTCGTTTGCTGTGGAGATTGCCCGCAAGATTGGACTTCCCGAGGATATTATCCGCATAGCGAGCGACAAGGCTGGTAGCGACCATATTAATTTGGAGCGTCAGTTGCGCGAGATTGCGCGCGATAGGCGTTACTGGTCGCAGAAGCGTGACCGCATCCGTCAGACCGACCGTAAGGTTGAGGAGTTGGAGTCGAGTTACGAGCAGCAGTTGGCTCGTATCAAGGAGGAGCGCAAGGAGATTATCGGCAAGGCCAAGGAGGAGGCGCAGCGTCTTATCTCGGATGCTAATCGCCAGATTGAGAATACCATCCGTACCATCAAGGAGGCTCAGGCCGAGAAGGAACTCACTCGCTTGGCTCGCCGCGAGTTGGATGAGTTCAAAGAGACGGTGGAGCGTAGCGATAGCTCTTTCGATAGCCACAAGGTTGAGCAGGAAATGGAGAAATTGATGCGTCGCAAGGCTCGCCGCGAGGAGAACAAGAAACGCAAGGGTGAGGTTGTGGCCGAGCCAGAATTGGCAGTACCAGCTCCAAAACCTATTGAGGTGGGCTCGAAGGTGAAGATCGAGGGTCAGGAGGTGCTGGGCGTTGTGCAGAGCATCAAGGGTAAGAAGGCTCAGGTGGCCTTTGGTCAGATTTTGACGATGGTCGAGAAGGAGAAACTCATCGTGGTGTCGAATGCCGAGTACAAGAAATCAATCCGACCTACTCAGGCTCGTACAGTTCTATCGGTCGATATATCGTCGCGCAAGCTCAACTTCCGCGATAGCGTCGATGTGCGCGGTATGCGTGCTGTGGAGGCGTTGGAGGTGGTTCAAGATTTGGTCGATGATGCTCTGATGGTGGGAGTCGGCGGTGTGACCATTCTCCACGGTAAGGGTACGGGAGCCTTGCAGCAGGAGATACGTCGTTATCTGCGCTCTATACCAGAGGTGGAGTCGGCCAAGGATGAGCACGCCGATAGAGGTGGCGCAGGTATTACAGTTGTGAGATTTAAGAGCAATTAGAAATGAGATACACACTCTCTCAAATAGCAAGCCTATGTGGTGGTAAGCTCTGTGGCGAGGATAAGCTGGTGCGCGATATCGTGACTGATTCGCGCAGTTGCCTATTTGGTGATGGGGCTATGTTTGTCGCTATGCGTGGTACGAATCACGATTCGCATAACTTCATTGGCGATATGTATAATGGCGGCGTGAGAGCCTTTATGGTGGAGGTGGGTGCCGATGTGGCACAGCGAGAGGGTGCAGGATATATATATGTGGAGAACTCTTTGGAGGCGTTGCAGCGCTTGGCTGAGCGTCATAGAGAGAGTTTTCGTGGCGTGGTTGTCGGTATTACGGGCTCCAACGGCAAGACCGTGGTTAAGGAGTGGACAGCCCGTTCGTTGCCTCAGAAGGTGAAGTTCTTTGCTTCGCCGATGAGCTATAATTCTCAGCTCGGAGTAGCCTTGTCGCTGCTGATGATTGACGGAGATGAGGATGTGGCTCTGATAGAGGCAGGAATCTCGGAGCCAGGCGAGATGGCCCGTTTGGAGCGTATGATACGCCCCGATGTGGCCGTAATAACCTCGATTGGCGATGCCCATCAGGCCAATTTCTCGTCGATGGAGGAGAAGATTGAGCAGAAGTTGGTTTTGGCTCGAAGGGCCAAGACCCTCATTTTTCACTCCTGGTATCAGGAGTTGATGGCCGTGCTTGGTCGTCAAAATATGGAGGCGTGTCAGGTCGATGCGGCTCAGTATGAGGTGAGAGAAATTGACAGCAATAGCGAAATAAGAGTTGCCAATGCTCAGATTGTGAAGTGCTTGTGCCGTTGGTTGGGCTATGAAGATGTAGTCTTGTCGCCATCCGATGTGGCTATGCGATTGGAGGTCAAGGAGGGTGAGGGTGGCTCGATGCTTATTAACGACTCCTACAACTCGGATATCAACTCGTTGGCTCTGGCGCTTGATACGTTGCGCAGCGTGTCGCTCGGTGGCGAGACCACAGCCATCGTGTCGGATATTTTGCAGAGTGGAATGGCCGATGGGGAGCTATATGAACGTGTGGCTCAGCTCGTACATAATGCCCGCGTGACCAAGTTTATTGGCGTGGGAGAACGTATCTCGAACTATGCCGATTTGTTTGCTACGGATAGCGAATTTTATGAAAATACCGAGGCCCTGATGCGTGCTTTGAAGCAGAGTGACATAGAGGGTCGTACAATATTGCTCAAAGGCAATCGCCGTCAGCATTTCGAGCGAATCTGCCACCATTTGGAGCGCAAAAGCCATACCACGGTGTTGGAGGTCAATCTCAATGCTATGATCCACAATGTGGGTTATTTTAGAAAGTTCCTGCCGATGAATCATCGCTTGATAGCGATGGTGAAAGCTTGCAGCTATGGAGCAGGCGATGTCGAGGTTGCGCAGCTTATGCAGCGTCTTGGTGTGAGTTATCTGGCGGTGGCATTTGCCGACGAGGGAGTGATTCTAAGGGAGAAGGGCATTACGATGCCTATCGTAGTGTTGAACGCCGACCAGGGTAGCTTCGATAAGATGATAAACTATCGCCTCGAACCCGAGATATATAGTTTCCACTCGCTGAGCGATTTCCAGCGTAGCGTCGAGCGTTATGGCGCTTATGGTTATCCAATCCACATCAAGCTCGATACGGGAATGCCCCGCTTGGGTTTTGTCGAAGAGGAGCTCGATCGCTTGATTGAGATGTTGAAGCGCGAGAAGGGTGTGAGGGTAGCCAGCGTGTTTGCTCATCTGGCGTGTGCCGATTGCGAGGAGTGGGATGATTTTTCGTGTCAGCAGATAGACTTGTTTGATAGAATGAGTAAGATGATAGCTGATGCGTTACCTTATGATATCATTCGCCATACGGCCAATTCGGCAGCCATTGAGCGTTTCCCCGAGGCGGCTTTTGATATGTGTCGCTTGGGTCTGGGTCTGTATGGCTATGGATACAAGCATAACGATGAGTTACAGCCTGTCTCTACCCTTAAAACACGCATAGTGCAGCTTCGAGAGCGTCGTGCGGGTGAGACGATAGGCTATGGCCGTAGTCAAACGTTGGAGCGCGATAGTTTGATAGCCACCATCCCCATAGGTTATGCCGATGGTTTGGATCGTTATCTCGGTGGCGGTCGATGGTCGATGCTGGTGGCGGGTCACGCAGCGCCTACGGTGGGACGAATATGTATGGATAGTTGTATGATTGATGTGACCGATATTGCAGGTGTGCAGGAGGGTGATGAGGTAAGCGTATTCTCATCCATTGCGGGTAACACTCCCGAGGATATGGCCCAGGTGTTGGATACCATACCTTACGAGATATTGACATCAGTGTCGGCACGAGTTAAAAGAGTTTATGTAAGAGAATAATGGCAGGAGTACTATATATGATTCCTTGTCCGATTGCGGATTCTACCCAGGTTTACGACGTAACACCTGAGGCAAATCGTAGAGTGTTGGACGAGTTGGATTACTTTATTGTGGAAAATGTGCGTTCGGCACGACGCTTCCTCTCGAAGGCTAAGATTGCAAGACGCATTGTGGATTTGGAGTTTGTTGAACTCAACGAACATACTGTGGCGCGAGCCGCCATCGAGCAGATGGTGAAGCCCATTGTGGAGGGCCGTTCGGCGGGAGTGATTTCTGAGGCGGGTGTGCCAGGTGTGGCCGACCCAGGAGCTTTGGTTGTCGAGGCGTGTCACCGCAAGGGTATTAGGGTGGTGCCGCTTGTGGGCCCATCGTCGATTTTGCTTGCTATGATGGCGTCGGGACTCAATGGTCAATCTTTTGCCTTTAATGGATATCTGCCAGTCAAGCCACCCGAGCGAGCAAAGGCGCTCAGGACATTGGAGCGTAAGGTGGGTCAGGAGTCGCAGTCTCAGATTTTTATCGAGGCGCCTTATCGCAACGTAAAACTTATGGAGCAGGTGTTGCAGGTGTGTGGCTCTCAGTTAAGGCTGACTGTTGCGTGCGACATCACCTCGCCAGATGAGTTTATCTCGACCCGTACAATCGAGCAGTGGCGCAAGGCGGGTGTGCCAGATATAGCCAAACGACCTACAATATTTATTTTGGGTTAGCAAAGGGCATATAATTTGCGCTATATATAATTAGGAAATACGAAAAACATAAGGATATGACAAAGGAAAACGTTAAAGAACAGGAAGTTAAGCAGGATAATGAGTTTAATCCAGCCGAGGGTAATCCTTCTGGTGAGGGTGCTTCGGGTGCCAATGTGGCAGACGAAGCGGCTGATGCTACTGCCAATGTGGCAGAGGAGGGCGATAATGTAGAGGTGTCTGCATCGGAGCCTACGCCAGAGGAAGTGATTGCTGTTTGGCACGACAAATATATGAGATTGCAGGCCGAGTTTGATAACTATCGTAAGCGTACCTTGCGCGAGAAGATGGACCTGGTAGCCAGCGGTGGCTCGGATGTGATTAAGTCGATGCTCTTGGTTTTGGATGATATGTATCGTGCTGTGGCAGCTTCTGAAAAGAGCGAGGATATTGCTGCATTGCGCGAGGGAGAGAAGCTCGTGTTGCAGAAGTTCGAGGAGGCATTGCGCCAGAAGAATGTTGTAGAGATTGAGGCTGTGGGCAAGGAGTTTGATCCCGATTTCCACGAGGCTGTGGCTCGTTTTGCGGCGGGCGAGGAGCACAAGGGTAAGGTAATCGATGTTGTGCAGCGCGGCTATATGCTTGGCGACAAGGTGTTGCGTTATGCTAAGGTAGTGGTGGGTGAGTAACCACATAAAACTGACAAAAGATGGCAGAAAAAAGGGATTATTATGAGGTGTTGGGTGTCGAGAAGAACGCCAACGCCGACGAGATAAAGAAGGCCTACCGTAAGGCTGCGATTAAGTTTCACCCCGACAAGAACCCTGGCGATAAGGAGGCCGAGGAGAAGTTCAAGGAGGCGGCTGAGGCTTACGACGTGTTGTCAAACCCCGATAAGCGTGCGCGCTACGATCAGTTTGGTCACGCAGGTATGAGTGGTGCTGCTGGTGGCGGTTTCAGCGGTGGCGGTTTCGGTGGCTTCTCAATGGAGGATATCTTTTCGCAGTTTGGAGATATCTTTGGTGGCCACTTTGGCGGATTCTCTTCGCGTGGCGGCGGTGGTCGTCGTGTGAATCGCGGTAGTGACATCAGAGTGAAGGTTAAGCTCACGCTGTCGGAGATTGCCAACGGTACAACCAAGAAATTGAAAATCAATAAGACTGTCGCTTGCGACAAGTGTGGCGGAACGGGTGCTAAGGATTCGTCGTCGTACTCAACTTGTTCGACTTGTAATGGTGCGGGTTATGTGACTCGTGTGGAGAATACTTTCTTTGGTCGTATGCAGACCCAGGGTGTGTGTCCTACTTGTAACGGCGAGGGTAAGGTCATTACAGCCAAGTGCGACAAGTGTTCGGGCGAGGGTGCTGTGCGTGGTGACGAGGTTGTAGAGATTAAGATTCCAGCTGGTGTAGGCGAGGGTATGGCCGTAACCGTGTCGGGTAAGGGTAATGCAGCTCGTCACGGCGGTGTGAATGGTGATTTGTTGGTCGTTATCGAGGAAGAGCACAACCCAGAGTTGGTGCGTGATGGTAGCGATTTGATTCATAATCTCAACCTTCCTATCACCACTTGTATCCTTGGTGGTGAGGTCGAGGTGCCAACCATCGATGGTCGTGCCAAGATTAAGATTGCCCCAGGAACTCACGCCGGTAAGGTGTTGCGTCTGCGCGGCAAGGGCTTGCCTGAGGTGAATGGCTATGGCCGAGGCGATATTTTGATTGTGGTTGATATCACTATCCCCGATACTCTCAATGCTCAGGAACGCGAGTTGGTTGAGAAACTTGCCGAGCAGCCTCATTTCAAGCGTGCCGAGAGCGTTGAGCGTCAGAATATCTTTGAGCGAATGAAAAATTTTTTTAGATAATAGATAGTCCTATGGGATGGTTTTCACCTTATAAGCGTCACGCCAATAGCTTTAACTATACACCACGCTATTATGACCCCGTAAAGGAGGAGCGCGACCAGCGTCGTGCTGAGTTGCGTGGCGAGCGATTGGATGATGATACGGAGTACACTCCTGGCAAATATATCCGAGCTAAACGTGAGGCTCGCGATTTGAAACGCCAGAAGGAGGCTAAGAGCGGCAGTGCCGACAGAAGAATGAAGATGTGGACAATGTTTGTAGGCTTGATGCTTGTTGGAGCGCTCATCTACATCCTGGTGCCACGTCTGGGCTCAATATTTGAGATGGCGACAACCAACCCCTCGGCTCCGACTCAGGGGGAGTTCGAGCGACAGCAGCAGGAGATTGAGGCTTTTGACCCCTATGCTCCGCTGATTATTGTACCTAATGATTATCAGGAGGGCGACGAGATTGAGATAATCGAGTAGTCACCTTTGCCCAAACAGATATGGAGAAAGAGAACAAAATACGACTTTTACCCGAAATTGTAGCTAACCAGATTGCCGCGGGAGAGGTGGTGGATAACCCCTCGTCTGTGGTCAAGGAGATGATGGAATACGCCATCGATGCAGGAGCAAGGTCGGTGACAGTGAATTTTCGCAACGCAGGTTTGGAACTTATCCAAATCATTGATGACGGTTGCGGAATGTCGCCTATTGATGCGCGTATGGCATTCGATCGTCACGCGACGAGTAAGATTCGTAACTTTGACGATGTCTATCGTTTGCAGACCTTCGGCTTCCGTGGTGAGGCGTTGGCCTCGATTGCTGCGGTGGCTCAGGTGGAGTTGCGTACTCGTCAGGAGGGTGACGAGGTGGGTACGGTGACCATCGTCAATGGAGGCGAGTTTGTGTCGCAGACTCCGACGATGTGTCCTGTGGGGGCGCAATTCCTTGTTCGCAATCTCTTTTATACAGCCCCAGCGCGACGTAAGTTCAACGGCGACCGTACCAAGATGGTGACCGAGATTAAAAAGGTCTTTCGTCAGGTGGCGCTCTGCAATCCCCAGGTGAGGTGTGAACTTATGTCTAACGATATGCCCATCATCACACTGCCTGCGGGCTCGCTGATGGAGCGTATTATCGATGTGGTTGGCCGCCATATCAAGACCAACCTTTTGGAGGTTGATGTCGATACCTCGATTGTCAAGGTTAAGGGTTATGTGGGTCGTCCTGCGGCAGCCAAGCAGAAGAACAACGAGCAGTATCTGTTTATCAATGGCCGATACTTCCGTTCGCCCCAGATTTTTAAGGCTATTATGCGGGCCTACGAGAAACTTATTCCCGACAACTGCTCGCCATCATATTTCCTCTATCTGAGCGTTGAGCCCGACAGGGTTGATGTCAATGTCTCGCCTCACAAGACCGAGGTGCGCTTTGCCGATGCCGAGGATGTAAACCAGATTGTCAATGCGGCTGTGCGTAGCACGTTGGCCAAGAGTGGCAGTGTGGGAATGATGGAGTTTGAGCCTGCGGCGGTAGATATTCCCGTGATGGGTAGCGGCGGAGGCGATGGAGGTTGGATTTATGAAGAGCCCAAGACCTCGGATAATGCTGAATACAATCCATTTAATGACGATTATATCCCCGCTGCGGTACCTAAGGGAGAGGGCTGCGTTGAAGATTTTGGCCCAATAGCAAATGTGAGAGCCTCGTCGGGCTCTGCGCAATCGAGTAGGTCAAAGGTTGAGAAGGTTATCCAGCTACGCGATGTAGTGTGGGGTGGAGTATCGGCCGAGAGTGATTTTTCAATCGAGGAGCCTGCTCAAAGCCCCGGGTCGCAATATTTTGATTTGCCATCTTTTTCGCAAGGCGTCGATTTGAGCTCTTTCGTAGATGAGGAGCCAAGCCAGATGGAGATGACTCAGGTCGAGGCTGTGCAGCAGGGCCTGGATATGGAACATAAGATGCAGTTCAGCGATGCTATGTCGCTGGGCGGATGTTATGTTGTGGCGATGAGTGCGGGCCGAAGTATGGTTATTGATATGCGAAGAGTGAAGGAGCGACTGCTCTTTGATGACTATATGAGGATGATAAAGTCGGGCAAGTGCGCCTCGCAACGATTACTCTTTTCCGAGGAGTTGATATTCTCGGCCGATGATTATGCCCTGTTGCAGGAGCGTGATGTGGAGTTTGCAGCGCTGGGCTTCGATATGGAGTTCAGGGGCGAGGGTAGAGTCTCGATTGTGGGTATTCCCTCGAATGCATCGTCGGAGCAGGTTGATGTGTTGCTCTATGAGCTCTTGCGAGAGGTTCAATATAGAGATGTGGGTGAACGTATGCGCGAGAAGATGGCGCTGGTGATGGCTACCAAGAGTTCGCGTAAGGTGGCGGTGCATAGCCGTGAGCAGGCGATGGATATGTTGGATAGGTTGTGTGAGTGTGAGAATTATAGTTTTTCGCCCTCAGGTAAGGCCATTATGGCTGAACTCACTTGTGAGGATCTCAGATTGAAATTAAATTAGACAAAGTATGTATATCAGAAGAAATAGTACAATGCCACCCGTAGTCAAGAATTTGATTATAGCCAACTGTGTGGCGTTGCTCGCTACCCGAATGTTACCATTTGGTGATGCGATAATCGAGCGTTTTGCGCTGTTTAATGTGGAGAGCCCATTTTTCCACACCTACCAGGTCTTTACCTATATGTTCCTTCACGGCAACGTGTCGCATTTGTTTTTTAATATGTTTGCATTGTGGATGTTTGGCCGTCAGTTGGAGTATGAGTTGGGTTCGAAGAGATTCTTTACATATTATATGGTCTGCGGAATTGGAGCAGCCTTGTTGCAACTTGGCGTGGGATATGCCGAATTGGCCCACTCGATAGCCGCCAATGGAGTATATAGCACCAGTGTCAGGATGTTGCTTTCGACACCTACGGTGGGAGCGTCGGGTGCGGTGTATGGTCTGCTGTTGGCCTTTGGAGTGTTGCATCCCAATAATATCATTATGCTGATTTTCCCACCTGTGGCAATGAAGGCCAAATGGTTTGTGGTGGTTTATGGTGTACTCGAACTCATCTTCGGAGTGTCGGGTATCCAGGCTGGCGTAGCCCATTTTGCTCACCTGGGAGGTATGTTGTGGGGCTTGGCTTTGCTCTATTGGTGGCGCAAGCGTAGAGAAATTTATTTTTAATAGAGGATGGCTGAATATTATCGTTCGACGTTTGGTGCCGAGGAGCGCCGCAAGCAGAGGTCGGTGTTGGGTATCTTGCTCGACATTGTGATGCTTGTTGTGAGTTGTGTGGTCGCGGCCCTCTTTTTTGCTACCATCCTTGTGCCTAAGCTCGACCCTCGAAATTGGGGTGAGATTACGACCCTGGGATTGGTTGCGCCGTTTGTCTATGTGGCGCAGTTGGTCGTGACGCTCTATTGGATTATGCGTTGGCGAATGTGGATTGCTGTGCCGATGGTTATCCTGACGGTGTGTGGATTGTTTAGCTTTTCACTATTTTATAAGCTCGAAGTGAGGCGCGTATATCCAGGCCAAAAGTATGAGCGTGGAGCCTTGAAGGTGATGACTTATAATGTGCGTAGCTTCATTGAGGATGATGGCTCGCGTAATTTGGACTCTATGGTGGCCATCATCAAAAGTGTGAATCCCGACATATTGTGTTTCCAGGAGTTTGGTTTTCGTGAAGCGATTGACACCTTGCTAAAAAATATGAATCCACTTCCTAAGACTTTGTCGCGTCACGATTTGAGCCCTGCAATTTATAGTCGTTTCCCGATTGTGCGTGCCGAGCGTATTGATACGATGAAGGAGGTGGTGTGGGCCGATATTTTGATTAAGGAGGATACCATCCGTGTTATCAACACCCATCTTCATTCTACCGAGATACGTCGTGCGGATAATACCTATTTGGAGAATCACGAATACCTCGATGATGAGGGCTCGGAGCAGTATCTAAAAAATATGGTTAGCCGCCTTACTGAGAATAATAAGTTGAGAGCATACCAGGTCGATACGATAGCCCAGATTATATCGGCATCGCCATATCCAGTCATTGTGTGCGGTGATTTCAACGATGTGCCGGTGTCGAATACATATCGCCGTATGTCGCGTAGGCTGAACGATGCTTTCCGTGAACAGGGCAGGGGATATTCCCACACTTATAGAGGATTTTTCGATATGTTGCGCATAGACTATGTGTTTAGTTCCCAGGAGTTTACTACGCTTTCGTATGAGGTTGTGGATAGTTGGGGTCTGGAACTTAACAAGGCGCGTGGCGGAGATACTATTGTCGTGCGTCGCTTTGGTAACCGTCTCCCATTGTATGGCGAGGGGGTCGAGGAGTGGCTCAGAGCTAAGGAACAGATTTATGGAGATGGCGAGCAGGTGGATAATAGCTTGGAGTATTCCGACCACTATCCAGTGTTTGTGCGCCTGAGATATGATGGAAAAACTAATTAACACAAACAATTATGATACTTGACTCGTTGAAAAACAGAGCGCGTTACGAGGCGTTGCATCCCCGTTTTAAGGAGGTTTTTGATTACATCGAGAGCCACGATTTGTTGGCTATGGAGTGCGGTCGTTATGATATTGATGGCGACAACATCTTTGTAAATGTTCAGGAGTTGGATTTGCGTCCAACATCAGAGGCTCGCTTGGAGTTGCATCGTAAATACATTGACATTCAGGTTGTCCTGAACGATGCTGTGGAGCTTTTCGGTTGGAGTGAGAAGAAGGATTGCTTGAAGCCAGAGGCTGAGTTTGATGATCAGAAGGATGTACAGTTCTTTACCGATGTGCCTCAGTGTTTCTACTCAGTGGTGAAGGGTCAGTTCTCGATTCTCTATCCTGAGGATGGTCACGCGCCAATGCTTGGCGAGGGTCGCGTGAAGAAGTGTATCTTCAAGATCGCGTTATAATATGCTCTGCCACGGCCCGAAGATGGACTCGGTGGGTTTTGTCTATACATTTTGCAAGCGATGTTGCTTGGGGTGAGCATTAGGTGGGAGATTTGCTAAAATACTAATACGCTGAGGCATAGTACTTTGCGAAAAAATAGCTCGAAGGGAGGAAAATTAACGTAAAAGTTAGTTGCCTCCCTTTGTGCGTTATTCGTTGTAAAATAGTATCAATTCATTGAAAAAGTTTTTATAGGTGGTTATAAAGTGCTATTTTTGCAAACGTTAAAATCAAAATTGTGCATAGATGAAATTGTTTTATAGATGGTTGGTGTCGTTGTCGGTATGTGTGGCAACGGTAGCGTGTGCCGATTATAGTATAAATGAGCCAGTTAGCGGTGGCGATTTGGATGAGAATGTTGCCGCTGAGTTGCTTTTTGGCGTGCCTCAGACGCGTGCCGTTTTGGACGAGGGTCTCAACCTTCGTTGGGAGCGCGGTGACCGTATCTACATTATGGCTTACGATGGCCAGACCCCATTGTTTTCAAAAGAGGCCAATTTTTGGACCAACTTGGTAGATAATTCCGATCCTGATGGTTATTCTCAGGCCTATTTCAAGGCTAGATTCTATAACGATGAGTCGGATGTCTTGGAGGGAATTAAGAGTTTGGCTGATGGAAAGTGCTATGCTGTGAGTCCAGCATCAGCTGTTACTATTGACGGTACGGTTGCTACTGTGACGATGCCATCGGTACAGAGTGGCGAGTTTAGTGACGCGCCCCACTTTATGACGGCTCGTAGCAGCGATGTCATCAATGAGTTGAAGGTTAGTACAGGCTCTAATGAGGATTATATCAACGATGTGAATCTCGAATTTGTTCACCACACCCACCTTTTCAAGGTGAAGATTCCAAATAACAACTTGGGCAAGGATGTGGCGAGGGCCTATCTGAAATTCCCATTTGCCGTTGTGGGTGAGATGTCGGTGGATTATACTACGGGCGAGGTTGTTGCACTCAACAATACCGATGATTTGGTGGTTGTGGAGTTTAATAAGCCAAAGTCGGCTGGTGATGAGTTCTGGGTGTTGATTAATGGCGTGGAAGGCCGCGGTAATGTGGAGATTCGTTTCCAGGCAGTAGATGGTACATATTCTGAGCGTCGTGTGGCATCGTTCAGTCAGAAGGATTGGGTTGCAGGTGCTGTGTCGAAGATTAATGTGTCGGTGCCTCAGGCCGTGTCGCTCACGTCGGTTAAGTACACTGTGACTGATTACTCTAAATTGGGTGAGCCTGTTACGCATTTGCGTTTGAAACTAAATGGCGGAGCCTATTTTACTGACTACAAAACCGAGGGCGTAGCGTCGGCTGCGGAGGCGGAGAGTGGCGAGATAGAGTTTAAGATATTCTCGGACGTGATTGACGAGAATTTCCGCCAGGCGAGTCATTCTCTGGTCTTTGAGTCGGAAAACGCATTGGTGCCAAGCCTCGAACCAATCGTCTATGGTGAAGAATTTGTAGTGGGCGGTGTCAATGCCTATGAGTTGTCGGCGCCATATATTTTTGCTGAGGATTTCTCAAAGATTCCAACCTTTGACGATGGTCACGATAATCCAAAGGTGGGTTTTAGTTCGGATACTTATAAGAGCATCATAAATTTGTCAACCAAGACATCGGTATTGCAGGGTTGGTTTGCAGCCCGTATTGGCGCTCAGGGCGCAACGTCGGTGAGAATATGTTGTCGATATGAGAACGTTCTTGGAGGAAAGGCTTATTACAAGGGTCGATTGTACACTCCATTTATGTCAAATATCAAGGCAGGTAAGACTGTGAAATTGGCTGTGTCGTTTAAGTATGGATGTAGCATAAGCGAGCGAAATTCGAAGCCCAAAGCCAATCCATTGCTCTATTTTGGTACAGATTCCCAGGAGACGGTTGTGAATATGGATAACACAGACCTTGGATCAGTTGTTTCGGGTGGCGGTTATTCTGACCAGGCACCTTCGTCGTTGATATCAAAGGGCATAGATGGCGAGCAGTTGACCAATTCGGGTGGCTCTTACACCTCGTTTACGGGTACTAAGCAGGTGACGATTTCGGATGTTTCTAATCGCAACCGTTTGGCGTGGATTTTAAGTACGACAAATACTTCGAGCAATACCAATGGTAACTATTGGTTGTATTTGGATGATATTACAGTTTCAATAGCAAATTAAACAAAACAAATAACTTAGTGAAATGAAAAAGTTGTTATTCTTCATTGTGGCAGCGATGTTTGCGGTGTCTTGTTCGGAAGATGGTGGCGATGTAACAGGCGTGGACTCTCCTTTTGGAACAGGTATCGTGAGTTTTAACATCACTCCATTGTTGGTTGTGGACGGCACACGTGCTCAGGTTAATCTTCCCGAGGGAACTGTGGTTCCTGCTGGTGATGATTTCGCATTGGCAATCGTAGGTGTGGACTCAGATTATCAGAACGAGTGGGCGTCGGTAGCGGCGTTTAACGAGAATTATAAGAAGACATACTTCAAGGAGGGCTCTTATAATGCGACAATAACTTATGGTGACCCATCGCAGGAGGGCGAGAATAAGCCTTACTTCGAGGCTACGCTTGGCTACAATGTTGTAGCGCGTCAGCACAAGAAGTTGGATATGCAGGCTGCGTTGGCTAACTCGATTGTGAAGGTGGAGTTTACCGAGACCTTTAAGAGTTATTTCGAGAATGGTGCAGCGATTGAGATTTTGAGTGGCAATGGCAACGAGTGGGTGGTAGATTACACCACTTCGCCCTACATCTTTGTTGAGAGTGGCAAGGATTTGACAATCTCGGGTAGCGCCATCAAGCAGCGCCCAAGCGCCAATGTTGAGCCTGAGACTGTGAACTTCTTGGAGGTGGTTAAGACTATGGAGGCTTGCAAGATGTATCTCTATAAGTTCGATGTCTCGACTGCTGGTTGCGTGTCGGTGAATGTGACCATTACAAACGAGCCAACAGAGGAGGTAATTGTTCACGACGGATTCGAGACTAACGAT
Organism: Alistipes sp.; assembly: GCA_045612405.1. Taxonomy (GTDB): domain Bacteria; phylum Bacteroidota; class Bacteroidia; order Bacteroidales; family Rikenellaceae; genus Alistipes. The sequence goes on from JAZKYX010000043.1 coordinate 91,530, forward strand.
GATGCTATTTGGGATGAGCCAGAGCAGGAGTAAATAATCGCTAACGAAAAGGGAAAATAAGAAAAAAGAAAAGATATGAAAAAATTGATGTTTATCGTGGCAATGGCAATCTGTATGGTTGCTTGCTCGGATGAGAAGATAGACTGGACTGGAAATCATCCCGAAAAGACAGAGGATGTGGGTTACATTGCCTTTGCTCAGGATGGTTTGATTGTAAATGTTGATAACGAGTCGGCATCGGGAGATGTTGATCCTGAGGCTACACGCTCTGCGAGCGAGGAGCAGAAGGCGGGTTACACCATTGAGATTTGGAGCGCAGCTGGCGAGAAGGTGGCATCGTTCCTCTATGGTGAGCGTGAGCAGAAGTACACTGCGTCGCCATACAATGCTGAGCGCAAGGGTGTTGCAGTAGCTGTGGGTAGCTATGTTGTGAAGGCTTATTCGGCACCAACTCCCGAGGAGTCAGATACTCCACAGTATGCAGGCGAGACAGTTATCGAGGTTAAGAAGGAGCAGGTTACTAACGCTGAGGTCGTATGTAAGCTGTCGAGCGTGAAGGTGTCGGTACGTTTTGACCCTATCCTTGCTTCGCTTATCACAGCCCAGACTCAGTCGCGCGTAGTGCTCGGTTCCGAGCAGACAAGCGAGTACACATTCTCGGGTCGTCCTGTGGCTCCTGAGGCTGAGGATAAGGCTTTGGCTGATGGTCTGAGCAAGATGGAGTGGAACGCCGAGGGCGGTTATCGCTATCTGCGTCCAAACGAGCAGACGAATCCTT